>RDYN01000106.1 GCA_004293365.1 Oscillatoriales cyanobacterium | reverse complement strand
CAGTGCGCACCTTACCCATGCCAAACCCAAAATTTACGGGCTTGACTTCTCTGAAATAAACCAGTATTTGTAGGGTGCGCACTGCGCACCTTACCTAACAGCATCTGGCTCAAACTTTCACAGCTTTATCCAAAGGAAAACCCAGATGTTCGCGCTGTTCCAAATAAAGCTGAGCAACCCGCCGCGCCAAATTCCGAATCTTGGTAATGTAGCGAGTTCTTTCCGTCACCGAAATCACGCCTCTAGCATCAAGCAAATTAAAAGTGTGAGAACATTTTAACACATAATCTAGACTCGGCAAAACCAAGCCTTTTTTGGTCAATTGTTCAGCTTCTTGCTCGTACAATCCAAACAAAGTAAACAGCAATTCAGGATTAGAAGCTTCAAAGTTATAAGTACACTGTTCAATTTCTCCTTGCAGGTGAACGTCGCCGTAAGTTACGCCATCTTTCCACTGAATTTTCGTCATCGCATCAACTTCTTGGAGATACATTGCGAGGCGTTCCAGCCCGTAGGTAATCTCAATCGAAACCGGGCGACAATCAATGCTACCGCACTGTTGAAAATAGGTAAATTGAGTGATTTCCATACCGTCGAGCCAGACTTCCCAGCCCACACCCCAAGCTCCTAAAGTAGGAGATTCCCAGTTGTCTTCTACGAAACGAATATCATGGTCTTCTGGTATAATTCCCAATGCTCTCAGGGAGTCTAAATAGATTTCTTGGATATTAGGAGGAGATGGTTTAATTAAGACTTGATATTGATAGTAATGTTGGAAGCGATTGGGATTTTCGCCGTAGCGTCCGTCGGTGGGGCGGCGACAGGGTTCGACGTAGGCGACAGACCAAGGTTCGGGCCCGATCGCTCTGAGAAAAGTGTGGGGATTCATGGTGCCTGCACCTTTTTCTGTGTCGTAGGATTGGGCGATCAGGCAACCGCGATCGCTCCAGAATTTGTTTAAGGTGGCAATGACTGATTGAAAGTTCACTGGTTTAAATATGGTTAGGGAGTGTCTCAACTTATTTAAGCATAAAAAAGGGAGGGTTTATTTTAATAAACCCTGTATCGCTGGATATTTAAGTTTTTTTTTCAGGTATCTTGTATCGATCGAGTTATTGCGATCGATGGCTTCTGGGAGGCGATCGCTACACCGCCTGAAACACCACTGGGCTAGCACTATTTTGATAATCGAGGCCAGTCATAATATGCTCTGGTTGGATACCTGCGACAATCAGTGCAGGGGTTAGCCCTTGCTCAAAGTTATCTTCTTCTATGATGACATGGCGATCGACCAAGCGAGCGTGAAACAGAATCGTGTCCATCCAGCGTTGCTTATCCCAACCTGTAGCGAGAATCAGGAAATGGCCTGAATCCGTATCGCAGACAGGATAAAGCTGAATCGCTTGTAAACGAGGTTGCGATCGAGTTGCTTCTTGTAGGGTTTGTTTCAGGATATCTGCATAATTTAGTGAGCGATCCATTGAACAATAGCCTCCTGCTCTGGTTCGTAAACTAATAAGTTAATTCTATTACGTTGAACGGCTAGCTGAAAAATTGGTTTTTGGAAATGTCGAATATAGATGGCTTGAGCGATCGCTAGGAACAACTGCCGTTTCTGTTCTTGCTCCATATCTTGAGTAGAATCGCCCTACTCGGCTTTTTCATGTTTGCGTTTTTCGATTTCGGCGATCGGTAACAAAAGTATATCTTCTATTTCTTTCTTTACATCATTACTGACCACGACACTTTCTCTTAAACATCTTATCAAAAGAGTATTGCAGTAATAGTAACTTTGTAAAAAATCTTTTTGTTCTTTATTAAATTCCCATGCATAACTAATATTCATAACAACTTTTAACTCTCGAATCCATTCATCTCCGTTCTTTTTCCACCAAGGATTGGGCGGCAGTTCACAAAGAATCTTTCCTCTTTCAGATTCAGGCATTAAGTCTCTTAATCTATCAATAATTTTACCCCGAAATCTTGATAAATTTGAAAGGAGAGCCATCGCATTTGTCCTGTGATATTTTTCCATGAGTCCACGTGCTATATAGATACAATTTGCTAATAAATCATCACTTTTAAATTTAGAAAATGACATTAAATGTGGTTCTATACAAATCGCAATAGGATAACATCTTCGGGGTAAAAAATTATATTTATCGCCTGGTATGGAAAAGAAAAGCTCGAAGTAAAATATCCGAATTGCACTTACGTTCGGGATAACGGAACTTGTATTTTTATTATCCAGATTGATCAAGAATTTATAAGAATCAGCAATTGTATTAAGCCACTTAAATAATTCATATAATTCACCTTCCAGATCGATTAAATCTTTGTCAATAGCTTGCTTCATTTGTAGCAGTAAACTGTCAGCATCTTGAGTTATATCTGCTATTAACAGAAAAACTTGTTGCCAAGGTTTGTCTGGAAGATATTTGACTAATTTATGCCAAGGGGTATGCCTGCAAAACCACTTCGCCACCAAATACTCTTGAAAAGTAAGGTGCGAAAATGACCAAACCTTCTGACTTCGCTCAATTAACAACCCATGCTGCGCTTCCATAGCCTTCAACACCACCCGACTATCCCGCTGCCCAATCCCTAAAAACTCCGCAATATATCCCTCAATCTCCGTCTGCTCAAACAATACATACTGCGCCTGCTCAAACTTCTTCACTGCCAGATAGCTCAATAAATCTAACTTTCGCTCCACCGACAAATCTCGATAAATCTCATCTCGCTCAATCTCTCGCGACTGATCCCACCGCTCCAGTAGCAACTCCAAACCCTCTTCATACAACTTGGAGCGCTTTGAGTAAAACTTCTCATTTGAGTGAAAAACTACACAGGTTAAACTCAGCAAAATCGGCGTAATTGCTAACTCCAGAATCGGCTTATTCGACTCTAAAAAGAGCTGTTCCAAAAACTTCCCCGCCCTCGCCATTCCCACCAACTCATTTCCCATCACAGTCTTAAACCAATGTTCTGAAAACGATCGCGCCTGGCCTTCATTAAAATCCGCCACCTCCACAAATTCAAAATTTAGAGATTTCCAGTCCATTTCGCCAGTAAAACTCTGCGTTCGACACGTCACAATTACTTGCACCTGCGGATAGTCACGAGCAAACTTCTTAATTTCCTCGGTGATATTCTTCCCATTCTCCCCCGTCACCTCATCCAACCCATCCAGCAGAAGCATCGCCCGACCTTGTTTGAGTAGGGTTTCTGTATCTGATAACTGCCAACACTTCTCTAGATAAGGCTTTAGCGCATAGAAAACCTCACGTCCATCCCTCACAAAATCCCGCAGCCTAATCAAAACCGGAATCCGGTGTGCTTGTAAATTCCCTGCATTGCACTCCGTTACCCCTCGCTGCAAATATGTCGTTTTGCCCGAACCCGGTTTGCCCACCACCATCAGGTTTGTATTCTTTGCCAGCACCTCTAAGCCTGACACCCGTTCCTGTTCCTTACCCAAGCCAATGCGATCTAAACCGCGAGCGCTGGGATTGTTCATGAAATCTTGTGACAAGTCATCGTATTCCGACCTATGACTACTACTCAGCTTTTCCAGAATATTGACATCCACAAACAAGTCACCCAAAGGCACCCAACGATCGACACCCCAAAGCGGCATGGTTCCGTGCAAGCGTTGAATGTCATCGTGAAAGCGCGATCGCAGTTGCTGAACTAACGCATCAATATCATCTTTCAGGCTCTCCAGAGGCGGATCTGACAGCGAATTTGGTGGTTTACCTTTCTCCTGAACCTGTTCATCGTCGGGTTGCCATTTCAGTTTGAGCTTTTTGCAGATGCCAAGAAACTGCTTGCGCTGAACAGGTTCACCTTTGAAAAATTTGTTGATGGTGGTACGCGACATCTTTAATTCAGCAGCCAAATCTGATTTGCTACCAAATTTTGCTAATGCGATGTCCGCGTTTTTCAGTTGAGTTGGCGATAGTCTGAGAGAGCGTCCGCTAGGTTCCGTCATGTAGTGGTTTCAGGTTTCTCCAATTATAGCGACGCGATCGTAACTTGGACAAACTTGTACATAACCTGAGCGGTGGGCGATCGGATCTAAAACCAGCCTCCTATCTTGCATTTGGCAGATTGTTGAGAGTTTCAACACTTCGGGACCAACATGAAGATTTCAAACAAGAAAAAATGGCTCAAAGTTACCGAGTTTGCAGTGGTTGGCGTTGCCACTTGCCTCAATCCCCACGCAGGATTTCTGCTGTTTCTGCTCAAGCTGTGCTTTCAAATTTTGACGGCATTGCAGAAAGATGAGACGAGTGAAATAGATAAAAGCTAGAAGCCCCGATCGCCTTTGCGAAAAAATTCAACAGGGCGATCGGTTCCCCAAGTCCTATAGCAATATCACAGTTTCAGCAGATTGATTTCCCCCATTACGAGGGCGAAGATGTAAGGTGATTTCCGTATCGAGTCGCTTGAGGAAAAGCAGTAGTTTTCCTTCGCTGAACCGTTGAAACTCTCCGTTCATTAAATGAGAGACTTCTGGTTGTGGAATTCCAAGTAATTCGCTCATTTCACGCTGTTCTAAGTTGCGCTGTTTCAACAGGCGAAGTACCTGAATCCCGATTTTACCTCGCGCAAAAAGTTCATCAGCATCTGCCAATCCAAGGTCAGCAAATACATTACCACTGCTTTCTTCAAAAATAGTTTCTTCTGTCATAATTGTTGCTCCCTAGCTAGTGCGTCTTGATAGCGTTTTTTAATTAAGTCAACATCAGCCTGTGGGGTTTTAATCCCTTGCCTTGATTTCTTCTGAAAAGCGTGCAATACATAGATTTTTTCACCAATCTTTACAGCATAAACTGCCCTGTAAGTATCGGTATCGTAACGTTTGACGATTTCATACACACCGCTTTCCACCCCTTTAAAGGACTTGGCTGACAAAGGTGTTTCCCCAGCTTGCACCAGTTGTAGGGAATAACCTACGGCTTTTTGTACCTCTTCAGGAAACTCGCGGATATTTTTGCGAGAGTCTCCCATCCAAACAAGAGGTCGTAAAGGCACTTCTATAGTATCTTTGTTATCGACCATTTTATACTAAATTTCCTGTAAAAACCCAGTTTGACAATAGCATAAAATGTTGCCAAGCCTAAAAATCGATTTCCTCGATCAGGGGTTCTTGTGTCATAGTTCTCTCTTGGCATGGTATAGTAGCCATCTTCGATTCCCATCGACAACTCATGAAAACAGACACCATTTTCTACAGCCTGTTTCAGGAATTTCCCAGCTTCTTCTTTGAACTGATCGATCGCCCTCCAGACGAAGCCGCCGCCTATGAATTCACCTCCCGCGAAATCAAACAACTCGCATTCCGCATCGATGGCTTATTTCTGCCCACCACCGAAGAACCTGAAAAACCATTTTACTTGGCAGAAGTTCAGTTTCAACCCGATGCCGACTTGTACTACCGCATCTTTGGCGAGCTCTTTCTCTATCTGCGACAATACAAACCCTCCAATCCTTGGCGCGTGGTTGTCATCTATCCCAGCCGCCGCATCGAACACGAACAGATGCTGCAATTTCAGGAACTCTTAACTAGCCAGCGCGTGCAGCGGATTTACCTCGATGAATTGCCAGAAGCCGCCGATCGCTCGCTGGGAGTAAAAGTTGTTAAACTGGTAATCGAGCCAGCAGAGACAGCCGCAGAACAAGCACGCCAGTCGATCGCAATGGCCCGACAGCAGTTGTCCGATCCGATCGTTCTACGCGATTTAATCAACCTCATCGAAACAATTATCGTCTACAAACTCCCCCAGAAAAGCCGCGAGGAAATTGCCATCATGCTGAATTTAAGCGAACTCAGACAAACCAGATTTTATCAAGAAGTCAAGCAAGAAGGTTTAGAAGAAGGACTCGAACAAGGTGAGCGGCAGGCGAAGTTAGAAGCCATTCGTCGGATGATAGCGTTTGGCATGAATTTAGAGACGATCGCGCAATTGTTAGATCTGTCTCTCGCATTTGTGCGGCAAACGATTAACAAAATCCAACGGGAATCGATGTCAGTTTCAGAACAAAACATTGACTCGTTTATCGAACTATTAACTCAACAGCGAGATCTCTTTTCTGCCGCACAATTAACCGAACTAGCGCAGCTAATTGAACCCTTATCCGATGAAAGTGATGTCCTTTCAGAAGCGATTTCATCCTGGGCTGAAAATTACTCTGTAATTCAGGAAGCTCAATCCAAACTGCTCGAACCACTACCGCCAGCCAAAGCATCAGAAACAACAGCAGTCAGTCCAGGAAGTAGCGAATCTCAAATAGGCGATCGGCTCAACAAACAAGCTCTCAAAAATGCCATTTTATTGTAGTGCGACATTCGATAATAATATTGTAGGGACACGGACTGCCCATTGGTGTCAATTTAAGCTGTCAGCCCGCCAAGTCCGCTAGTGGGCCCGCCAGTCCGCCAGGGAATTAATTCCCTGTCTAATAGGTAAAGTCCTCTAAAGAGGACTAATGAGTTCTTCAGTCCTCTAAAGAGGACTTTAGCTTTGAGACAGGGGTTTCAACCCCTGTCGGACTATTGCTTCTACCTTAAGTTGACACCAATGGGCACTGCCGTCTCCTAATTTCTAAACAACAGAATAGTAAGAGCCCCGACTTCTTGAAGAATTCGGGGCTCTTACCGTGAAAAGGTTTAGATTGCTTTCTCGTTTAGTCGGCGGGAGTGAGGGAAACTCGATCGCACCGTGCGGGCCACCAGCTACCTTGGAAGCGGACGCGACCTGTTTGATTCGGGTAAATCGATTCATCGACGACTGCTTCTTCGTTGAAATAGACAAAATTGGTATTGATGTAGTTGTCCACTAACATATTGTTTTCTGTGCTGTAGGTGTGAACAGAAAAAATCGAACCGAAAGCTTTTCCTAAGTTAAACATTTCCCTGACTCCTTTTGTGTTAAAATATGTGGAAGTTTTATCGCCTGTTGATGCTATTTGAAAGATCGCATTTCCTGATTTTTCAAGCTCTGATTTAGTCTGCGGGAGTGAGGGAAACTAACAGAGTGATGCTGTCAACGCCGATCGCACCGTGCGGGCCACCAGCTACCTTGGAAGCGGACGCGACCTGTTTGATTCGGGTAAATCGATTCATCGACGACTGCTTCTTCGTTGAAATAGTTAAAGTTGGTGTTGACGTAATTTTTGATTAACAGATTGTTGGCTGTGCTGTATCCTTGAGTGGAGAAGATCGAGCCGAAAGCTTTTACTACGTTGAACATAATATTTACTCCTGTTGTGTTACAATAAATGGATGTGTAATTGTCGGTTTATGCTATTTGAGAGGCTGCATTTCCTCGGTTGAGATTGATTGATTGCCCTGATATTTCATTTTTCTTGTCTTTCCTAGTTAGATCCGGATTGAAGCCCAAGAATTTTTGAAATGTAGGAGGGATTTGAGAAGCGGTTGCGGGAGTTTAAATTCGGTAATTCCGAGGTATTGAATTAACGATTTAGTGGTTGAACCGTTGGTGAGATTTTTCTCAAGGGTAGATGTTGTTAGCTACATTAGAGATTGTCTGATTCCGCATTACTGCTGCTGTGAAGATGTTTTATTTTTGGGGTTGCTTTTTTTGATTGGCTGTGAGTCGTTTGCTTGACACTTACTAATTTGCCAGGAGTCGAATGTGTTTGGGGCGATCGCCAGTCCACTTTTATCGTCTGGTACTGGCACAGGACACTTGCAAACCTGCAAGCAACGATTTTTCAAGAATTTTAGCCTACTCATCTGGCTGGTAGCTGTGCCAATTTCGGCAACTGGACTACCGCAGGCTGTGAATTCTGAACTTACGCAGGGTCGATCGCGCAATCCGGAACATCCGTACATATCCCCTCCGCGACTCATAGGTTCGTAGTGAGGACTTCAGTCCTCTCTCTTCTAAAGTCTGATGAGGACTAAAGTCCTCACTACGAACCGATTTTAAGTTCGTAGTGAGGACTTCAGTCCTCTCTCTTCTAAAGTCTGATGAGGACTAAAGTCCTCACTACGAACCGAGCTTGCAATCACCATTCATTATTAAACAAATCGAACTTAAAATCAATTCATAAAATTCAGAAACTTAAACTCATAAAAATCATAATTATCAAGAACCTGCTTGATACTGCATAATTGTTACCGGAATTCTGAATAAAATTTTACCTAATTGAGACAAACCGAACTTGAATTTAAGCGACTGCGGCAAATCTTGCACGGAAACTTCCACGAAGCCAAAGCGAGTATAAAATGATGCCAGTCGCTTTCCCAAACATTCTAAATATAGCGGTTCTGTAGCCTGTTGAATTAAATATTTGGTCAGGTAAATGCCCAAACCGCGATCGCGCCAATCCTTCGCCACCACCAAACTACCCAACTCTTGCGCGCCCGTAAAGTTCCGCAACTGTCCGCAAGCCGCCAATTTCCCCTCACATTCGATCACCCAGAATTGCTCCCAGCGCAACTGAGTAGGATCGAGTTTAGCACTCCAAACTAACATTCTAATTGATTTGATATCTTGCTCCGACGCTTGGCGAATTTTGCATTCTGGGGGTAAGGAAACAGAACTTGCAATCATGAGTTATAGCTGGAAACTACAGCAGCGATTCGTTTGAAAATGCGAAAAACTTCGTAAAGTTCGTTTCCGGGATTCTGAATATCAAACAACTTAGATAAAGCATACTGCGGTGTATCTTGTTTAGTCACTTTGATGAATCGGAAACTGCTGCCATTAGTCAGAAGCCCAAACGTTGGTTGTTCTGAATTTGGGTCATTCAGCATATAAAATAGCAATTGAGGAAGTCCAGCTTCAACGGAATATTGCGATCGCTTGGCCTCGATCGCCACAACCCAAAAAGATTGCAGCAATAATAGGACATCTATGCTGCCCCTAACAATTATATCTTCATCTTCGACAATCAGTTCAACAGATTTTTCACATTCTATGTGAAAGGGAGTCAGGAAAAAATCTGCTACAAATAGCAAAGGAGCTAGTACCACCATTTTTACAGTATCTTCTAGGAAAGGGTATGAGGTACTATTGATATAGCCTGCTTTTACCTTGTCGAGCGATCGCTTTTCTGCATCTGTGATTTCTGGCAAATCATCAATCCATTCTCGGAAAAATTGCTCGTCTTCAGACAACTGTAGATTAAATTTTGTTTTGACATCGCGCAGGGTAAGTGCTTTTGCTTGAATGCTTTGTGTCATAGTTTTCTGTAGCTCTTAGCTAGTTGTAACTTATTGTAGCATATCAATTGTCGATCGCCCCCAGCAACACCTCAGCGCCAAACCGCACCGGATCGGTACAAGGCAATCGCGTTTCTGCTTCAATTCCTGCTATGGCTAACAGCGCTTCTGCGTCAGTTAAGTGATGAGTATTGAGAGCGATCGCACTGACTTTTGCCCCGACAAAAGCACCCGCAGCAGCGGCCACCATTTCGTACAATTCAACCACTTTCGACAAACTCGGAATCGATACGTGCGGGTGATTGCGAATGTGAGTTTGTCCGGCTCGGTGCGCTAAAATTAAGTGAGTTGGCTGTGTCCCCCGCAACAGCGGCAGAGTCGCCGTCGAACCCGGATGCAATAGCGAACCTTGCCCTTCTACGTGCAGAATATCGCATTCCGCACCCAATTTGATCGCGACTTGTTCGACAGCACCGGCGGCAAAATCAACTCGCACTGCATCCAAAGCAATCCCCTCATTTCCAATCATTAAACCCGTTTGTCCGGTTGCTAAAAATTTGGAACGCAAACCCCGCTGCAAACAAGTGCGATTGAGTTCCAAACTGGTTGACATTTTGCCAACGCTCATATCTGTACCGACAGTTAACACGCGGCGACAGCTTAATTTAGCAGCGGCGGCAGAGGCGATCGCCCCAACAGACTTCGGTTCCTGACGCACGTCCCAAATCCATTGATTTTCGGTTAACGGAACCGTTATCAAAGGTGCAAGTTTCGCGTGCAAACCGTTGACAACCGACAAACCTGCTGCTACCGCTCGATCAATTTCTGGCAGCCATTCCGGGGGCAAAATACCGCCGGAAGGAGCGATACCAATTAGCAGAATATTCGGCGCAAATTGCAGTGCTTCTGCAACGGAAGCTACGATCGGTACTTGTTGAGGAATGCCAGTTAATTTAGATAGAGATTGTCCTTGACATTGGCGGTCAATTACTGCTACAATTTGTGCTTCGCTGTAGCGCAAAAATGCTAAGCCTGTTTTGCCGGAAGCGCCGAGAATTCCCTCGTGCAGCAAGATAGCAACTTTGCCATTTTTGATAGTAGGATAGTTTTTAGTCATTGGTTCACTGTAGGTGATATCATAGCATCTCCCGATTAGTTGTGAGCGATACTTCTATTCTACAATGTCAATTCGCCGCACTCCCAATCCCGATCGCCCATTTGGCAGCAAACACCCATTTTCAACGACTGCGCCTGTGAAAGGATCGTCTAGTAAATTCAAGTGACTGTCCAAATCCAGATAATCAGCAAGGGGCGAAAGTTGGGCTGCTGCGGTATTTGCGATCGCACTATCGGAATAGCAGCCGAACATCACTTGCAGATTGCAGGCTTTTGCTGCGTGAATCATCCGCACAGCTTCCGTTAATCCGCCTGATTTCATCATTTTGATATTGATGCCGCGGACGCAGTGCGCTAACTTGGGTATATCCGAACTGTTAAAGCAACTTTCATCAGCAAAAATTGGCAGCGGCGATTGACGGTAAAGTTCTGCGAATTCAGCCAAATCTGCGACTGGTGAAAGCGGTTGTTCGACATAATTTATGTTGTATTTTTCCAACCAGTGACACATCTCTACAGCATCTTTCAAACTCCAACCACCGTTAGCATCAACACTAATTTGAATATTAGCCGGCGCTTCGTCTAATACTGCGATTAACATAGCTTTGTCGGCTTCAATTCCTTCGGGATTTCCCAACTTAATTTTGACGGCGCGGTATTTGATGCTTGCGGGATCTGTCGCATCTTTGCCAAACCAATCGCGCACTCTGTCTCTAGCACCAGATGGCGAATTTATGCCGATGGTGACGGATGTGGGGACGATGCGCGATCGATCTAATCCCCACATTTTCCACAGCGGGAAGCCTGCTTTTTTGCCCAGCCAGTCGTGCATTGCGATGTCGATGCCGGCGCGGGCGGCCGAGGGTAACTCGACTTCTGTGAAGATTTGTTCGACTTTTTGGCGATCGCACGGAGTAAACTTTTCTAGTAGCGGTGCAACTTCCTGCAATGCTGCTAGCAGACTCTCCGTAGTTTGGGGCTTAGAACCTGTGGAAAAGGGCGATGCTTCTCCCCAACCTTCGATACCTTCATGGGCTAATCTTACCCACAAATTCGTACTTTGGGCTGTTGTACCGCGGCTGATAGTAAGCGCAAACCGCTTGCGGACAGTGAAAGTTTCTATTTGAAGCTGCATGATTAGTTATAACCTGTGGATTGCAGGGTTGAAAACCCTAATCTTTGTTTGGATATTTTACTAAACATTTGTAATAAAGCCAACTGCTAATTGTAAACTATGCCATACTTCTAGGTAAGGAAGGTGTACATTTAGATCTAAATTAGCAACGAAATATCATGCCAATTTACTTTTACACAACTAGCAGCGAATACGGTAGTTTCTCTAACTTTTCCCGTCACGGAGTCGAGTTAGACGGAGAATACTGGCTGACTACCGAACATTATTTTCAAGCACAAAAGTTTCCCCAAACAGAACACTGCGACCAAATTCGCCAAGCAAAAACGCCGAAAGATGCAGCAAAAATGGGGCGCGAGCGAACTCGTCCCCTGCGCCAAGATTGGGAACAAGTCAAAGACGATATCATGCGAAAAGCCGTACTGTGCAAATTTAAAACTCATGCCGATATCCGCGAAATTTTACTCGCTACCGGCGATGAGGAAATAGTCGAGAATGCACCGGGAGATTACTATTGGGGTTGTGGGAAAGATGGCAGCGGCAAAAATATGTTGGGACAGATTTTAATGGAAGTGCGAGAGATTTTGCGAAAAGGCACGTAGCGAGTAAAACAGAACTTACAAGTTTGTAGTCAGGACTTCAGTCCTTTCTTTCTCAATTCAAGAGGGAGGACTAAAGTCCTTACTACGAACCCATGATAAAGCAGGACTTATTTAATCTTAAGTCCTGCTAGGCTGCTAAGCGAGCATTTCCTAAATTTTATTAAACACGGTGACTCAAACATCCGCCTGACCAACTGTCAAATTGTGTGCCAATCTCCTCAGGCTGTTCTAGTAGAGGGTTTAGCCTCTCCTCGGAGACTGCGAAGCAGGGGAAACGGTAAAAACCCTGCACCACTTTTTGGTTTTGACAACTATTGTCAACCAGAATTAACTTTTATCGTGGCAAGTACAGCATTGTTCGCCAGTCGCCTCCCGGACACCGTTCTCCTTAGGTTGGCGATTCACAGGTAAAACAACAAAACTCCTGTTCTGGTTAAGGTTTATTTATTATTTATGCTGTATGTTTCTATTCTCTGCGATTTCTCTAAAGTGTGACCTGTTGTACAGAATTCTTTACACTTTTTCGCTCGAAAAGATGCTGTTTCGGTTTTGAGTAAGAGATCGATCGCACTTTTGGAATCTTCCCTCAGACTTAAGTTCGGGGCTCGCAGCTTAAGCGAGTTTCCACCGAATTCTAAGATGGCTAGACTGTTAAGATTTTTGAGTTATTTGGCTGCATTCGCGCCGAACTGCCGCCGTTGCTGTTGAATTCGGTTAAATTCTTTCTGTTCTTCGCCCAGCAACGTATTCTCGATCGGCGATCGCATATCCCACTGCAACTCCGAGAGTAACAGCAAACATCCGGCCATAATTATGCCTGTGGTTAGATATTGCCAAGGGGCAACAAAGGTTAATAGAGGTATGCTAAATAAATGAGTTAGCCCGATCGCGATAAAAGCGCGCGATCGCAAACCGAGTCCAGTACAAAAATAGCCGATCGCGCTCAACCCCAACCACAAATCGCACAGATGCAGCAACCAAAATCCCCAACCGGCAAAAATACTGCAATCCGTCACAACCAAACCAGAAATCATCAAAATCGCCCAAGAGTAAAGAATCCAGCTAACCCGCTCGACTTTTACCCAAAACAAAGTCAAAACCGCCATTATCGCAGTGCCAATTAGAGTCACAGTTGACCACAAAATCGCCTGAAAGCTCCAACTAAGCGGGACAAACTGAGCCGTAAAAAAAATCCCCGCCGTCACCAAACCCCAAAGCAGAAAAGTTTGGTCAATGCGGGTATAAAATCCTGAGAAAAGAGTAATATTTCCGACTTGCCAGCGGAGGCGCAACAGGCCTGCGAGGTCTTGTACGTCGAGATGTTCTTGTTTGGAGCGGATTAAAGGTTCACAGGGGTTGAAGAAGGTCATTCAGTATGGTTTAAAATATCAAGTTTTGCGTATTGTAACAAAACGTCAAGAAGATTTTGCAGATTTTTATATCCTTTTTTCTCATTCTCCGGCTCTGCCTGGGGAGGTAGATCCCTCGGCTCTGCCTCGATTCCCAACAAATGAGGCAGAGCCTCCAGACATCAGTTCCCAGGCAGAGCCGGGGAACCAGTCAAGTTAAGTTGCAATATACGTTGAATTTGACGTACAATAAAAGCAACGTATATTTTGCGAATATAATTAAGGAGAGAAAATGAAAGCAAATCCCGGTGGAGCAATTGCGCCAGCAGAAGTCATGGGTAGAGACAAGCTGATTGTAGATTTGTGGGAAATTTTAGAGCAGCAAAGTGTCATATTGAGTGCCGAGCGCCGCATGGGGAAAACATCAGTAATTAAGAAAATGCAAGCGGAAGCTACCGCAGATAAATTGCCGATTTATCGTGACTTAGAAGGTATTAAATCGCCCTTAGGATTTGTCGAGAAAGTGTTTGAGGATGTCGAAAAATATTTAACAGGTTTGAAGCGCAACGCTAAGAAGGCTCGCGCCTTGCTAACTCAACTGGGAGGTACAGAATTTAGCGGTGTCAAGTTACCGAGCATTGCAAATACCCATTGGCAAGATTTGCTGACTCAAACCATAGCAGATTTGGTCGAAAATCAAGACCGTACAGTCATCTTCTTTTGGGATGAAATGCCGTATATGCTGGGTAATATCGGCGATGCAGCGGCTATGGACTTGCTCGATACTTTGCGATATATCCGCCAGACATACCCGGCTGTCAGAATGGTTTATACAGGTTCAATTGGCTTGCATCACGTTTTGAATGTTCTCAGAAAAGCGGGTTATACAAACGACCCCATTAATGATATGTACGTCCAAGACGTGCCGCCGCTATCCGATAAAGATGCAACTAATTTAGCTCGCAAATTGCTGGAGGGCGAAAATATTGCTACACCGGATATTCAAGGAAGTGCGGTTTTAATCGCCGATGAATTAAGTAATATTCCATTTTACATTCACCATTTAATTGTCAAACTCAAATTGCGCGGTGGTGCAGCGGACAAAGCAGGTATTGAGGAAGTCATTGGTGATTGTTTGGATGACCCGCTGAATCCTTGGAAAATGGAACATTATCGGGAGCGAGTTGATACTTACTACGATGAAAAACAGCGTCCTTATGCCCTGAATTTGCTTGATGTTTTGGCTGCTGCGGGCGATTCTTTGTCCTTTGATGAGTTGTTTGGTGGTATCAAGCAAGACTCAGAAACTCAAGATAAGGAAATGGCGAGGAAAGTTTTAAGGTTTTTGGAGCAGGATTACTATATTTACAAGAAAGATGGCAGATATCAATTTCGGTATCCGCTGATTAAAAAATACTGGAAATCCTTAAGATGTTAAGCAGAATTTAGCAGTCTAGTTATCTGGTATTCCACCAGTCCGGCAGGGGTTTAAACCCCTGCCTCATAGCGAAAGTCCTCTGAAGAGGACTAATACTAAATCCAAGACTATTCGTCTATTCATCTAATCTTTTTACTCATTCCCAGTGACAGAAAACTCATGAGTTTTTCAGTCCTCTTCAGAGGACTTTCGCTATGAGCCAGGGAATTTATTCCCTGGCGGACTATCGGGTTAGCAGAGAGACTAGCGAGTGGGATAACTAACAAAAAAAACAACAGAATCAATCCATGAAAAACACATTAATCTCCAGATTCACCCCGAGCTTGATGGCACCAGAAACCCTCGAAGCCATCCTAGTACAGCGTCACACACTAGCAAACTATTTAGTAGAAAACATCCGCGAAAGCGCCCTAACAGTCAACAAACATTATCAACTCCTAATCGGGCCGCGCGGCATTGGCAAAACCCATTTAGTATCTCTGATTTATCACCGCGTTTCTAAGATGAAGGATTTGCAGGATAAATTGCTCATTGCATGGCTGAGGGAAGAAGAATATGGGATAGCATCTTTTTTAGATTTATTGATTGCAATATTGCGCGCCATTGGTAAAGAATATCCTGCCGAATATCAAACGCAGTTACACGATGCTGTCGAAGGGCTTTATGAGTTGTCGGCGGAGGATGCGGAATCGCAAGCCGCACAATTGTTGAAAGATTTTATTGACGGCCGGGTTTTGCTATTAATTGTAGAAAATTTGGATGATGTATTTAGTGGCTTGGACGATATCGGACAAAAGCAGTTTAGGGCTTATATTCAAAATTATGGCTTTTTGACTATTTTGGCAACTTCCCAAAGTTTGTTTGATGGCATTGAAAGCCGCGATAAGCCTTTTTATGGCTTTTTTTACACTCACAATCTCAATGAATTATCACTCGATGATGCTGTAAATTTATTAAATCAGATTGCTAGCTTGGAAGAGAAAAGCGAATTAGCAGAATTTATTCAAAATTCAACGGGGCGAAATCGCATTAAAGTTGTGCATTTCCTGTCTGGTGGCAGTCCCCGCATCTATATGGTTTTCTCCGATTTTTTGGTGAACCGCGAATCTCTCAATGGACTGGTGGAAGCATTTATGGCGATGCTGGACGATTTAACGCCGTATTACCAGGATCGGATGAAATATATCTCAAATCAGCAGCGCAAGATTGTGGATTTTTTGGCAGATTTGCGCCGCGCGGCCCCGGTAAAAGAAATTGCCAAACGCTGTTTTATCACTCACCAAACTGCATCCAGTCAACTGAAAGATTTGCGGCAAAAGGGTTATGTGAAAAGTGAAGAAATCGGGCGGGAGTCTTGGTACGAATTGCGGGAACCGCTGATGCGTTTTTGTTTGGAAGTGAAGAAGCAGCGGAATGAACCGATTAGATTATTTGTGGATTTTTTGCGGGTTTGGTATACGAAGGCAGAGTTGCAGCAGCGATTGGGATTGAGGATAGCTGATGTTGATTTTGCGGAGAAGGAAAGTCTTTTTGAGTATCGGCGAAATTTGGAACCGATTCCACCTGATGATGTGATGGAACGAGAATATTATCGGCGGGCGCTGGAGGCTATTGAGAACAATGAGGAAGATCCTCTTCTGAAGGCTTATTATGATGAGATGGAAAATTGTCGCGAACAGAAAGATGATGTTTCTGCTTTAGCATATGCGGAAAAGTTGGTAGCAAGTCGCGGGGAGGTAAGGGATTGGTCGGTAAAGGGATACTTCTTAAATAGGATGAAACGGTACGATCAAGCTTTGGAGTGTTTAGATAAAGCTATTGAAAAGGACTCTAACTATGCGAAAGCCTTGGCTATTCGAGGCGATGTACTCGATAACCTCAAACGCTATGATGAAGCTTTAGGATCTTTTGATCGGGCGATTGCACTTGACGATAATGATAAGTTATCTTGGCGTAATCGAGGCAATGTACTCGATAACCTCAAGCGCTATGAAGAAGCCTTAGTATCTTTAGATAAAGCGATCACACTTGACGAAAATGATAAATTGACTTGGTATTGGCGAGGCATTGTACTCGACAATCTCAAATGCTATGAAGAAGCTTTAGTATCATTCGATCGCGCGATAGAACTTGATGCCAATTATAAGTTAGCTTGGCGTAACCGAGGCATTGTATTCGACAATCTCAAATGCTATGAAGAAGCTTTAGTATCATTCGATCGCGCGATAGAACTTGATGCTAATTATAAGTTAGCTTGGCGTAACCGAGGCAATGTACTCAACAACCTCAAACGCTATGATGAAGCATTAGCATCCTTTGATAGGGCGATAGAACTTGATGATAATTATAAGTTAGCTTGGCGTAACCGAGGTAATGTACTCAATAACCTCAAACGTTATGAAGAATCTTTAGAAGCCTACGATAAAGGGATCGAACTTGATGCCAATGATAAGTGGGATTGGCGTATGCGAGGTAATGTACTCGAGAACCTCAAACGCTATGATGAAGCCTTAGTATCTTACGATCGCGCGATCGAACTTGATGCTAATTATCAGTGGGCTTGGCGTAGGCGAGGTGATGTGCTCAACAACAACCTCGAACGCTATGAAGAAGCTTTAGTATCTTACGACAAAGCCATCAAACTTGACGACAATCATAAGTTATCTTGGGCTAACCGAGGTAATGTACTCCATAACCTTAAACGCTATGATGAAGCTTTAGTATCTTACGATCGCGCGATCACAATTGATGCCAATTATCAGTGGGCTTGGGTTAAGCGAGGCCATGTACTCTACAACCTCAAACGATATGAAGAAGCTTTAGTATCCTTCGATCGGGCAATCGAACTTGATGCCAATGATCCGTGTTCTTGGACTGGGCGAGGTTACATTCTGGGAAAACAAGGCTACTTTCTAGGAAAACCAGAATATTACGAAGAAGCGCTACTTTCCTTCAATAAGATGATTGAACTTGATGAGCAAGATAGCTATGCTTGGAATAATCGAGGCTGGGTACTGTGCCGACTTGGGCAATATGACCAAGCACTAATATCCCTCGAAAAAGCGATCGAATTCGGTTTTCCAGATTGGTATGCCTTTTTCAATCGTGCTGAGTCTTTACTAGCGCTGAATCAATGGGATGAAGGTATTACAGCCTTAGACGATGCGATTTATCGCTTTACTCAAGAGGACATGACAGAAATTGACAACACAGAAGCGATCGTCCGCAATTTATTCAACAATACCAGCGATATTGCAATATCCCAAACTTGTATTAAAACACTAATCGAACTTTACAACAAGCACAATATCATCTCAATCTTAGGACAGGGAATTGTGCGAAACATCCCCGCGCTAATGTCAGAAATGGTCAGCGACAAAGCCGCCCGCACTTGGTTAGAATTGTGGCAAGAACAAACCAGCAACTACGAACAATTCCAAATTCCCATCCGCCTGCTGAATGCGGCTGTCCGCTATAAAGAAACAAAGGGCGACAGGCGAGTTTTGCTAGAACTTCCCATTGAAGAACGCAATTTATTAGAACCGTTGGTGTCAACAAAATCAGAATAAGACCCGGCGGTTGAAACCGCAATAAGACCCGGCGGTTGAAACCGCGTCTATACAAGCAAAACCTGCCTCCGCAGGTTGAAGATGAAACGATTAAGATATGTTATTCTCTTAAGTCGGCGTCCGGCGGACATCGTTTGTATAGCCGCGGTTTCAACCGCCGTCTTATTTCAAACGTATTGTCTTAGAAAATAGGTATAAAATAGAAATTGATGATACTAGCAAAGGACTCATCCCCATGACGGCAACAATTCCCACAAAAACCTCATCAGAAATCATCTACCCCGACAGCGACGGCAAACCCATGTCAGACAATACCAAACAGTTTGAATTAATTGTCACCATTCAAGGTGGAATAGATGCCTTATACAAAGACAACGAAAATGTCTTTGTAGCAGGTGATTTGCTGTGGTATCCCGTCGAAGGAGACAACAAAACTCGCCAAGCACCTGATACGATGGTAGTGTTTGGCAGACCCAAAGGTTACAGAGGTTCCTACCAACAGTGGCTTGAAGATAATATCGCCCCGCAAGTTGTCTTTGAAATCATCTCCCCCGGCAACCGCATGGGGCCCATGTTTAAGCTTTTTAATTTCTATCAGAATTATGGAGTCGAAGAATATTATGTCTACGATCCAGAGGATAATGAGTTAATGGGTTGGGTGCGAAGTGATGGAAAACTTAACTATATTGAATCAATTGAGGGTTGGGTAAGTCCGCGTTTGGAAATACGTTTTGAAACTGCATCGGGAGACTTGGAAATTTATCGTCCCGACGGACTGAAATTTTTGTCTTATGTGGAGTTGTCGAGACAAATGGAACAAGAACGACAGGAGAAAGAGTTGGTACAGCAAAAAGCCGATCGCCTTTCAGAAAAACTCCGAGAAATGGGCATAAATCCAGAGGACATTTGAGAGTTTTGTAGTCTTAGAAGCGCGAGTAGTCAGAAACCGGGTTTTTATCGCATTTGCGGGCTGTAACGAAGTATTATCGTAAAAAACCCGGTTTCTCGGCCCCCATATCTTAGACTATGCAAAATCCCCGTCAAATAGCCTTTCTCGCACTCCGCGAAGTCCACCGCCGCGGTGCATTCGCAGATGCTGCGCTCGATCGCACTTTACGCAACTCTCAACTCAACGACCTCGATCGCCGTTTAGTCACAGAATTAGTATACGGTAGCGTCAGGAGAATGCGATCGATCGACTTCATCATCGACAAACTAGCCACAAAAAAATCCTCCCAACAACCGCCAGATCTCCGCACCATCCTGCATTTAGGCTTGTATCAACTCCAATATCTCAACCACATCCCCCCCTCCGCCGCCGTCAACACCACCGTTCAACTAGCAAAAGAAAACAAATTGTCAGGACTCAGCAGTTTTGTCAACGGCTTGCTGCGGCAATATATTCGTTTAACAGAAACCGACTTAAACCCATTAACAGTTACTAACTATAAATCATCAGTCGAACGCCTCGGAATTCTCCACAGCTTCCCCGACTGGCTAGTAGAATTGTGGAACGAACAAATAGGCGAAACCGAAACCGAACAACTCTGCGAATGGTTCAATCAATCCCCCACAATTCATCTCAGAATTAATCCCTTAAAAAGCTCGATCGCCCAAATCGAGACCGCCTTCCAAGCCCACAACATTTCAACTAGCAGAATCCCCCATTTACCCCAAGCATTAAGACTAAATGGCAGCACCGGCGCAATTCAAAACCTCCCCGGATACGGCGAAGGTTGGTGGACAATCCAAGACAGCAGCGCTCAATTAGTCACCCATTTACTCGATCCGCAGCCCGGGGAAACCATCATCGATGCCTGCGCCGCACCGGGAGGGAAAACCACCCACAGCGCTGAATTAATGCAGGATACAGGCACTATTTACGCCTGCGATAAAACCGCTAGCAGACTTAAAAAACTTGCTGAAAATGCCGATCGACTCCAGATGAAATCTATTAAAATTCATACCGGAGACAGCCGCCACTTCCCAGAATTTATCAACCTAGCAGACAGAGTATTATTAGACGCACCTTGTTCGGGCCTCGGAACCCTCCACCGCCGCGCCGACGCCCGCTGGCGACACACGCCCGAAAATATTCAACAACAATCGCAACTGCAATCGGAATTGCTAGCAAATGCAGCGACATTTGTCAAGTCCGGCGGCGTCTTAGTTTACGCAACTTGCACGATTCATCCTTTGGAAAATGAACAGGTTGTGCGATCGTTCTTAGACACCAATCCACACTGGCAAATTGAACCGCCAACCATTGATTTACCAGTCCAGCCATCACCAGAAGGATGGGTCAAAGTTTGGCCGCACAAGCATCAAATGGATGGCTTTTTTATGGTGCGGCTGAAACGATTTAAGAAGGACTGAAGTCCTCACTACAAACCTGAGTTCGTAGTGAGGACTTTAGTCCTCATTTGTGCATATTTTAGTCAATTAGGACTAAAGTCCTTACTACAAACCGATAGTTTAATATCTCGGTTCTTCATAACGTTCGGGTTCTTGATAAGCTGGTTCTTGATAGGCCGGTTCTTGATAGGCCGGTTCTTGATAAGCTGGTTCTTGATAAGCTGGTTCCCGGTGTTTGGGCTCGGGATTGGGATTGTAAGGGACGATCGCACCATCCTCATTCACAATCATCCCTCGAATAATCTCCTTCGGTTCGACGGGTTTCGCCTTAATACTGCCTTTGCGGCCCTCCAACTCAGGTAATTTGGGAAACTCCTGTACCGGCATTCCCTTCACGGCTTGACTCATAAAATCGCGCCAATTGTAAGCAGCAGTACCGCTAGTTCCCCCCGTCGGATAATTGTCATCATTCCCCAGCCAAACCCCAGTCACCACCTGCGGAATGTAACCGATAAACCACAAATCCCGCACCTTTTCCGAAGTGCCAGTTTTGCCAGCTACAGCGCGATCGCCCAAAGAAGCAGGCCCGCCCGTACCACCAGTCACCACACCCTGCAACATCCAAGTAGTAATCGCAGCACTATCCTTATCCAAAACCCGCTTCGGTTTAAAATCAGCCTGATAAATCACATCTCCCCGCTGATCGATCACCTTAGTAATGCCGTGGGCTTCAATAAAATTACCTTCCGACGCTAACGTACCGTAAGCATTAGTTAATTCCAGCAAATTTACCTCAGACGAACCCAAAGCCAGGGAATAAATCGGACTTAATTTAGACTTAATTCCCATATCGTGGGCTAATTTGATCGCAGGTTCAAAGCCGACATCCATCAACACCCTGACAGCTACGACATTCACCGAACTCGTCAAAGCATCAGAGATCGATCGCCAACCGCTAAACTTTTTCCCGTAATTATTCGGTTGATAGCCGTCGATAATAATTGGCGCATCTTCATAGCTGTCGTAGGGCGAAAAACCCGCAGCCATCGCCGCCGCATAAACCAACCCCTTAAAAGTCGATCCGGGCTGCCGCAAAGCCTGCGTAGCCCGATTAAACTGACTGTCTTTAAAACTTCCGCCACCTACCAGGGCCTTAACTTCCCCTGTTTTAGCTTCTATTGAAACCAAAGCCGCCTGTTCAAAACCCTGACGGCGGCCATCAACATCGATCGCATCTTTAATAACTTGTTCCGCTATTTTCTGCCACTTCAAATCCACCGTCGTCTCCACAGTCAAGCCGCCGGATTCCAAAGCATCCTTAGAAACATAGCGCGGCAATTCCTTGCGAATGTAACTAGCAAAATAAGGCGCGATTACTTTAAATCGTTTCGGCTGACTTTGTTTCACTTTTATGGGTTCCGCCTGGGCTTCCTTCGCCTGGGCCTCTGTAATTACCTTCGATTCCTGCATTTGTTGCAGCACAATATTGCGGCGTTGCTTAGCAATATCCGGATTAACTAAAGGCGAATATTCGCTCGGTGCTGGCGGCAAACCCGCCAAAGTTGCCATCTCTGCCAAAGTTAATTTATCGACTGATTTGCTAAAGAAAACCCAAGCCGCATCCGCCACTCCGTAAGCATCTGAACCCAAATAAACCAGATTTAAATATCTTTCTAAAACTTGCTCTTTAGTCAACTCCCGCTCTATTTTTTGAGCTAAAAGAGCTTCCCGAACCTTCCGCTTCAGGCTTCTTTCCTGATTGAGAAAAACGACACGGGCCAATTGTTGGGTAATTGTACTGCCGCCCTGCACCAAATCTCTCGCTATCACATTAGAAGCGATCGATCGCACAATACCTTGATAATCCACCCCGCGATGTTCGTAAAAACGGCGGTCTTCTATCGCAATAAAAGCTTTAGTCAACAGTTCGGGAATTTCCTTAAGTTTCAGCTTATCTCTAGTTGCCGGCCCCGACTGCAACAAAATCGTATTGTCAGCCGCCTTAATTGTCAGCGTTCCATCGCGGTTAAACGCCGACAAATCGTTAACATCCGGCAAACCTTTGTCTAAGGTGTATAAAATCCACAAACCGTAGATTAAAGCGCCACTTCCTATACTGATAACACTTAAAGCTATCCAAAATCTCGGGCGACGGGATATCCGTTTTTTAGTCTTTTTCTGCGGCGCGCTATCTTCCTCCGGTGCAATACTTTCCTGTAGTTCGGTATTTATTTGCAGTTTGGTATTTGGAGATGCAATATTTTCCTGTATTTTCGTATTTATTTGCAGTTCGGTATTTTCAGGTGCAATACTTTCCTGTAGTTCGGTATTTTGAATAACACTATTTTGAGGTGCAATATTTTCCTGTATTTCCGTATTTATTTGCAGTTCAGTATTTTGAGGTGCAATACTTTCCGGCAACTCCCTACTATGGGATTTTTCGGGTAATTTAGTTCCCAGCACGCTCAATCCCGGCCGCAACAATTCCTTGCCTTTTGCTTGCAAGCTGGTAACTTGAGGTTCAATTTCCAACCAAACGATTAAGCGCCTCAACCCTTCCCAATCGCGCTTGACTATTGGATATTCATCGTGTTCTGACTCTAAATATTCTGATGCTAATTTAGACTCTTCTTGCGGTGCAGCATCTTCTGATACAACATACTCCGATCGCCCATCCGTTGTCCGTGCAGACAATTCAAGCGGGGATGGCGGCGAGTTTAGCCCGGTGCTATTGGCAGCATTTGGCGATTCTCGATCGGAATTACCGCCTGCTCCCTTAGTGACTTTGCTCAATTTATCCTTGATATTTGAGAAAAATTCTGACACGTTCAGACCTTCAAACCTCATCAATTTAAATTAAAAATTAAAAATTAAAAAGGCTAGCTCTCTTCAATTTTTAATTTTTAACTTGACATCTTTTCTTCAACAATACTGTGCAGAGTCTTGAGTTATTTATTTTGAGTTAAAAACCATTTTACTCAAAATAAATAACTCAAAATTCTTATCAACCAGCATGGCCCAGTGCCAAACCCGCTACCAGCATACCCAACACCAGGAAAGGCTGAGCACTTGCCTGATATTTAACATCATTTTCCAGGGGATTACGCAAAAAGTACATATCCTGAAAAGTGATTTGGGGAACGATCAGCAGCAGGAGAATGACAGCGTAAAGGTTTTGGTGAATGCCGATCAGGTAGACTGCAATGCCTGCTTGAAAGATGTCGATCGCCAACACGCAAATCCAGGCTGCGGTTTCGACGCCAAACATCACTGGCAAAGATTTTAACCCTAATTGGCGATCGCCCTCGACACTTTTGAAATCATTAACGATCGCAATTCCCAGCCCTGCCAAACTGTAAAACAAAGTCAAAACCATAATCGTGGGATCTAGTGTACCAAACAAAGCTTGACCTGCCCACCAAGGCAGAGCAATGTAGCTAGCACCTAGGGCATAATTTCCCAACCAGCCATTCTGCTTGAGTTTCAGCGGTGGCGCGGAGTAGATGTAAGCTAAAAATGCGCCGCCGAGAGTCAAAACAGTCATGATGGGGAATTCATGACCCGCCCACAAGTCTAGAGCATAGGCTACCGCAATGCCTGCGGCTAATAATACCAAAATTTGCGTTACTACTTGGGGAATCGAGATAATCCCCGACGGAATCGGGCGGTAGGGCTCGTTAATGGCGTCGATGTCGCGATCGTAAAAATCGTTTAAAGTTTGAGTGTAGCCGGCCAGCAAAGGCCCTGACATCAACATACAAGCAGCGGCGATCGCAAAATTCTCTAAATTCCAAACATAGTTTCCCGAAGAAGCCGCCCCGCACACCACGCCCCACATCAGGGGAATCCAGGTAATCGGTTTCATCAGTTGCAAGCGAATCTTCCAGATGGAAGTTTCCCCGCTAGCAGCCCCTTTCATACCCAACATTTGCCGAGTTTTGGCACTGCGCTTGGAGGTAGCAGCGCTTGGAGGTGTGGGTTCTGGGGTGATTTGGGATGGAGGAGAGTCAGACATAATTTGATGTGAGCGGTACTGCTACTATTGTGTAGTTTTCTGTTTCAATAATAATTCTGTAGGATACCACTGATATTTAAGGCATCGTCTGGAAAACTTACCCGGGATTGGAGTTGATGCTAGAGAAAAATATGGGTTTTACCAAAATATTTTAACTCCTCGCCGGGAATTCCCCCGGCATAGCTGTACCCAGCTTGATGGCCCGATGAAAGGCTCTTAGATTGTAGGTACGGAAATCTCCAAATCTTCTTGACATCTTTATAGCAATCTGTATAATCCAGTAAGGAGGTATTAAGATGTTGCACAAAGCTGTCAAAATTCGACTTTATCCAACTCAAGAGCAGCAAATATTGCTATCTCAGCACTTTGGCTGCACCCGCTGGTGGTGGAATTATGCTCTAAATAAG
>RDYN01000105.1 GCA_004293365.1 Oscillatoriales cyanobacterium | reverse complement strand
ACTTGACGAACTTCGGGCCCAGCTAGCTGCAGCTCGCGCTCAAATTGAAGAACTTCAACAGGCTAATGACGAGATGCGCGATCGCATTCGCAGTCAGTCTGAGATAATTAATAGAGCCAAGGATATTACGCCTTTTTCTCGCCCGAGTTTTTCTAGGGTGAAGGCTCTTGCCCGGGCTGCTTTCCTCGATTTGTCTAAAGCTCCTGGCGGCGGTTGGCTCCTTAGCATGGGTTCAAGAGTTCGCGAGTTCAAAACGCTGGTTCAGATTTGGGATATTCTTTGTTTGGAGGATTGGAATTTAGAAGATTTGTTGGGGGATTATTTAGTTTCTAAATACCCTCTCAAAAAAATTGTTCCTGTTTTGACCAAGTTTTGGAATGGGTTTAGAATTTGTGTCTACGGCAATTTAGTTGCTGATGTCTACGGCGATTTAGTTTCTGATGACATCTTGTCTCAGGCTCAGAATTCTTTTGAGACTTGGAATCATTGTCTTTCTGGATAAGCTATGAAAACTACAAAGATTGGGTTTGGTGTTAATAATTATGAAAATTTTCGCATTTACATTGAAGCAGACTTAGAGCCTGACGAAGATTGTACTTTGGCTTTAGACTTCCTTCGCACTCGGGTTGCTGATGAGATAGGTTTTCCTCAGTATTATCTTGATTTGCGTTCCAAGGTTTCTGACGCCAAGTACGATTGGTTAATTACTTTTCCTCTTCTGACCTTCCCGATATTGGCACTATTGTTACAGGCGTTCAAATTCCTCAAATTAATTTTGGCGATGGGGATGATGATAGTGATGATGGTGATGATGGTGATTGTTTTGAGTCAGATTCATTTGAAGGTTAACATTTTTTAAATTTTAACGCCTGATGATATCGCTTGTGACTCGGCGATTGAAACTCTCCTTAAAAAAGGGGAGTCGCGGTTTGAGTCTAAATCAACCGTCAGTTAGTCAGGTTGTGACTTAGGGCTTTTACAGGGAAACAAGCTGTTAGGGCTTTTACTTCTTCATAAGCTCGGTTGTTACTTGACTGATTGTTTTTTCCTGCGCTAATTTATAGCTTTGAGAGTGAATTAGGCTCGTGCGGCCTTTGGGTGATTCATAAGCTTTGCTGCGGGGATTTAGAAAAATTATCACCTGTAAAAAATGATGCAAATTATTGGTCTTGATATTAGCAAGGCTTCAGTTTCTGCTTGCTTATTATTGGAAAAACCAACCGAACCTCGGCAATTTTACTACGATTCTGATTTTTATAAGTTTGATGCAACCGCTGCTGGGATTAGTGGATTATTGGCTTTAATTGGTGACATTCCTACAGTTGCAGTGATGGAACCTACGGGTGTTAATTATTCTCGGCTTTGGGGAACTCAGCTTGCTCGGGCCGGTGTAGAAGTTCGGCTTGTCGGTCACAAGGAACTGCGATCGTTTCGGGAGCACCACCTCGGACTTCCAGATAAAGATGATGATGCAGATGCTTTGGCTCTGGCGATTTATGGGTGGGACTATTTTGATGTTCCCCGTCGGTTCGTGCAAGTACGATCGCAAACTGTTGTGGAGATTCGCCGTTTAGTTTTGCGTCTTGCTCATCTCAACCGCGTGCAGTCACCGATTATTAATCGAGCTCGTCAAGATTTAGCGTGGCAATTTCCAGAAGCGGCGTTAGTGCGATCGGTGCGATCGGGTGAAAGAGTGCCGCTGTTGTGGGGGTGGTTGTGCGGCCAGCGCCAATCGGTCAAGTACGATTTAATGTTGGAAAAGTCGATTGGGCTTGGGATAACCGATGAATTGCGTCGCCACGCTGCTAGAATTTGCGATCTCCAGCGCGAGGAGATGCTTTTAGAATTTCAGCTATCAAAGTTAGTCAGCCAGCCGCAGTTTTTGCCGTACCGCAAAGTTTTTGCTCGATTTGGCTTTGGTCGCAGAGTTGAGGCGCTGTTGCTTTCTCAGATTTATCCTTTTGAGAATTACCTTGGTGCTGATGGCAAACCTGAGGTGAAAATTCGCAAGGGTCGCAAATCTGGCAAGCCGACTAAACGACATTTGTCATTGCGCCGGTTTATGAAAGCGCTCGGCTGCGCGCCTTCTCAGGAAAGCAGCGGCGATTTGCAAAAATCTAGGGTTGTTGGTGGCAGTGATTTGTGCCGCAAGGCGCTTTGGCAGTGGGTTTTTACTCGGATTGAGCCTTCTCGTTGTCGTCTTAAAAATGATATTGGCGATCGGGCAGTTAAGTTACTGTTCAGGGAGCTAGTGCGCGAGCTTGTTCAATCTAAAATCTAATTTTCAGCGGGATTTTTCCGAAGTTCGGCTAGTAAGTTTGGTCGGAGTGTATAGATTTTGGCCGAACTTTGGAAAAATAGCCGCAATCCCGCCCGGAAGGGCAACCCACAACTTTTGTTTAGTTGTTAGAGTGAAGAAGTCATTGGGCATAGGGCATGGGGCATGGGGCATGGGGCATAGGGCATGGGGCATGGGGCATGGGGCATGGGGCATGGGGCACAGAGGTCATCGGTCAAACAGGTCATCGGTCATTAGGAAGAAGGTAGAAGGGTTTGGGGAATTAAGAAAGTCCTCACCGTCAGGGGGGTTGCGATCGATGCTGAACGCACAATAATTTTTAGCCTGAAAAAATTAATTCCCGCAGCGCCTCGTGCCCGAGCTTGATGTCCTCTCTCCCTATAGGGTTTATGATTGAGAAGCAGCGGTTGACCCTTTGTGGCACCGCAACAATGCTTCACCCAACGGGCTTACTCTATGGCAGCGCTGAATCGCTCTACTCTTCGTCGGCTACAAAACTTACCTCAAATTCCCAGCGTGTGGGAGGGCGACCGCCGACCGTTATCTAATGCTGACTCGCACATGATGCTAGAGGACGACGACGATCCAGAAGCCGGTGGCGAGTGCATTCTCTGGGTGGACGGCTCTGAAGGCGTCGTGAGGGCTATGGACATGGTAGGCCCAGATGCCGGCCCAGAGGCGATCGTCCGGGCTCTGCTGCGGGCAATGGAACATCCCCAAAGTCCGGCCCCCGCAGTCCGCCCCCAAAAAATCGTAGTCAAAAACCGAGAAATTCAATTTTATCTCCGGGGCGTACTTCAAGATTTAGGCATTTCCATTGACTACGTGCCGGAATTGCCCTTAATTGATGAAATATTTCGGGGAATGGAAGAGGTGGCTGTCAATCGGCCTCCCGAGTTGCCGCCTCAGTACGCTGACGTTCTCATGGAAAAAGCTGCTCAAATTTGGCACGATGCTCCGTGGCGGAGTTTGAGCGAACATCAAATTATATCTATTGAAATCAATCAGTGGGATGTCGCCAGCCTCTACGTGTCCGTATTGGGTCAAGGCAGAATGGATTACGGAGTTTTGCTGTACCGATCTTTAGAATCCTTGAAGCGGTTTCGAGAGCGAGTCGTCAACGATGACTCTTTTGAAGATTTAGAACAGGCTTTTTTAGGGCAAGACTGTTTGTTTCTCACCTTTGAAAGTGCCGCCGAGCTTGATGAGGATGACGATGACGAAATTGATTTAGCCGATTTGCCTCCATCGGAAATTGAACCGAATTTTGGCAACCTCCATCCTTTAGAAGGATTGCGATCGATTCTTTACGAAGAAGAAGCCCTGACAATGTTAGTTGCTCTCGAAGCATTCCACCGCTTTTTCCGCAACGGCCGCCGGAAATTGGCAGCAGACACATTTCCCGCTCTCAACAGCCGCTACCGCATCCCTGTTCCGCAGTCGGACGGAGAAATTCAACAGGTATCGGTTAAAGTTTCGACGATGCCTGAGGTGTCCGACGAATTATTACAGATGCTCGGTGATGACGATGACGATGATGAATTTGAAATGCCACGGCTGCGGGACGATTTGGTGCCGCAAAATTCATTTTTGAGTCTGGGTGCCGTACCTTGGGAAACGGTAGAGTTTCTACGCGGAAGTGTCCAGTTTCACGAAGGTGCAGAAGTCGATATTAATACCGCCGGGGATGGTTTGCCTGTAGTGATGATTCAAACTTCCAATCCCAAGGCTAAAACTATGATTCAAGATTTGAAAGAAGCTGGAGGGGTGAAGGCAATTTGTTTTAATCCGGGCGAAGATCCTTTTCAAGACGAGCAATACGACTTGGGTATTTTGCAAACAAAAAATGGGGAACTGTATTTGTTTGGGGAGTTTAATGAAAACGACCCGGTGCATCAAGAAGCTCGCAAAAAGTGGGAACGCCGCTGTAAATCAACGAACGGTTGGTGCGGTTTGGTGATTGCTAAAGGCTTGATGGGTGCTTCTCGCGGTCAGCCTCAGTTTAAGGATATGGTCGCTTTGTTTGAGGTGCGCTGGGTTTCTCCTAAAGACTTAGGAATTGGGCCACTTCAGTTGATGCCGATGTTTTGAAGGAAGGAAGAAGGAAGAAGGAAGAAGGAAGAAGGAAGAAGGAAGAAGGAAGAAGGAAGAAGGAAGAAGGAAGAAGTAAAAGTCATATGTAAGGTGCGCATTGCGCACCCTACTTGTTGAATTATTCAGGAGGATGATTGTGTCAAATTATACTCAAAAGCGAGAAGTGTTAGTGGCGCTTGATGCCGAATTCGCTGACAAAATAGACCAGCTTACTGATGATTGGACGGAGGCGATCGAACAAGCTCTCCGTCTTTGGTACGCTAAGCAAATAGAAGATAAGTTGCGGAAATTTTATCTCAACCGCAGTCAAGAAGATATTGACTTTGAAGAAGAATGGGCAACATTTGCCGAGGAACAAATGGAAGAAATTTTAATATAGGAAGGTCTTTGATACAATGACAGAAGCTTATCCGCAACAAGGCGAAGTTTATCTTGTGAGAGCTTTGCGAGCGATAGGAGATACCAAAAAACGTCCTGTTGCTGTCGTTTCCATAAATAGCCGCAATGAATTGAGCCGTACTGTACTGATTGTGCCTTTTACTAGCGATTTGAGCGGCGGGGAAACTCCGACTCGGATTTTGATTCCTGCGGGGGTAGGAGGGTTAGAATCGGACTCACTCGCTGTCTGCGAGCAAATTCTAGCAGTCCAAAAGACTTATATGGAACAAGGCTCTTACGGTGAAATTAGTGCGGATTTTTTGGCCAGAATTCAGAGAGGGGTGCAAGTGGCGATCGGCATTTACGCACTTTGAATGTTTCGGAAATACTAAAATTTGTTACAATCTGTAAAAATACTGGATAAGGAATTGTAAAATGCGGGTTGCGATCGCAGGTGCGGGACTGGCTGGAATGACCACAGCAGTCGATTTAGTGGATGCTGGCCACGAAGTAGAAATTTTTGAATCCCGCCCCTTTGTCGGCGGCAAAGTCGGCAGTTGGGTTGACCCCGACGGCAATCACGTCGAAATGGGTTTGCACGTCTTCTTCGGATGCTATTATAACTTATTTGCTCTAATGAAAAAAGTGGGAGCTTTTGACGATTTGCTCCTCAAAGATCACGTCCACACTTTTATCAATCGAGGTGGTGAAACTGGTTCTTTGGATTTTCGCTTTCCCGTGGGTGCTCCTCTGCACGGATTGAAGGCATTTTTCACTACATCCCAGCTAACCGTACAAGACAAAATTCAAAATGCGATCGCCCTGGGAACAAGCCCCATCGTCCGTGGTTTGATCGACTTTGACGGGGCCATGAAAACCATCCGCAATTTGGATAAAATTAGCTTTGCTGACTGGTTTCGCAGTCAAGGCGGCAACCAAAACTCGCTCAAAAGAATGTGGAACCCGATCGCCTACGCCCTGGGTTTTATCGACACCGAAAATATTTCTGCCCGGTGTATGTTGACAATCTTCCAATTCTTTGCATCCAAAACCGAAGCCTCTGTCATGCGGATGCTGGCCGGTTCTCCCAACGAATATTTGCACAAGCCAATTGTCGAATATTTGGAAAGCAAAGGAACCAAAATTTACACGCGGCGCAGAGTCCGAGAAATTCAGTTTCAAGAAGGCGCAGAAACGCGCGTGACAGGTTTGGTAGTAGCGAACGGCGAAACAGAAGAAACTATTACCGCAGACGCCTACGTTTTCGCCTGCGACGTGCCTGGAATTCAGAAAATATTGCCCCCAGCTTGGCGCAAGTGGTCGGAATTTGACAACATTTATAAGTTGGATGCGGTACCGGTTGCTACAGTACAATTGCGGTTCGACGGTTGGGTAACGGAATTGGAAGATGAAGCGCAGCGCAAACAGTTGAGCCGCGCTGTAGGCATCGATAATTTGCTATATTCAGCAGATGCAGATTTTTCCTGTTTTGCGGATTTGGCTCTGACAAGTCCCAAGGATTATTATAAAGAAGGACAAGGTTCTCTGTTGCAGTTGGTGCTGACACCGGGCGATCCGTTTATCAAACAAAGCAATGAGGCGATCGCCCAACACGTACTCAAGCAAGTTCAGGATTTATTCCCCTCAGCACGGGAACTAAACATGACTTGGTACAGTGTAGTTAAGCTAGCTCAATCTTTGTACCGCGAAGCCCCTGGAATGGATCTTTTCCGCCCCGCTCAAAAAACGCCGATCGCCAATTTCTTTCTAGCAGGAAGTTACACTCAGCAAGACTACATTGATAGCATGGAAGGAGCGACACTTTCAGGCCATCAAGCGGCTAAGGCAATTCTCGAAGCTTACGGGCATTAGTCAGCAGTCATTGGTCATTAGTCATTAGTCATTAGTCATTGGTCATTAGCTAACAACTGTGAAACTGTTGGATGATTAGGGCCTAGATCCCCCCTAGCCCCCCTTAAAAAGGGGGGAACCGGAAACTTTCTCTCGTTTCCAGGCTCTGCCGGGGAATGCCAATATTGAGGCTCTGCCTCCCGATATTCGAGAGTCTAAGCGAATTCCCTGTTTGGCCCATGCCCCATTCCCAATCTAAAATCTAAAATCTAAAATCTAAAATCCCATGACTGATTGGTTAGAACACAGCGTACAAGTAGAAGTGGCAATTCCTATCGAATTAGCCTGGGAACTTTGGTCAGATTTAGAGCAAATGCCGCGCTGGATGAAGTGGATAGAATCTGTTCGCGTTCTCGAAGAAGATCCAGAATTGTCTCGCTGGAAACTCGCAACGGGGGGGTTAGAATTTAGCTGGCTTTCTCGGATTCTGAAATTAGTGCCGAATCAGATAATTCAGTGGGAATCGGTAGACGGTTTGCCCAATCGGGGTGCGGTGCGGTTTTACGATCGCAAAAACAGCAGCATTGTCAAACTGACGGTGGCTTATGGAGTTCCCGGCTGGTTAGCAACATTGATGGACAATTCATTTGTAGGGCGAGTTGTTGAATCGACTATTCAGGCTGACTTGGAAAGGTTTAAAGAGTATGCTCTGAATGTTAAAGCTAGATCTTAAATGCTGCGGACTGAAGTCCTCACTACAAACCGGTTTGTAGTAAGGACTTCAGTCCTTTAATTTCTATTTGTAACGCGAGAGATAAGACTCGGCGGTTGAAACCGCGACTACACAAACGATGTCCGCCTCCGCGGACTTAGAAATAAAGGGGATATTTAAGTCGGATTTGGTATTGCCTCAGTATCATAGAAATATGCTGCTGATTGCTTCCCGGTTCAGTTATGAGTTATTGCCTAAACCCCGCCTGTCAAAACCCGCAAAATGCCGATCGAACTCAATTCTGCCTGAATTGTGGCACCAAACTGTTGCTCAGAGAGCGTTACCGTGCCATCAAACCCCTCGGGCGAGGCGGTTTCGGGCGTACTTTTTTAGCCGTAGACGAAGACAAACCCTCCAAACCGCGCTGTGCAATCAAACAATTTTTCCCCCTATCCCAAGGAACCAGCAGCGCCGAAAAAGCAGCAGAATTATTCAACCGAGAAGCAGTGCGGCTGGACGAATTGGGGAAACACCCGCAAATTCCCGAACTGCTGGCGCACTTTCAGCAGGAACGCTATCAGTATTTGGTGCAGGAATTTATAGAAGGTCAAAATTTACAGCAAGAATTGGCGGGGGCTGGGGTTTTTAGCGAAAATCAGATTCGTAGTTTGCTAAATGATTTATTGCCAGTATTAGAATTTGTACACTCGCGCAATGTAATTCACCGAGACATCAAACCACCAAATATTATCCGCCGCCGCGTTTCTCAAACTCCCATCATTTATACTTACCCAACATTAACCGGGGAATTAGTTTTAGTTGATTTTGGCGCTGCAAAACTTGTGGAGGGTTTGAGAGAAACAGGTACAGTAATCGGTTCGCCCGAATTCGTGGCGCCGGAACAAATTCGAGGCCAAGCGGTTTATGCCAGCGATTTGTACAGTTTGGGCGTAACTTGCATTTATTTGCTGACTCAAATATCTCCTTTTGATTTGTTCGATATCAACCAAGATGTTTGGGTTTGGCGAGATTTTTTGAAGGTTAAAGTCGATCGGAAATTAAGCCGCATCCTTGACAAAATGATCGAACCGAGTCTCAGTCGCCGCTACAAATCTGTCGCTGAAATACTCCAAGATTTGCAGCCGCAGCATTCGCCTGTGCAAATTCCCCCGACTCCGGTAGCTGCTGCAATTCCCGCGCCGCAGAGGATGCCTGCAGTGCAGAATGCCGTGCCCCCAACGGTTGCAGGCACTATTATACCTGTGCCGCCGATGCAGCGGGTTGTTCCCGCACGCGCGCCTACTTGGAGGTGCGTTCACACTCTGGTAGGGCATTCCCTGGCTGTTACATCGGTAGCTTTCAGTCCCGACGGCGCGACTTTAGCTAGCGGTAGCGAGGACAAGACGATCGAGATGTGGAAGTTGGACGCGGGTAAGCGGTGGTACACTCTCACTGGTCATACTGACTGGGTGACTTGCGTGGCGTTTAGTCCTGATGGTGCGACTTTGGCTAGCGGCGGCCGGGATAAAACTATTCAAATTTGGGATTTGAATAAGGGTAAGTGGTGGTACGCTTTGCGCGGCCATGAGGATCGGGTTTATGCTGTGGCCTTCAGTCCTGACGGTCAGGTTTTGGCGACGGGGAGTCGGGACAAGACTGTGCAATTGTGGAATTTGAATAAGGGTAGGCCGATGTCGGCTTTAAGCGGTCACGCCGGTGGAGTGGAGGCGGTGGCTTTTAGTCCCGGTGGGGAGTTTTTGGCTAGCGGTAGTCGGGATAAGAGTTTGCAGTTGTGGGATTGGCGAAACGGTCGATCGATTTGTACTCTGGCAGAGCACGGGGATTGGGTGCGGGCGATCGCATTTGCTGCGACTTCTTCCTCTATCTCCCCCCCTTCCCAAGGGGGGGCTGGGGGGGGATCGATTTTGGTTAGTGGGAGTCGGGACGGTACGGCGAAGCTGTGGCGGATAGATGCTGACGGGCGAGGTACGCTGCTGCGGAGTATGAGGGACAATTCTGGGGATGTTTTGTGTGTGGCGTTAAGCCCGGATGGTCGGGTTTTGGCGACGGGGAGTCGGGATGGTTCGATTTATTTGTGGGATGCTGCTACGGGGGGTTTGCTGGAACTTCTGACGGGGCACGGGGGGGAGGTTTTGTCGGTGGCGTTTGGTGCTGGTGGGGGGTGTTTGGCTAGCGGTGCGGGCGATCGAACTGTGAAGATTTGGCGGGTTGGGAATTAGGGCGGTGGCTGTGGGTGGCTTGAAAAATTTTATATTTATGCTTGACAGGCGATCTAATGTTCTGCTACATTGGTAATTCGTGAGGACGCATAGCTCAGTTGGTTAGAGCACTACGTTGACATCGTAGGGGTCACTGGTTCGAGTCCAGTTGTGTCCATCTTCTGAAGCCCGCTCTGGTAGCGGGTTTTGTAGTTTTTGGTGTTGGATTGTGTGGTAAGGGCGATCGATTCCTGAAAATCTGGTGAGTCTGTGATTCCTGTATGGTTATATCATATAGATAAGCAGTTGAATAGTCAGCTTAAATGTGTCGAATAATGCCTCATCTGCTATGCTTTGATATGACAAGGATAATTTTGAATTTGCTTAATACAAACCTAATAAAGGACTATATATGACATCAGCCAATGAGCAAGAATTGCCAAATACATTAAACGCATCACCTACAAAAAGCTTTTTTGTAGAGATGCTTACTCGTGATATTGAACTAGAAGATGCAATCCTAGATCTTTTAGATAATTGTATTGATGGAATACAACGAACTATTAAAGATCATCATTCTTCTGAGAAACCTTATGATTGTTTTTGGGCAAAACTAACTTTTTCAAATGAAAGTTTTACAATAGAGGATAATTGCGGTGGCATACCAATAGACGTAGCTCAAAATTACGCGTTTAGAATGGGAAGACCTAATAATGTCGATAATGATCTTTATACGATTGGAACTTATGGGATTGGGATGAAAAGATCGATTTTCAAAATGGGACGATCAAGTGAAGTAATATCAAAAACAAAAACTGATTCTTTTAAAGTTACTATTCATCCCGGCTGGTTAACAGATGATAATGATTGGCAGTTACCATTTGAAACAATTGAACCCGCTGTAGATAGCAATGGGACATCAATCAAAATAACTAACTTACATCCTAGCATTGTCAATATTTTTTCATCACCGCAATCTATCTTACATAATTCTTTAGTAAGCAAAATCTCTCATTATTACAGTTATATCCTTCACAAAGGTTTCACCGTTTGGATCAACGAAGTAAAAGTAACTCCGGAGCCTTTGAACCTTCTATGGGATGGGGCAGATCAGATAGGCAAGGAAAATACTATTGCACCATATCTTTATGAAATGGAGAAAGATGGAGTTGAGATTAAACTAGCAATTGGGTTTTATAGAGCTACGGCTAGTGAGGAAGAAGTAAATGATGAAATGGAGGGTAATAGGCGGAGTAGCGAAACCGCAGGTTGGACTATTGTTTGCAACGATCGTGTGGTACTGTACTGTGACAAAACTCGTTTGACAGGCTGGGGAGAGGAAACAGTTCCTAGTTACCATCCTCAATTTATTGCAATTTCAGGAGTTGTCTATTTTCGCAGTTCCGATGCAAGAAAGTTGCCCATTACAACCACTAAAAGGGGCATAGATGCATCTTCTGATATCTATTTATACGTCAAAGATTTTATGCGCGAAGGGCTTAAGATATTTACTTCACATACTAACAAGTGGAAAGCAAATCTTGTTGAAGAAAAGGAGAGAGTAGAAAAAGCTAAACTTATTGCTCCAAATGATCTGTTTAGAAAGATTCCATCTGATAATTGGACTCCAGTAAAGAATAGAACCTATGAAAGAAAGTATCTCCCTTCTTTACCTAAGCCATACCCTCAAAATGGGCAAGTAAGCAAAAAAAATATAAGATTTTCGCGAACGGTAAAGGACATAGAGATAGTTGCTAACTATTTATTTGAAGATTCCAATCGTGAACCTTCAGAGGTGGGAAATGAATGCTTTGAAAAAGTTTTAAGAGAGGCAAAACAATGACTGGTGCATCAATCCCTTACCATTTAAGACTTAATAAGGCTATCGATCGATATGCCTTTCTAGAATCACTTGCAAAAATAGATAGATATTGTAGTATTTCAAAGTATAAATATATAGGCTTTGGTGGACATTCTCTGGAGGACTTTAAATACATACATTCTAGATTTGGAATATGCAATATGATTTCAATCGAACAAGATATAGAAGTCTATAAACGGCAAATATTTAACCAACCGCATAACTGCATTGAGTGCCTTCAACAATCCAGTAGTCAGTTTATAAATGAATTTCAGAGAAGAGAAGAAACTATTATTTGGCTAGATTACGTTAGACCAAGTGAATTACTAAAGCAAATAGAGGAATTTCAAGATACTCTTAAGAAGCTGGATGCACTCGATATTATCAAAATTACCGTGAATGCTCATCCAGCATCTTATGTACCATCTCAGAAAGACATGAGTTCTTTTGATCTAAAAGATGCGAGAATCAATCATCTAAAAACAGTGTTAGGAGATATTTTTCCGTCGGCTGATGTGATACCAGATATGATGACAGAAAAGAACTTCCCAGAGGCGCTATGTCTGGTATTAAAGTATGCTGCTAACAAAGCAATGCAAGGGCAGCAAGATATTTATTTTCAACCTCTAACAGCTTTTTCGTATGCTGATGGGCAACAAATGCTTACAGTTACAGGAATCATACTTGAGCGAAATAAAATGCAAGAATTTTTTGATCAAACAAATATAGATAAATGGGAACTTAGTAACAGAGATTGGAAACCCCCGCAACGAATTAACGTACCAGACTTAACAATTAAAGAACGATTGCATATTGATTCTCGTTTGCCAAACTTTGAAGCAAAAACCATACAGGATGAGCTAGGTTTTTTGTTTGATTCAAAAGAAAAAGTATCGCTTGAGATGTTAGAAACTTATGTTCTTTTTTATCGCCAATCACCCTATTTTTCAAGGATACTTGTTTAGTAATAAATAAAAATTTAAAAAGGATTTTTAAATTTCATTCTCTCAGCGTCGAGCCGTTTAGGATGGCTGGCTAGTCACAGCCTTGGTCGATCGCCCACAGCTTACAATTTCAGTGGCAAAATTTACACCGGAGTTGTCGTTCGCTTTAAAACTTGTTGAACTACCCCATAATAATGAGGATTTTCTAACCCTTCTAATTCATGTTTAATATCTTCCCAATCCCCTAACTTACTTTTCCACATACCATCCTTTTCTTGTCTCGCAACGTGCTGAGGTTCACCGTTATACGTGTATATTGCTATCTTTTCAAAGCCCGGTTCAAGCTCGCGATTATCGCAACATTCATATCCAATAGTTTGATAAGCCTTAATAAAAGCGTCGAGTGTTAACTCTCTTGGCACACCATCGGGCCAGTATCCATCAGGATCTACCGGATCCCATCTACAGTCTTCTTCGCCAGCAGCGAAAGCAAAGCAATTATAATCTACAGTTGCTTGACTTGTGACTTCATATTCAGTACGCTCTAAATTAGGAAATCTCAAGATTTTACGGTAATCCAGCCTACCACTCATAACCGTGTTCTTTTCCCCATTCTATCCACGCTTGAGTCATAAGCTTCATTCGACCGCGCTGTTCAGGTTTTACCGGATTATCACCAGTAATTGCCCTCAACGCCCAAAACCAATGATCGGGTTTTTGTTCTAGATCGCGCAAAATCAACGGGACAACAGGCGGGCCCATACCAATAATTCTCTGGTAAGCTGCGTGCATTGACTTCTGTGTAACCAATGACAGCATCCTCGTTTCTCCACGCCATTCTTCGGCGAGGTTATTAAACTCCGCTTCTAGTTCGATCTTACTTTTAGTGGGGTATTTATAAGCAGTAATAACGAATTATCTCCCAAAAACGCGGGAACCTTAAACTTTGCCCCACAGTTGGGACATTCCGATCGCACTTTTAACCAATCCCGATACTAATCCCGTATCGCCCCAACATCCCCAAATCATGAGAAATCCCATCATCCAGTAGGGACACGACACAGCGCCGTGTCCTTAGCGTAGCTTATCGGCGACAGCCTTCCGCGATCGCCATTAACACAGCTTTCCGCACTTCAGGATGCGATTTTTCCAGCCCGTTAGCCCGAAAAATCCAGTGTCCGCCGCCCGCGTGCTCGATCGCAATCTTCTGTCCGTCCGGCAAAACTATTTGCCACCAATTCAACACAGTGGCTTTAATCAGTTGGCACTGAATCTGGCTCAATTGAGCTTCCATCAGTTTCAGTTGACGCATGATTGGATTTTGGGCAGATGACTTCATGATTTTTCTCGTTAAATGAATTAGACAGTTTTGTTGCGGGGATTTCAGTTTGCTTAGTTTTCAACTTAATTTCACTTTCTGCACTTTTAGCCTTAACCTTACCTTCCGAAATTTTCGCCTTCACCTCCCTTGTACCACCTTTTGCCTCAATTTTTACTCCAAAACCTTTAGATTTAACTTTGTCTTTAGCTGCCGTAGAAGTCGGTTCGGCTGCCGGCTTCTTAAACTGGGCGTCTAATTCGTCTAAAATCTGCTCCTGTTCGGGAGTGTGCTCTGCGGGCTGCTCCAAATTTCTGGGGTTGTATTCGTCAACCAGCCTGCCCAAAAATTCCGAAATTGACATTCCCGCTGCGGCTGCTTTTTTCGTTAAAAGAGCGTAGGTGTCCGTTTTGATCCGAATTTGTTTTAACCTGAGGTTGGGGTTGTTGTCAACTGTTTCGGCAATAGTGATTGCTGTAATCCTTTCTTTGGGGATGACATCCACAACTTCTTGCCACTTTTCCTGCAAAGCACAGTCGCCGTATTGGTCTGTGACTGCGTGTTTGAACAAAGGGACAACTTGAGCGACGCAGCTTGGCAAAATCTCAAATCCGGCTTTAATTAAGCGCAGGCAAATTGCAGCAGATTTGATAATTTGCGTGCAATAAAAATACTGTCTGCCTAAGGCTTGTTCGCAGTAACTTTTAAAGGTTTTGAACTTGCCTTTGTACAATCGCAGCTTTCGGATGGCGTCCAGCATGATCCCTTGCCGCACGTAGTCGAGGAATCCCCTTTTAATTTCGCCTGTCAGGTAGTCTAAATCGTGAAAGGGCGATTGATTCTGGATTTCTTCTTCAAAGTCTAGCAGGGGGCCTGCAAAGTGAAAGTTGGAGGCGACATCGCCTAGGTAGAAGTTGTCGGTAGATGTGGTCATGATCCGCAATGGTTCGAGAAAGGGAACGATAGCACGGAAGTTGGGCGATCGCAAAGTTGAATTTTTGGTCGGGATTTTTGGTACAATTTTGAGTTGGGTTGTGCTGTAGGTCGATCGACCTTTTACATCGCATCACCTCCGGCAGAGGTTAAGAGAAAGGGGCTTAAAGTATGCACTCAAACCCCAAAAATAGGCTTGGGTATGCCAGCACAATTGATAGACAGCACAAGTAAGGCGGTTATTAAAACCTGCACGTTTTGAACTTGAAGGCTCGCCAGCCGCCTTCTGCCATGTCCGTCACTTACAACTTTAGTTGGATAATCCTACTTTGTCAACTAAAATTGTATAACTTTAGTTTAAATGAATCAAGATATAGACTATCTCAAGCCAGAAACTATTCAAGAAGCTATCCAATTGGCTGAAGCTACCCAGGAACAACTAGCCCGAAACCTAGGAGTTTCTCTAAATACAGTGAATTCCTGGGTTAATTGTCGGAAAATGCCACGGGCGGATAATTTTTTCGCCCTATGCCGGGAGTTAAAGCTTTCGCCCAAAACTGTCGCTAGATTGCTAGGCATCGATATCTCCAACATCCCTGACGATATCCCTTTGGTAAAATCGCCCTCACGATCGGACAACTAACCCGCAGAGGTTAGTTCATGTTTAGGGAAAGGAGCTTGAGGTATGCGCCCAAGCCCCCAAAATACAAAGGGTATGCTAGTGCATAATTGATAGACACTACACATAAGGCGGTTCTTCAAACCTGCATTTTGACTGTTTGGCTCGCTGAGCCGCCTCTGTTGTGCCTACCAACATGAAGTTTACGTCTTATATAAGCTTTTGTCAAGACGTTTGCATCATGAATATTTCGTCCTATGATAGAAGAAGATTTACAGGAAAAGGAGAAGTCTCCATTGAGACTACTCAGAGAAAAAGCTGGACTAACACGCCCTCAAGTCAAAGAAAAAATCGGAATTTCCGAGCGAAGACAAGCTGACTGGGAATTAGGCAAGGCTCTGCCTAACGCTGAAAACATACTTGCTATGGCTAACCTGTACCAAGTTTCTCTAAAAACTATGTTTGAGCTTTTAGGATTAGACGTAACCAAAATTCCCGATGACTTACCAAGTCGCGATCGAGGGCGATCGGACAACTAACCCGCAGGGGTTAGCCAATCTCTAGGGAAAGGGACTTGAGGTATGCGCCCAAGCCCCGAAAATACTAAGGGTTATGCAGGCATAATTGGTAGAAACTACAAATAAGGCAGCTCGCTAAACTAAAGCGTTTCCACCGTCCGGCTAAATGAGCCGCCTTTCTGTTGTCTCTATCTTAAACAAGGATACTTGTAACCTTCTGGTTTGTCAACAAGTTTGCTTGTAAATTTTCCGCGATATGCCCAGAAAGAAACAAACTCAAGAGTCGAAAAATATACCAGCACTCCAAATCTTGCGGGAGGCTGTTGGTTTATCGCAATCGGCTTTAGCAAAGCAAATTCCCGACAAAACGGGCGCAAAAACCCTAAGTCAACAAGCAATCAGTAACTGGGAGCGAGGCTTGGATGAACCAGAATTGACCATTGCTCAGATGAAAGCCCTTTGCAAAGCTCTCGGAAAAACGCTTAACGATTTACCTAACGATTTAGGGCCACCAAATCCTGACGGATAAAAAGTCCAAAAGGTCGATCGTAACTGGCACAACATAAGGTACGTAGTTGCGCTTGGGCGCTCTTTCCATATAATAAAGAGCGCCCAAGCGCAACTACGTACCAGGGAGCCCTTTGATTACTCAATCCGTAATTTTCCCTCTCAGAGCCTTAATCTGCCCCCGCTTGGTTTTGCTGTCGAGACGCTGGCGCTGGGAAGAGCGAGTTGCTTTGGTGGGTTTGCGCCTTTTCGGGATGACGATCGCACTTTTAATCAGTTCTTGCAGCCGTCTCAAAGCCTCCTCCCGGTTTTGTTCCTGGCTGCGGTGCTCCTGAGACTTGATGACAATCACGCCTTCGGAGGTGATGCGCCCATCGTTGAGTTGCAACAAACGCTGCTTGTAGCGATCGGGTAATGAAGAAGCGCCGATGTCAAAGCGCAGGTGAATAGCCGTTGCTACCTTATTGACATTTTGCCCGCCCGCGCCTTGGGAGCGAATGGCGCTAATCTCAATTTCGCGATCGGCAATAAATACTGTGTTGGAAATTTCTAGCATGATTCATTTACTATTCTTAGCTATCAGGATGAATTCGATGAGTTTTTTTCTATCCCATAACTCTATGTCGTTAGATTCAGCCAGGTTGTAAGCGTTTTCTGTAAATCTGTTGTTGGTGATGACTCTTCCTTTATTTCCTTTGTAATGTCTGACGGCTCCTGCTACTTCTTGAACTGCTTTAATCCCAACTGGGTTTTTGCTTCTTTTTGCTTGAACCACCGTTTTTAAGCCATCTTTGTACAAAATTAGATCGGCGCCATAATCTTGACTGTCTTGAGTTAAATTAACAATATAACCACAATTTCTAAAATGGACATCTAGAAATATTTCAAACTCTTTGCCAGTCATTGCATCCACTTCCAGAATACCGCTCTCTGATAAACGTTTTCTTGACTCTTCTTCTTTAAGTGTATCAAATACCAAGGCTGCAATATCACGTACAAGGGCAGCGGCTCTCACTATAAAAGGCTTCATAAAATTACACTTATTTTAAAGAGATGTTTATCATTTATACTACAAAGTGGCGAGATTGTTCGTAGAGACGAGGTTGAAGACTATGACGAAACCGCATGATATCAGAATAGAACAAGACCGGAGATTAGGAGAATTAATGGCGATCCTCTTCGAGGGCTTCGCTAACGCACGTCAGCGATTTCTCGATGCAGGCGGCGATCCCCGACACCCGCCATCAGGTTTAAAAGGCGATGATTACATGACAGACGCAGAAAGACAAGAAGCACTGACGATCGCCCGATCGCTCTTTAACGACAAATATATTAAAAGCTATCTCGAAAACAAACGTCAAAACAATTTGCAACCGCAGAGAAATTAGTAAGGTGCGCAGTGCGCACCCTACAAACATTAGTAAGGTGCGCTACAAACATTAGTAAGGTGCGCAGTGCGCACCCTACAAACATTAATTAATCAGTAGTTCCAGTTTGCAGCGACTCTTTAGCAGCCTGAGTCCACTCTGAGTGGAAGAATTCGCCGCGCGGTTTGTCGGTGCGCTCGTAGGTGTGAGCCCCGAAATAATCGCGCTGGGCTTGCGTTACGTTTTGCGGCAGTCGATCGCGCCGGTAGCTGTCGAAATAGTCCAGCGACGCGCTGAAGGCGGGTACAGCAATCCCGAGCAGGCTAGCCGTAGATAACACTTCCCGCCAAGCTGATTGGCGATCGAGAATGCTCTGTTTAAACTCCGGTGCTAACAGCAAATTCGGCAGCGCGGGATCGTCCTTGAAAGCTTTTTTAATCTTGTCCAAAAAGCCAGCCCGAATAATACAGCCGCCCTTCCAAATGCGGGAAATTTCGCTCAAATCCAGATTGTAATTATACGACTTAGAAGCTGCACTCAAAAGAGCCATTCCTTGCGCGTAAGAACAAATCTTTGAGCAGTAAAGCGCATCCCGAACTTTGTTCACAAACTCTTTAGTATCGCCCTCGTACTTAGCGCTCGGCCCAGTTATTTCATGAGAAGCTTTGACGCGCTCAGCCTTATAAGAAGACATGATTCTGGCATTCACAGCAGCAATAATTGTCGGAATACAAACGCCCAATTCCAAAGCACTCATCACCGTCCAGCGACCAGTACCTTTTTGGCCTGCTGCATCCATAATCACCTCAACTAAAGGTTGCTTAGTTTCCGGGTCAATGTATTTGAAAATATTAGCCGTAATTTCAATCAAAAACGAGTTGAGTTCGTCCGTGGTATTCCATTCTGCAAACACTTCCTGCAACTCTTGGCCGCTGAGTCCACCCACGTTTTTGAGCAAATCGTAGGCTTCCGCAATGAGCTGCATATCGCCGTACTCAATGCCGTTGTGAACCATCTTCACGTAGTGACCGGCGCCACCGGGGCCGATGAATGTGACGCAGGGGCCGTCATCTACTTGAGCCGCAATTTTGACAAGAATCGGCTCCAATTCCTTGTAGGCTGCTAGAGTGCCACCAGGCATCATGCTAGCGCCATTCAGTGCGCCTTCTTCGCCACCGCTGATGCCCATGCCGACAAATCCCAGTCCCGCTGCTTCTAAATCTTTGGTGCGGCGTTCGGTGTCGTCGTAGAGGGAGTTGCCGCCGTCAATAATCATGTCTTCGGGGTCTAGCATCGGTTTTAGCTGGTCAATTACCGCATCTACCGGTTTGCCAGCTTGTACCATAACTAAGATTCTGCGGGGGCGTTCTAGAGCTTCGACGAATTCCGCCAGAGTCTTGGTGGCTATGATGTTTTTGCCGGGGGCGCGTTTCGCCATGAATTCGTCTGTTTTCGCTGCTGTGCGGTTGTACACGGCTACGGAGAAGCCTCTGCTTTCGACGTTGAGGGCTAGGTTTTCGCCCATCACTGCTAGACCGATTAAACCAAAATTTTGCTTTGTCATCAGAAAAATGGGTAGAAACTCCGTCCTTGTAGGACGGCTTTATATTCCCTTTCGGGAAGGAGGGGTATGGTTGCCGAGGAGTGGAGATATGGTTGTCTCCAAAACTCCCTTGCGGGGTAAAGTTAGCTTCGCCAATGTTTTGAGAGCTTGTTAAACTTGCAGCACTGTTTCAGTGACCTTAAAACTGTTTAACTGCAAATGACAGGGCAGGGGACTAGCTACCCATCCCAGGGTGTCGTGACTCAAAAAACGTAGACCAAGGTAAGTCTGAGGCCCGTCAGAATGGCTGGCAAGAATTTCTTACAAGCCTCATGCCGTCGGGGCTGAGGTTCCTGACGCTAATAACCCGCTAGTTCCGTTTGAGGACGGATTTGGGAAAGAGGAAAGCGAGGCGGGGTTTAGCGCTTTCCGGTGGACTAAAAGTATTGGACAATAGACCGAGGTGGTTTAGGTTTATTTTTATATTGTAAGAATTGCTGTTTGGTAAATCAGTAGGGTTTTTTTAAGATTTAAGAATTATTAATGACGCGGGCAGGTGATGATAAGGCAGGTATTATGTCGATCGCAGTAACGGTAGATACAAACAAGCGGACATTTTGAGGAAAATTTAGGAGAGTGTTGTAATTATGGAAGATTTGCAGTATCTCGCGGCTTGGGTGAAGGAGCAGCACGCTCGCGAGTATATTTTGACTTGGCTGCTGAGTCAACAGGGGCTGTGGTGGTCGGATGGGGAGATTTATCAGGCGGTTTTGCAAAAGTCGGGAAAGCTGTTGAAGGCTTATGTTCAAAAAAGGCAAGCGGGAGAGTTATTTGAGGGCATTTCTGAGAAGTTGGTGGGAGATGAGAATTGGGATGATTTGGTGAGCAGTTTGGGGCGAATTGTTGCTGTTTATCAGGAGGAATTGGTAAAGTTGCAAGAGCGCGATATGCGGGGGGATGGGCTAAAAAAAAAGTCAATTAGCCAACCTGTGAGTGGGGATTCTCTGTCGGTGTTGGAGGTGCAGCAAGCTTTGCCCGATCCTTATGCAGATACGCTGACGGGGAGATAATTGCTCATCATTTTTGTGGATCGAGGCTAATCCCAGAAACCGGGTTTCTGCCGATATTTCTCGTACTCAACCGAAATTGTCGCAGAAACCCGGTTTCTCGCCACGCAGGGAATTTCAGAAACCGGGTTTCTTCCGATATTTTTCGTACTCAACCGAAATTGAAACCCGGTTTCTCGCCACTCACCTAATCCCAGAAACCGGGTTTCTGCCGATATTTTTCGTACTCAACCGAAATTGTCGCAGAAACCCGGTTTCTCGCCGCAGTGATTGGGTGGGGGCGGGTTTATCAAGATTGTTGGTGAGAGTTAGATATGGTTTGTGAACCCGCCCCTACGGGAATTCTGTTTATTTAACTCTAAATGTAACTGCTGGCTTGGCGGGTGAACATGGAACAGTAAATTCCGTTTGATGCTATCAATTCGTCGTGAGTTCCTATTTCTACTATTTTACCATTTTCCATCACGGCGATGCGATCGGCAATTTTGGCCAATCCCAACCTGTGGCTGATGACTATGGTTGTTTTCCCGGCGGCAATTTGGCGGAAGATGCTGTAAATTTCGTGTTCTGTCTTGGGGTCGAGGGCGGCGGTTGGTTCGTCAAAAATTAGGACTTCGGCTGTAGAAAGCCGCATTAAGGCGCGGGCGATCGCAATTCTTTGCCACTGTCCCCCCGATAAGTCGATGCCGTCTTCTAATTGTTTCCCCAAGGGTGTCTCTAAACCTTTCTCTAAACTGTTGACTTTAGCGGCAATTCCTGCTTCCGAAATAGCTTCGTTAATGGCGGTGTCATCTGACAGGGAAAGCAAGTCGCCGAAACCGACGTTTTCTCGCACAGTCGAGGGGAAACGGGCGTAATCTTGCATGACATACGCGATGCGCGATCGCACGTATGCTAGAGGGTACGATCGCAAATCTTGACCGTTCCAGGCGATCGTACCTTCAGTTGGATCGTACAGTCTGCCGAGGAGTTTGCCAAGGGTGGTTTTACCCGCACCATTTTCACCCACTAGCACTAGCATTTCACCCGGATTAACCGTTAAATTGATATCTTCAACGGTGCTTTTAGTGCTACCGGGATAGCAAAAAGATAAATCCTTAATTTCGATACCAATTTTATCTGTTGTGGGGCGGGCATCTTGCCCGCCATCTGATACTTGATTTGTGGCACGGGCATCTTGCCCGTAATCTTCTAAACTAGGCAAGCGAGACGCCACATTCACCAGCGGAGACTGCAACTCGGGTTTGAGATCCAAAAGTTGAAAAATCGGACTGACGCCGAGGGAAATATCGTACAAATTAGTGTAATTCCCAATCAGTAATTGCAAACTCGTCTCTACTTGGACAATCAAACCAGAATACAGCGCCAAATCTCCCAAAGTATAGCGCCCTCCCAAAGCTCCCACGACCACATAAACAAAGGGCAAGGCTACACCGATTCTACTAAATATCGACCACAAAAGTACAACAATTGCTCCTTTTTTTCGCACTTGCTGCATCTCGCTAAAAAACTGCAAAAACTGACCCTGCCAGCGTTTGAGCCAAAGTTCCTGCAACCCAAACAAACGCAATTCTTTAGCATATTCTTCGCCGGTCAACACCGTAGCGGATAAGTTCATCTCGCGAGTGATTTTAGCTTGTTTTTTTTGAACTCTCCAGATAATTTTGAGATATTTTCTTTCAATGTGAATTGAGGGTAGTGATGAAACCACGATCGCCACGGGAACCCACCAAGCTATTGATGCAGCCAGGCCGATCGAGGGAATGAAGATACAAATTCCCGTGATTGTCATGCTGATGGTGAATGCTAATTGCTGTACTTGTTTTACTCCGGTTTTTGCAAGTTCTAATATATTTAATAGTTCCGGATTTTCAAAGAGGGCGATATCGTCGAAATTGGCGACTTTTTCGAGAACTTTTCCTTCAACTCCGCCTTGAACTCTATCGCGCAAAGATGTTGCTGCAAAACTACTCATGGTTTCGATAGAATCGCTGACTAACTTGAGAGTTAAGACTCCGACAATACTCCACAGCAAGATTGGGTGGGAAAGCATCAAAGCTAAGGGCTGTGCTGTTCGGGTTTGCGACAGCAACCGAGATACTTCATCAATGATTAATTTATCTAAAAATAGGACGCCAGATGGGGCTGCACCGCGAATGATGTTGAGTATGATTAAATTGCGGAGTTCTAGTGGTGCGGCTTTGATTATCAGGCCCAGGCTGCGCTGCAAAGCTTGAAATGTGGTAATTTGAAGAAGCTGCATTAGTTGTGGTTGCGGATAACTGTTAACTTAATTCTTCAATAATTGTTGCTATGGGTAGAAATAGCGATAATTCTAGATGTACACACAAATTATATCATGTCCGCCTAAATCAAGATTAAAGGTTCGTAGTGAGGACTTTAGTCCTTCTTAAAAGGAAGAGGACTGAAGTCCTGACTACAAACAATTAGGTTGGTAGTGAGGACTTTAGTCCTTCTTAAAAGGAA
>RDYN01000212.1 GCA_004293365.1 Oscillatoriales cyanobacterium | reverse complement strand
TTTTTTTACGATTCAATCACTACTACTTGTTCAGGAGGATATAGTATAAAGTATTGCAAGGCCGTAATTTCTACGATATCAATACCTAAATTATTGGGCTAATTTTCCGAAAGTAAGAACTAAAATAGAAATATTATGATGATTACACCAGATGAACTACTAGAACGCTATCAAGCTGGAGAGCGCAATTTTGCCGGATTGAGGATGGAGGCTAATACGCACCATCCTGATGTCTTAGACGGTGCTGACCTAAGTAATATTATCTTAAGTGGAATATACTGGCCGGGAGCTAGGCTTAGAGACGTTAACTTAACAGAAGCTAAATTAATAGGAGCTTATATGCCTGACGCTGATTTCACACTAGCAGACCTAACATGGGCCAATCTCAACGGAGCTACATTGAGGCGGGCTTGTTTAGAATGTACTAATTTGACAGGGGCTAGGCTGGAATATGCTAACTTAATTCAAGCTAACTTGGAAGGGGCTGATACTCTTAATGCTAATTTTGAATATAGTTCTCTGTGCCAATTAAATTTGACGCGAATTAGACCTGCGGGTCATCCCATTGACACTCTTAATATCCATTGCACAGGTGCGTTACTCTGGAATACGCTCATGCCTGATGGAACGTTTATTGCCGATCCTGTATACGACATGAGATACTAAACACAGGTCTCCAATTACTTCGGTCATTGTCATATATAAGACTTACGCAAAAACCTATTTCTGACAAAAATTATCTCTTTTTCGATAAAAATTGACACAGAAACTAGGTTTTTGGTTGCCCATGCGTAAGTCCTGATACATATTTATTCGTGATACCTTGGATTGCTAACAAACGTACCATCAGGCAGATAGGTTTGCCAGAGCAAAGCGTTAGTCAAAATCACCTGACGATGACATTCTTCATCCAGCTTGATTTTGGTAAGACCTACTTGACAAAGAATACTTTCACTTAAATCAGCACCTGTTAAGTCGGCTCCAATCAATTTAGCACCTGTTAAGTTAGCTCCAATCAATTTAGCACCTCTGAGGTTAGCTCCATTTAGCCAAGCCTCAGTAAGGTTGGCTCCTGTCAGGTCTGCACCTGACAAGTCAGCCTCTGCCAGTCCACCACGAACTAAAGAGATTCCTACTAACTGAGCTCCACGCAAGTTAGTTCTGCTGAATGAGTTGAGATCAGCTCCACTTAAAATGATGTTGCTTAAGTTAGTTGTGGTTAATTCACTACAAATACCATATTGAGTTACCCCAGCAAAGTTACGTTCGCCAGCATTATAACGCTCGATTAATTCTGCTACATTCATATGGATAATTCTGTCTCCCTAAACTTATTACTTAAAATAATAGAGGTAAAGTAGTATTATCCTCAATTTTTTCTTGAACTTCGGTGGCAATGTTCGAGAAAAAGTTATAGCCAGTCAAGTCCTCAATATCATTGACTGAGAAAATGTGCTTGCGCCAGTCTAGTTTTGATGGCTGTTGGTTAGTATTTGGCAAAAGTACGCCAAAGGAGATGGCCTTAGTTGTAATATCTGTAGGACTTTGACCGGGTGCTTCTGGAATTAAAACAACTTTCCACAGCCATTCAGGAACATCAATATTAAATTGAGAAGTTCGATCCTTAATTTGTGAGGGTAATTCTGAGGGTAATAGTGATTGAATCCGATCGATTGAGCCATACCTGCCAGTAATAACGTAAACCTCATTGTTAGGGTTATTACTCTTTCTAACAAAGGTGTTTATGTCACCTTCGAGCTTCTGCCATGCTGTATCATACTGAGGTTGTGGTACTACATTTGTTGTCAAGTATGTTAGGTAATTATCTTTAGAAATAGAGTAATTATCCTGTGCTCCTGTATTAGGGTTTGGGATTGTATGATAGCTCTCTATTCCTCTTTCTCGATCTTGATTTGGCACTAAATGTCCTCGGATAGCAATAGTACCATTTTGACCAGTTTTACTGTAGTCTTCACTGATTGTAGCATCAGCAAAAGGTAGGCTCAAATCGGGAGCAAAATTAGGACGTGGCATACTTACTCCTCCTAACCATGAAGGATCTAATTTATAGCTCACCCAATTAGGAGTCTTGAGACTATCATTGTAAGAAACTGCATACTGAGGTTTTTCAATTAAGTAGTTATTGGGTTGGCTTGCTTGCTCAGTCCTTGCTTCTTGTTGATTCAGAGACGGATTGCCAAACTTCAGGTGTTCGCTTTGGAAGAATACATTATCAATATACACTTCTGTATCTCCATGTAGCTTAAATCTTAGTCTAGCTGTTTTCCCTCGCATTTCATCAGGCACATTTACTTGAAATGTTTCAAATCCCTTAGAACCATAGCCAATGCGATTAAGCTGTGATTGTATCAGTGGTTGAGCAACTGCTTGAGGATGAACTTCTCGTAAATCTACAGCAGCGGGAATTGCTCTTATTTCATCAACAGGAATTAAGGATGGATCTTCCACGAGAGTGCTAGGATCAATCTCCTTATCCCTTAGTATAAAAGATTGGTCGTCTGTCTCCAAATACACTTGAATATAGTCATCCTTATCATCAAGGCGAGCTGGCTCAGGTACATGAATATCAAATCGTAAATTTCCCCAGTCAGGAACAACAAAGCGATTGTGCGTAATGCTCTCACCTGAGTTTAGCTTCAAAGCATAATTGGGTTGACCCGAATTAGCCCCTACTACAGGGCTAGATAAGGTGGTAATGCTGTTCCGATTCACCAAGGATCTTTGCAACACAGACTTATTATCGCCATTGTACAAAGACCAACCAGGAATGGGTTGCGAATCTAGTTGAGCC
>RDYN01000104.1 GCA_004293365.1 Oscillatoriales cyanobacterium | reverse complement strand
GTGGCTGGAGACACCATCCTGCTTATTGTTCAGGACTTTCCTGCGGGGTTCGGAAACCGGGTTTCTTTCTGGATAGCTCGTTACCAAACTTAATAGTTATCTGTAAGCCTTGCGAACAAATTGGGTGGCTGCAAAACTTTTAAACGTCCTGATTTTTGGTATAAAATAGCTCATCATTCCAGCATTGTCGTGGTGATTTTACTTGGGAATCATGTAGGAAATCACCGTTGATCGCTTGTGGTGAACAAGATATTTTGTACTTAGCGTTTAGGATATGTAAAGATGTCCGACATCATAGTAACGGTTAACAGAATCATAATTTATGAAACTGACGGAATTTTTTGAACGGACTTATGTGGTGAATTTGCCCGATCGCCAGGATCGCCGCCGCGATATTACCCGAGAGCTTACCAATGTAGGAATTTCCTTTGCGCCGAATCATGTTGAGATTTTCCCCGCAATTCGTCCTGAGACGGCGGGTGAATTCCCTAGTGTGGGAGCGTGCGGCTGCTTCCTGAGCCACCTGAGCATTTTGAAACACGCCAGACAGCAAAACTTGTCAAACGTTTTGGTGATGGAAGATGATTTAGCAATTTCTAAAACCCTAATCGCTCAGCAATCGGCGTTAACCGAACAATTGCAAAGCCAAGATTGGGGGATGGTCTACTTGGGGCATTATTTGACGGATCGTAATTTACCCAAGGTAGATCCGAATGGGCGATCGCCCGAAGAAGCAGTGCACCTAGAACCCTACACTCTGGTGATTCAAACCACCCATTTCTATGGTGTAAACGGACAAATTCTCGATCGGCTCATAGCTTTTCTAGAACAACTGCAACAGCGTCCCGCCGGACATCCCGATGGCGGGCCCATGCACGTAGACGGTGCCTATTCCACCTTCCGCGCCCAAAACCCAGATATCCCGACGCTGATTGCAGAACCTAATTTAGGCTGGCAGCGCAGCTCTCGCAGCGATATCAATGCGAGCTCTTGGTACGACTATATGCCCGCGATCCGCAATGTGGCAAATGTCGCGCGTGGCGCTAAAGTTTGGTTGTCCAACAAGCAAAGGGGTTTGTAGCGGTAACTTAATTGCTTGACAAAGTTGCCATTAGTTACTGTTGGAGTAGCGGAGAGAGCGATCGCTTAAATAACATTAATTGTGGCTGTTTGCAGATTGTTCAATACTTACCCACGACTGCCGATAAACCGGGTTTTTTACCCAAATAATGGCTAAAAACCCTCAAGTTAGGCAAAAACCCGGTTTCTTTCTTAGGGACACTTCCAGAACTAGAGTATCAACCAAAACGACCTTGAATGTAATCCCTCGTACTCGAATTGCTTGCAGAAGTAAAAATCCGGCTTGTCGGCCCAAATTCCACCAAGCGGCCGATACGACTTTCATCAGTATTAAAGAAAGCCGTATAATCAGAAACCCGAGCCGCCTGCTGCATATTGTGCGTTACAATCACCACAGTTAACTGTTCCCGCAAAGTCTGAAACAACTCCTCAATCTTCATCGTAGAAATCGGATCGAGAGCAGAACAAGGCTCATCCATCAGCAAAATCTTCGGCTTAACAGCCAAAGCGCGAGCAATACAAAGTCGCTGTTGCTGTCCGCCCGAAATTCCCTGGGCCGACTTCTTCAAATTATCTTTCACCTCATCCCAAAGCGCCGCACTTTTCAGCGCAGATTCCACAATTTCGTCTAACTCTGCTTTGCTTTTGCGACCAAAAATACGCACGCCGTAAGCAATATTATCATAAATGCTCAGCCCAAAAGGATTCGGTCTTTGAAACACCATGCCAATTTGGCGGCGCAAACTATTAATATTTACCTTAGGACTGTAAATATCCTGTCCAAAAAACTCAACCCTGCCTTTGATTTGAACTTTTCCCTCCAATTCGCCGATGCGGTTGAGAGCCTTCAAAAAAGTTGATTTACCGCAACCTGAAGGGCCGATAATCGCCGTCACTTGCGGGTGAGGGATATTCATCGAGAGATTTTCGAGAACTTTGTGAGTGCCGTAGTAAAAGCTCAAGTCCTGAACCCGCAATGCTGGCATAGCATTGGGGTCGATTTCAGGGGTTGAATCTTCTACAAATTGGTCGCTATATTTTTCAGCTTTTAAGTTACTTTTGGATTTCATTATTTGCAGTTTTTCTAGTGTAAGTAGTAGGATTTTAGTAGATGCAAAATATTACCTGATAGCCTGCTTTCGTTAGACTTGCTAGCTATGCACTCATTTCCAAAGTCACGGATGTATTGATACAGAAACCGCAGACTTAAGGCAGATAAACACAGATAAAGGCAGATACATTTCAAGATAGGATAGAGAATAATTAATGCAATATTGTCTAATATCAATCCATGAAATCCGTTAAATCCGTTAACTCCCGTACATTGCTCGTTGCCGAACTTCCTTCTCAAGCAATTTACCTATCTTGCAAGCGTTTGCGAGTGACGGCGCGGGAGGCCAAGCTAGTAAGCAAAACCATACCCAAAAGGACAGAAGCCGCAGTCCACGCCAATTCGTTCTGCTCCTTGTAAGGAGAGCTGGCGTAACTGTATATTAATACTGACATAGAAGGAGTCGGAGTTAGCAGTGTCTCGGGAATTTCTTGGATTTTGGTGATAGTTTCTGAACCGACGGGAGACTGAACTATCTCGCCCAATTTCTCAACTAAAGGAGGCCAAAATTGGCTGGACAAGGCAGTTACAATTAGCGGTGCAGTTTCGCCGGCGGCGCGGGAAGCTGCGAGTAAAATGCCTGTGGTAATAGTTGGAAGTGCTGAGGGAAGAACAATCCGAAACATTGTTTGAAAGCGTCCGCCACCCAAACCAGCAGAAGCGAGGCGGTAGGAAGCAGGCACTAATTTTAATGCTTGTTCTGTTGTCAGCGCTACTACCGGCAGCATGATAATGCCGAGAGCGAAACCGCCGGCCAATCCTGAGAATGACTTAGTTGTCACAACAATTAAAGCGTAAGCAAACACGCCGACAACAATCGAGGGAACGCTACTCAGAATGACAGTGATAAAGCGGATAGTATTTGCTATGGCTTTATTTTCTCTGCCAAACTCTGACAGAAATATTCCCGTCATCACGCCGATTGGCACGCTCAATGATGTGGCAATTCCCACCATTAAAGCTGTACCGAGAATCGCATTTGCAAAGCCGTTGGGCTGGTCTTCGACTCCGACGGGTGCGGGCAGAGATACTAGCACTTCCCAGCTTAAATGTGTCAGTCCTTCGCCCAATATTTTGTACAAAATAGCGAACAAAGGCAGCAGAGCCAGACCTGTAAGGGAGAATGCAATAACGGTCATTCCCCGGCTGAAAAAGTTTCTGCTCAGCGACAGGGGATTGTTGATTTCTGCATCCAGAATACTGTTTGATTTTTGTGCTTGAGTCATGCAATTTTAGATTTTAGATTTGGGATTTTCGATTGAGCCTGCCGATTTATCCGCTTAATTCTTAGCTTTCTTGACGCCGATTAGCTGAACTAGCAATACTGCAATTGCGTTCACCAATAGGGTAATCACAAATAGAATTAGGGCTAAATACATTAAAGAGCCGACGTGCAGTTCTTCTTGAGCTTCCCGAAATTGACTTGCTAAAACAGCGGGAATTGAGTAGCCGGGAGCTAATATAGATTGGTTGATTTGAATCGAGTTGCCGATTACCATTGTGACTGCCATTGTTTCGCCTAAAGCGCGTCCCAAAGCTAAGATAGTTGCTCCGATAATTCCCGAACTTGCTGCTGGCAATAAGAGCTTAAATATCGTTTCCCAGCGGGTGGCGCCGAGGGACATGGAAGCACTTCGCAAATCTACGGGAACCGACAGCAAGACATCGCGGCTGATGGCGGCTACTGTTGGCAAAATCATAATCGATAAAAGTATGCCTGCGGGTAGCATTCCCGGCCCAAATGGTTCGCTGCTGAATAGGGGAAACCAGCTAAAATTGTTGAACAGCGACTGCTGTAAAGGCAGCAGAAAGGGAATTAAGACGAAGATTCCCCACAAGCCAACGATGACGCTGGGAATAGCTGATATTAATTCAACCATGAATCCCAAGGGCGATCGCACCCAAGCCGGCAAAAAGTTCTCGCTGGTAACGATCGCGACTGAAAGTCCTAGAGGAATTGCTATGATAATGGCGATCGCAGAACTAACTACCGTACCGTAAATAAACGGCAGAGCCCCAAACTGCAACTCGCCGATATCCCATTTGGGATTCCACAAAAAATCCAGTCCAAACTTGCTAATCGCCGGCCAAGCATCCTTAAAAATTATCTCGCTCATCCAGAAGAGCGTGCCCGCCGTCGCTATAGCAAAAGCCCATACAAATCCTGTAAATCCAGACTCCAGCCACAAACCTTCACCCTTCGTATCAGTCAAGTCTACGTGGGTGGTGATTGCTGCCGGCTTCCGAGTTAATTTTTTCGGTTTCTTTGAAGAATTGGTCATACCCAAGTTATGGCGCAAACAGCGAAATCTTTGCTGGAAAATCGAAGCCTCGATCCCCCTCGCATCCCCCTTAAGAAGGGGGACGAAAGAGAATGCTCCGGTTCCCCCCTTTTTAAGGGGGGTTAGGGGGGATCGAGGATCTAAATAGGAGCGAGAGAAATGTAAAATTTAGATAGATGCGCCTCACATTAACTCATAACTCCCTGAAAATATTTTAATTAACCTCTAGCAACCACACTCTGATTCACTGTTTGAATCACCCTTTGAGCTGTTGCTTGCGGAATGGAGGTAAACTCTAATTGTTTGTTCAAACCTTGGCCTGTAGTCATCACCCAATTAACCATCTTTTTAACAGCATCTGCTTTCGCAGCAGGATACTCTTTGTAGATTAACAGCCAAGTCAAGCCAACAATCGGATATCCATCATTAGGATTTCCTTCAACCAAGCGGAAGTCGGCGGGGTATGTTTCCCCTGCTAAAGCTTTTTCAGCTTCTGCCAAGTTAGCATCTACAAATCTGCCAGCTTTATTTTGAATAAACGCTGTTTGCAGCTTGTTTTGGCGAGCAAAAGTATCCTGAACGTAGCCAATTGCACCCGGTGTTTGTCTCACCAAACCAGCTACGCCGGGGTTTCCTTGACCGCTGAGAGGGCCACCGGGCCAACTCGGTTGAGCGGCACCCTTGATGCTGCTGCCAATCGCTTGCAAGTGGTTGCTAAAAATAAAGCTAGTACCGCTGCTATCTGCCCGCACAACTACTCGAATTGCAGTATTTGGCAAATTTTTAGCTTGTCCGGCAATCCCTGCTATTTTCGCATCATTCCAGCGAGTAATTTTGCCTTCAAAAATGCCTTTCATCGCATCGGCACTCAGCCTGACATTGTTAACTCCGGGCAAGTTGTAGACAACTGCAACCGCGCCGCCGGCTGTCGGAATTGCTATGACGCCGCGCTTTACCTGAGAGATTTGTGCAGAAGTCATCAGCGCGTCGCTACCTGCGAAATCCACAGTACCTGCAATTAATGCTTTGATACCAGCGCCGGAGCCTGTGCCTTCGTAGTTTACAGTAATTTGATTTGCACTTCTCATCTGAGAGAAATAGCGATCGTACAAAGGTTTAGGAAAAGTGGCTCCCGAACCGTTTAATGTTACCGCAGCTACAGCGGAAGTAATCAAACTTAGCGAAAATGCTGCTACCGCTAGCGTAACTATAAAGCCGCGCCGCCAGCTTTTAGTGAAGAAAACCATAACTCCTCGTCCTCAATTTATTGATAGCAGACTTTACAAATCTACGACCTAGGATAGACTGAAATCCCCCAGTAAAAACAGCTAAAATAATAAGCTTGCTTTAAATTATGATTAAAATTAGGTTAAAGTTTTTATGATGAAAAAATGGGAGCAATAACAATAATATTTCCTTAATCTGTGGTTAATATTAGATTGAAAAGTAACATTAGCGAAGCTTTTTTAGAGGTGTGCCCCTAGATAATCCTGATTTTTTTCTTAACCTTAGATGTACCCAGCAGTTCCATGTCAGTTGCAAAACAGCAGATCGCGACTCCAAGAATTTGACATTTCGAGTTTCAAGAAGACCGGGCGAATAGAATTCGCGTCTATACAAACAAAACCCTTCTGGTGCGGCTTGAAGAATGGGCGGTAAAAATTACCTTATTTTCTTTACACCCTCGCTTGTTCCGATTCTTCGTTTTTGTAAGGCGGGTTTCAACCGCCGTCTACGTTTCAGGCTTTCCGCGCATTTGCGACTCGATCGCAAACAGCCCGACGGCCATCATAATAAATAAAGACCGTTAACAAATCTTAAAAAAAATGGCTAGAGACTTGCGAGGCTTCCTCAAACTGCTAGAAGACAGAGGACAACTGCGCCGGATCAGCGCTTTAGTCGATTCCGACTTAGAAATTGCCGAAATTTCCAATCAAATGCTAGTCAAAGGCGGCCCCGGATTGCTGTTTGAGAACGTCAAAGGGGCAGAATTCCCCGTGGCGGTTAATTTGTTGGGCACGGAAGAACGGGTTTGCTGGGCGATGAACATGGAAAAGCCGATCGAACTTGAAGAACTCGGCAAAAAATTAGGTATGCTACAACAGCCCAAACCGCCGAAAAAGATTTCCCAGGCCATAGAATTCGGCAAAGTCCTGTTCGACGTAGTGAAAGCCAAACCAGGCCGCGACTTCTTCCCAGCTTGTCAGCAAGTGGTATTTGAGGGAGAAGGCGTCGATTTGAACAAAATCCCGATGATTCGCCCCTATCCGGGAGATGCGGGCAAAATTATCACCCTCGGTTTGGTAATTACCAAGGATTGCGAAACCGGTACGCCGAATGTGGGGGTTTATCGGTTGCAGTTGCAGTCAAAAAACACGATGACTGTACACTGGTTATCTGTCCGGGGCGGCGCGCGGCACTTGCGGAAAGCGGCGCAGGCTGGTAAAAAGTTGGAAGTTGCGATCGCCCTGGGAGTCGATCCGCTAATCATTCTCGCCGCAGCAACACCGATTCCTGTAGATTTGTCAGAATGGTTATTTGCGGGACTTTACGGCGGTTCCGGCGTAAGTTTAGCGAAGTGCAAAACAGTAGATTTGGAAGTACCGGCGGACTCGGAAATCGTGTTAGAAGGAACGATTACGCCGGGGGAAGTGTTACCCGACGGGCCGTTTGGCGACCACATGGGTTATTACGGCGGTGTGGAAGATTCGCCGCTGGTTCGGTTTAACTGCATGACGCACCGCAAAGACCCGATTTATTTAACCACATTTAGCGGGCGGCCGCCGAAAGAAGAGGCTATGATGGCGATCGCGCTTAACCGCATTTACACCCCAATTTTGCGGCAGCAAGTATCAGAAATAGTCGATTTCTTCCTACCAATGGAAGCGCTGAGTTACAAAGCAGCAATTATTTCCATTGATAAAGCTTATCCCGGTCAAGCGCGCAGGGCTGCGTTAGCATTTTGGAGTGCATTGCCGCAGTTTACTTATACCAAGTTTGTGATTGTTGTCGATAAAAGTATCAACATTCGCGACCCGCGTCAAGTAGTCTGGGCAATTAGTTCTAAAGTTGACCCAGTTCGAGACGTATTTATTCTGCCGAATACGCCCTTTGACACCTTAGATTTTGCCAGCGAAAAGCTGGGTTTGGGCGGCAGAATGGGGATTGATGCTACTACGAAGATGCCGCCGGAAACCGAGCACGAATGGGGGGAACCTTTGGAGTCCGATCCGGATGTGGCGGCGATGGTTCAGCGGCGTTGGGCGGAGTACGGTTTGGCAGATTTGAATTTGGGAGAAGTCGATCCGAATTTGTTTGGGTACGAGATGAAGTAGGGAAACGCAGAAATGCAGAGGCGGGACGCTTGTTCCAGCGTAATCTTGTAGGGGCGGTGGATGGTGCGTGCCCGCCCCTATTATTGGAATTAGCAGCGAAACAGCCAGAGTTATATTATATTTTAGAGTTTGTGGCAGAATTGAGGAACGAACGATTAATCCCACTGACGAACAAGCCCAAGCCTGTCTGCGCGTCTGCCAGATGTTGTCTAACTGCTACCGAGACATCCAACTATTCCGTTTTAGCGATCGCACCGGAGTAGTCTTTATATTTGCAGGCGAGGAACTGCAAATTATCGTATCCCCTAATGGCGACTGGAGGTTTTTAGATGCAACCGAAATTTGAAAAAATGACTAATCAAGAACTCAAGGCTTATGCCTTGGCGCATCGGGAGGATTTAGAAGCTTTGGATGTCCTCTACCGTCGCCGTACTCCCGACTCCGAAGCGATATGGTTTCATCCTCCAAAAACTAAAGACGAAGAGCGATCGCAATTTGAATTGTTCAAGCAGATGATAGAGGAGAGAGCAGAAAAGAATGGCAAGAATCATCTCCTAACTACAGTTACACAAAAAGAAAATAACCCTATGACTTCTGAAAAAATTATTACCTCAGAGCAAATTTCTCAGTATCGCTCTGAATTGGCAGGTAATCTAGATGCCCTAGCTGCTCTTGACGTAATCGAGAAAGAGTATGGTGGTAAGTTAGCAGAAGCTGCCAAAGCAATAGCGATTCGGAATGACATCGAAGGAATCGCTGACTTCGGACTCTCTGATTGGTTTGACGCGATGCTTCAGGAATGTCGGGATTTTATCTGTCAGCCCAAATACCAGAACTTGAGAGAAAACTACTTGCCTGCACTAATACCTCCTTTAACAGATTGTGTAGCAGGGAGTCTGGGTTGTCCTCCAGGAATAGCAGCAATCATAGCAGTTCCATTTGCCGCCTACATTAAAGAAGAAGGCATGGAAAAATTCTGTCAGTCTCCAAATTCCTCACTTTAAAGTCCCGTTGCTACGAAAGCAGCCCAGTAATAAGGTTTTTCAAAGGGATATGGTTTGAGCTTTGCTCTATCTAACGACTCTTTGAATAACTTATTGTTCTCGTCATCCAAATGACGTTGAAATTCTGGGCTTTCTACAATTTTTCTCAACTCTTCACCCGTAAGTGTTCGCAGCCATTTTTGGGTTTTGTTCAGGGAAATGGCAACACTTCCTGGCTTTAGTGGCACAAGCTGTTTGAGGTTGTTATAAAATTCGATCATAAACAAATTGGTGGCAGTCTGCTCCACGCTCCAGAGTGTGCTAACAACGCTAGGACTGCCTGCATACAAAAAAGCGCTAATCAAGCCAACGTACTCATCACTGATACTGGTGGGGTCTGTAATGCCAGTTTGACAAGCAGAAAAGGTGACTAGGCGACATTGATCTAGGTTCAGTTTTTCAAAAATTTTGCCTAATGTTAGGTCGGCATCTGCACATAACTTGCCTTCCGACTCTGCTAAGCGCAAAGCCGATTTCAGGGGCGATCCAAAATCAAAGAAACCGTGACAGCAGAAGTGGAGACAGTGAGGAAAACGCACCAGTTCAGTAATGAGGGCTGCTTCTGTTGCTTCTTTTTCACGGAGAACGATGCTATGGTCTGAGTCAAAGTGTTGGCAAATCTTTTCGAGTTGAATTTCGGTGCCAGTCAAAACCGAAAGATCGGTTCTGGTCGGGTTTTGGATAGCAAGTAGGTGGCTGAAGTCGTTTCGGTGCTGCTCTCTTTTATGTGCCAGTTGCAGCATTTGGCAACTAGGGGCATAGCCTACACCGTTGGGGAAGCGATCGCAAAGAAAATCACCGTTAGCTAAAGGCATTGCATGGAGGGGAAATAAATGCAGGTAGCGATGGGGAATCAGGATGAGGCGATCGCAAGTTTCTGACACTAGCTTGAGAATGTCTTCCAGATGCAGAATTTCAGCGAGACAACTGAGGCGAGAGGCGAGACTATTTATGAACTGGCTTTTTATTTTCCGACCATATGCGTCCAGATACTCGTTAGCCCACTCTATCAAGGCGTTCATGTCATCAGATGGGGTGGACAAGATAAGCTTTTGGAGGCTATGACGGGTGATGATAAAAGTCTCGAAGCCTGCACTGGTGATGTACCACTGGATAATCGCGGTGTGGTCATCTAGGGTTGCTTGGAATTGGTCAAATTTGAAGCCATAACCAATGGGCAGGTAGCGGTCTTGCAATTCATTACGCTGCTGTCGCAACTGCTGGAGATATTGCGCTAGGGCAGTTGGGTTATCGGCTGTGGCTGTTTGGAGTTGGTATTGACCGCTGGCTATTTCGTCTCGGAGTTGTTCTAGTTGAGTAACAACATCTGGGGGAAAGATAGTTTTTAGATCGCGGTTGAGGATAAGTTCTACCAGATTGCGGGTTTTGCTGCGTTCAGCGTATTTTATGGCTTGTTGGTAGTATCGTGGCTCATCTTTAGCTAACTCTATGGAAACTTTTACGATGCCTCGATAGAGGTTGTTCCATTTTTCAGCAAGTTTTTTCTTATCTGCTTCTATTCCAGAGCCAGAGATGATCTCATCGCGCAGGGATTCTACGGTTTCAATAGCAGCGTCTAAAGCCTTGTAAGCTTTGGGAAACTGTTGGGATTTTTGATAAGCAAGACCAAGGTTGAATTGAGTTATCGCAAAGTCTTGGGGGTAAGTTTCGCGTTTGCGTACAACCAAGGCACTCAAGAAACAGCCAATTGCCACTTTTAAGTTCTTTGTCGGTTTCCCCCAAGTGCGGTTTTTGTAGACATTGCCGAGATTATTTAGAGTGTCTCCCCATTGTTCGGGTAAGTCTTTGCGAGTACGTACCCTCAAAGCTGCTAAGTAGCAATGGATGGCAGCTTCCATATTCTCTGACCGTTCTCCATGGATACGGTTATGGTAGGAAATACCTAAATTATTTTGGGTATCTCCCCATTCTTCAGGAAAGTCTTGAGGGGTACGTACTTGCAAAGCAGCTTTGTAATAACCGATTGCCGATTCCAAATTTTCTGCTCGTTCCCCCTCAATACGGTCATAGTAGACAGTACCCAGATTGTTTTGGAGTGTTGCCCATCTTTCGGGAAAAGCTTCGTAGGTGAGTACCTCCAAAGCAGCATCGTAACAGCCGATTGCCTCTTCCAAATTTTCTGCTCGTTTTTCCCGGATGCGCTCTGAGTAGGCAACACCCAAATTTATTTGAGTCTCTGCTCTGTAATGTTGAGGGAAGACTTGGCGGATGCGTACCTCCAAGGCACCATTGTAACAGCGGATTGCCTCTTCCAAATTTTCTGCTCTCTCCCCACGAATACGGTTCCTGTACGCAGTACCCAAATTATGTTGAGTTGTAGCCCATTGTTGTGGAGAATCTGAGGGGGTGCGTATCTCCAGCGCCGCCTGGTAATAGCGGATGCCTGTTTCCAAATTATCTACTCGTTTTCCTTCTATGCGCTTAACGTAAACATTGCCCAGACCATTTTGGATCGTTGCCCATTCTTGGGGAAAAGCTTCGCGCGTGTATTCTTGTAATGCAGCTTTGTAATAACTAATAGCTACTTCCAAATTCTCTGTCTTCTTCCCCCGGATACGGTCAAAGTAGGCAGTACCTAAATTGTTTTGGCTGGTGGCCCATTCTTGAGGGAAGGCTTCGCAGGTAAATACTGTGGCAACAAATTTATAGCCTGTAATAGAAATTTCCAGATTGATCGCTCGCTTGCCTTGTGGAAATTCCCGAATTAAGTTGCTAAAATTGCCAATAACTGCTGCGATGAATTGTGCTTGTCCTGGCTCTACTTCCGACATCCTAGCAGTTGCCCAACTTCGCAAAAGTTCAGCAAAATTATCATCCAGTTTATCTAGATTTGATTGTAGCAAAGGGTAGACAACTTGTCGATTGCCGTCACTGTCTTGGGTTGCTTGCAATACTTGTGAAAGGAATGTTAGTTGGGAGCTTGGTGATGACAATCCTAGTGCTTCAGCCAGTTCACGAGCAATATCGATTAAAAAATCAGCAGTGTTACGATCGCCCCTCTCTTCCAAATCCTCTGCTACCTTTACTATCTCCGCCACCAACCCAACATCAACCAGATCCAGGTTGGCCTTCAAAATCTGTGATTCCTCGCCACTGGCACACCTCAGTAGTCGATCGATCAGGTTTTGATAAGCATTTTGACGTTCTTCGTTCATAGGGCGAGGCAGCTATCAACAACTTGCTGTATTATAGCTTAATCCAAAAATTAGGCTATAGAATAAGCTAACAGCGATCGCGACTAGCACAGATATAAGTTTGCTTTCAAAAAGCCCGATCGCACCTAATTTTCCAAAATCTCAACCAAATCTTCGATCGCAATATCAAACACGCGAGCCATTTTGTTCAGAGCCGTATAATCTACAGTTGCCAACTTGGGAGAATGGGCATAACTTCTAACCGTGCTGTAAGGAATTCCCGATCGCTCCGAAACTTCTTTTAACGTCCAACCCTTCTCTTCCGCTAATTCTCGAACTCGCAACCGAATTAACCCCATTTTTCCGCTGATAAATCAGTTTAATATTCCAAAATCTCAACTAAATCTTCGATCGCAATATCGAACGCACGGGCCATCTTATCCAAAGCCGTGTAGTCTACAGTTGCCATACCTGGAGAATTAGCATAGGTAATGATCGTGGTATAGGGAATACCTGTTCTTTTGGATACTTCTGTCATATTCCAACCCTTCTCTTGAGCAAATTCTCGAACTCGCAGTCTAATTCGTCCCATTACCTCTTGACAACACACGAGTATTCGTGTTGAATGTAAATCATAGACAAGCGATCGCCCTCCGACCTGATAAATCAAGAGCGATCGCCTTTCATTCACCACCCACAAAAGTGGGAAGGATACTCCTATGATACCAAAACAACCGACATATCGCGATCGACTTCAACCTTGGCATCTAATTCGCCACCTCCCCAAGTGTCAGCGGTTAACAGTCGCCCGTTTCGCCCGCCGCCGCGATGCCGAATCTTACCTAAATGCACTGCGCCGCTTAATGCCCGCAGTCCCGCATACAATTGTGTTCGTGAATGCAGTGTCTGTGTTGGATGAAAATACCGTGCTAATTGCATCGGAATTGGCGATCGAAGTTTAGTGCGATCGAACTGATATCTTGCATTTGTTGCCAGATTCCGGCAGGGATTTAAATCCCTGCCTCATAGCGAAAGTCCACTTAAGTGGACTAAAGAAAGGATTGAAACAGAGATTAATTGATCGCCTTTTTCAGTCGTCTTTAGACGACTTTAGCTTTGAGACGGGGGTTTAAACCCCCGACGGACTGTTGAAATAAGTGCAAGATGTGCGATCGACAAATCAGTTTATTGTTCCAATATCTCAACTAAATTGTCGATAACCGCACATTCAAACCCACGAGCCATCTTATCCAAACTTGCATAATCCACAGTTGTCATACCCTGAGAATTCCCACGCAAAAAGTCAGCATTTGAGATTACTGCACCTAGACGCGCTATAGCCACTCACTTATCAATAAGTTCCCAAAGCCGCGTATCGTAAGTCACCTCTGAATTAAGAAAAACAGGCCTTAACTTATATTTGTATTCTTTTTCAAGCATCTCTTTGAGTTCCTTACTAGGAAGAAAGGCAAACAAATTGCTGTAATTTTTAGCAAGCTGACCGAGCTTAAGTTGATCTCCCCACAGAATTTTAACTTTCGGATCGAGCCGACGGCTCAAAGGAATGAGTTCACCAATCGGAGTATCAGTAATCAACAGCGGAGAATTAGCTTGATTTACGATGCGCGCTATAGGAATAGTGAATTTGCCTTGATCCAGACCTTTATTCCACCAAACTTCTGCTTGAGAACTCAGGGTGCAAGACAGCACCCCAGCCGAAAACACTCCTATTGCAACCAACTGCCACAACTTCTGCCGCCAGGTATTAACCTCAGAAAAAGTAATTTTTCCAGTCAGCAAATAAGCCACAGCCAACTGCAAACCCAGATAAGTAGGAATTAGATATCGAGCGTAGCCTGAGAGTCGCCGTCCACCTAAAATTAAATCTCCCATCATCAGAGGCACGGATGTAAAAATAATCAAAGCCAAGATGAAAGCGTAAATCGGTTGGGAAGTGTGGCGGCAGAGAAAATAAATCGAATATGCCACTAAAAGTAATAAAAATACAATCACAGGAATCACAGGCAGCATCTTTTTGAATGAGCTCATCGCATCAATATTTACATCAAAAAAAATTCGGCTACTATTCCCGATCCACCTTGTCATTAAAGATATCAATGATATTCGAGGTTCTGGTTGCAGTAGGCTTGCATTAGCGTACAGCGGTCGGCAATAAATGATGGTTAAATACCAGAGCGAGCCTGCGATTAGCGTGACTGCAAAGGCGATAGCATAATAAAAAATGGTTTTACTCAATCGCAGTTTTTCAATGATAAGTAGATAGATTCCATGTGCTATCAAAACAAGTAAAGCATAAAAATGAGTGTAAACACTTACTACTGTAATTGCTGTATAAATTCCCCATTGCAAGTTAGTTTTAAGTCGCATAGCCCGCAGAAAAACCGCACTGGATAGCAAAGTTAACACAGTCAACAAAGAATAGGGCCGTGCTTCCTGAGCGTACAGCAAGTGGATGGGCGAAACCGATATCAATGCCATTGCTACCCATCCCACCATCGGAGACTCAAACAATTCCAGGCAGAGCCAATAAATGCAGGGAAACTGTAGTAAACTGATCGCAGCAGGCAAGCTTCTCATGGCTGTAACGCTAGTTCCAAACAATTTAGCCCAAAATCGCGCTATCAGAAAATAGAGTGGTGGCAGTTGACCTTCTTCTGCTGCTAAACCCTTAATAGTATCGATTTCGTTATTTTTATTATTAATGCTCTGATATTTCAGTAAATCTTGGCTAGTGACTGCTGGCCCATTGAATACTTGCTCCTGAACAGATTTCCCTGAGTAGCCAGACACTCGCAAGGAAGTGTAAGTTTCGTCAAACCAGTAGAATTTGCGATCGATATTGACAAATCTAAAAAATATGCCCATCACCAACAGCACAAAAAGTAAAAACCGCAGCTTAGTTACAGGTAGTCGCCAATTATTACGATTCATTAAATGTCTCCTTGAACAAAACTTACGCACAGCCCCTACATATAGGGTGAAATGAGGGGCAATCCCGGTGGTTGACTTACACCTGGGTATGGTGCGTAAGTGCTACTGGAAGCTATTCGCGCATTATTGCATTATCCTAGTCTGCACTGAAAAATCATGCAACCTCTATTGACTAGAGATGCTATGCCAATTTCAGAAAATATTCAGATAAGTGAGGAAGCTAGTCGCCCAAAAGCTGAATGAGACAGAGAAAAATTAAAAACTAAATAGTTAACCCAAAAAGTTTTGGTTAAATTGAGGGAAAATGTGTTAATTCCCAATAAAACAATATGAATCTAGTTGATGGATCGGAGATTGAACAGTTCTCTTTAGCAATTTATCTAACTTGCAACGGAATTAATCCCATGTTCCCAGCTAAAAATCAGTTTACTGTTCTAATATTTCAACTAAATCCTCGATCGCAATATCAAACACCCGAGCCATTTTGTTTAAAGCCGTATAGTCTACCGTTGCCAGCTTGGAAGAATGGGCGTAGCTTCTAACCGTACTTTAAGGAATACCCGATCGCTCGGAAACTTCTTTCAACGTCCAACCCTTCTCTTGGGCTAGTTCTCGAACCCGCAACCTAATTAGCCCCATCTTCCCGCCGATAAATCAGTTTACCGTTCCAAAACCTCAACCAAGTCTTCCACCATCACATCGAAGACTTCAGCAAGCTTCTGCAAAGCCGTGTAGTCCACAGTTGCCATTTTGGGAGCTTGGGCGTATTTTTTAACCGTGCTGTAGGGAATACCCGTTCTGTCAGAGACTTCTTTCAGCGTCCAACCCTTTTCCTCAGCTAGTTCTCGAACTCGCAACCGAATTAATCCCATTTATGCTTGACAGCAGCTATGCTCATATCTTTTAATATATACAGATGCAGCGATCGCCCCGTGACCTGAGAAATCTAGAGCGATCGCCTTTCCTTTACCACCCACCAAAGTGGGCAGAACAAATCTATGATACCAAAAGAATCGACCTATCGCGATCGACTTGTGCCTTGGCATCTAATTCGCCATCTCCCCAACTGTCAGCGCATCACAGTCGCCCGTTTCAGCCGCCGCGATGCAGAATCTTGCCTCAATGCACTGCGCCGCTTAATGCCCGCAGTCTCCCATACAATTGTTTTCGTGAATGCGCTGCCGGTAAATGAAACCAGCGTTCCAATTCCGATGCAATTGTTGTCGATCGCCCTATAGGGCGATCGAACTTATATATGGCGTTTGTTGGCACATTCCGGCAGGGGTTTAAACCCCTGCCTCATAGCGAAAGTCCTCTCAAGAGGACTGAAGAAAAGATGGAAGTTTAGATTTATTACCTTTCAGTCGTCTTCAGACGACTTTAGCTATGAGACGGGGGTTTAAACCCCTGGCGGACTTTAACTATGAGAGGGGGATTTAAACCCCCGGCGGACTTTAACTATCAGAGGGGGATTTAAACCCCCGGCGGACTTTAACTATCAGAGGGGGATTTAAACTCCCGGCGGACTACAATAAATGCAAGATGTGCGATCGCCCTAATTGTTCCAAAAAAGTCTTGCTAAACTGGAAATAGATTTGAGTCAAGGAGTCACATCAATGCCATCTCCCTTCCCCGGTATTGACCCATATTTAGAACATCCCGAACTCTGGCCGGGAATACATCACTTGTTAATCAATCAAATTGCCAGATTTTTATCTCCCCAACTGCGTCCTAAATATTTAGTTGATGTAAAAATAAGAATCTATGAAACTCCTGATGACGATACGTTGCTAATTAGCATTCCAGACGCAACAACATCAAACCCAGAAATTACAAGACTGCCAACCCAACCCATAACAGTAACTGTTCCCGTGCCTTTACCAAGACGGGAAGGATATTTAGAAATTATGGAAAGGGAAACCAAAGAATTGATAACAGTTATTGAAATCCTATCGCCTACGAACAAACGCGCCGGCAAAGGGCGAAAAATATACGAAGAAAAGCGAGAGGAGATTTTACGAAGCCGGACTAATTTAGTGGAAATTGATTTATTGCAGCGCGGGCAAAAAATGCCCATTATTGAAAACAATATTGACAGCCACTATCGGATTTTAGTTAGTCCGGGAAATCGCCGCCCTTTTGCAGATTTGTACGCTTTTAACGTGCAGAACCCGATGCCTGCATTTCCTCTGCCGCTGCGATCGGGCGATACGGAACCTGTAATCAACTTGCAGGAATTATTCACTGAAATATACGACGTAGGCAGTTACGACCTCAAGATAGATTATCGCAACTGGGAAGTCATACCAGCACTCTCAGAAGCCGATACAATTTGGGCAGATGCTTTGTTGCGCGATCGGGGATTGCGATGAACACCCGTTTGTAGTGAGGACTTCAGTCCTCTTTTTAGGTATGAATTAAAATAGGACTAAAGTCCTTACTACCAACCTCATAAAATAGTTAAACATCTTGACTTTGCATCAACCGCTGCTTCAAACGCGCCGGATCTCCCCGATCGACCACTTGGCCCTTTTCCAACAAAAAAGCCCCATCGCAATAATTCAACTCATCCAAACGGTGAGTCACCCACAAAGCCGTAATCCCGCGATTTTTCACCAACCGCTGCACCGCCGCCACCAAATCCAACTGAGAATCAGGATCTAACAAAGCCGTCGGTTCATCCAACAGCAAAATTTCGCAGTGACGGGCGATCGCCCCAGCCAAAGCAATTCGCTGCTTCTGGCCCCCACTCAAAGCATAAATTGGTCGGCGCTGCAAATCCAGCAAATTCACCGCCTCCAAAGCCTCAGCCACCCTAGAGCGCACCTGAAGATTAGAAAGCTTTTCCTCCACCAAACCAAAAGCCACATCCGCACCCACCGTCGGCATTACCAATTGGTGATCCGGGTTTTGAAACACAAAACCCACCCGCCCGCCCAGGTCAATTTCGCCCGATTGGGGGTGCAGCAGCCCAGCCATCAGCCTCAGCAGCGTAGATTTGCCGCTACCGTTAGTACCCAAAAGCATCCAAAACTCACCCTTGGGTACATCCAGAGAGCAACCTTGCAAAACTCGATCGCCCGACGGCCAGCAAAAACCCAAATCCCGCACAGCAACCGCTGACTGGCCCCTATCGGCACCCGCACCCCCAGCCCTCATTCTGCCAAAGTCATCGAAACAAAACCCGGTGCTCTGCCTGTAGAAGCAGTCCCCGATTTCTGAGAAATAACCACCCCAGAAATCTCGCTGCTGACGACAGCTACCTTTTTCTCAGGATTTTTTTCGCAGGTGAGTTCCAAAATTTGCGGTTGCGAGTTGCGAATCGCCTCTAAAACCTGCTGGTACACAGCCTCAGCGTCCTCCGCCAGCTTGCGCTGTACCGACAGAGAGACGGGCGTGTTCTTCACAATGATGTCAATGCTGAACATATAGTCTTAAAAACCTAAGTTTGGAGCTCTACCCTCAGTATATATATAGGATAGAACTTACGCATCAAGAGTCAAATAACCTGCTTTTTTACCCTTTCGGCTGGCTGTAACAAAGTATTGCCCTGAAAAAACCCGGTTTCTGTAGAGCGATACCTGTGAGATCCCGTCCTTGAAAAAACCCGGTTTCTGTAGAGCGATACCTGTGAGATCCCGTCCTGATTCTGGGTTTCTTCCGGGACTTCGGGGACTTCGGACAAATCTCGATCGAAAAATAAGAGGTTGATGGCGATATATCTACGAAGCAACCGCGCTGCCGACACAAAGCGCAGACAGTCCTATATAGTAGAACTTCCCACAGCCCGGGCAACGACTTCGGCGACTTCAAGGGCTTCGGGGACTTCGGGGACTTAGGACAAATCAAGATCCGGAAATTCTTGAAGAAACACTTGCTCTTGTAAAGAATTACGTCTATAATCGTGAATACGGTAAAGAAAAGTAAACTCTGTTCATAATCCAGCTCGTTTTCTGCTAAGCAGAGGCAACGGTTGGGGACTAATGACTAGAGACCAATCCGTTGTAATTATATCTATTTGGAGATTAGCGTAATGACAATCGCAGTCGGACGCGCCCAGAACGAAAGAGGCATCTTTGATGTACTCGACGACTGGCTCAAGCGCGATCGCTTCGTCTTCGTAGGTTGGTC
>RDYN01000103.1 GCA_004293365.1 Oscillatoriales cyanobacterium | reverse complement strand
GCTAACACTGCATAATTTCAGCCCAAAAGCGTTTGGCTTCCAAGTTTTCACAACTGATAAAAAAATCCGACCCACATCTGCGGAATGTGGGTTATAATTCGCCGATGGCTCGTAAATACCACACTTACTATTTTTGCCACCCACTAACATCAGAATCCGAGGCGGGAAAACAATCGGATCAACCCACAACTCGATAAATTCCCAATCATTGACTTGTTCGACGAGGTTTTTTGCGGGGGATGACATGGTAATTGTCGGTACTTTACGATGATTTTATTCGAGCTATTTGTATTCTATCAAAACCTTTGAAACACCTCGCTGTCAACTGTCAACTGTCAACTGTCAACTGTCAACTATTTAATCACTTGCCTCGATTAAATCTGCTTCCGCATCCCGCCGTCTCCCTATACCTTTTTCAATGCTCGTACCCACCCAAATCCGTTTCATTTCCCGGATTTGTTCAGCAATTCCCTTGATATCTTTTTTCGGCACTAAATCCCGGATTGCACGCATTTCCCGGCGGCGGTTTCCCTCCATACTCGGGCCGCGATTGAACACCAAACTTACCAATCCTCCTTGCACATCTGCCGGCAATTCTTCTAAACCTGGAAATGCCGCTTTTGTCTGATTGTAAAATTTCGGCACTGTGACAACATTAAAAACTTCCCATGCTAATTCCCAAGCAACAATAATGTCTCGAACACTATCTAAAAAGTTGTTCGCAGCTTCTCCTGTTAACTCGCAGCAGTCACTCAAACGTTTGCGCTCAATATCTCCTAATTTCTGCCAATCTTGGTTGAAAACTTCTACTGTGTTGTAACCTAGATCGTAACCGATGCCGATCGTAATTCCCGATGCTCCTTCCGGCCAAGTTGGACGCTGCAACAGCCTTTCGTAGTATTTCCGCCCGCCGCCGACCTCGAATTCTAAGATTAGCTCGATCGCCCTGTATGATAAAAGTGACGAGCCCAAAGGTTCCCCGGGGAACAACGCAGCTAGCGTTTCCTTGCCCGCTATGCCGTTTGCCAAAAATTTTTGATTGGTTTGAAACTGTTTGAGGGATGCTTCTGTTTTCGGCCCAAACTTACCGTCAGCAGGGCCTGGATTCAACCCTAACTCCAGCAAGCGTTTTTGAAGTTTCACAACATCGGCACCCGATGCACCTAATTTTAGAGTTTGCACAACCTGTTTTCCTGTAATGCGATCGGCACAATAATTTTTGCTTGATATTGTACCACAACCAGGATTTCCCAAACTATTTGATTAATTCTGCCTTAGTAGGGTGCGCACTGCGCACCAAACCGCTGGTACCACAACCAGGATTTCCCAAACTATTGGATTAATTCTGCCTCAGTCAGCAAGGCAAAATCGCGCGGATTGTTTAGCACAAAACCGTCATTTTCTTTAATTAAATCGCCAAAACACGTTACGGGCGATCGCGCTTCATAAGCCTTGAGGGCCAACTGATAATCTGCTTCCGGCAATTCCAGATTAATTTTTCTCAGCTTCCCCACCACAAATCCCATTAATGTAATTTTGCAGGTTGCCGATTCTGCCCCATACACTTTATTAACCCATCCTGAGATTGCAACATTAGGTAAAACCGTGATTAAATCGCTGATAATATCTAATTGAGAACGATTTTCTATCACTTCTAGCGTCTTAATGGCTTCATAAATAAGCTGAGGGGCATCAAATTCTTGTCTCAAAGGCTGCTTGATTTCAAAAAGCTCACCAGCATCATTCTTTTTGCGCCAAATCCAAGTATTTTCATATACCAAAGCAACTTTTTGCCAACCTTTTGCTTCTAAGTGTGCCGCCAACACATTGGGATCTATAGTTTGGAAAATTTCCTTGTCTTTTACAATTACTTTCACGGTAAACCTCCTTGGCTAAGACGCTGCATAATAGACTTAAGAGCCTCTACTGTGAACTGATTGGATCGGGGTAACTCAACTGTTACATTTGCTGTATTGATTCTTTCTGGCTGTCCCCGCAGCGACACCCAATAGGCACAATACCTCATGCACATTTCGTCTTCAGACTGCTGCAACCAGTTTTCTAAATTTTCCGGCACGAAAACTACCACTAACAGGCGCGGCACCTGGGCATTGATTATCAAATCGCTATAGTTTTTTATCCTCAGCGGATATCTGATGAACGGCCCGTCGAGTAGATCCCTTGAGGTACATTTTAACTGTAAGTTAAGCTCGGGGGAAAAAACTACTCCCCCACCGCCTCTTGCCACAATCTTTAAATCCACGCTGTCGTCATCTACCTCTGGCTGACTGACAGAAAAACCCCCTACTGCTGCAACAGCGCGGATATAAGCTTTGCTAAAAAGTTCTTTCTGCTGGTTCAGTTCCATTCTACAATAAACCTCTGGCAAAAACAATTTATTTTACAATAAACCTGTTGCAAAAATTATTTTTCAGGAGAACAAGTTGCGAGAGTCGATCGACCGACAATTTGGTAGAATTTCTTAGTTCGCATCCGCTCGATTACCACAATAAAAACGGTTTGTAGTGCGGACTTCAGTCCGCAAAATGCTGCGGACTGAAGTCCGCACTACAAACGAATATTCGCAAAAAAACCCGGTTTCTTCAAGAAACCGGGTTTTTCACGCTGCCAACTGTTTAAGCTGCGTGTTTTCTATACCAATCGATCGTATTTTTCAAGCCTTCCTTAAACTCCACCTCAGCCACAAAACCAAACCTTTCCTTAGCCCTTTGCGTATCCAAACAGCGGCGCGGCTGACCGTTCGGCTTGTCTGTTTCCCAAACAATTTCTCCCTCAAATCCCATCAATTCGCAAATCGTTTCCACCAAATCGCGAATTTTAACTTCGCTATTGGTTCCCAAATTAACTGGGTCTGATTCATTGTAAGATTGAGCAGCCATCACAATTCCCCGCGCCGCATCTGTGGAATACAAAAACTCGCGGCTGGGACTGCCATCTCCCCAAACTGGTAATGTTTTGTCTCCTCTTTCTTGGGCTTCGTAGACTTTGCGAATTAATGCGGGGATGACGTGGGAACTTTTCGGGTCAAAGTTGTCTTCCGGGCCGTACAAATTGACTGGTAGCAAGTAGATACCGTTGAATCCGTACTGCTGGCGGTAGGATTGCAGTTGCACTAATAAGGCTTTTTTGGCGATTCCGTAGGGTGCGTTTGTTACTTCTGGATAGCCGTTCCAGATGTCGTCTTCTTTGAAGGGAACTGGGGTTAAGTTGGGATAGGCGCAAATTGTGCCGACGCAGACGAATTTTTCGACTCCGGCTTCGTAGGCTGCGTGGATTAGTTGCGCGCCCATCATCAAATTGTCGTAAAATAGTTCTGCTGGTTTAATTAGGTTTAAACCGATGCCGCCGACGTGGGCTGCGAGGTGTATGATGATGTCTTGTTGGTCGGCGGCGCGCTTGCAGTTTTCCATGAGGCGGAGGTCGCAGTCGCGCGATCGACTAACTGAAATTTTATCAGCATCGGCCCCTGCTTTGACTAATTGGTCGATTACCTGACGGCCGAGGAAGCCGGCGCCGCCCGTGACTAGAATGCGCTTGCTACTTAAATCCAAGTTTGTCATAATTTTATCCTCGGGATTTTCAATAAGGGTCGATCGACAATTTCCACTCTAAAATTGTTGGCTTTAGCCAAAAAAAAGCTTTCAGGCAGAGGACACGCTTGCCCACAAATCTGTTTTAGCGACAGCAGATAGGGAGAATGCGATTTGCGGACACCCGAAAGTTAGATTTATCGGCTGCGAGTTCTCAAGGATCATTTTAATATTTTTGTTAGCCCGCACAGCGCAAAATTTGGCGAGCAATTAAGCTGGTTCTTTGAATGACCGCGCCAATAGCTGCAACCATTTTCTCATCAGTTGTGAACTGCGTGTAGGGGCAATCCCCCGGTGCGCGAATGGGGGCAGACACGGGGCACTGCCCCTACAAATCGACTCACTGCTCAGGCGCCTCAATCAAATCCGTTACCCGAACCTCGTTCCTGCTGTTCGAGAGCTTTCGTGTCAGCATCTACCATTAAATGTACTAACTCCTGAAAAGTTACAGAAGGTTCCCAATTTAATTGCTGGCGCGCCTTAGTCGAATCGCCAATCAATAGTTCCACTTCTGCAGGACGCAAGTAGCGTTCGTCAAACTCGACATATTTTTGCCAATCTAAATTGACGTAAGTAAAGGCCAAATCGAGAAATTCTTTAATGGAATGGGTTTCGTTGGTAGCAATGACGTAATCGTCAGGCTTCTCTTGTTGCAGCATCAGCCACATCGCCCGCACGTAGTCTTTAGCAAAGCCCCAGTCCCGCTTAGAATCGAGGTTGCCCAAATAAAGTTTTTTCTGTTTGCCGGCGACAATTCTGGCAACAGCGCGAGTAATTTTGCGAGTTACAAAAGTTTCGCCCCGGCGCGGAGACTCGTGATTGAACAAGATGCCGTTGCAGGCAAAAAGTCCGTAGGATTCGCGATAATTTACTGTTTGCCAGTGACCGTAAACTTTGGCGCAAGCGTAAGGACTTCTGGGATAAAAAGGGGTTGTTTCCTTCTGCGGAACTTCCTGCACCAAACCAAACATTTCCGAAGAACCTGCTTGATAAAACCGCACTTCTATGCCTGTGCGATTCTGGTAGTCCCGAATTGCTTCTAGCAGCCGCAACACCCCCATCCCTACGGCATCAACCGTATATTCCGGTGAGTCGAAACTAACTCGAACGTGAGATTGAGCGCCTAAGTTATAAACTTCTACAGGCTGAACTTGTTCCAATATTCGGCGGAGAGTAGTGCCGTCGGTCAAGTCGCCGTAGTGCAGAAATAACTGTGCGCCCTCGCTGTGAGGATCGACATAGATGTGGTCAATGCGATCGGTGTTGAAACTAGAACTGCGCCGGATAATCCCGTGAACTTCGTATCCTTTCTCTAACAGTAATTCGCTCAAGTACGAGCCGTCTTGACCTGTAATACCTGTTATTAGCGCTCGCTTGCGTTGCGTCATCTGATTTTCCTTTGACAGGCTGTGTTAATTCACTTCGGACTTTCAGGGTAGAGGCTGTTGTTGCCTGCCCGTCGTATGCTCAAGCTCTACCTTAACTCACAATAACTCACAATTCTTCGATCGGCATCAAGGAAGTGTTTTGTTTGAGTAAAGAGTTTGCCGCTTGCTGTCAGTAGTCAGCATCAGTGGTCAGTAACAAACAAAACTAACTACCGATGGCTGACTGCGGACAAAAATTAATATGCGCCGTTATTTTTGGGGAAAATCACAACTCCAATTGTTTTGAAAACAATCCACATATCCATCCAAAGGTTTTTGTCATTGGCGTAATACAGGTCAATTTGGACTCTTCGGGGATACGGAATGTCGTTGCGACCGGACACTTGCCACAAGCCTGTAATTCCAGGTCTAATGGTGAGAATTTTGTTGATGTGACGGCCGTATCTCGGCAGTTCTTCTTCAACTAAAGGTCTCGGTCCGACGACGCTCATATCTCCTTTTAATACATTCCAAAACTGGGGGAACTCGTCTAAACTGGTCATTCGTAAAAATCTTCCAATCCAGGTAATTCGAGGGTCTTGTTTCAGTTTGAAATTGTCCTCAAACTCTTGACGCAAATGCGGAGATTTTTCCATGATTTCCAGCAATATGTCGTCCGCATTTTCCACCATCGTTCTGAATTTAAGGCAATAAAACATTTTACGGTTTTTGCCTACTCGTTCCTGTACGTAAAATATAGGCCCGGACGAGCTTAAGGCGATTGAGAGAGCCAAAAGCAGGTAAACCGGAGCAAACAGGATCAGAACCGATAAGGAAAAGAGGATGTCAAATAACCGCTTGAAAAATTCTCCGTCGAGTCTCTGTAGAGAACGACTGATGCGTCTATCTCCTTGCAGGACAGGCGCAAAACCGCGTCTTGCGATCGCTCGAATTACCTTGCCGGAGATTAGTTGGCTGTCGGCAGTCATCTTACTCCTTCACTTCACACCACACACAGTCATGATCATAAAGCCTCAAGACGCTTTGTTCTCTGAATTATGTTTCCAATACTCAATTTTCTGCCTTCGCAAGAAGGAAGAAGCAAGAAAAAATCAGCAACAACGAAGCCTGCAAAATCGACAAGGTACTTATGTAGAGAGGCTTTCAGGGCTTTTGAATACCTTCGGGATCGGGAATCAGGATGTCGGAATAATGGACAAAGCACTTATGCAGAGAGGTTTTCAGGGCTTCTCAAGGCATTGGGAATCAGGCTTTTGAATCAGGAATCCGAATGTCGCAAGAATGGACAAGGCACTTATACAGACAGGCTTTGAGCGCTTCTGAAGCCATTCTCAAGAATAAATATTTTGCCTCCCCCCCTCTCCCCCTCTCCCCCTCCCCCCCCTCTTCCCCTCCCCCCCTCTCCCCCTCTCGCCTTCTGGCCTCTCTCACCTCCCAGACTTGGTAAAGTTGACTGATTGAAATTCCTGATAGCACTGTTCCACAAAAGCTAGATAGCGCTGCTCAAAGACTTGGGGGGCAAAGTTTTCGGCGTGCAACCTGCTGGTTTCTGGCGCAAATTTGCCTTGCAACTGCTCAAATTCTGCGACGGCTTCGACTATTGCTGCTGCGGTTTGGGAGGGGAAAAATAAACCTGTCCCAGTCTCTGGGTGTTGGCGAATGTCGAGCACTGTCTCCAAAGCGCCGCCTGCGGCATAGGCAATTACTGGTGTCCCGCAAGCTTGAGCTTCTACTAAAGCGATGCCAAAATCTTCGCAAGCTGCATAGACAAAGGCTTTTGCTTCTGCCATGTATTTTTCGACTACCTCTGCTGGCTGCCAGCCGAGCAGTTGCACGTTGGGTTTGGCTATTTGCCGGATCGTGTCTAATTCTGGCCCGGTGCCGATGACAATGAGAGTGTGCCCGAGTTGATTGAATGCTTGGACGATCGCGCTTACGTTTTTGTAGCTTACCAATCGGCAAACTGTCACGTAAAAGTCTTGTTTTTGCCGCATCAAGGAAAATCTCTCGATATTTACCGGGGGATAAATCACCTCGGCGCGCCGTCGGTAGCACCGCCAAATTCGGCGCGCGGTGTGTTGGGAGTTGGCGATGAAATAATCGACGCGGTTGGCGGAAATTACATCCCACTGCCGCAATCGGTGCAACAAATATCGCGTCAGCAAGCCCGGGATTCCCCCTCCGGCTTTGCTGCTGCGTAAATAGTCAAAAGTTAAGTCCCAAGCGTAGCGCATGGGCGTGTGGCAGTAGCAGACGTGCATTTGCCCTGGACTGCTGAGGATGCCTTTGGCGACGGCGTGGGAGGATGAGAGGATGATGTCGTATTCTCGCAGATCTAGTTGTTCGATCGCGATCGGCAGAAATGGCAAATATTTTTGCACGCCGCTGCGGGCTGCGGGAAAGCGCTGCAAGAATGTGGTGCCAATCTGTCGCCCGAAAAGATAGCTTTCGGGATTGGCCGATTCAAAGTCGATGAGGGCATAGACATCTGCCTCGTCTACGTGTTTGAGAATTTCCTGCACTACGAGTTCCGAACCGCCGGTAGCTAAAGGCGTCAACCATTCGTGAACTAGGGCGTATTTGAGTTTTTTCACTTGTATGTAGTCGATCGAACGATTTATTAGCGCCAATTCTGTCAATATTAGTCTTACCGAGGGAGCACTTACGCGCGATCGAGTCATCAACCGTGTTTCTACCTAAGTATTTAGCTCAAACCCAGGATTTTGGAAATAAACGGGGTTTTTGTGAAATCAGGGACAGCAAAACCGCAGATTTTGACAACAATTGCCCCGATTGTTGACAAAAAATACTATTAGGCGGAATACTGTAGGTGATTTGCGATCGGCTCAGTTTTCGGAAAAGGCGATCGAACTAACGTGGTGTGAGGAAAAAAATGTCCAAATTTTTGTGGAAAGGACTCTTAGTCAGTCCCGCTGTACTAGCAGCAAGTTTAGTCGTATCTTCGACAGCCCTAGCAGCAGAGCAACCTGTAGAAATTGCCACTGCTCGAGCCAATCAATTGCAATTACCAAGTGCTGCCACCGAGGTCGCAAAGCCTGAGACGGATGCACTGACCGCCGAACCAGCGTCAGTAGCCAGCAACTTGACTGTTGACACTATTGATAAAGAAAGTGTTGAAGCGAAAGTAGCCCCAGTTGCCGAACAAGCCGCATCAGCGGAAAACAACGCAGTTGCAGCAGCAGACTTAAGCGAAACCCAACCCGCCGCCGCGCCAGCCAACTCCAGCGCCGAACCACCCGTCGCAGAGCAAATCTCCGCAGTCGCGCCCGCCAACTCCAGCGAAACGCAACCCGCCGCACCGAGTAATTTGGGCGCCGAAAAACCGGCCGGAAAACCCGAGCAGATTTCCCAATCAACTCCTCCAATTGCCCAACCTCAAGCGCAGTCAAATGTTTTAGAACAAATCAACCAATACAGCGCAGAAGGCGACAGCGAAGATGCAGTCGGCCAAGTAACCTCAGTTTCGCAACTTTCCGACGTTCGGCCCACCGATTGGGCATTCCAAGCTTTGCAATCCCTAGTAGAGCGCTACGGGTGCATCGCCGGCTATCCAGACGGCACTTTCCGCGGCAACCGGGCGATGACTCGCTACGAATTTGCCGCCGGTTTAAATGCCTGTTTGGATAAAGTCAACGAACTGATTAAAGGCGGTACCAGGGGTTTAGCCACAAAAGAAGATTTGGCTTCTGTGCAAAGATTGCAAGAAGAATTTGCGGCGGAATTGGCAACTTTGCGCGGCCGCGTCGATGCTTTGGAAGCGCGCACCTCTGAATTAGAAGCAAATCAGTTTTCGACTACAACTAAACTTAACGGCGAAGTAATCTTTGCTTTGACAGGTATCGCCCGGGGAGAAGATGCGGAGGGCCGCGACGCCGATCGAAGCACGGCTTTTGGTAGCAGGGTTCGTCTGAATTTTGACACGAGTTTTTCAGGCCAAGATTTGCTCAGAACTCGACTGCAAGTTTTAAATTTGGGTTCGTTTTCTACTAACAATACCAAAACCGCTGAAGGGGAATTGCGGTTTAATGCGGGGCCTTTCGGCGAGGCTAGCAATACTGTAGCTTTAGATGCGCTGTTTTATCAATTCCCCCTAGGCAAAAGCACTACTGTAATTCTAGAAGCCAATGCCGGCGCTGCTGACGATTTTACCAATACTGTTAACCCTTACTTTGACGGAGACGGCGGCAGCGGTGCTCTTTCTAACTTCGGTACTCGCAACCCAATTTACTATTTGACTGCCGGTACTGGTATCGCTCTGCGGCATCAGTTTGGGGAAAAACTCGAACTGAGTTTGGGATATTTGGCCGGCAATGCTGCGAGCCCGACTCGGGGTAACGGTTTGTTCAACGGTTCTTACGGCGCTTTGGCTCAGTTGACTTTTAAACCGACAAGCACTATGGCTTTAGGTTTAACTTACGTCAATTCCTACAACTTCGTGACCGGTACGGGCAGCAATGCTTCTAACTTCCCGGTGCGTCTCGGTTCCTTCGGGTTCGATACTGAAGACAACCTCAAGACTTCTAGCAATTCCTACGGCGCGCAAGCTTCGTGGAGAGTGCGGCCTGGATTGGCAATTGGCGGTTGGGCTGGTTACACTAACCAGCGCATTTTATCTAACTTGGCTACTCCTACCGGTTCCGTGCAGCGCGGAGACCAAAAAATCTGGAACTGGGCTGTTACTGTGGCTTTTCCCGATTTGTTGAAAGAGGGAAATGTGGCGGGATTTCTGGTAGGTATGGAGCCGCGAGTAACAAGTTCTACTAATCGGACTTTGCCGGAAGATAAGGATACTTCGCTGCACATTGAAGGGTTCTATCAGTTTAAGTTGAGCGATAATATTTCTATCACTCCTGGCGTGATTTGGCTGACTGCTCCTGACCACAATAAGAGTAATTCTGATTTGGTGATTGGGGTGGTGAGAACTACGTTTACTTTCTAGGCTCAGCCTTTTTGGTTTTGAGATTTGAGATTGTCGGTTTTAATCTCAAATCTCAAGCCGCCAATTTCAAACTGGTTGAAAAACTCAGATTCTTTGGCACAAGTGATTTATTGAGAGTTGCTATAGATGGCAATGAACAATATTTGTTAAGATTGTAAACAGGCATTTCTTGCCAACACTCGCGACAAAACCAGTACACCTGATGCTGGCGAAAATGACGGAGCATTGGATTGGAGCAGCAAGGGCAGTCTGTATTCTGGTTAACTCGATCGAGGATTTTATTTGATCTGCCTGCGTCGTCTATCATAAAAACCTCTTTTTTAACTCCGATCTATTTCACTGTTGTTGGAAAGTGCTGTAAGCTGGCTTGAACCACCAACTCCATCACTCTAAAAGTGAAAAGTAAAGATTTTGTAAAAAAGACGAGTTTGTTAAAGAATTGAGTTAATTTTAAATATTTCGCAACAATAGTCAGATTTGTTAAAAAAAATGCAGGTTGAGGGAAGCTTCAAACTCTTATGCAGTAAGTCTTTCCCTATTCTCAACTCTCAAAGGGTATTGTGTTCCACAATCGGCAGAGTGTAATTTCATCTGTGGGGTTTGAGAACGATCGGCAATTTAGATGCAACTGTTAAAGGCAGCTATTATACCATTTCTGTCAAGTATCGATCCAAAATAATTGTTGGGCGAGAGTGAATGTCCGGGTTGTTTGGACTCGGCTCGCGCACAGCAGAGGTGCGTTGCTATGAAATTGTAGATTTTTAGGCGAGGGATTTTTACTGGCAACGCACCCTACGGCTTACAATTTTTATTGTGATTGTGGGATGGGCGGGAGAGCCCGTCTCTAAAGGACGGGCTCTCCCGCCCATCCCACAAATATGTGTAAATTATTTACAGGAGCGAGCCTACGGCTGAGCGATGTGAGATTTTACTCTAAGTCCCAGCCTAAGGCCTGAGCAATCTGAACGGACAGCATAGCTGGATCGAGGGGATTTACAATCACTGCTGCTATTTTATCTTGTGGAAACAAGCTATTTTGTAAATTAACCCATTTCGCTTTGAGAGTTAACAGCACAACCGGAATTCCTTGAGTTGTGGGTAGTGTACTCAGTTGTTTGAGAAAGAGGAATTCATCCATTGTGCCTGTGGAAATATCCAAAACTATGCTATCGGGCTGGTAGAGTATTGCTTGTCGCAAGCCTTCTAGGGTGGAATTGGCAACTCGCACGTTCCAACCTCCTAAATCGGTTAAACAAGCTTTTACTACCTCCTGCATATTTGGTTCTTTGTAAATCAGTAAAATTGTTTTGGTGGTCATAGCAACCACTTCCAAGGTGTTCATTGATTTTGGCGATCGAGATATTGCGTGACTTCATTGAATAACTGAAAAAGCATTCATGTAGTCTCCTCTGATGCTTCTAGCTTTTAGCTGTATCCCGGAAGCCTAGATAACCACGGTAAGGAATTGGTAAAGATTCTACTATCGTTACAATAATTCACAAATAATCTTAAAATTCTTCGTCCCAGCCCAAAATCTCTGCTACTTCTACAGTCAGGCTGGTGGGTTGGATTGGTTTGGCGATGACGCCTGTGACGCCCATTTGGGTAAATTTTGCCCGATCGCTCGGCAGGACTTTTGCTGTCAGCAGAATCACCGGAATCGATCGCGTCTTGGGATCGGATTGAAGGCTCTCGTAGACAGCAATCCCATCCATTCCCGGCATAGATACATCGAGCAAAATGGCTGATGGTTGTTGTGTTTGTACTATTTGCAAACATTCCTCTCCCGATGCTGCTACCAGCGTTTCCCATCCGCCTAGATCTTCTAAGCACGCTTGTACCAATTCTCGGAGGTGTTCTTGATCGTCAACTACTAGAATTAATCTGTCTGTCATGGGATTTTAGATTTGAGATTTTGGATTTTGGATTTTGGATTGAGCCAAAAAATGAGGTAGGACTTACGCACGGGGGGCAGAAACCGGGTTTTTTTACAAAAATCCTTGGCTGTAGTCCACAGATTAGGTAAAAAACCCGGTTTCTTTGTCAGGAGTGCGTCGAGTGAGGGTTATTCGATCGCACGTAAGGGCAGTGTAAAGAAAAATGTGCTGCCTTCACCTAAAATACTTTCTGCCCAGATTTTTCCGCCGTGTCGCTCAATAATACTGCGGCAGATGGGCAATCCTAACCCGGTTCCTCCTTTTTCGCGGGAATCTGAGGCATCGACTTGCTGAAATCGCCCAAAAACGAGTTCTAATTTATCGGCTGGAATGCCCCGCCCGCGATCGCGAACTTGGAACAGCACGCAGTCTGTTTGGTTTTCTGCACTCAGGTAAATGGCGGAACCGACTGGCGAGAATTTAAGAGCATTACTCAGTAAATTTGTCAAGGTTTGGAGGATGGCGTCTGCTGCGGCCCAGACTTCTGCATCGGTGGGGGCAATAATTAATGAGATCTGGTGTTGAGTGGCGATCGCCTGAATGCCATCTACTGCTTGCTGCATCAAATCTGCGGCTTTGCAAAGGGTTTTATCCAGAAATGCCCGCCCGGACTCCAGCCGTTCCAAATCTAAAATATCATTAACCAGGTTCACCAAACGATTGGTATCAAGTAGGGCAATTTCGATCATGCGCCGGGACTTTTCGGGTTTTTTATCGTAAATTCCTGTTTGTAATAGTCCCAATGACATTTGAATTGCTGTCAGCGGAGTGCGGAGTTCGTGGCTGACAATGCCGATGAATTCATCCTTAATTTGCTCGACTTTGTTTCGTTCGGTGATATCTTCGCCAATGCTGATGCTGCCGATGACGGTTCCATCTGAATCTTGCAGCGTTGTATTGTTCCAAGCAATGAATCGTTCCTCACCAAATTTTGTCAAAATGACATTTCGATAATAGGGATAAGCATTGTGAGCCAAGAGTTGCAAGAAATCGGCTTCTGTTGATTGTTGACTGGCGCTAGGCAAAAAGTTTTCAAACCAGTTATTGCCTAAAACTTCTTCCTTAGTATGCCCTGTGAGGCCGACAAAAAATGGATTGACATAGTTGATTTTTCCCGACGCATCGAGTCCAACAACTATCAATTGTACGTTGTCCAAGAGCGATCGCCAGCGCCGTTCGGCTTCTCGGATGACGGCTGTGGCTTGTTGTCGTTCTTGCAATTCGATCTGAAGTTGGGTATAGAGTTGGGATTGCTGAATGGCGATCGCCAATTGGCTGGCAATTTGTTCGGCTAATTCTATTTCCCAAGGTTGCCACTGGCGGGGTTGAGCATTTTGATAAATGGCTAACAAACCCCAAAGATTTTCTCCTGAAAAAATCGGGACGATCGTGTACGATCTGGCTTGAAATTGTTCCAACAATTCGATATGGCAAGGCTGAAGTCCGGCAGTGTAAATATCTGCAATTACAAAAGTTTCATTATTTTGAAAGCGACCCCCTTGAGTTTCTTGCAAGTATGTGTCTTCCCAGATTTTGCAAATACCCGGTTCTACAAGTTTTACCCAACCCGGATCTACTGACTCGACGACAAAATCGCCGTTCCAATCGGGATTAAAACGATAAATTGCAGCGCGATCGACTTGCAATGTTTGCTTGACTTCGGTGACGGCGGTATTCAAAATCGCATTAATATCTAAAGACTGGCGGATTGATTGAGTAACTATCCAGAGCAACTTTTCCTGTCGAGATTTTTGCAGCAATTCTACTTCCGCGTGTTTCCGATATGTAATATCAAATAAAGTCGATCGGCTCATTACAAAATTTCCATCCGCATCTTTTAGAGCGGTAGCATTCAGATTTACCCAACGAATTGAACCATCTTTATTCAATACCTGAAATTCTAAATTATCGACACTTCCTTGTTGTTTTAAACGAGGAAAGTTTTGATAAAAAGTTTGTTGGCTATCGGCTACTAGCAAATCCAAAAAATTCATCTTATGCAGGATGTCATCGCGAGTATAGCCCAGCCAATTCAATTCTGTGTCGTTAATCCGAATTATTCGGCCCTCAGCATCTAGAGAGTGATAGCCGCAGGGAGCGTTATTGTAGAGGTCTTCTACTTCGCGGATGTATTGTTGCAAGACTAATTCAGCTTTTTTTGCTTGGGTAATATCGTTGTTGATTTCTAAAATTTTAACTGGTTTACCAGCATCATCTTTTTGCAAAACCCAACGGCTAGATACAGCAATCGATCGCCCGTCCTGACTGCAATGAATTAGTTCTCCTTCCCAATAACCAGTTGCCAATAGTTGTGCTTGAATTTCTGCCAATGGCTGAGGAAATTGAGTTTTTAACAAAATGTGAGCTTCTTGTCCCAAGGCCTCGGCTTTTGTCCAGCCATACATCAACTCGGCTCCCTGATTCCAAAAGCTGATGACCGAGTTTAAGTCCCAGGTGATAATACTGTCGTGGGCGAGATCTAGCAGTTGTGCTTGTTCTTTGAGCTGTTGATAGGCCTGTTCTTTTTCGAGTAAGGTAACTAACAGGCGATCGTTGACTTCGGTGAGTTCGGCTGTTCTTTCTGTTACCCGTTTTTCGAGTTCGGCATTGATTTGTTGGAGGGCAATTTCTGCTTGTTTGCGATCGGTAATATCTTCAGTGAAGAGAATGATGCCACCAACATCGCCATTGCTGCGATACCAGGGGTGAATTTCCCACCGCAACCATTGCTGCGAGCCATCTGAGTGCACAAACCGATCTTCATCGGATTTTTCAATGAAACCTGCTAAACCGCGCTGGTGGCATTGCTTCCACTCCTCTGGAATATTGGGAAAAACCTCGTAGTGCGATCGCCCAATTATCGATTCTAGGTCATTGAGCCGATATTCATCAACCCATCGCTGGCTGGCGGCTAGGTAGCACATGGAGCGATCGAACATCACTATACTGGCGGGAGCATATTTGATGAACAATTGCAGTTTTTGTTCGTTCTCCTGCAAAGCTATTTCTGCCTCTTGGCGCTCTTGCAATTCGGTTTGTAGCTGTTCCAATAAATCAGCTTGTTGGATGGCAATACTAGCTTGTGCAGACAACTGTCGCAGCAATTCTATTTCTGAAGTTTGCCATTCTCGCGGCGCGGCGCAGTGATGAAGAACCAGCAAACCCCAAAGATTTTCTCCTTGGAGAATCGGCACAACTAGATTTGCCCTCACTTGGAAACTTGCCAGCATGGACAGGTGACAGGGGGCGATTTCGGCAGTGTAAATATCGGATTTTGCAGTGATTAGACCTTGCTGAAAGGGTTCGATATACTCTTGGCCAATACAAGGATCGTAGGTATGGTTGGATGAGATAGCCCTCCAGGCTGGATCGACTGATTCTACTAGAACTGTGCCGCTGTAGTTTGAATCGATTTTGAAGATAAGGGCGCGATCGCATTGGAGAAATCCGCGCACTTCTTCGACAGTAGTTTGGAGTATGTCTTGTAAATTCAGCGATTGGCGGATGCGCTCTTTCATTTCCACCAGCAGCCGTTGTTGCTCGAATTGATGGTGCAGCAAAGTTTCTGTTTGCTTGCGCCGGTCAATATTCATAAGTGTTCCAGTCATTCGCAGGGCTTTACCCGTTTGGTCGTAAAAGCCGTCTCCCCGTCCTTCCACCCAGTGAATGCTGCCATCTGGCCAAATTACACGATATTCATGCTGGTAGATACTTTGTGTTTGCAAGGCTTGTTGTATTGCCTCTTTTAAGCTTGGGCGATCGTCTGGATGGACACAAGCATCAAAGGTTTCGTATCTGCCATCAAAAGCATCTGGATTTAACCCGAATAACAGGGCGTGTTCGGGCGACCATTTGATTTCTCCTGTTGCTATATTCCAATCCCACATCCCCATCTGCGCTGCGGATAAAGCCCTTCGCAATTGTTCGGCATTTTCTTGAATTAATTGCAGGCTAAGTCGCTCGATTTTATTTTTGCTCTCTACAAGATTGCTAGTTATTAAATTAATTACTAACCCAACGAACATAAAAATGCCTAACCGCAACACATCGAGTCGTAGGTCGATATAAAACTGATAATAGGGAGGAAGAAAGAAGTAATTTATCGCTAAGATTGAAAGAACAATTGCAACGACTCCCGATCGAAAGCCGCCGTACCAAGCGCTGACAACGATCGCAATGTAGAAAAATGCGCCGATTGTTCGAGATAGAAACGGTTCTAGCCAGAGAGAGAGGATCAGGGCGAGATGCGTCGAGCCAATAGCAACTGCGTAGGGCAATACGATTTTCAATTTTCGATTGGCAATGACTGATGGCATAAGGGTTTGTTACAAAAGTGAGATGCTGAGATTTTTATCTCTCTAGACTCTTGTCACAACCACTTTACTCTGTTATTAGGAAACTAGGTTGTTTTTTGGGCGATCGGCTACGGTGCGGTGCGCGATCGATTGCGCTCGATCCGGCTGAGCACCCGCGTCACCAATTCTGGCCCCAACACGGGTTTAGTGATGAAATCATCGGCTCCGGCGGCAAAGGCTTGGGTGAGGGAGTCTGCGTCGGTGCGAGCAGTTACAACTAAGACAGGCAAATCTGCCCGCTGGGTGTCCTGTCGCACTACCTGGCACAACTCCAGCCCGCTCACCTGTGGCATTTCGAGATCGAGTATGACTAAATTGGGGGAAGTTGTCAGCAGCATTTCCCAAAATCCTTGGGGTTCGGTTAAAGTTATTACTTCCAAACCCCAAGGTGTTAGCAGTGCCGATAAGTGAGCTAAAATCGCAGGATCGTCGTCAACAATTAATACTTTGGCTTGCGGGGCTTTAGTTTTGGTTGAGATGCGGGATATGGCTTGAAAAATTTGGTCGGTGGTGGCAGGTTTGTGCAAAAATTGTTTAGCACCTAAGCGAGATGCTGCTAGGCGATCGCCCAAACTGTCGCGCCCTGTAAATACAATTATCGGCAGGTTGGGCGATCGCTCGTTGAGTTCTCGCAGGAGCGTTAATCCATCTTCTTCTGTATCGGGAAAGCTTAAATCTATTAAAATCAAATCGGGCATTGACATAGCCAAGCGCGATCGGGCGGCGGCGACATTCGGGGCAATTTTTATCCTAAATCCCCGAGCTTCGGATTCTGCTTTTAAGCACTCCGTCAAAGCAGCATCATCGTCAACTACTAGCACTCGATGAGATACAACGGTAGGTACTGGTGAAGTTGTTAACGTAACTGCTGCTTTGGCTAATTCCTGCTCTAATTCTGTCACCAATTCCGAAAATCGGGTGGTTTCTTCAGCAGTGAAAGGGCGAAGGATACCAGAGGGGTTGACGGGGCTAATGGAGATTAGTAAATGCTCTGCCGATCGCGCTAATTTCGATCCTTCAGGATAACCAAAGGATGCCATAGAGCCTGCTAATTTATGCGCTTCATTCTTAGCGGATTGGTATAGTTCCATCTCTAATTTTCCGGTCATCAGAGCAGTTTTTGCGCTCGACAACACGGCAATTTGTTGCTGAAAAACTCCCCGAAACCGCTCCAGAACTTTGTCGATTGCCGATCGATCTCCAGCGCGAGATTTGTGTTTGCTAGTGCGATCGATTGCAGAATTGTTTGCAGCTAGGGGTGCAGGTTGGGGGGGCGGTTTGAGTCGATAGCCCATGCCATAGACTGTTTCGATCATTTCTTCGGTCAAGCCGCCTGCTTTGAGTTTTTTTCGGATATCCTTAATATGAGTGTTAATGGCGCGATCTGTTGGTGCATCATCAAATCCCCACAGGCGATCGAGAATGGCGCTGCGGCTGAAGATGCGATCGGGATTTCGCATAAACAATTCCAGCAGGTTGTATTCTTTGGCTGTCAGTGAAATAAGTTGTTCGCCAAAGGATACTCGGCCTGAATCCATGTCTAAACAAAGATGTCCCCAAGTCAATGCAGCGGATGAGTCTTTAGCAAAACTCCCAGGGGAAACTGCTTTAGAGCGCCGCAATAATGTGCGGATTCTTGCCAGCAATACTTCTGTACCGTAAGGCTTGTTGATGTAATCATCGGCTCCGGCGTCGAAAAGAGCTACCACATCGGCATCTGAATCTTTTGCTGTCAGTAGGAGGATCGGGTTGCGGTAGTTTTGCGATCGCAGTTGCCGGCACAGACTAATCCCATCTAGTTTCGGAACCTGCACGTCGAGCAAAATCAGGTCGTACTCAATCAATGTTGCCAAGTCTAAGCCCGCTTGTCCGTCGATCGCGCGATCGAGCGTGTAGTCATTTGTTTCCAACACCTTTGCCAGTGTCGCACTCAGTAATGTATCATCTTCTACTAGCAAAATTCTGATCGGAGACTTCTTCATTGTGGTTGTGGGGTGCAATTCCGATGCCCTCAAGGCTGGTGGTGTAAGGCCTGCGCCTTTCTTCTCATTGAATCATCGGTTATTCACGGTAACGGAGAATTAGTCATGGGCTTAGAGCAATTTTAATTGATTGTATTAAAAAAAAACGCCTTTTTTTTTCGGGTTCAAAGCTTGACTTTGAAAATTTAATGAGGTATTATTTAATAATGGGGATATTGGCAAAATTAAATTTTAAGTCACCACTTCCATTATTTAATAATATACCTCAAAAATCGAGCCAAGTCAAGAGATAATTCTTCTTTTTTAGGGCGATTTTTTTAACAATAAGCGATCGCATTAATTGTAGTTTAGAGTTATTGTATAAATCTTTGATAAATACGAAAACCGCAGATTTAAAGCAGATTAACACTGATTGACGCAGATGAATTTCAAGATAGTCAAGGTATCTGCGTTAATCCGTGTTAAGGGGCCTGACATCTGCGGTTTCGCGATCGATCGAGGATTTATGCAATAATTCCTCTTGTAGTTGTAAGTTTAAACAGAAACGACCAGCTTTAGCAAAAGCTGGTCTGCAAAAATAGTTAAATCCGTTGTGTTTGTTCCCACAGTGTTTTTCTCACAGTGAGGAAACCCAAGTTGCACGTTTCTTTGCAGCGGGTTACAAGAGCAATATCATCTCTCTTCAGCGGTATTTTAGCAAGAAAATTTATTTTTTGCAACAAAACGTTACATTGGAGGCAGATTTTTGTGTTTGTAGTGAGGACTTCAGTCCTCTGTTATTGAATGCGGACTGAAGTCCTCACTACGAACCAGGCTTGTAGTGAGGACTTCAGTCCTCTGTTATTGAATG
>RDYN01000102.1 GCA_004293365.1 Oscillatoriales cyanobacterium | reverse complement strand
ACTTAAGTCCGCACTACGAACCGTTTTTATTATGGTAATCGACAGCCTGAGAGCGGACTTAAGTCCGCACTACGAACCGTTTTTATTATGGTAATCGACCGGACGTGATATAACTAGCTACCCAACCTCAGCGGCTTGCAAAATCTCGTTAACCGGTCTTCCTCGTTTCAGTTCGACCCAGTTAGCTTCAATGGGTTGATAAGCACAATAACATACTGCTATTTCCTGGTTGGTTTCCTTAGACGAGAAGTGGTTGATGCGAGTCACAATCCAGTCGCCATCTTTACCGTGAGTGATGCCATTGTCGGGGTCTTGCAGATTTGTGTATTCTCGCACGCGATCGCCGATTTGAGGCAATTTACCGGAAAAGTCCCACTCTTCTGTCAGCATTTCGGTCAAGCCGCCGGACGGCATTAACTTGCGTTCTCTCCAGCCTTCGGCGCTCATTGATTCTACTTTGTAAACAATCCAGGTTTCCTTCTTAGACATCATTACCTCATTGTTTATATTTTCTTGTGCTGATGCTTCTTGTTCTAGTTGGTTGCTGCATATACTCGATCGACCTAAACAAAGCTTAAATCAAATCACCACTTCCCCAACGCGCCCCAAACAGCACCCGAAATTATCCCCCAAATCGCCCCCAAACCAGCCCCGACGATCGCACCTACCACAGGGGCCAACTGCACCGACACCCCACCGCCCAGGGCCGGAAACACCGCACAAACCCCCGCCCCCAACACCGCACCCGCCGCATTCCCCAAAAAACTTCCCCAAATCGAACCCAAAGCCGCACCGCGAATTCCCGAAGGCTGAAACGACACCGGTAGCTTCGGCGCAAACCCGCAAAAACCCAACAAACTCCCAGAAACCAAACCCCCGATCGCACCCACACCCGCCGCCACAATGGCCACACCCACCAACAAACCCCCAAACTCGATCGCAGGCCGCATCAGCCCGTTATACTGCTGCCAAACCACCAATCCAGCCCCTAGCAAAACACCAGCCCAAGTCCCCATAAACGCTCCCCAAACCGCCCCCAAAAACGCTCCCCGCCGGCCCCACACTCTGCCCACAGGCCGCGCCAGAGGAGGCGAAAAAGCCGCCCAAATACCGCCCCAGAAAGTACCAACCCCCGCGCCTGACAAAATCCCTTGCCCGATCGCCCGATTGTCACTAATCGCCCCAAACACCACACCGCTGATCGCAGCCAAAAAGAAAGCCCCCCAGAGACTCCCTAGCAAAACTCCCCCCCACTTCCGCCAAATCTGGTTCGGCGACAAAGTAAAAATGCCCCACATCATCCCAAAAAAACTGCCCCAAATCGAACCAACAAAAATCGCCCCCAAAATCGCGCCGCCGCCCTCCGCGATCGCCGAAAAAATCCCCGCCACCGCCGCCAAACACAAAGTCCCCCAAACACCACCCCAGGCAGCATCCTGAACAATCCGCTCAAACTTGCTAAGGGGAACCGGAGGCGCCGGAGCCCGACTTCGAGAAGGAATCGGTAGCATCGGCAGTTGATAGTTGCCCAGTTGGCGCGGCAGACCCGTGGAGGGCTGTTGGCGGCGCACTGCGGTCTCCCTCACGACGGGCGGTGGTTGGGGCTTTTTACGCTTGGTTTTGGCGGGCTGCAAGTGCAATCCGTTGCTGACTGCGCCGCGCGAAGGAAACGGATCGCGGCCTTTGAGGAGTTTTGCCCGATCGCACCAAGGGCACCGACTCAGATGATTTCCGTATTTGTGCTGAGAGTTTTTGCTGCAAGTAATTAGGGAATCTTCCGCTTCCCGAATCGCATTCACCCAAGTTTTTGCATCCGGGCGCACCGACGGATTGCTGTGCCCTTCCTCAAAACAGCGGAGAAACATCTGTCGCAGTCGGGGATGCAGCATCTCGAAGGGCGGCGCTGCGGGCATCGGGCGGTAGGGTATCCGCTTGGTACCGCTGGGGAAATGGCCCGATCGAATTCTCGCTTCCAGAGACGGGGGTTCGCCAGTACCGAGATACACTCCCGAAAATGGGTGCGTACCTTCCATCAACAATTGAAAAATTAGTACCGCCAAACCGAACAAATCGTGCTCTGGAGCTCGATCGATATCGCGGAAAGTCTGGCCCTGCAATTCCGGCGGCGTAAACTCGGGTTTCCCCACGGGACACCGATAAACGTAACCCGTATAAGGATCGCGCACTTGAAAGGAATCCGTGTCTACCAGGGTTACTAAAGCCGTATCCGTGACGAGAATATTCGACTCGTTGACATCGCCGATGACGTAACCCCTGACGTGGAGGGCGTTTACCGCCGAAGCGAGGTTTCTGGCGGTGCGGTGGAGGTAAAGATAGTTAAATAGCGGTTTTTGTTCGCGCCTGGTTTTGGGAGTGTAGAAAGTGTGTACCGGCAGCACTTTGTTGACGCGCGGCATCACAAAACCGACGATTTTTTCGCGCCCGCCGACAGTATGCAGCAAATCGAGCGGCCAAGCAATTGAAGCGTGTCCCGGTTCCGCGATCGGCGCATCCGGCGGCATACTGAACATGACAGTGAGTTTGTCGCCGTCTTCGTCTGTCGGTTTGTGGTAGATTTTTGCTACAAGGGACGAGTCTTTGGCGATCGGGTAGATGCGACCTTCACCGCCGCTGGCGATCGCGCTGTTGGTGTCGATCGCAATCAGTTGTCCGCTAAATTGGCGTTGCAACTGCATAGAATTCCGTTAGGGGATAGAGGATTAGTCGATTTTAGATTTTAAATTTTAGATTTTAGAAAGCGACCCCACTGATAAACCGGTAATTCTATTTTATTGTGGGATGGGCATCCTGCCCGTCCTGGAAAACTCAGCAACAGATAAGATGCCTGTTCCACAATAGTTCAATTTTGCAATTGTGGTTACAGTCGATCTGGCTCTATTCCCATGTCTCGGAGTCTTAATTCTAAGGCTTGCGATCGCGATCGTTCTTGTTCCAGCAGCATTTGGGCCTCTTCCAGCAGCATTTGAGCCTGTTGGGCCCGAAGGCATTCTTGTTGGGCCCGTACCTCGGCTTGCTGTCGGAGTCGATCGAGTTCCACAAAACTCATAAACGGTTCTCCAGAGGGCCCGAACATTTCGAGTCCAGTTTCAGATAATTGAAACCGCACTCCCAGTCTCGGACTTATCCAACCGTCCATTTGTTCGATCGCTTCTAATTGTGACTCAACCCGCAACCATCCTCCCAGTTCCAATGTTTGCGGATTGTAGAAATAGTATTCTTCCACACCGTAGCGTTCGTAGAATTTGAATTTTTCGATCGTCGAACCGAACCGATCCGATCTCCCGGCAAAATTTCAAAAGCGACTTGCGGTGCAATATTATCTTCGTTCCACTGTTGGTAAGAACCTCGATATCCTTTGGGGATGCCAAAAACTGCCATCACATCTGGTGCTTGGCATAGTTTATTATTCCCTTCCACCGGATACCAAAGCAAGTCACCGGCCACGAAAACATTCTGGTCATTTGCAAACAGCAATTCTAAATTTTCTTTAATCCAAACGATTAATCGAAACTGATCTGTATTGTTTGACATCGGTTCGCCGTTATCATCGGGGTAGATGATATTTGATTTGTCGGGAGATTGCAGTTGTGTAACCATTGCTGTTTTCCCATTTTTTTTAGGAGTTGATTTTATTTTAGCCGATCGCCTGTTTCGTCTTCCAGTTCGTCAACGGCGGTTTTGATGAAATTATCCACCAGCCAGTCGCGGGTACGCGAGAAATTGCTCTCCAATTCTAGATAGTGACTGCCTAATTTTGTTTTAAAGTCTTTCGGGAAAATCTCTTTAGCCGCTAACAGATTTTTCCAGCGAGTTAACTGACTGCTGTTGCGATCGGGAAAGCGGTGGTACAGATAGTCGATCGCGATCGCATCCATCAGATACGCGCCCAGGATTTCCCGCCGTTTTAGCTCATTTTCCAGCCCACTTTCCGGCTGCTGAGTTAGATCGAGATATTCGCTGACAGTTGTTTCAATCAACTGCTGAGTCAGCCAGTTTCCCGCACGGGAAAAATTGCGATCGAACTCCAAATAAATCGCGCCAAACAAAGCCTCAAAACTCTCGGCTAAAAATTTATTGTACTCGCTTTGGTCTGCTTCTTTCCCGAGTTCGCTCCGCCGGCAGAGTTCGTTCAAGTTAAAATTTTGTGCGAATTCTGCCAGTTTTTCCGGTGCTGCTAAACCACTTTTTAAAGTTGAGATCGCCTCCCCATCGAGGTGAGGATATTCACGGTAGAGGTAATCGGTAACAACAGCACCGAAAATTGCTCCGCCCAGGAGTGACAGCCGTTGGTGCTTCACATCTTTCCCGGATGGAGAGTCGCAGGAAAGACGAGTCAAGGCGATTTCCACAACTTGGGTTTGCTCAAAGTCCGAAAGGTCGATCGCTACTTTGACTGGTTCAACATCTACTACCTGTTTAATTTTTATCTGTTCTAATTCTTCTTCACATTTTGCCCACTTTTCCAACCAATCACCGCCCGCATCTTCGACATACAAATCCACAAAATCTAACCCGTGGTGCATCCAATCATCCTGCATTTTTCGGGCAGCTTCTAGTTCATCAAAGACTTTTTGTAAATTGCTTTCAACGGTGCTTGTACCTTGTACTGTCATAGTATTGATCTTGATGTAATTTGATTTTATTTCCAACAACTTCACCGCACTTCAATCTAATCTCAATTCAATTTATACCGACTTGCTAGTTATTTTACAAGATTGATTCTTTCGGTAAATTTTCCCGTTTCTTAGCCTTCGTATCGATCGCCTGTTGTCGTTCACCCTGCCAACAATCGTCTGAAAACCTTTGTATTTCTCATTTATACCCGAGTCTCGATCCCCCTCAATCCCCCTTCAAAAGGAGGCAAGAAAATACTCTTGTCCCCCCCTTTTGAAGGGGGGCTAGGGGGGATCGAGGGTCTCATACTCATACAGCAGACCGGTACTACGTTTGACGTTAAATTGACACCTATACCTGTTTCCGCACTTGGCCATATCCCCCCGGGAAACAGAGAATGGGAGGAAAAATCTTGGCGTAGCCTTCGGGCCCAATGGAAGCGGGCTGATGATTAAGTTGGTGGCATTGTCTAAAATTCTGCAATATGCGAGTTATTCAAAATTTCTTGTTCACCGAATTTTTAGCAGTCGAAATATTCTCAGCAGCAGATCGGGTGAATTTATGGGAATTTAAGGTAACGACCTGCGGGCAAATTATCACTATTATATAATGCAATGTTAACTAACTGGTTCAGGAAATTTGCATCTTTTGTATCATAACTTAAAAATAGTCCTCTGTCAATCCCCCAGCCTTGAAGAGTTTGTTGCCATTTATGATATTTTTGTTCCGAAAACTCATCAGAAAGAGTAGTGACTTGAATGCAGAGGGGCTGCTGTTGGCGGTTGCTGACGATCGAATCGGTAGCCATAGAAAGATCTGCTACATAGCGATACAAAACACTGCCTTGACGTTCCACTATCCGGGCAGCGAGCGCGCGAATGACGCCATCGTCAGCCGGATCGAATTTACCCGCCTTGAGTTTTTGTTTCCAGATGTAAAATTTGCGATCGTTTTCACTCAGCCATTTAGGAAATAGATAGCCGTACCAATACCTTTCGCCCGGAGTCATTGACTCAAACGCCGTTTCTCGATCTCTTTCCGAAGATAGGGATTGAAGCGCCAGCCAAACCTGAGAATCTCGCATAAGCTGTAGCAAAAAAGCCAGCACAAATTTCTTAGCAGTTAGCGAACCGGGTTTAACATCTTTCACCCAGCGATTGATTTCATCCAATCTTCTCGCCAAACCCGGATCTATGAGATCTGCTTCGCTAATTAGGGAGTTGAGCTTATCCTTAATCTCTTGTGCTTGCAAGTGACGACCTACTGTACAGACTGAGCCATAATTGTTGACACCTCGATTTTATTATAGAACCGTGCCAAATTTCCGCCGCTCGTTAGACAAGAGTGCAAAAATAACTAGGAGGGGCAAGATGCCCGTTCCACAAGAAAAAATGTTTTTTGTGGAACGGGCATCTTGCCCGTTCCAAAATTTGATTAAAAGGACTTTTGCAAGAAGTCTATTCAGTTGAACCGATTAGACTTGTTTCCAAATTCAGAATCGGGATTTTTTTACCGCAGGTAAATGTCGGTTGATACAGATGGATGTTTGCTTTTTAAATATGTTTATTTTTAATTGTTCTGTGCCTCCGATGTCGAAAAAGTTGCCAATAATAATGTTAAGTCATCATCGGTGCGATCGCACACCCGGGGCGATCGCAAAAACGACTCTAATTGCTCTTTGGCATCCGCATCTTCCTTCGCCGTGCCCGAAAACCGAAACAAAGGTGCAAAAAACGGCCCGTGCGGCGTACCTTCGGGGATTTTGAGAGCGAGCATTTGCAAGCCGTCGGAAAACACGGCTAAGTGCGGAAGTTGTTCCCGCATTACCTGAAATTGCGCTGTTTCGATCGCATTTGGCGAAATCAAAAATATGGTTTCGTTGATATATTCGCCGCAGGGAGGTACAGTAAGGGCGATCGCACTTCCCGCACTATCGCCCGCCACCGCCGCACCATCCCCAATTTGAGCAACCGCGATCAATTCTGGCGTAGCCACAACCGCAATCAAAGTGCAAGCCAAATCCCTCGCCGGCACTTCCCGCACAGCCGCTTCCGCTTCCACAGCCGCCCGCGCAACTTGCAGAGAAGCCGTGAAAAATACCTGCCATTCGTCGTCACTTTCAGGCTGCAAATCCTGTTGACAAATCGTTTCCACAACCGCTTCCACAGCAATTTTTGCCCCCACTTCTGCCAGTGCAGCCGAACCCGCGCCGTCAGCCACCGCTGCTACCAAAACACCGTTAGACAATACCCGCCAACAGTGGGCATCTTGACAGGGCTGCGATCGTTTTTCGTGGCTCGTACCAGTCACCGATGCCGCTACAACTTGCCAATTAAAAGATGAATTCTCCATTAATAACTCTTGTATTCAAAACTTCGTAAATTCAAAAACATGGAAATTCAGGGATAGTTTGTTTGTCCCTAATTATGTAGGGTGCGCAGTGCGCACCTTAGGCCTAATCACCAACCATGTAGGGTGCGCAGTGCGGCCTAATCACCAACCATGTAGGGTGCGCACTGCGCACCTTAGGCCTAATCACCAACCATGTAGGGTGCGCACTGCGCACCTTAGGCCTAATCACCAACGATCATCGATAACTAATGACAAATAACTAAACAGTTCCCCATCCGGGCGGTGGAAGTGCTACTTGTTCGTCAATTTTTGAATGAGAAACTCTCTGCATACTAGCCGACAGCCAGATGAACATTTCTCGAAAATCTAATCCTTTCAATTTTACAGGAGTGCGATCGACAATTTGCGCGAGACGGGAGATATTAGCACCTTCCACACCGACTGCAAAAAATGCCACGCGCTTGTTAGTTTCTTCCTCTTTAATCCGCTGTGCTGCGATTTCCACAACATCGTCGGATTCGCCTTGAGGTTCACCGTCGGTAATCATAAATACCCACGGGCGGTAATAGGTAATCCCATTGTTGCGGTATTCGGATTTGCGGGCGGCGATGGTATCTAGTGCTAGCTGAATGCCGGCGCCCATGTGGGTTTGTCCTTGGGCTGTCAGCAGCGGTGTCTCGAACTGATCGGCGGTCACGAAGTCTTGCACGACTTTGATATTATTGTCAAAGGAAATAATCGCGACTTCGACTCGCTTTTTAGCTAGTTCATCTTTAATTAGGTCATTCCTAAAAACTTCCAGCCCCTCATTCAAAGCGTCTATGGGTGCGCCTTGCATGGAGCCGGAGGTGTCCAGCAGGAGGACGCAGGGACACCGCGGCTCTGGGTTTTCGGCAAATTCTACGGCTTCGTCTAGTCTCATGGTTCAGGATTGACCTTGGAGTGGCTCGGTTTTTAGCATTGTTACTTTATAGCAGAAGGCAGAAGGAAGAAGGAAGAGGGAAGAGGGAAGAAGGAAGAGGGAAGAAGAATTTAGTTATCTAAGAGATGGGGAAAAAGCCACCGCATGGGTTTGGATAATTAATCATGCCCTCATCGTCTCGATCGCATTTTACCATTTCAGTGAAATATCAGCGTCAAATATTCAGTGTCAAATATCAGAAGGGCGATGGATGGAGCCCCGCTAGGCTACGATCTTTTGTTCATCCGCGCTCATCGGCGTTCATCGGCGGTCAAAAAAACAAATTTATTCCTGTCTGTGGTAACATAGTTTAATAGTGATACTGCAAAATAAGGATAAGTCTGATGATTGCAAAAATCAGCTTTGACCAATTTCTTGTAGAATGTCCCGAAGATGGATTATACGAACTGGTGAACGGAGAGATTATCGAAATATTTCCAACCAGAAATCATATTGATGTTGCTGACTGCATCTTAACCTCTTTTCACGCTCAAATCAAAAACCTGAGCTTAAATTATGTAGTGACAAGCAAAACAGCTATCAGAAGTGTAACTAAATCCGGAGTCGAACAAGGACGGAGACCAGATGTCAGCGTAATCGATCGCGATTTGTGGTATTCTGACCGTTCTGCCTATGCTGCTATGCGCGAACCAATTCAGTTAGCGGTGGAGGTAGCATCAATGAATTGGAATGTCGATTATATTCATAAATTGGATGAGTATCAGCGTCTGGGAATTGCCGAATATTGGGTTGTCGATTATTTAGCAATTGCTAGCTCTAAATTCATCGGAAAGCCCAAAGTTGCGACTGTATTTGTCCACCTCTTGGATGCAGGCGGTAACTATCAAACAACTGCGTTTAAGGGCAGCGATCGAATTGTGTCGCGGACTTTTCCAGAATTAACGCTGACAGCAGAACAAGTGCTGTATGCTTAGATTAGGTTAATTGGCCTAACTCTGTTATCTATAAAAAATCACTGCAAATATGAAAACTGGTTCTGAGAAAAAAGCTATTAGTGCTTGGGATTACAAACCTTGGTGGTGTCAGCCTTGGTCGATTCTTTTGACAGGCACAAGTTTGATTTCTGGTAGTTTGTTTTTGCTAAAAACTGTTTGGATAACTGTTTTAGTCGCGATTCCTTTATTGGCTTGGATGGGATTTTTCCTGTTGGTTTGGCCGAGGTTGATGCTGTCTAGCGGTGCTTTAGATTCTGATTCAGATTAGATTTTCGAGGGTGCGTAGTCCTAGGGTGCGCACTGCGCACTGGTTAAGTGCGTAGTCCTAGGGTGCGCAGTGCGCACTGGTTAAGTTTGTAGGTAACAAACCGTAGTTTAGACAAGATTGAAAAAGTTCCAAACTATCTTGAAATTATCTGCGTTTATCTGCGTTATCTGCCTTACATCTGCGGTGGTATTGGAATGATTTAATTCTTGTAGAGCGCAGAGGACACAGAGAGAGAGAATAAAGATGAATGATTCCGATGCTGAGGGAATTTATATTACATCTGCGGTTGAGTTATCAATCAAAGATTTATACAATAAGTCTTTTGTAAGGTGCGCAGTGCGCACCCTACAATCACTCTACGCTTGCGGGTAATAGTCTTGAATTGCTTTCACTTCCATCGGATGCGATTTGAGCGATCGAATTCCCGCTGCTGTGGCCTTAGCACCGGCTATTGTGGTAATAATCGGGATTTTGTAAGTCAAAGCTGTGCGGCGGATAAAGATACCGTCGGCGCGCGATTCTTCGCCGGAGGGTGTGGTAATAATTAGTTGGATTTTCTCATTCTTGATGGAATCCAACAAATTTGGCCGCCCTTCGTGCAGTTTCAATTCCAAATCTACGTCTAAACCTTGCTCGCGCAAAACTTTGCGCGTACCGTGGGTTGCGACTATTTTGAAACCCAATTCTAAGAATTCTTTGATTACTGGTACTACTGATAGTTTATCGCGATCGCGCATCGAAACGAGCACAACTCCCGACTGCGGCATCACTTGTCCAGCGCCGAGTTGAGCTTTGGCGAAGGCTTTGCCGAAATCTGTATCAATTCCCATGACTTCGCCAGTCGATCGCATTTCCGGCCCTAACAATGTATCAGTTCCTGGGAACTTAGCAAATGGTAGCACGGCCTCTTTCACTGAAACATGAGTCGGTACAATCTCTTTAGTAAAACCTAAAGCTTCGAGAGTTTTGCCAGACATGACTCGCGAGGCCATTTTTGCCAGGGGAACTCCGATTGCTTTGGACACAAAAGGTACTGTACGAGAAGCGCGCGGGTTAGCTTCCAAAATGAAAACTTCCTCGCCTTGTACAGCAAATTGAATGTTCATCAACCCGATGACTTTCAAGGCTTTTGCTAGTTCTATTGTCTGGCGGCGGATTGTGACTAAAGCTGCGTCGGAAAGCGTTTGGTAAGGGATGGAACAAGCCGAGTCGCCGGAGTGGATGCCCGCTTCTTCGATGTGCTCCATGATACCGCCGATGGTAACATTGCCAGTAACATCGGCGATCGCATCTACATCAATCTCGATCGCATTTTCCAAGAACTTGTCAATTAAAATTGGGTGCTCCGGTTCTACCAGTACCGCGTATGTCATGTAACGTTCCAATTCTGAATCGGAATAAACAATTTCCATTGCTCGTCCGCCTAACACGTAACTGGGGCGCACTACGACTGGATAACCGATGCGTTGAGCTACGATCAAAGCATCCTGATAACTGCGCGCCAAACCGTTAGCAGCTTGCTGAATATCCAACTGTCGCAGAATCTTTTCAAATCTTTCCCTGTCTTCTGCAGCATCAATGGAATCCGGCGAAGTTCCCCAGATTTTTGTTTGTACGTCGGGGTGATTTTCGAGAGATTTTTGTAAAGGAAGCGCCAATTTTAGCGGTGTTTGTCCGCCAAATTGAATGATTACTCCCTCGGGATTTTCCGCTTCGATGATGTTGAGAACATCTTCTTTGGTTAGCGGTTCAAAATAAAGGCGATCGCTCGTATCGTAATCTGTCGAAACCGTTTCTGGGTTCGAGTTGACCATAATTGTCTCAAACCCGTCTTCCCCGAGGGAATAGGAAGCGTGACAGCAACAATAATCAAACTCAATCCCCTGTCCGATGCGGTTCGGGCCGCCGCCTAAAATCATCACTTTTCGCTTGGTAGAAGGCAAAACTTCCGACTCCGGCGCCAGACTGTGGGCCACGGGCGACACTTTCTTTTCTTCATCGCCCAATTCCCAAATTGCCGCCCCCAGTTCGTAGGTGGAATAGTAATATGGTGTCAGCGCTTCAAACTCGGCGGCACAGGTATCGACTGTTTTGTAAATCGGTACTACGCCCAATTGTTTGCGGTAGGTGCGGACTTCATCTTCCGATGTTTTGGTGGCGTAAGCAATTTGGCGATCGCTAAATCCCAACTGCTTTATTTCAAACATTGTGTCTTTTGTCAACTGTTTGAGCGCCGTTCGTTTCAAAAACTTCTCGGCTTCGAGCAATTCCTGCATTTTATCCAAAAACCAGGGGTCAATTGCTGTCAGTTCAAAGATGTCTTCTACGGACATTCCCATCATCATCGCGTGGCGGACTGTAAAAATGCGATCGGGATTTGGCGTTCGCAATCCGGCGCGAATTTGTTCCAAACTCGGCAACTTTTCCGGTTTGTCGCACCCGAAACCTGCGCGGCCAGTTTCCAATCCCCGCAGCGCTTTTTGGAAAGATTCGTTGAAGCTGCGCCCGATCGCCATTACCTCTCCTACTGACTTCATTTGCGTTGTCAGAGTCGGTTCGGAACCGGGGAACTTTTCAAAGGCAAATCGGGGAATTTTCGTCACCACGTAGTCAATTGTCGGTTCAAAAGACGCCGGAGTTTTCTTGGTAATATCGTTGGAAATTTCGTCTAGGGTGTAACCTACTGCTAATTTTGCCGCCATTTTGGCGATCGGGAAACCGGTTGCTTTCGAGGCCAAGGCGGAGGAACGAGAAACCCGGGGATTCATTTCAATTACAATGAAATCGCCGTTGACTGGATTCACTGCAAATTGAATGTTAGAACCGCCGGTTTCTACTCCGATTTCGCGGATAATTTTCACCGAAGCATCCCGCAGGCGCTGATATTCTTTGTCGGTAAGAGTTTGAGCCGGGGCGACGGTAATCGAATCGCCCGTGTGGATGCCCATCGGGTCGATATTTTCGATCGAACAAATAATCACTACATTATCTGCCAAATCCCGCATTACTTCCAGTTCGTACTCTTTCCAACCGATCAAAGATTGTTCGATTAAAATTTGCGATACTGGGCTGGCATCTACGCCGCCTTGGGCCATTTCTTCAAACTCTTCTTGATTGTAAGAAATGCCGCCTCCCGTACCGCCCATTGTAAAAGCCGGACGGATAATTAACGGATAAGTGCCGATTTGGTGGCCGATTGCTTTGGCTTCATCGAGATTGTTGGCAATTCCCGAAGGACAAACTGCGACGCCAATTCGCGCCATCGCTTCTTTAAATAGCAGCCGATCTTCGGCCATTTCAATTGCTGGCAATTTAGCGCCAATCAACTCTACATCGTATTTTTCCAAAACACCATTTTTAGCGACGGCAACTGCTAAATTTAGTGCAGTTTGACCGCCCATTGTCGGTAAAATTGCTTGAGGTCTTTCTTTAGCAATGATTTGTTCGAGGATGGCCGGCGTTAGAGGTTCGATGTAAATGCGATCGGCAGTTTCCGGATCGGTCATAATCGTTGCAGGGTTGGAATTCACCAGCACTACTTCGTAACCTTCTTCTCGCAAAGCTTTGCAAGCTTGTGTCCCCGAATAGTCGAACTCGCACGCTTGGCCGATAACAATTGGGCCGGAACCAATCAGGAGAATCTTTTTTAAGTCTTGGCGGCGGGGCATAGGTTCGTAATTGGTAATTGGACAGGATTGATGATAAATTTGATATTTTGCATCACTCTTAGAAACAGGCTCTCTGAGCTGTTCCACCAAAAGCTTACTCAAAAGAGTGCAGGTTTTGTTGTTAATTTGAAATTGTGCACCATTATCAGCATTTTGGAAGCGGAACCTCGCGACTCCGGCTGGCCGACGCCGCCAGCGAAGGAGAAATATTGATGGGGAAAGGGTGCAGTCGATGGCTAAATCCAGACTATTTTAAGTGTTGCGGTCACATCGTGCTGTAATATACACAATCTTGGTCTGGCCTGCGATCGATCGTGCTAGGGACACGGTACTCCCTCCGCTACGCTTCACCCAAGGAGTGTCAACTTAACGTCAAACCCGCACTCCGATAGTCCGGCAGGGGTTGAAACCCCTGCCTCAAAGCGAAAGTCCTCTCAAAGAGGACTCAAGAACTAATTAGTCCTCTGTTTAACGTCAAACCCGCACTCCGATAGTCCGGCAGGGGTTGAAACCCCTGCCTCAAAGCGAAAGTCCTCTCAAAGAGGACTCAAGAACTCATTAGTCCTCTTTGAGAGGACTGTCTTCTATTAGCCAGGGACTTGAGTCCCTGGCGGGCCCTCGGGTCAAAGAGGACTCAAGAATTCATTAGTCCTCTTCGAGAGGACTTTCGCTATTAGCCAGGGACTTGAGTCCCTGGCGGGCCCTCGGGTGGGCGGGAGGACTTTGGCGGGCTAACGGCTTAAGTTGACACTCCTTCGGTACTACCGTCTCCTGACTGTGGGAAACGGGTAAAATTCACCGGATGGGATGATGAAATTGCCCTCTGAACCCGCCAAGGATGTGACAATCGTACATCCAGCCGTGCAGGGGCGGTAGATGGAGGTAGGATACCGCACTCCCGCCGTTTCCTTGCCCCAAAACATCGTAGCGTAGCGGGGTTCCATCCATCGCCCGCCAAGGATGTGACAATCTAAGTTGGCACCAATCTCTCCCCTCTCCCCCTCTCCCCCTCTCCCCATCTCCCCATCTCCCCCTCTCCAACCTACTAGATGAAGGAATGCGCCGAGTATCAGGTAAAATATGGAATCGTTCTAAAAGCTTAAAATCAAAAATCTAAAATACACATATGCCTAGAACACCCAGCGAATATTCCGTGCACCTGCTGCTTGATGGCGGCCACCGCGAAGAAATCCGTTTTGCAACTCTGTCAGATTTTCAACAGTGGTATAAAAGCCTGGTTCCCAAACAAGATTCGTCAGAATTTGTCAATGTCCCGATCAAAAATATTCAAGGCGAATACATGGTAGTTAGGCCTTCCAGTATTCTTGCAATTCGGGTAGAACCGATGTTTAGTTCTAGTCTCGAACGATACGATGAATGATCGAGTAGGAAAATTATAATCATCAACAGATTAGGGAAATTTAGAAGTTGAGCAAGATTTTTCGCTATCAGCTATTGGCGATCGCCTGTTGTGTTTTGGCGATCGCATTTTCTGTTCCGGCGATCGCAATTCCGGCGCTGCAACAAATTAGTGTCAGTCAATTACCAGCAAGCGAGTTGGAGTCGATCGCCTTTGACGCTCAAATCTGGGGCGAAAATGGCAAACCGGGCGATCGACAATTGCTGTTAAAGTCGATCGACTACAGCCTCGGCTATCTCGGTACATCGGCCGCTGCTAGCGCTTACCAACGCTATCGGGTAGCAGGAGTTACGCGCGATCGAGTTAGGCGCTCGCTCGATCGATTCCGCCAATTAGTTGTCAGTTCTACAACTCCAGCACAACTCCAGGAATCTGTCAAGCGGGAATTTGTGTTTTATAAGTCGATCGGCAAAGACAACAAAGGAACAGTAGCATTTACCGGTTATTTCGAGCCGACTTACCAGGCTTCTCGCACGCCTAATTCCGAATACCGTTACCCCCTGTACAAGGCGCCGCCAAACCTCGGTTCTTGGCCGAAACCTCACCCAACCCGATTGGAATTGGAAGGTGCGGATGCTTTGCAGGGAAGCAAAGGATTGCTGCGGGGATTGGAATTAGTCTGGTTGCGCGATCGCTTCCAAGCATTTCTTGTCCACGTCCAAGGTTCAGCGAAGTTGCAGCTAGCAGACGGCGGCGTGATGACAGTAGGTTTCGCCGGGAAAACCAGTCAGAGTTATACGGGTGTCGGGCGAGAGTTAGTTAAGGACGGCAAGTTTACTTTAGAACAGCTAACATTGCCGAAACTAAGGGAATATTTTACCAATTTTCCGGCAGAGATGGACAAGTATTTGCCGAAGAATCAAAGCTTTGTCTTCTTCCAGAATACTAACGGAGCACCTGCTACTGGCAGCATTGGAGTGCCCGTAACTGCCGAAAGGTCGATCGCCACCGACAAATCCCTAATGCCCCCCGGCGCCCTAGCATTAATTAGCACGAAACTGCCCTATCCCAATGCGGCGGGAAAACTCGAACAAAATGCCGTGAATCGGTTTGTTTTGGATCAGGATACGGGCGGTGCAATTAAAGGCGCGGGCAGAGTTGACGTATTTATGGGCACCGGGAACCTCGCGGGCGATCGGGCGGGTTATATCAACTCTACTGGAGAACTGTATTATCCGCTATTAAAGTAAGTAAAACCATCTGCCTTCATCTCCATCCATCTGCGTTCATCTGCGTATATCTGCCTGCATCTGCGGTAAAAAAATCCCCAACTCAAATGCTAAACAAAATTTGGCAATTCCTCAAACAACTAATCCAGCGCTTATTGGGGAAAACACCCCCACCACCGCCACCACCTGCGCCCCGCCCCACCCTAACAGACGCGGAATACGAGTCGAAATTCATGGAAATCCTGGAAGGGGTGAATGCCGACTGGAGTCGTGGCGATATCGCGGGATTCTTAATCGCCAAACGCCTGAGAGATAGTGAATTGGCGGCTTGGTTGCGACGGTTTGGAAGTCGATTGTTTGAGGGCGAACATGATGACAATACTGCTACCGATGCGGTGGCTTCGCTTCAGGAATTGGCGCGCAGGCTGGAATTGTTGGGGAGAATTCGCAGCGGGGAATTGTCGGAGGTGGCGGGGGATATGGGGCGGGAGATTTTGACGCGATTTCCGCTGCCGGTGGTTGAGGATGATGGTGGATATGGGAATGTGATTGAGGCGGTGTTTGTTGGGGATGGTTTGGGTGTTTCTGGGGATGAGAGTCGCAGAGGTGGAGATGGTGCGTAGGATGAATAGGATGTAGATGGAGAGGCTAAAAATTTAATAGACTAAGATCGATCGGCATGATATTCTTAGCAATTAAGCGCCGCATCCGTCGCTAATTTTCACACGCTCAAATAAGACGAAAGAGGACGCTCAGTCCTCACTACAAACTTAATTCGTAATGACACAAGTAATCGGCATCGACTTAGGCGGCACCGCAATCAAACTCGGCAGATTCAGCGCCGACGGGATTTGTCACCAATCCTTAACAGTCCCCACGCCTCAACCCGCTACACCTGAAGCTGTGTTAGCCGCCATAACCGATGCTATTTTACAACTAAATCCACAAGAAAATGCTGTAGGGGCGATCGGCATTGGCACACCAGGCCCAGCAGACGCAGCCGGCAGAATAGCGCGAGTCGCAATCAACCTCAAAAACTGGCACAACGTCCCCCTAGCTGACTGGTTGGAAGCCAAAACCGGACTGCCGACAATATTAGCAAATGACGCCGACTGTGCCGGATTAGGAGAATCTTGGTTAGGTGCAGGAAAGCATTTTAAAAACCTAATTTTACTAACTTTAGGTACAGGAGTTGGTGGGGCAATTATCCTAGATGGCAAACTATTTACAGGTCATTTAGGTGCAGCCGGAGAATTAGGATTGATTTCTATAAATCCCGACGGCCCAGAGTGCAATAGTGGCAATCACGGTTCTTTAGAACAGTACATTTCCGTGCTAGCAATTCGCCGCGACACTGGTTTGGAACCCCTAGAATTAGCCAATCTAGCTAAGTCTGGAGATGCCAAAGCTTTAGAATTTTGGACGAATTACGGTCGCTATCTCGGTATCGGTTTAGCAAGTATTATTTATATTTTAACGCCGGAAGCTATTATTATCGGCGGCGGAATTAGTGCCGGTGCAGAATTTTTCTTGCCAGCAGTTCAATCGGAAATTGAGCGGCGCGTGCTGCCGAGTTCTCGCGAAGGTTTGCAGTTATTGGTTGCTGAGTTAGGCAATCAAGCAGGCATGGTAGGCGCAGCAAAACTAGCTTTGCAGGTCGCTAAAATCACTAATGACCAATGACCAATGACTAATGACTAATGACTGATGACTTCTTCATGGCAGAGAATGCCCAGTCATATTTTTAATGTATTCCTGAAGTTTTTGATAATCCTCCGAGTTGCCTTCGCGCATGATAATAATATTAGTGGCGCTGTCAGGCAGGCAAAAGCTGATTAACCGACCGTTCTGTTCGCAAGCAAAAGAGCTAATTCGACTCAGATCGATCGCAAAATCTTTGCGGTCATAATTAATTTTAATCCACGAACCTTTAGAATTGCGATCGATCGTTTTTTTGATGTATTCGAGAATTTGCTTGTAAGCCTCATAATTCCCTTGGGGATTGAGGATAATCGGCAGACTGCTATTCGGCAGCCAAAAGGTAATACGCTTGTTATCCAGTTCGCTAGAAAAAGCACTAATAGTGTCAAGGTCAATTATGTATGTATTTTTCTCATAAGTAATTTTGCTCCAGTAAGCCACAACACAAAACCTCCTCAAACCTGCGTTTCTTGGTATTTTAGGATAGTTTGACAACTCATACAATTTTAGATTTGGGAATTGGGAATTGGGAATTGGGAATTGGGAATGACAGATGACTATCGGGGTTTGGATCTCACCTACAGTTGCATTCTTTTGTGAAACTGGTATCACCTGGAAATCTTAGGTAAAAAGTTAAGTAAAAATATCAGCAATTTTTACCTTCTGCCTTCTCCCTTCTGCGTTCGGGTACTAGCCCCCCAACCCCTGTAAGGGCCGGGAGGTGAGGTTTTTCCGTCGTTGAGAATGCTCCCCGATATCATGTCTGGTAAGTGCAACCCGAATCAAATCCGATTTTTGGGTGGGGCGGGTTTTGTACAGAAATTGTCTGCCCGATTTGAATATTGCGTGTATTCACCCGCCCTACAGACATCCAATATATCAAAACTAATCGATCGCACATCAGATGAGATCAGCTTCCGGCCAGTTTCCCCGCCACCAAGTCGCGGGCCTCAGCTTCCAAAACATCCTGCTTTCCCTGGGTGCTCGCCACCTGGATAAACCCCTGAAACAAAGGGTGCGGGGCGCTAGGTCTAGATTGGAATTCTGGGTGAAATTGACTGGCGATGAAAAAGGGATGGTTGGGCAATTCGATCATTTCTACCAATCGGCCGTCGGGAGATGTGCCGGATACGACATAACCTGATTCTAAGAAAAGATTGCGGTAGGCATTGTTGAACTCGTACCGGTGGCGGTGCCGCTCGTAAATCACTTCTTTTTGATACAGTTTGAAAGCGAGGGTGTCCGGGTTGACGCGGCACGGATACAAACCCACTCGCATCGTACCGCCCAAATCAATTACATCTTGCTGTTCCGGCAATAAATTAATTACTGGATTTGCCGTATCCGGGTTGAATTCAGCGCTGTTGGCATCCTTTAGTTGGGCGGTGTTGCGCGCCCATTCGATCACAGCACACTGCATCCCCAAACACAATCCCAAAAAGGGTATTTTATGGTGTTTGGCATATCGAATCGCCGCTATTTTGCCGTCTACTCCGCGAATTCCAAAACCTCCGGGCACAACAATGCCGTTGATATCTTGGAGATAGTTTTCGATGTTTCCCGATTCTAAATCTTCTGAGTTAATCCAGTGCAAATTTAGGTCGCAGCCGATCGAGATTGCGGCGTGCCGCAAAGCTTCCACCACCGAAAGATAAGCATCGTTCAACCGCACGTATTTGCCAACCAAAGCAATATCAATCTTGTGGCTGGGACTGTAAAGGCGCTTGACTAAGGTTTGCCACTGAGTCAAATCGGGCTGCCGCTGTTCGAGTTGCAGCAAATTGATGGTTTGTTCCGCCAAGCCTTCCTGTTCCATCATCAAAGGCACTTCGTAGATACTTTTGGCATCTTGAGCCGTGATGACGCATTCTTCGGGCACGTTGCAGAATTCCGACAATTTTTGTTTGAGGCCCAGAGGTAAAGGCCGATCGCACCTACAGACTAAAATATCTGGTTGAATGCCGATCGACCTTAACTCCTTCACCGAGTGCTGAGTCGGTTTAGTTTTCATCTCCCCAGCCGAAGGAATCCAAGGTATCAGCGTCACGTGCATATACACAACATTTTGCCGTCCGACAGCCTTGCGAAACTGGCGAATTGCCTCCAAAAACGGCAAAGATTCAATATCTCCCACCGTGCCGCCGATTTCCGTAATCACCACGTCAGGATTGGTGTTTTTTGCTACCCGAAAAATTCGCTCTTTAATCTCGTTAGTGATGTGGGGAATCACCTGTACTGTACTCCCCTGATACTCCCCGCGGCGTTCCTTATTAATCACGGCTTGATAAATGGAACCCGTGGTGACGCTGTTGAGGCGAGACATGGAAGTATCGGTAAAACGCTCGTAGTGCCCCAAATCCAGGTCTGTTTCCGCACCGTCTTCGGTGACGAATACTTCTCCGTGCTGAAACGGGCTGAGAGTACCGGGGTCAACGTTAATATAGGGGTCTAGCTTCAAAATCGAGACTGAGTAGTCCCTGGACTTCAATAAGCGACCGAGGGAAGAAGCGACAATTCCCTTGCCGATGCTGGAAACCACGCCGCCGGTCACAAACACAAATTTGGTCATAGATTTTCGACTTTAGATGTTTCTCAGTTAAGAAGGTAACACTCAAATCTAAGGGCTAGGATCGAAAATTGTCCAGCAGTGTTTGAGCCTTTCTCAGCTACGGTGCGGATAGGACGAGTCGCCCATTAGCTGAATCGGGTGTTTGGCATGGGTTTGGAGTGCGATCGTCCATTTCCCGACTGTTGATTGTTCCTGAGTTCGCTTTTAGAGGAGACAAAGGGCGAACCAGAAACCAAGGCTTCTTTTATCTCGATCGAGAATATGTCTGCAAGCGATCGGTCAAATCTGACACACTAGCCAAATCTAAAACAGCCTCTCCTAAATTCTCTAATTGTTCAGCGGATAACTGACTGATGCGAGTTTGGATCTCCGGCGACAGCGGGCCGACACGGCGCTCCAACAGCGACACAACTAACTGCTGTAACTGCTGCTTTCCTTGTTCGATACCTTGTTCGATACCTTCTGCAAGGGCTATTTTGGTAGCTAGACTAATGGAGCCACGCTGGTCTTGAATCCAGATTTCTCGCTTATCTAATTCATCTAGTTCTTGAGCATTTAGATTGGCTGTACTGGCAATTTTAAAAGCCTGTTTTAGTTCCTCTACATTTCCCAATTCTTCTGGAACAGCCTGTAAAGCTTGAGCTGTTTTCATGAAGTATATCCACTTATCTGTCAAGGTTTCTAATTCATCTAGTTCCTTGTTGAATTTTGGTAACTCCACAAACACCATCTCAAATTGATCGGCTAGATAATCTACTAAAAATGTCTTTTCTTTGAAAATAAAATGCGAAATCACTGTGTCCATGTTCTCAAACATTTTAAAATCTGTAATCGTCAAAGCAATCACAGGGTTTAACTTGCTGTAGCCACTTCCTGTGCTTAGCTGCATTGAATATGTTTTAGTTGCATTGTACAAAACCCGCTGCTGAAAGTATTCTACATTCAAAACCTGCATTTCAATAATCACAGTTTTGTCACCATTAATCTTGGCTTTGACATCCAAGTAAGTATCTTTGATACCTTTAATATTTGGAGCTAAATAGGGGTCGATAATTTCTAAATCTTCGATAACTGGCCGTGCTTCGTAGAGGAGAGCATTTAAGAAACTAATTAAAATTTCTTTACTGTCATCCGAGCCGAAGATTTTTTTAAAAGCAAAGTCGGTTTTGGGGTTGATAAAATTCATGACTTTTTTGATTTATCAGAGGTTGAGAGGTTGAGGTTAGTGTTATTTAAGCTATCTGACGATCGGACAAGGTTGGCCATTGGAGCGGTGGACGAGCGCCCTCAAGAATATGTCTGCAACTTAGCCATCAAATCTGACACACTGGTCAAATCTAAAACGGCCTCTCCTAAATTCTCTAATTGTTCAGCGGATAACTGACTGATGCGAGCTTGGATCTCCGGCGACAGCGGGCCGACACGGCGCTCCAACAGCGACACAACTAACTGCTGTAACTGTTGCTTTCCTCGTTCGATACCTCGTTCGATACCTCGTTCGATACCTTGTTCGATACCTTGTTCGATACCTTGTTCGATACCTTGTTCGATACCTTGTCTGATTCCTTGTTCGATGCCGATTCTGGTCGCTTTGGTAATTGCACCGCGCTGGTCTTGAATAAAAATTTCTCGCCTTTCCAAATCCTCCAATTCATCAGGATCTAGATTGGCTTCATTGGCAATTCCAAAAGCTTTGCGGAGTTCCGGTACATTCCCCAATTCTTCCGGGACAGACCTTAACGTCCGAGCGGTTTTCATGAAATATATCCACTTGTCTGTCAGGGTCTCTAATTCTTCTAAAGTCTTGTCAAATTTGGGTAATTCAACAAAAACAAATTCTAACTCTTCGGCTAAATAATCGATTCGATTATTTTTTTCTTTAATGCAAAACCGCGAAATTACTGTTTCTAGATGTTCAAACATTTGGAAATCGGTAATTGTTAGGGCAATTACTGGATTCAATAAATCATAGTTTTCTCCACTTTTCAACTGAACTGAGTAAGCTTTGGTGGCATTATACAAAATCCGCTTTTCAAAGGATTCTACGTTCAATACCTGCATTTCAATTATTACAGTTTTGTTGCCACCAATTTTAGCCTTGACATCCAAATAAGTATTCTTAACTCCTTTGATTTTGGGAGCCAAATAAGGGTCGAGAATTTCTAATTCTTCGATGACGGGATTTGCTTCGTAGAGAATAGCATTTAAGAAGCTAATCAAAATGTCTTTGCTGTCAGCAGAGCCGAAGATTTTCTTAAAGGCAAAGTCGGTTTTGGGATTGATGAAACTCATGGTATTTTATTTTTACTAGAGGCTGAGAGGTTTAGGTAACAGTTATTTAAGTATCTAACTATTATACAATCTTGTAGGTTGGGTTAGCAGTCGATCGCCCGAACCGACCTCAATCCTCAATACCGATGCCAGCCCCAGTCTGCGCCGATGGAGTCAATTGTAAAATCTTTAATCTAAAATCCCGTCATTTTTCCCAAACAGCTAACCCAGGAACGTTTCGCCAATGGTAAAGTCATGGTATATAGAGCACCTCAAGTCTGATAAAAAACAACTATGAAGTTTGTCTGCGTTCTATCCCCTCAACAGTGGCTTTCTGGTGGTATCGCATTCCTCGCAGCGATCCTCTTCGAGGGCTTCGCTAACGAGTGCGGTGCTATTCTCGCTCCCCATGGGGCGCGGGCAAACACTCCCGGGCAAAATCATTCGTCTCTGTCGCCGAAAATCCTCGCTAGTAGTAACGATGTTAGTTGTAAGGGCGCGCGATCGCCCGAAACTCGCTGCCGTGTCGGCGGTTTGTTCGTCAAAACTCAAAATACGGCCGCAGAACAAGTCTTTACTCTCAAGCAGACTGAAGTTAAAGCTAAAATTGCCGGCAATATCTCCCGCGTCGAAGTTGTACAGAAGTTTGAAAATCCTTTTCCCGAATCTTTAGAAGCTATTTATGTATTTCCCCTCCCCGATGAAGCGGCAGTGGACGATATGGAAATTAAAATCGGCGATCGCATTATTAAAGCTAATATCAAACGCCGCGATGAAGCTTTGGAAATTTACCAAAAAGCTAGAGAGCAAGGCCGGACTGCGGGTTTGTTGGAACAAGAACGCGATAATATTTTTACTCAGTCTCTCGCTAATATCAAACCGGGAGAAAAGATTGAAGTTACGATTCGCTACACCGAGAGTCTCAAATTTGTCGGCGGCGATTACGAATTTGTGTTTCCTACAGTGGTAGGCCCGCGCTATATTTCGCGAAATACGATCCCCCCCAACCCCCCCTTAGCAAGGGGGGGCGATAGTTCAGATGCCGATCGCATAAACCCGCCTCTCTTGCCTCCGGGTACGCGATCGGGTCAGGATATCGCTATTTCCGTAGAAATCGATGCCGGAGTTGCGATCGGCGATGTCCGCTCTACTTCCCATCAAATTACCACAGAACGCAGCGACAATCTTGTGCGCGTCCAACTAGCGAATTATGACAAAATTCCTAACAAAGATTTAATTCTCCGCTATCGAGTATCAGGCGAAAATACTCGCGCCACAGTCCTGAGTCAAGCCGACCAACGGGGCGGTCATTTTGCGACTTATTTGATTCCGGCATTAAACTACAAATCTAATGAAATTGTACCGAAAGATGTCGTGTTTCTGATGGATACTTCCGGTTCTCAACAGGGCGAGCCGCTAGCAAAATCTAAGGAGTTGATGCGCCGCTTCATTCAAGGGCTGAATCCCAAGGATACTTTTACTATTATTGATTTTGCCAACACGGCGCAAGCGCTATCAACTACTCCTTTAGCGAATACTGCCCAAAATCGACAAAGCGCAATTAATTATATCGATAAGTTGCAAGCTAACGGCGGCACTGAACTGCTCAACGGCATTCAAGCCGTGATGAAGTTTCCGGCTGCACCAACGGAAAGGCTGCGGAGTATTGTACTAATTACTGACGGTTATATTGGCAATGAAAAAGAAGTTTTGGCTCTTGTACAGCGGAGTATAAAACCGGGCAATCGACTTTATAGTTTTGGTGTCGGCAGTTCGGTGAATCGGTTTTTGCTCAACCGTTTGGCAGAAGTTGGTAGAGGCACGTCTCAAGTAATTCGTCAAGATGAACCTTCAGCGGAAGCTGCTGAAAAGTTTTTCCGTCAAATTAACAGTCCGGTATTGACTAATATTCAAATTAGTTGGGAAGGAATGGGCGAAAAACCGGAGATTTATCCGATCGCACCACCAGACTTATTTACCGCTCAACCGCTGGTGTTGTTTGGCAAAAAGAGCGATCGAACTAACGGCCAACTTCGCATCCGCGGCACTCAAGCGGGCGGCAAAGCTTACGAGCAAATTTTACCTGTTAATTTTGCTCAATCCGGAGGGAGACAGCGAGAGTCAACTTCAGCCGCAGCAATTGTTACAGATTTTGGGAATCCGGCGGTAGCTCAACTTTGGGGGCGATCGCGCATTAAAGATTTAATGAATCAAATGTTTGGCGGCGAGACTCCTTCTCTGGTGGAAGCTGTGACTAATACAGCTTTGAGTTATCGCTTGCTGTCGGAATACACCGCTTTTGTGGCCGTGAGCGAAGAAGTGCGAGTCGAACCAGATGGTGCTCGCCGTCGCGTGGAAGTGCCGGTGGAATTGCCACAGGGTGTCAGCTATAACGGTATTGTCGAGGCAGACGAGCGCGAGCAAACTAGAGGTGGCACTCGCAGCCCCAGCTCCACTCGCAGTTTTTTACCGCCACCGCCACCCCCAGCTCCTCTCCCGCGGCTGGCTCCTGACAGCCAACGATCGCGCCAGCAGCAGATTGCTGCTCGCTTGCAAGTTGTCAGCGCTCCCGGATTGGATGCTGGGGCGATCGCATCTTTGAATCAATACCTGCGATCTGTTAATCTCCCAGCGGCGGTTAGTGGCGAGACGGTGTGGGATTTATCCGTACAAGACGGCCGTGTTGTCAAAGTGGCTAACGACTCTCAAACCTCGACGCTGCAAGCAACAGACGCCCTTGAGAGCATCAAAGCAGCCTTGCAATCCTGGCAACCTCCCGCAGGATTTAAGGGCACGCTGAGGCTGAAATTGCGGATTAATGCCGATCGTTAAGGAATGACTATCTATGTCACGAAATATTAACTTTTAAGTCAAAACTACCGAAAGGGCGATCGCCACCATGAGAACAATATAAAATCTTTATTAAGAGATCGCCTTTGAACAGAAAGTGATGCTAACAGAAGTTATACCGTTTGATGCCAACGCTGAAACAGTCTAATTTTTGTAACAGTAGAATTTCTGAGACAACCTGAAGAGTAAAGATTTCTCGATCGACCCCCCCAATCAGAGAAGGTATCACGCCCTATGGAAGTTAGCGAACTGCTCAACAATTACGAAAAAGGACAAAGAGACTTTGCTGGAGCCGATCTGAGCGGTGCAAACCTCAGCGGAGCAATCTTAATCGGAGTAAACCTTTCGCGCGCTAATCTTTCCGGAGCGAACCTCAGCAGAGCGTTTCTCACCAAAGCCACGCTCAAAGGCGCGCTGATGCACAGAACAAATCTGAGTTTTGCCAAAATGGGCGAAGCCAAACTCTCAGGCGCAGATTTGACAAAAGCTAATTTGAGCGGAGCGTTTTTGGTAAAAGCAAAAATGCCCAGGGTAAAGTTAACCGGCGCAACTTTAACCGGCGCCAACCTGCGGAGTGCTGTGTTGTGGAATGCCAATTTGTGCAGCGCCGACTTGCAATTAGTTAACTTGCTAGGCGCCAACCTCACCGGAGCTAATTTTAAATGGGCAAACCTTTACGGTGCCAAGCTCAACAGTGCAAAACTTTTTGGAGCTCAATTAACTGGAGTCAGCCTGCGGCGAGCGCAGTTGACAGGGGTGAATCTCTGCGGTGCAGATTTGAGCGGCGTCAACGTCAGCGAAGCTAAATTGATGGGAGCTAATTTGGAAGGCTCGAATTTGACGGGGGCGAATTTCAGCGCGGCTCAGTTGCGGGGAGTGAAGTTGGCGGGAGCAAACTTAACCGGGGCTAAGTTTAGGGGAAGTTGTTTGAAAGGGGCAAATCTGAATTGGACAAAACTGTGTCAAGCTGATTTGATGGCTGCCGATTTGAGCGAGGCGACGCTAATAGGAGCTAATTTAGATAATGCTTTGTTGGCGGGAGCTATTTTGCCGGAATCTACTAGGCGCTACTTTTCTTTAGCTGGCGCCTGCAGAGTCAATTCTTGGGATGTTACGGAAGTTAAGAATGGGTAATTGGTAATTGGTAATTGGTAATTGGTAATTGGTAATTGGTAATTGGGCATTGGGCATTGGTAATTGGTAATTGGTAATATCAAATCCGTTGAAATCGGATCTAAAATTGTTATGGCTGTTAATTTTGGTGTGGTGCTGGTAACTGCTGCATCGGAGGCGGAGGCGGAGCATATTGCTAAATCTCTTGTTGAATGCAAGCTGGCTGCTTGTGTGAGTTTGTCGCCGATTCGCTCTATTTATACTTGGGAAGGCGAGATTCATGCGGAGTCGGAGTGGCAGTTGGTGATTAAAACAGATTTGGCTAAATTTGAGGCTTTAAAAACAAAAGTTCAGGAACTCCATTCCTATGAAGTTCCCGAAATTATTGCTATTCCCATTATCGCTGGTAGCGAGGCTTATCTGAATTGGCTCGAACAATCTTTAGGTTCGTAGTGAGGACTTTAGTCCTTGATTATCCACGCATCAAGACGGACTGAAGTCCGCACTACAAACGAAACAATAAAGGTTCGTCCTAAGGACTTTAGTCCTTGATT
>RDYN01000101.1 GCA_004293365.1 Oscillatoriales cyanobacterium | reverse complement strand
AAGTCCACTAAAGTGGACTAAAGAGTCGTGTTTTAGTCCTCTTGAGAGGACTTGTGCTATGAGACAGGGGTTTCAACCCCTGTCGGACTCGGACTCGGACTCGGACTCCGAATTGGAATCGGAATTGGACTCTGACTTTGAAAGCATAAAACACCCCTCCATCGTCAATGGGAACGAACAGAAATCCGAATGTCACGGTTTAGATTGTCAGCGGTGTCTCAGGCGGATTTTCAAACAGTTTGAAGCCGTGCATTTAGGTGATGGCGTATATTCTTGCGATCGCCAGGAAAAAACGGCTTTTGAGTCGCCGGAAACCTTTGTGACTTCGCTCCCCAACGGGCGGGCTTGGATTGTACCGCAGAAAAATTCTTGGATGATTTGCAATGCTATGGCAATTGTCGATTCTGGCGATCGGCTGTTACCCGAACTTTCCCGCGAATATCCGGGCGAGTTGCCGGGATGCGAAAATCAACATTCTACTCAGCACAGGTTTTTGAAGTTACAACCGGAAGAATTGCCGCCTTTAGAAAAGATAGACGGTACGGTGGCGGTATTGGCCGGACTTTCGGGAAATGTCTATTTTCACTGGATGGTAGATATCTTGCCCCGCATCGAAATTCTGCACCGTTGGGGGGTAAATCTGGAGGAGATAGATTGGTTTTTGGTGAATAGCTGCTCGCAGCCTTTTCAGCGAGAAACCCTGAAAGCATTGGGAATTCCTGAATATAAAATTATTGAGAGCGATCGCCATCCTTACATTCAAGCCAAACATTTAATTGTTCCCTCGTTTTCAGGATATTTGGGCTGGCTGTCAACCCAGGGACTGGATTTTTTGAGGCGAGTTTTTTCAAGAGAACAATCTCCTAAACTCCCAGAAAGTTGCGCTAGGGAGAGCAAAAATACTCACCCCGAACGCCTTTATATCAGCCGCAGCAAATGCAGCTACCGGCGAGTTATCAATGAAGAACAAGTCATCGATTTTTTAAGCGGATTTGGCTTTGTTCCAGTGCTACTAGAATCTATGACTTTGAACGAGCAGATAGCTTTATTTGCTGGTGCAAAAGTAATTGTCGCGCCGCACGGCAGCGGTTTAACAAATATTATCTTCTGTTCTCCGGGAACAAAGGTAATTGAGCTGACCTCTGGGAATTATATCAGGCATTACTATTGGGCGATCGGTCAGCAGCTAAATCTCGAACATTATTACGTAACAGGAGAGAACTTTGAGTGCTATCCAATCCGACAGTTAATGTATCAAAATCCATTAACTGAAGATATTTTAGTGAACTTGAAGGATCTCAAAATAATGCTGGGCAATGTTAATGTCATTACCTCTAAAAAACCACTAAATTTAATATCCCGAGAAAACCCTAAAAAAACCACCAAAATCATGAACCAAGAATCAGGCGATTATTTCCAAAAACGGGCAGAGTTTTATTTAAAACAAGGCAAGTTAGCTGATGCTATAGCGGCTTGCGAGCAAGCCTTGAAAAACCAACCAAATTTTGCACCAGCTTACAATACCTTGGGCAAAATTAGTGCGGCACAAGGAAATTCAGCTAAAGCAAAGCATTGGTACACAAAAGCTCTGGAAATTCAGCCGAATTTTGCGGAAGTTTATACTGACCTGGCGGCTCTGTATGCCGAAGAAAAGAAATTGGAAATGGCTGTAGATTCTCAGCAAAAATCAACCTCGATACCGATGACAAATACACTAACCAATCAGAATGATATCTCGGGTATTTTAGCTTTCAATCCTGATGATATTGAAGTTTACATTCAAGGTGCAGAATCGTTTTATGCTCTCAGGAAATTTGAGCAGGCGGCGACAGCTTGCCAGCGAGTTATCCAAGTTAAACCAGATGCGAGGGTTTATAAAATTTGGGGGAATGCTAGGCAAGCTCAAGGCAAGGTAGAGGAAGCGAAAAACTGCTACGCTAAGGCTATTGAACTCGATCCTGATTTTGCTGAAGCTTATACTAATTTGGGGACGCTTTATGCTCAGGAACAGCAGTGGCAATCGGCGATCGCATTTTACCAAAAGGCGATCGCCCTTCAGCCGAATTTAGCCTCAACTTACCGAAATTTAGCTCGGGTGTGGGCGCAAATGGGGCAGCTATCGGAGGCTGACGGGTGCTGGTTTAAAGCGTATTCTCTGGAACCTGCCAAAGCCACGCCTGAAGAACACATCCAATTGGGCGATAACTTTTTGAGGCAGAATCAGGTAACGCAGGCGATACGCTGTTACTGCCACGCGATCGAGCTAAACCCCAATTTAAACCAGGCTTACCAACAATTAGGAAATGCTCTCAAAGCTCAAAGAAAGTTGCAGGAAGAAATTGCCAACTATCGAAAAAATAGCGAAAATCAGGCTAATCTTTCTGGGGATTTGTTGAATACAGTAGTGGTGGGTGGCAACCCAAAATCTGAGTTACCTCAGAATCCCCAAACATCTACTTTGCAGGCAAATATTCCAGCTAATTCTTTGCAACTAAATTCGACAAATTCTGCTGAACAACCTCGCGTAGAGTTGCAGCAAAAGCAAACAATTCCTGCTGTATCGCAACTGTTAAATACGATCGCCCATCCGGCAAATTCTGCACCCGCTGTTCCCAACTCGGCTGATGTTTCGCCCCAGGTAACGGTTGTTGACAGCGGTTTTGCGGCAGATTTGCGGAGGCAGGATACGGCGGATAACTGCATTCAGCGGGCAGAATCCTATGGCGCTCAAAAACAATTCGATCGGGCTATTGCTGAGTGCCAGCGAGCCATTGAAATTCAACCCGATGCGGTGGCTGCTTACAAACTGTGGGGCAGTATTTTGCAAGGGCGGGGGAATTTAGCAGGGGCGATCGAGTGCTATCAAACAGTTGTCAAAATTAATTCTAGCGACGTGCAAGCCTACGTAAATCTCGGCAGTTTGTATGCGATGAACAAACAGCGACAGCAGGCGATCGCTTGTTACCAAAAGGCGATCGCCCTCCAGCCGAATTTAGCAGCAGCTTACCGGAATTTGGCTCGGGTGTGGACGCAGGATGGCAAGCTGGAAGAGGCGAATGAGTGCTGGTACGAAGCATTTTCGCTGGAACCGGAAAAGGTATCGCCCAATCACCACTTTAAACTGGGAAATATTTTGTTTCGGCAAGGCAAAATTACTCAGGCGATCGCCTGTTACCAGCGCGCGATCGAGTTAAATCCGAACTTGAATGGTGTTTACCAAAATCTGGCGAAAGCGCTCACAAAACAAGGCAAGTTGGATGAAGCTGCTGTCTGCTTGCAAAAAGCGGTGGCACTTAACGGCAACTATTCAGTATCTGGCAGTAAAGCAGTGGATTCTGTTGCCGCCGCGACACGGGTAAGCGCCCATGAAAACAGTCACCAACCTGCTGCGGAAACTGGGGATACAATTGCGTCTTCGGTAGAGATAAATAATCCTGCAAAGCCTGCGGAAACTCTCAGATTGTCTGCAAAGGCGATCGACTCTGGCAAACCTGTGACCGCTGTCAATTCTCTCAGTGCAGAAGCATATATCAAACAGGCAGAATCTTATTACGCCCAGGGTAAATTTGATGAGGCGATAAATGAGTGCAAGCGAGCCATTGAAATCAAACCCGAGGTGGCAATTGCTTACAAGATTGCGGGGAATGCTACTCAAGCAATGGGAAAGGTTGATGCTGCTAAGTATTGGTACACAGAAGCCTTGAAAATTGAGCCAAATTTTGCGGAAATTCATGCCAATTTAGGCAGCCTTTACGCTCAGCAGAAACAGTGGCAAAAGTCTATTGCTTGTTACCACAAATCAATTGAACTCAAACCGGAGTTAGTATCGGCTTACCGGAATTTAGCTAAGGTTTTTTTGCAGTCTGGCCAGCCGCAAGCAGGGGCTGAATACTGGTATGAGGCTCTCACTTTAGATATCAATTGGGCAACGGCTGAGGAACACTTTACTCTGGGCAATACTTTGCTAGAGTTCGGTCAGTTGGAGAAGGCTGTTTCCTGTTACCGGCGGGCGATTCAGTTGCAGCCGAGTTATGCGGATGCTTATCACAATTTAGGGGAAGTTTTGAGCGTTCGGGGTGAGTGGGAAGATGCGATCGCAGCTTACCAAGAAGCGATCGAACTGAACCCGTATTATGAGGGGTCTCATTACAGTTTGGGGAAAGTTTGGGCTAATCTCGATCGGCGGGAAGATGCGATCGCCTGTTATCGGACGGCGATCGAGTTGAATCCCAGCTTTGCTCAAGCTTATCAAAGTTTGGGAGAGGTCTTAAACAGTCGCGGTCAGTTGGATGAGGCGATCGGGTGTTATGAAAAAACCATTGAATTGAAACCGGACATCTGGGAATTTCACCACAAATTAGGTGATGCTTTGCAAGAAAAAGGCGAAATTGATGGGGCGATCGAGGCTTACAATCGCGCGATCGAACTGGCAAAAAATTAGCTATCTACTTTCCGGATAGTGATTCAGGCAACAGAATAATAAATCACAAGGATTTGACTCTCTCAATTTTTAGAAGGTATAGGATATGAACAGCGAAAGCAATAAAATCATAGAATTTCCTCTTAATAATAATTCCGATTCATTCCTGGCACGCCAACCAATTGACAATTTATTAAATCCGCAATCTTTGGCTTTTAAAAAAGCACATTCAGAAGGTGATAAAAAAGATAGGAAATGGCCCCATTTATCTGGCAGAGTTAATGCTAGTTTTAGTTCTGCCAAACCTCACTACAGCTTAGGAAAAGCTTTTGCCAAAAAAGGAGAGTGGGAAGAGGCTATTGCCTCCTATCGCCAAGCTTTAGATTTAGACTCTAATTCAGCAGAGATTTACCATGGTTTGGGAGATGCTCTTGTTAAAAATGGCGCATTAGATGAAGCGGTCATAAATTATCAAAAAGCTATCGAAATTCAGCCGGATTTGTGGGAAGTTCATCACAATTTGGGGGATATTTGGCAAGGACAAGGCAGATTGGATGAGGCGGTTGCTGCGTATCGTCTGGCGATCGCATTTAACCCCGATTTTTCTTGGTCGCACAATAATTTAGGGGATGTGCTGATTAAGCAGGAGATGTGGGAGGAGGCGGTGTCAGCGTATAAAAGTGCGATCGGGTTAAATCCAGGCTTCCATTGGTCTCACTATAACTTAGCGGATGCTTTGGTGCGGTTGGAGATGTGGGAAGATGCGATCGCTTCTTATCGGTGTGCCATTAATTTAAAGTCGGATCTGCCAAGAGTGCATACAAAGTTAGCGGATGTTCTGCTAAATCAAATTCGCTTGTATTCAGAGGAAGCTGTTAATGCGTATCGTCAGGCGGTTGAGGTAAACCCTGAAGATGTGGAAATCTATCATAAAGCGCTGAATTTGAAGCCCGATGATGCTGAACTCTACTTCCTCCTAGGAAAAGCGTTAGTGAGGCAAAATCGTCTTGATGCAGGAATTATGTTTTACAAAATGGGGCTTAAGATTCAACCCGATGATGTGACAGTTTACTGTGAATTAGGGAATGCTTTAGTACACACCCACAAATTGACTCAGGCGATCGCAGCTTTCCGCTGTGCTATTAATATCGATCCCAACCATTTTTGGTGCTACCACCATTTGGGAGATACTCTTGCCAAACAAGGCCGATTAGATGAAGCGATCGCAACTCTGCGTTTGGGTATTGAGATAAATCCCGGCTTTGATTCTTGTTGGTCTCTCAGTATCTTGGCTAGCATTTTGGATAAAAAAGGTCAGATCGAGGAAGCGATCGCCTGTTATCAAAAAGCCATTGAAATTAATCCTAATCACTCGGGCTTTCATGAAAAATTGGGCGATATTCTTGCCAAACAAGGTAAGTTGGTAGAAGCTACTGCTGTTTACCTCCAATCGATTTAGCTTCAGAATTCACGAATAAATTGTCAATACAAACCCACCAATTAGAGGTACATGAAATGATTGAGCAAGAGAATTTAATTCAAAATTGCAGCCAAGAATCAGATTCGCTCCGCCAACAAGGAGAACAATTAGCGAAACAAGGTAAATGGCATGAAGCGATCGAATGCTATCGCTCTGCAATTCACTTAAATCCCGAGTCAGCGGAAACTTATTACCAATTAGGTGTATCCCTGAAACAAATAACCCATTGGGATGAAGCCGTAACTTATTTCAAAAAGTCTTTAGAAATCAACCCTAATTTGTCTTGGTCTCATAATTTTTTAGGACAAATCTTAGCCATCCAAGGTAAATTAGATGAAGCCATTTCTACCTACAAAAATGCCATCGAAAAAGGAGTTATGTTACCCTGGTTTCATGAACATTTAGGTAATTTATTGCTACAGCAAGGTAAATTAGATGATGCAGTTGATTGTTACCGCTGCGCCATTAAAGTCAACCCAGAATCAGCAGATATTTATGATTCTCTAGGAGTCGCCTTGCAGAAACAGGGTAATTTGACAGAAGCCCTAAATTATTATCAAAAAGCCATCGAAATCCAACCAGAATTCTTAAAATACAGAAAAACTTTTGCAGCAGCTCTAACCACTCAAGGCAAGGTAGAGGATGCAGTGATTGCTTACCGCAATGATATTCCTAGCCATCCAAGTACAGCGTTGAAAGAAATAGTTAAACAGGCTTGGATAGTTGGCAATCAAATCGACCTAAGTGACTGTACTTATGGGATTTGGCATGATGGAAAAAAAGTGTTTTCCCAGCCGAGTAGTTATTACTATTTTTTAGCCGGTATGGTTCGCAATCATCGGCTGAGTAGAATCTTAGAAATTGGAACCTATCGGGGTGGCAGCATCATGGCTATGCACCGGGCTTTGGAGGATAAATCACTTGCCAAACTCGTGACCGTAGATATTAATTTATTTGAAGAAGAGAGGCTCAAAAGTTTTACCGAAATTGAACGGATTACAGGAGATGCAGTTAGCAAACAAGTAATTTCTGAAGTTGTCAAAAAATTTGATGGAGAGCCTATCGATCTAATTTATATTGATGGCGATCATAAATATGAGAGTACAATCGCTGCTTACGGCATTTACACTACCCTTTTAAAACCCAGGTTTGTAATCTTTGATGACATCACCTTAAATGACAGTATGTTCAGGATGTGGCGGGAGCTTTTGAGGACACAAGGTGAAAAAATTATCAATGCTGTGGAAGTAGAACCCAGTATTCGTCCAGAACAAACCAATCCAGGTTTTGGTCTAATTCAAATTCGATAAATCGTCAAGTCAACAAGAAATAACCGCTATGAACCAGGAAGCTACTCAAATTTATTTTCAGCAAGGAAACACACTCATTAAGGAAGGTAAGATTGATGAAGCGATCGCATCTTACCGCAGTGCGATCGTCCTAGAGCCTAAAGTCGCCCTACTTCATCACCGTCTAGGGGATGCTTTGCTAACCCAAGGTTCCCTTAATGAAGCCGTTGCCAGTCATCGCAAAGCCATTGAGCTTCAATCGGAAGTATCGTGGTTTTATTACCGCTTGGGACAAGCTCTAGCTCAACAAGGTAACTTAGATGAGGCGATCGTCAATTTACAAACTGCCATGCAGCTTGAACCCACTCTACCCGGAATTTACGAAAACTTAGGGAATGTATTGCAGCAACAAGGAAAATTTGATGAAGCCTTTACCTGTTACCTCAAAGCAGTTAAAATAGAACCCAATTCAATTCATGAATACTATGATAAATTGTCCTACTCTGACCTCACTACAAATCAATTAACAGCCGCGATTTCTTGTTTAAAAGACATCTGCCAACAGCGCCATGACGTACCATTAATATACACTTTATTAGGCAACTTGCTGACAAAAAACAATCAGATTGATGCCGCAATATCGTATTATTATACTGCAATGTATAAACAAACCCTACTCTCTCACCCTGACTTAGTTTCAAACCAATGGAATTTAGAGCAAGTGCAGGGGCCCAACTTTTTGATTATGGGTGGGATGAGGTGTGGTACTACTTCTTTATATGAGTATTTAACCAAACATCCGCAAGTCGTGCCTGCTCTTAAAAAAGAAGTACAGTTTTGGAGTTGGGAGTACGCTAAAGGAATTGATTGGTATTTAGCTCATTTCCCACCCATTCCAGACGGAGAATCTTTTGTAACAGGAGAAGCAACTCCTTGTATGGGTTCTCCTTACTCCTGGGAACGATTATTCGAGTATTTTCCTAAGATTAAACTTATCGTCATCTTGAGAAATCCCATCGATCGTGCCTTATCTCATTACTCCCATCTCCAGAGATGTCTTGGCTGGGATCGTCGAACTTTTGAAGCAGCGATTCAATCAGAGATGGAAATCATTAAATCCATCGAAGATCCTTCCCTGGTGGATCAAACTTTCTTCGACATTGAATATGGCTATCTCTTGTCAGGGCTGTATGTTTGCTTTCTTGAGAAATGGATGAATCTTTTTCCCAGAGAACAGTTTTTATTTTTGAGAAGTGAAGACTTCTACATCGACTCATCCGTCCAGATGCAAAAAGTTTTCAATTTTCTGGATTTACCGGATTATCAGTTAGCTCACTATGAAAAGTATAACTTAGGAACCTATACATCTATGAGCGAATCCCTACGTCTCAACTTATCTGAGTTTTTCCAACCATACAACCAGAAGTTAGAGGAATATCTTGGTATGAAGTTTGACTGGCACTGATCGCCATTGGCTGTCATCCATCATTTCAATGAATGATAGCGGCAGGTATGTCAATGTTCGCGAATGAAAATCAATTATCCACGAGTAATAACAATGAATAACCCCTCTCAAAATCTTTCAAAAACCCTAGAAATAGCTGCTACTGAAGCAGTTATGTGGAAGGAGCATACTTATTACGATCAAGCAGAAAGTTGGCTCTCGGAAGATTATCCAGTATTAATTGAACCATTGATTAAAGATTGTGATTTTTCCGTTGTTATTGACTTAGCGGCAGGTCACGGTCGCAATAGTAATTTGCTGAAAACCAAGGCTAATAAAATCATTGTTGTTGATATCCATCAAGAAAACATTGATTTTTGTAAAAAAAGGTTTGCGGGCGATGACACCTTTGAATTTTTGATAAACGATGGCGTCACTCTGAAAGAAATTGCTGATAACTCTGTTACGCTGGTCTACTCATGGGATGCAATGGTACACTTTGACAGCGATGTTGTCCGGAGTTATATTAGCGAATTCAGCCGAGTTTTGAAACCGGGTGGAAAAGGCTTGTGCCACCATTCTAACTACGATAAAACGCCGGGTGGATGGTTTCAGTATAATCCCCATGCTAGAAACTTTATGACGGCTAACTTATTTGCACACTACTGTGCAAAAGAAGGATTAAAAGTATTGCATTCTCAGGTGATTAATTGGGGGAAAGACGACAATCTGGTTAAAGAGATGGATTGTATAACACTCTTTGAAAAACCATTAAATTGCTAAGAGGATATACTCAGCTATTAAGTAAGTGTAGATAATTCACTTTAAAATAGCTAGGTTTATAAACCGGGTTTCTTTAAGAAGCCCGGTTTCTCGGTGTTAATTTTGAGGCTCATATCTGATTGCTATATAGGTACGTTATACCAAGAAAGTAAAATTAATGCAACAGTAATCGAGCTGGGTGTGTCGCCAACAACAATCCCTAGCTACATATCGACAATTTAACAGATCCGCACCCGATCGCAATGGTTTTATAAACAAACACAACATTTATTGTGTAGTAATCTTTTGTGAAAATGGTATTACTCACTTGAAAAGCGCTGTAATTGAGTAGATTGGCGGTCAGTTTGGAGGGCGAATGTATCTTGTCAATCAACAGGGCTTTTGAACCAATAATTCGGATTTATTGTTTTTTATAGAAACTAATTTGCCATATATAAGCGTTTTAGCTTCTGTTGTCAAACCTTAGAAAATCAAAACTTAGATGCGTTTGTCCTAGGTTATTGTGATTTTACTTAATTGAAGCCAAGCTACTACGATTAAATACCTTTCAACTTGTCGAATCTAGCTTTTGATTAAGCGCTTCTGCTGTGTTTTTCCAAGCCAGAGATCGGTTTTCATGCCAGTTTTTCTGGAGTTCAAGTTCTCGGAGCCGATCTTGGAACCCCTCTTCAGACTGCCACAGATGTTCCACTGTTGTGAGCAAGGTATTAAGCTGTCGCTTGCTCCATTTAGATGTGTCTATTTGCAATAAGTATTGACGCAAATAATATCGCTCCATCGGCAAATTTTCTGACTGAATTAATGATTCATATTCCTTGGCGTACATGGAGAGAGGATAAGGATAATAGGCTATTGACTTTTCGGTGGCAACAGCAGCAGCTAAAATCTGCCAATTTACAGCTTGTAAGCCTCTGACTTGACAATATCTGAACTCTCTCAAAATGTCAATTGAAAAAAGTGCCGATAAATCCCGAGCTTGGTCTAGCTTAAGCAAATTGTATAAAGAATGCTCGACAAAGTTGATAGTTTCAGGAGTTAGATCGATCTTTAGTTGAGGACATACAACAACTTCAGCTTTGGCTGTCATAGCGGCTCTGACAAATTCTTCAATCATCAAAGGAAGGGCTATACTGTCAGCATGAAATGGCAAAAAGTATTTGCCCTCAGCTAGCAAAAATAACTCATTATACACTTCGCCCAAACTCGCGCTCGCTTCTATCTTAACAAATTTACATCTGCGGAAAAGAGTCTTTGCTTGAGCTATCAGTTCTGGTATAGACTGCTCAGCAGATGCTTTATAGAAAACAACAATATCTAGATTATTGTAAGTTTGTGCCTTGAGACTGGCAAGACATTCCAAAAGATGCTTGCCAAGTTGATAACAAACAACCCCAATTGTTACTCTAGGATTTTCTGAGGCGATCGCACTAGGTTTCGTGAAAGCTTGATTCATATGTTCAAGTCTCTGAGACAGCAGGCGTTGATTGACTTCCTCAAGAAAAGCGCGATCGGGAATGGATGCCTTTTCGGGAACGGCAGAGACAGCTTGAATCATAGCTTGAGCGAGGGAGTAACAATCCCCTGGTTGAAACCATCGCACGCAAGAAGAGCGACGAATTAAGCCCAAGGTTTCTCTAAATCCCCCAGTATCAGAAACGATCAGATCGATCGGTAACTGTCCCATCTCCAAACCTGTATTCGGAAAATTTTCTTGAGCGCTAGTGAGACAGACTATAGGATAGTGTAAATTTCGGATTAATTCAATTGCTTCCTGACTAAACAAATCGGAAAATATTTTGTAGCTAAACTTACTTCCTAGTTCTTGCTCGATGTACTGCTGACTGTTGAGATGTTTGAGGTGCGATAATTGGAGTGTCACCACTTTACCTAAGAAAAAAATCTGAATTTTATCTTTGATAGATTCATCCAGAAGATGAAGAGCTTCTAAAAACATTAATAACCCTTTTCTTTCTTCCAACCTCCCAAAAAATACCAGAGTGATTTTTTCGGGATCAATATTGTTCTTAATAAGAGTTTGTTTACCCTTATTATTTAAGCACTTATTTTTGGTTTCTAAATCTTCTAAAATAGGAAAACAATATGGCAAATGAATTGCATGAGAGGTTTTCCATCCATAATTGTCTACTTTATCTTTGAGAAAATATGATAAAAATAAAGGTAAATCAGCCATTTCAAAAGAGAGCTGTTCGTAGTGACAAGCAGTCCGAAACCAATCAGAGTTATCTATAACATATTTGCCATGTGCCTCACTAATCCAATCATGTCCGCTGTGCATGGTTACGGCAGTAACACAATTATTTCCTAGTAACCCTGCTTGTTTAGCTCTGACAGTATGATATCCGAACCCAAAGAGTTCTGCAAACTCAACATATACCCGTGCATTTTTATAAGCAGAAACAATTGCTTGCGCGAACACTAGACTCCGAAAACTCTCGTAGTTAAACCAATCATCTTTTTTGAATTTAGATAGAATTAATTTGTGGATTGGCTGTAACTCCAAAACTTCTTCCACCTCACCTGTGGAGAAGATGTGCTTGAGTGCAGCTATCTTAGACTCGCCGCAGAACTTTTTCTCACTTCGACAAAGAATCAGAATAATATACCAACCTTCTGAGGCGAGTTTTTGGCTTAAAGTTGTATAGTAAGTCCCAATACCCCCATTTTTACCTATTCCTTCGTATTCAGAAGTGATAAGAACAGCCACTTGTTTAGCAGATAAATCAAAATCTTCAATATAATCATTTTGAAAGCTAACTTCAAATCCCACTTCAGATAGGGTTTGCCAATTCGATACTTTTTCCATATTCTTAAATTTTGTTAAAGGAACCAAGGGTTGATTTTCTCTAAATATTAGGTTTGATTGCGCCAAAACAGGTGTTTGAGCGATCGCCGGCTTATACTCCTAAGTAAATTCGATTTAGTAGCAACTCCCATTCAGACAAATTATTCAATGATTCAGGATCGAAGTATTCGCCTTTACCCCTAGAAAAATTCGCAAAAGTTGACAACCAATTTACAACCGTCTCGGTTGGCAAATATGGTGTGTACTTCAAGGATTTCTCTAAATACAAAGCCATTGCACTGCTATTTCCCTGACGGTAACTACACCAAGCATCCCATACTAGAGAACCATAATGTACTCGGTTTTCTAAGTACCGTATGTTTTTTGATACGTTTTGTATCTCAGGCTCGGCGGAAAAAGCCTGTTTGATGACTTCTAGATACTCTCTTACCATCCGCTCTTCGGTAAACATTTTTGTTGCCCTTTGTTGACAAGCGTGCCCCCTTTCTAGTAGTGTTTCTTTGTTTACAACCCAATCTAAAAGCGTATTAGCTAATTCTTGGGCTGTTGCCTCTGGATTGACATTAGGATCGGGTAGCAATTTTCCTGTATTGCCTAGTTGTTCTGGAATACCGCTAACTGCCGAAGCAATGACGATCAATCCTTTTGCCATCGCTTCCATAATAGAGAGAGGCATTCCTTCTACTTGTGAAGGTAAAATAAAAATATCGCTGGCATCGAGTAAGTCGGGAATATCCCAACGTCTTCCTAAAAATTTGATGTGTTCTGTTAAATCTAGTTCTTCGACAGATGCTTTCAGTTCGGCTTCGCAATTGTAATAGTCTCCTTCACCTGTTCCGGCCCATACAAAATAAATTTGACCCCAAATAAGACTTTCTTTTAACAATTTAATAGCTTGTATTTGATATTCATATCCTTTAATTTTTGAAAGTCGTGCTGCTGTGAAGCAAACCACGGCATTTTCAGGAATTTTCCACTCATGACGAAGTTTTTTACGAATGGATAAAACAGGAGCCTGAAAATACTGCGGTGGTCTACCGTAGTGAATTACTCGCCCTATTTCTGCGGGAAATTGAAAAATATCATGCAAGATATTTAAATTATTTTGAGAAACAGCTATAACAGCTTTGGCTTGGGTGTAATGATAGGACATTACTTCTATATAAGGAACTCCATCTTCAAAAGTAAAGTCTCTGGGAAATGGTTCAACGACTCCCAAAACAGTAATGTAGGGTATGCCTAGATCGATCGCGGCCTGTTTAGCGGCAAAATTAGCTAGAGGCCAACCGTCACTAAAAATAACTAAATCGGGTTTGCTAGTTGAAAAAAATTGTTTGGGTTGCTGAATATCTTTAAGAACTCGTGCAAAATCAGTAGTTAGATTGAAGTTAAGCCAGAATTGCTTAATTCCTAATTCTTTTTGTTGGCGGACTAAAAGATTAGATTGTTTCATTTGCACAGAGGTGACTTTGTAGCCTGCACTGACTAACCCGCAGAGTATTGAGTGATTGTATTGCTGAACTCCTCCTTCCGGTGGATTGTCTGTGTATAGTAAAATATGCTGACTCATATCTGCTGAGTTTAAATAATGTTGGGGGTTAACTTTAAGGCTAATTACTGGATACTATTTCTGGGAACTGGAACCCGGAAAATACTATTTAATTTTTCAATTCAAAAGAGCGATCGGTGTGAAACTGGAAGGACGCGATCGCTCCTCTCTGCCTTATCGAACAATTCCCAACTTACATCCTTGCCATATTTAACCCGGATCTGACAGCCAAGCCCCGAAACAATAACCATCAATAGCTGACAGCCTGTTCCACAACTGTGAATACAGGATTGTGCAGGCAGTTAACTGGCACAGAACACAATATCCATAATTACTGTTTAAGGAAGGAATTAGATATGCAACAGGATGGGATTTCCGTATGGTTCACGGGTTTGAGCGGTGCCGGCAAAACTACAATTAGCACTGAACTAGCCAAAGTTTTGCGCCGCCAGGGACACCAAGTAGAAGTTTTAGATGGCGATACAGTCCGCAAAAGTCTCACTAGAGATTTAGGTTACAGTAGAGCCGATCGCGATGAAAATATCCGCCACATTGGCTTTGTCGCCGATCTTTTGACTCGGAACGGTGTAATTGTTTTGGTTTCAGTCATTTCGCCCTATCGCGATGTCAGAGAGGAAGTGCGACACCAAATCGGAAACTTTATGGAAGTTTACGTGAATGCTCCCCTCGAAGTTTGCGAAGAGCGAGATGTGAAGGGACTTTACAAGAAAGCTCGTGCTGGTGAGATTCGAGGTTTTACGGGCATTGACGATCCTTATGAACCACCCCTTCACCCGGAAGTAGAATGCCTCACGGATCGGGAAACGGTAAGAGAGAGTGTAACTAAAGTGATGGATAAATTAGAAGTGTTTTGGGCGAACACTGCTCTATCTTCTGCTCAACTTTAAATGTTGATGTGTTGATTTTTTATCTGTTGGGTTTATGTGAGATTTTCGATATGTTGGGGTGAGGGATAGATCCCCAAATATCTACTGGTTTGAGGCCATTTCACTAAAACAATTAATCAGCCAAGGTCAATAAAATATTATGTCATCTCACAAACCTTTTATTCCCCCTCCCGAACCACTGAATAAATCCAAGGATCACTACAAAATTCAAGGAGAACCCTACAAGCATCTTGAAATTGAAATTAATTTAATTTCGTTAAAGTTCATAGGTACTGCTATTTTATTAGGGGTTCCTTATGTGTGTTTGATTCTGATGATAGACTCATTGGGTTTGAAATTTTTAACGGCTATTTTGATAGGAACAGGTATCTTGATAGGGGGAACGATCGGGCTTTTATACTATTTAAACAGACAAGAGCCTGTCAAACCGCCGGCCAATCAAAACAAGCGGCGTTAATACCCAGCGCCAAACTCAATCCTGGATCTGACGCTAGCTCCATCCGACATAGGATCGCCCCTCCCGACTCCAAAATTCAGATTTTGCGTATCCTCAAGCGATCGCCCTGTTGAAAAATTTGATACAACTGTCCGGATTGCTACTGAATTCCCAGGAAAGTGGATTGGTAGATGCACCCTGATTAATTAACTCCCGACCAATTACGGCCGGGTTTTTTTTGTCGATCGCACGCACAGCCGTAAATTCTGGCAAATTTCCCCAATTGTCCGGAAAAAGGTGTAGTGTTACCGGAGAGTAGATTAGTAGATGCACCCTGATTAATTAACTCCCGACCAATTTTGGCCGGGTTTTTTTTTGAGCGATCGCACTTTCTCGGCAAATTCTGGCAAATTTCCGAAACTGTCCGGAACGAGGTACTGTCGCGCCGGAGATTAGATTAGTAGATGCACCCTGATTAATTAACTCCCGACCAATTTTGGCCGGGTTTTTTTTGAGCGATCGCACTTTGTGAGCAAATTCTGGCAAATTTCCCCAATTGTCCCGAAAGAGGTACGGTGCTACCGGAGATTAGATTAGTAGATGCACCCTGATTAATTAACTCCCGACCAATTTTGGTTTGGGGTTTTTTTTGCTCGATCGCAGACGCTTACCTTAAATTATGGGAAATTTCCGAAACTGTCCCGAAAGAGGTGCGGTGCTGCCGGAGAGTAGATTAGTAGATGCACCCTGATTAATTAACTCCCGACCAATTTTGGTTTGGGGTTTTTTTTTGAGCGATCGTACTTTCTCGGCAAATTCTGGCAAATTTCCCAAACTGTCCGGAACAAGGTGCGGTGCTACCGGAGATTAGATTAGTAGATGCACCCTGATTAATTAACTCCCGACCAATTTTGGTTTGGGGGTTTTTTTTTGTCGAACGCACGCTTTCGCCACAAATTCCTGCAAATTCTGGCAAACTGTCCGGAACAAGGTGCTGTGGGGCCGGAGATTAGATTAGTAGATGCACCCTGATTAATTAACTCCCGACCAATTTTGGCCGGGTTTTTTTTGCGGTATTGAGGCTGATGCTGAAAAAGTTTGAGGTGAGTTTCCGGATTGCGTGAGAATTCTGAGGAAGCTTAGTTGGTAGATGCACCCTGATTAATTAACTCCCGACCAATTTTGGCCGGGTTTTTTTTGTAGAATTTACCTCTAACAGTTTGAGAGCCGACACGCATGGGCCGAGAAACCCGGTTTCTACGAGTTTTGCTCTTGGGTAACGAGAAATGTTGAAAGAAACCGGGTTTCTGAAATCAATTTTATAAATTTTCCTGAATGTGGTGATGTCGGGGCGGACATTCAATTAGTAGATGCACCCTGATGAATAAACCCCAGCCAATGAAGGCCGGGGTTTTTTTTGATCGAAAGCTGGAGCGAGCCGATCGACCTACAACAGATCGAAAGACTGCACCTCAAGCACCGGCCCGATCATCGCAAAAGTCATCACATCCTTGCGGATTTCACCTTTGACGCTGACTTTCAGACCTGCTTTTTTCAACTCAGAAGGAGCATCCTTAAGTTCGTAAGTTTCCCCATCTTCGCCGACTAAAGCCCAAGTGCCCGGGCCTAATCCTTTGCGTTCAATTTCGCCTTTGACTGTAATACTCATGCTGACTGCGCCTCTGTTTTAATCGCCAAACGTGCCAATCCAAAACACAACAAAGCATTGACAATCAAGAATGTTTGTGCTACTAAACCAGTTCCCAATCCCCAAACTGCGGGAGAGAGAACAGCATTCACAGCCAAACAGCTAGCAAAGCCGATCGAAGTTGCGATCGCGATCCACTTCCACTGCTGGTGTCCCAACAGCAAAACAATCAAAATCCCGGGAATCAAAACGCTAGCAAACAAGGGATTCAGCATACTGCTGCCGTTAATTGCGCCGCCGAGTTCGGGGATAGAACTGCCCATGATTCTCATCGGCCACTGCGGCAAGTCAAATACGAACAAGTTGCGGAGGAAACAGAAGCCTGAACTTCCAGCTATCAAGCCGCCGGAAAAGCCCCAAGTCCACTGGAAGGGGAAATAATTCCGCAAAATGAAAGCCAGCAGGTAAGAACCGAGCACCATAGCAATTTTAGGTAACAGGGCGACTGCACCGCCGTCAATCCAGAAGCGGGGGCTGAGATAGCCGTTGTCGCGCAGCCAGCGGAAGAAGTCGCGGAAGTTGATTTGGCCTTTGTGGGCTAGCTGAACTGCTGCTGCTGCGTCTAGGTGTCCGGAACCAAAATGGTTTAAGGGGTCTTCTGTGACATTTCGCGAGGACTGCAAGAGTATGCTGCGAATTTGGTCTGGTTCTGTGATACCGGAGGCTTTAATCAGGGCTGCAACGCCGGCGACGTGGGGAGAAGCCATGCTGGTGCCTTGGTAGCCTTCAAAGACTTCGGTTCCTGTTTCTGGGTCGATCGTACTTTGGAGAATTTTGCCCAGTTCAGAACCGCCGGGGGCAGAAATGTCAACCCCTGCGCCGAAATTGGAATAATCAGCTTTTTCTTCGTTGGGGCCGAGGGCGGAAACGCCGATGACGTGGGGATAGCGGGCGGGATAGGAGGCGGAACTGTCGCCGGAGTTGCCTGCGGCTGCGATGATGACAACGCCTTTAGAGTGGGCGTAGTCGATCGCCTCTGCCATTAACTGACTTTCGCCGCCGCCGCCTAAACTCATGTTGATCACATCTGCGCCGTTGTCTGCTGCAAATTTAATGGCTTCGGCAATGTCGGAAACTGTACCGCCGCCGCTGCCGCCTAATACTTTGAGCGGCATTAAAGATGCTTCGTAGGCGATGCCTGCGACGCCGTAGTTGTTGTTAGTTGATTGGGCGACTGTACCGGCGACGTGAGTACCGTGGCCGTGGTCATCGTAGGCTTCGGCGCGATCGTTTACAAAGTCGTAGCCCGGTACAAATTTGGTTTCTTTTAAGTCGGCGACGGGGGTAATGCCCGTGTCAATTATCGCTACTGTTGTGCCGCTGCCTTTGGTTTCGTTCCAGGCAGATTCTACGTTGATGCTGCGGAGATTCCACTGCTTGGTATACATGGGGTCGTTTGGAATCTCGAAAGCGCTGTATACGTAGTTCGGTTCAATGTATTCGGTATCTTTAGCCAACTTTGATTTTCTCAGGGCGTTTAGCAAAGTGCGATCGCCCTTGACAACATACACGTTATCTGATGCTGAGAATTCGCTGTTGAGTTGCGGTGCGATTTGGTACTGTTGGGCGAGTTCTTCTACTCGTTTTGCAACATCAGGATTACCGATATCTTCACGAAAATCCAGCAAAATCGAGTCGTAAGTGCCTTGAGTAGCCAGTCCTGGGAAATTTGAAATTGCCCAGCCGAGCCCGATTAAAAATAAGCACAAAAGGAAAAACTTTTTCATGGCCGATCGTCCGTTTAGGGAAGGCTTGTTCACCACAATAACCAATTTTCAGTGCGATCGCCAGTTTTACGGGCGGCGGGTTCTGGAGAGCGATCGGGCTGGCGTTTGGTATTTGGTGGCGCGGGCTGCCCGTGCGATCGAAAATTGCTCTAGTTTCTAGTTTAAATTCCCGAGCAAGTTTGAGGAGTTCAATCAATTGTATCATTAAAGCAGATGGCAAACATAACCGGGAGTATTTTCAACAAGGATATTGCATGGAAAGAGGTTTAATGTGGCTGCCACTGCTGGCACTTTTTATCGGGCTGGCTTGGGCTGGATGGAACGAGTATCAAAAGCTAGAAGCGTATCGTGTCTGGGCGGAACAATTCGCTAAGGCAAAGTACGATATTTATGCTGTACTCGGTCAGCAAGAAGACTGTTTGACTTGGGGAAAACCTACTCGCAGCGGGCCTGTAAATTTGCAAACTTTTTCTTTGAAAAATGTGGAATCGCTGCGGTTGTTAGTTAACGGTGCCGTGGTAGATTTAGAGTCGCCGCCGAATTCTGGAAATGCGATCGCCCTAGAATTTTTGTTGAAAGATGCTGCTGCGGTGCAGGTTCCTTTTACCGAAATTCCTCTAGCGACTAAATGGGCAAAGTATTTGCAGCAGGAATTGCAGCAATTTCTCTAAGATTATCCAATCAGCGCAATTGCTGAATCAGATGATGTCCCGTATTAAATTGGTTTGTAGTGAGGACTTTAGTCCGCATAAAATCAGAGGACTAAAGTCCTCACTACAAACGAGAGAATGGTTTGTAGTGAGGACTTTAGTCCGCATAA
>RDYN01000014.1 GCA_004293365.1 Oscillatoriales cyanobacterium | reverse complement strand
TCAGTCCTCTGTTATTGAATGCGGACTGAAGTCCTCACTACGAACCAGGCTTGTAGTGAGGACTTCAGTCCTCTGTTATTGGATGGGGACTGAAGTCCTGACTACGAACACTACGAACCAGGCTTGTAGTGAGGACTTCAGTCCTCTGTTATTGGATGGGGACTGAAGTCCTCACTACGAACCTGTTGGATGGGGACTGAAGTCCTCACTACGAACCTGCTGGGGCTTGTTGCGGCCGGCCCCAGACAATTCGCTCTTGTTTGTATACGACCATACCAGGCTTCGCACCCTTCGGCTTGTAGACATATTTCGGTTCCGTATAAACCACTGGGACTTGTTCGCTGTGGCGGGCGCGACTGTAGTATGCAGTCATGTCGGCGGCGAATTGCAAATCGGTTTCTTCAGCAACTGTACCGGGTGTGAGGCGCAGCAAGGCGTGACTTCCGGGAATCTCTAGGGTGTGGAACCACAAATCGTAGTCGTTGGCGGTGCGAAAGGTGAGTTGGTCGTTTTGGCGGTTGTTGCGCCCGATTAAGAGTTCAAAGCCGCTGGGGGTTTGGTAGCGGTGAAATTCGATCGCCCCTGTTTTGTCACTGCTGCGGTAATCTGGTACATCGAGATATTTTTGCTGGATCAGTTCTTCGCGGATTTCGGCGAGGGTTTGCAAATCTTGGGTGTTGCGGTAGGTTTCCAATACCGAAAGCGCTGCTTCGACTTGTTCTAAATAGTCGATTTCTTCCTGTACGGCGGCTAATAATGGTTCTACTGCAATGCGGGCTCTTTTGAGTTTTTGGTGTTTTTTGTAGAGGGCTTGAGCGTTTTGAACGGCGTTTTTTTCCGGGTTTAGCGCAATAATAACTGGTTTTTCGGTTTCAAAGTCTGGGAGAGAAATTGATTTCATTCCCGGTTCCCAATGCTGCAAGGAAGCCATCAGCAAGTCGGCTTGGGATTTGTGGGTGTCTGCGTCTGCTGACTGCTGCAAGCGTTCTTTAAATGTGTTGGCTTTGAGGCGCAGTTTTGCTAGGACGTTGTTGAGTTTTTGGGTAAGCTGATGCCGCAGTTGCACGAATAGTTGTTGGTTGATTTCGCCTGTGTAGTAGCTGTTGAGTAATTGTTGGATGGAAGTGAAGGAAGAAGGAAGTTCGGCAACGGATTCTGTAACGGATTTAACGGATGTTAGTTCGATGGCAGTCGGAAGTTCGGTAACGGATTTAACGGATGTTAGTCTGATAGGGTTATTTTCTGGTTTTGGCCAGTCGATGACGCTGTAGCCTTCGGGGGTAAAACTTGGTTGAAATTTGGAGTTTTCTAAGCATTGCAGCCAGTGCAGCCAGCGCTGAAATAGTTGTTGCCATTCTCCCGGATTGAGGCTGTCGGTGGATTGTTCGGGGTCGAGATTTGCCGATCGAATCATCGATACCACTAAGACTTTACTCAACCCTCGGTAATTCTTCAACAGATTAATCTTTAATTGCCCGGGAACCAGGCTAATTCGTTCTTTCCAGCGATCGAGAGATTCGATCGCACTTGGCACTGCATCGGTCAAAGACGGGGGCAATTCGTAGGGTTGCCCGGTTTGGATGGGGCGGACGCTGGACTGTTTGGCGCTGACTTGGTGGGCGCAGGTGACAACGAGATTGTCTTCGGCGGTGAGGATGACGTTGCTGTACTTACCCATGATTTCGGCGTAGAGATGCCAGAGGGCGGGTTCGCCCGGGCGTTTGGCGAATTGCAAGTCGATGACTCTTTCCCAAGGGGACACGGGGGCGATGGAAACTAAGGCTAAACCGCTGAGTTGGTGGCGCAGTTGTTCGCTGAAGGTGAAGGTGTCGGGAATGCGGGGGGGGGAGTCGCCGACGCAGATGCGGGCGGCTGCTGGATGGGATGAAATGTCTATCCAGCCGCGTTGATTCATGGTGCGGAGGGCCAGGGATACGGTGAATCGATCGCGCTGGTAGACTTGTTCTAAGCGCGCTGGCAGCCATTGGGCTCGCAGTTCGCTGCAAGCTGCGGTTAAGGTTGTAAAGTCTACGGGTTGCACGGTGGCCTCTTTTGCGATCGATCGAGCTATATATTTCTATGCTGACAGATGTTGGTCGTATTTGACCGATATTATCAAAGTTTTGCGCCGTAATTGGAAAATCCGCCGATCGCAAATCCGAACACAAGAATGTGCGATCGCATCTTGGCAAATACAGGACACAGCAATCAGGTTTGTAGTAAGGACTTTAGTCCTCTCTCATTTGGATGGGGACTAAAGTCCTCACTGCGAACCTATCTGATGGGGACTAAAGTCCTCACTGCGAACCAACCTATCTGATGGGGACTAAAGTCCTCACTGCGAACCTATCTGATGGGGACTAAAGTCCTCACTGCGAACCTATCTGATGGGGACTAAAGTCCTCACTACGAACCTGTCTGATGCGGACTAAAGTCCTCACTACGAACCTATTTTTAGACCGAGATTCCGCAGCATTTCTAAATGTTTGTGCAGGGGTGCGATTGTATTGGCTGCGATCGCCCCGCTAGCAGCAACCGCCGGCAAACCAATCCCCGGAAACGTGGAATCTCCGCAGCAAAACAGCCCATTCAAAGGGGTTCTCGGCCCGGGAAACAAGCCGGTACCGGCGCGAATTCCCGGCCCGTAGGAACCCCGATTTCTCCGCAAAAACCGTTCGTGGGTTAGGGGCGTCCCGACTAAGGTGACTTCGCAGCGCCATCGAATATCGGGGATAATTCTCTCTAATGCTTGCCACATTACCTCGGCGCGCGCTTGCTTTTGCTGTTTGTATTCTTCGCTGGTGCGATCGAGCTTTTGCCACAAATCGTAGGGTTCGTTACCGGGCGTGTAGGCGTGAATGACGTGCTTCCCGTCCGGTGCGAGGTGGGGGTCGAGGAGGGAGGGAATCGACACGAGAACGACGTTCTGAGGTGCGGAAACTCCCAGTTCCCAATCTTTGACGAAGATGTAGTGACAGGCCAAGTCCGATCGCACTCCCGCAGCATCAATTCCCAGATGTAAGTGCATAAAACTATCGCATTCGGGAGTCGCCTGTCGCTGTTGGCGAAATTGTTTGGGGATAGAATTTTCCGGCAAAAGTTTCAGCGTATCCCAAACCGAGGCGTTGGAAACTAGGGCTTTGCGCGATCGAATAATTTTGCCCGATCGCAGCCGCACCCCCGCCGCCCGGTTGTTTTCCACCAAAACCTCTGCAACGTGGGAATTTAGCAACAACCGCCCCCCGCGGCGCTCTAAACCGCGTACCAGGGCATCGACGAGGGCTGCACTACCGCCGATCGGATAGTCCAAAACTGCATTGGGGCGATACCAGTCGGCAAACATGAAAGCGACTTCGGCTGCGATCGTTCCGTCGGCGGGAAGTCCAGACAGCAGGAAACACAACAGATTCAGCCAATTTTTCACAAACGGATCTTTGACATTTTTGTCCATAATCCGGCTGAAAGGGCCTGCAAGTGCGATCGCATCGCCAGCGCTTTGCAGGAAAGCCGGTGCAAATTGGCCCAGGGTAAAAACACTGCCCCAATCGAAGCGCAAAGCCAGTGAGGGTAAGGCTGTCGCAGCTTTGGCGTAGGGTTCCATCACCCCCTGGAGTTTTTGCCATTCGGCTGCTGCTTCGCTACCGCGCAGTTTGAAAAGCACTTCGCCAAATTGACTCGCGCCTACGGATGTGTCGAAATCGCCTTCAGGCAAACAGCAACCCCAAGTATCGTAGGTGATGCAGGGGAGTTTTTCGCCGATCGCATCGAGAACTTGTCGCAGCGGGTTAGCTGAGGGGCTGTAGGATAATCCTGAGTACAAAGATGGCCCGGAATCGAAGATAAATCCGTCCCGTTTGAACCCGTGGGCTGCCCCGCCCGCGATCGAATGACTCTCGCAGACAATCACGTCAAAGCCATAACTGGCAAGCATTGCACCGCAACTCAACCCGCCAATACCGCTGCCGATAATGATAATTTCTGTGTCTGTGGGGGCGATCGCAACCATGTTTTTCTCCGCTACATCCCCTAATATTATTACAAACCCCTCTCTTTCCCTCTCCCTCTGCGCCCTCTGCGGCCTCTGCGGTTCATTACCTCAAAAAAATCCAATAGAAAACGAACCTTCCTATATTATTGTTAGTTAAATGGAAAACATATCAATTCTAGAACAAGCCGCAAAATCCCATCCTAAACCATCATCCGCCGCCGTAGTCGCAGCCCTCCTAGAAGCTGAGAAAAACGCCAAAAAAAATAAAATTCGCTATTCCTTCGAGCAACTAACCGGCAATTGGCGCTTGTGCTTTATCACCGGCACAAAAAAGACTCGACAAAAAGCGGGAGTTGTGCTAGGCGCCGGACGTTACATCCCTGAATGGGTGGCGAAAATTCAAATTGCTTACTCAGTTGAACCTGTTGCTGAAGGCGAAAAGCCTAGTGAAATAGGCAGAGTGGAGAATTCGGTGCTCGTAGGGGCGATCGAACTCACTCTTTCCGGGCCGACTAAATTTTTGGTTAATCAGAATATTTTAGCATTTGATTTTACCAGAATTACGGTAAAATTGTTGGGTAAAAGCCTGTATCAAGGATTTATTCGCGGTGGTGAATCGCGGGAGGCGGAATTTTTTAATTTGAGTGTGGGGAAGCAGGCATTTTTTGCATATTTTCTAGTAGAAGATGGGATAATTGCAGCTAGGGGAAGGGGCGGCGGATTGGCTTTGTGGGGGAGAGTTTAGCGGTTCTTAATTGCCTGCAATATAGCAGGGAAATAACTTTATTCATTTCGGAGTTTGGGGGATATTTGTTCTGCTTGGCGCTTGACTTCTGTTGTTTACTGCATCAATATTACTCAAAGTAGCAGCTTCCCCCGCGCGATCGCCCACTTGTCGCAGAATTGGTAAAGCTTGGTTAAAGTATTTCAATGCTTCTTGCGGTTGGGAGATGCGATCGTAGTTAAAACCAATATTATTCAAAGTAGTAGCTTCCCCCCTGCGATCGCCCACTTGCCACAGAATTGGTAAAGCTTGGTTAAAGTATTTCAAAGCTTCTTGCGGTTGGGAGATGCGATCGTAGTTAAAACCAATGGCAGTGAGTGCTATAGCTTCACCTCCTCTCTGTTTAAATTGTCGCGCCATGGCTAGAATCTGCTGCCATGTTTCTATTGCCTGTCGCGCTTGTCCTTGCCTTTCCTGTTGCTTTGCTTGTTCTATGAGTTGCTTTAATTTTTCAACCTGTGAATTTTGACTTTGCGCCCAACTCGGTTGCACCATCAGCGGCACAGTCAGATCATACTTTTCATAATTGATTAGCGACAGCGACAGGTTTAAACCTATCGCTGTCGCTATAAAAAACCAATTCGCCTAATGACTGCTGACAACAGTCAACAGTCAACAGTCAACAGTCAACAGTCAACTGACTACTGACTAATCAGCAAAGCTGCGGGAAAGTAGCTGAGAGCATCACCAATGGCCAGCGTACCGTTACTTTCAACAGGCTGATTTGTAATCGCATCCTTCCAAACCGACGGCATTTTATCCGACAATTCCAGCTTAGTATCTTTCCAGACTTGTTTGCCGATCGGCATTTCTTCGGGTTTGACAATTCCCGCCAAAAACCGAGGAGCAATGACAATAACTGTAGTATCTTCAAAGCTGCGAGCAAAAGCAACAACATTATCTTTAAACGTGCCCGCTACTTGCAAAGGTCGATAGTCGCCCGATTGAAAGACTTCCAAGTATTTTTTTCTAGCTTCTAGCACTCTTGCCGTCAAAAACAACTTAATTCTAGCATCTTCCCGCGTCGCCATCAAATCTTCAATTAGTTGCAAAATATCCGTCTCAGCTTGCTGTTTAATGTCCCGCAAAACCTCGATTCGGCGATCGAAATCTACCGGACGGCGGTTGTCCGGATCGACGTGGCTTAAATCCCAAAATTCCGTGCCTTGATAAATGTCGGGAACCCCAGGTGCCGTAATTTTTAGCAGCGTTTGAGATAAAGAATTGAAAATTCCGTAATCAGCTACTTTTTTCCAGAAAGGTAGAAATTTCTTGAAAAACTGATTTTGTTCCGAAGGTTCGAGAACGCTATCGATAAAGGTCATAAACCCAGTTTCGTAGTCGTTGTCAGGTCTCAGCCAAGCTGTATAAACTTTAGCTTCGCGGACAGCTTTTATCGCATAATCTTTGACGCGAGTAACATAATCGGTGTTTTCAATTCCCTCAAACGGAAAACTGCCTAATAGAGTTTGGTACAAGAAGTATTCGTCATTAGTATCGGGAACCATGCGATTGACAAAGTTAACTTTTTTAGAAGAGTTTACCTCTCTCCAAGACCTGACTTGTTGTTCCCATTCCTCAGGAATTTCTGACAAAACATTAAGTCTCGCTCGCACATCTTCGCCGCGTTTGGTATCGTGGGTAGCTGTAGCATTCATTTTGTGCGGCCAAGCTGCTTGCTGCTGCTTGTTGAACTCGTGAAAATCCGCCAGAGAAACGCCAAACTGACTGGGGTTTCCTCCGACTTCGTTGAGGGATAAAAGCCGATAGTAGACGTATAACAGCGTGTCTTCAACACCTTTAGCCATCAAAGGCCCTGTCAACTGCTGGAGTTTCATCACAAAGTGCCGGCGCTGCTCTTTTTGTTCGGTTGTGAGGGTTTCTTCTTCTTCCAGCAACAGCACCGTTTCGATAAATTTCAGTTCTTTGAGGAGTCGCGGTACTAATTCTTTGGCGTGGGCGATCGCATATTTGACGTAAGTGCGATCGGACTCTCGCAAACCCTCTTGATTTATGTAAGTTCGGTACACTGGAAAAATCGTCAAAACTGCTGACAGCGCTTTTTCCAAACCCGGACGAGTAAAGTCATTTCCCTGTCGGGATTGACCGGAAATATTCTTCAAAAGCTGAGCCAGATTGTCTACATCTCCCGCCAAATTCTTCTCAACAATCAGCCCTTTTTTATCTAAAAACAACTGTTCGTAAGGAACATTTAATCGAGTAAATCTCTGATAGATTTCGCTAAATTGCTGTTCGCGATCGCACCGACAAAAAACGCCGTTTACGTAGTTCAAAAAGTCGTAGCCACTGGTTCCCTCAATCGGCCAATAGGACGGCAAATCTTCCTCGTGTTCCAGAATCTTTTCCACAGTAATGTAAGTGTCTCCAACTCTCTCGCGGAGCCGTTTCAAATATTCTGTAGGATCGTAAAGTCCGTCGATGTGGTCGATTCTCAATCCGGTAAACTTTCCCTCTTCCACCATGTCGAAGATCAGATCGTGGTTTTTGTGGAAAACTTTAATTTCTTCAACTTTTACCGAAATCAGTTCGTTGACTGTAAAAAACCTGCGGTAGTTGATTTCTTCCGCCCCCACTTTCCAGAAAGAGAGACGATAAAATTGCTCCGATAGTAAACTATCTAACAAATTAAAGCTTTCTGGATTACCTTTTTCTCCGTTAAAGAAATTGATATTTTCCTCGATAAATTCCTGGACGATGGGATTTTGATTGTAGAGTTCCCACAGCAGCCCTTTGACAAAAGCTATCTGATCGTATCTGGCTTTACCTTTAGTTTCAGAAGGTGTATTCTTAATTAGATAAAGAATCCCCAAAAACTTGATAAAATCTGGATGGCGCCTGCCTAATTCCCTGCCTAAATGCCCCAAATTATGACTGATAAAATTAGCATAAGATTCAATTCTTACAGGCAGTTTTAAGCTGTAATAATTGATAGTCAGCCCAATTTCGCTGTATTTGAGTTGAATCTCGCCATTTTCCAGACACTCGCCGTAAAAATTGCCCAGCAGCGGAGCCAGCACTCGACCCCTGAGATGTTCGTAAGCGTGATTCCATTCAATATCGAAGTAATCGAAATAGTCGGAATCCGGGCCGTGTTCCAATACGTCTAACAGCAACAAGTTTTGAGTGTCGTAAGCCATGTGGTTCGGGACAATATCTTGCAGCCATCCCATGTTCCGCTTCTTGATTTCGTAGGTGAGGGCTTCAAAGTTTTCTGAGGTTCCCAATTCAGGATTGAGCTGATTTGAGTCAACCACATCGTATCCGTGACTGCTGCCTTTTCTGGCTTTGAATATCGGTGAGGCGTAAACGTCTGTAATTCCTAATTCTTCCAGATAGCTGAGGATTTGTTTGGCGGATTCAAAGTTAAAGCCTGCATGAAATTGAATCCGATAAGTGGTTGTTGGAATTCTCATCATGTTAATTTTAGTCCTGATTGATTAGTCGATCGGGTTTTTTGCTGAAAATTAGAAATTGTCAGTGGATTTGGCGGTAGTGCCCACTGTCAACAATCACCTAAAAACATAGAAAAATGTCGCTTTTAGCATAGTCTAGATCCCCCTAAATCCCCCTTAGATTGGGGGACTTTGATACTCTTGTCCCCCCTTATTAAGGGGGGTTAGGGGGATCGGAAAGTGTTGATGATGGTAGGGTGCGTCAGCGGGCACAAGAATAGCTATCTACTCCAGAATCTTTCCCCGCTGACGCACCCTACTCGAGCCAACCAACTATTTGATTAATTGGTAGAGTGCGAAACTATGCGGTTTAACAGTCAATTCTTGCTCAGAATTGATGTTTTCAGGCAAGCTAGAACCTGAACCCATCCATTTTACATCAGCAGAGTCTAAAATTTTGTTCCACTTGCCTTGGGGAAGTGCTGCCGTAAAATCTACCTCTTGCTTGTTGAAGTTTAGAATGCAGAATATTTGGCTGTCATCTGTCCAGCGACGGAGAAATAAGATTTTTTCGGCTTCAATGCTGGAAACTTCTAGACTGTTTTTGTCGAGTTTTTTCAGGGCGGGAATTGTTCGCCGCAGTTGAATCAAATGTTGGTGCCATTCCCAGAGAATTTTGTGTTTCCCTTCTGTTTGTTTTTCCCAGTTTAACTTGCACTTTTGAAAACTCTCTGGACTTTGGGGGTCTTGAAATTCGCCTGGGTCTTCAAAAGCTTTAAATTCTTGTTGCTTGTCTTTGCGAATCGCTTCAATTAAGTCAGGATCTGAGTGGGAAACAAAGTAGAAAAACGGCGCCGTTTCTCCGTATTCTTCTCCCATAAATAAGAAGGGAATGTAGGGAGAAATAAAAACCGTACCTGCTGCAAGTTTGAGTGCTTCAAAGTCAACTATTTGCGAGAGTCGGTCTCCTAAAATGCGGTTGCCAATTTGGTCGTGGGTTTGGGAAAATACGAGGAATTTTTCGCCCGGTTCATCTTTGACAGAATTGCCGTGTTTTCGCTTTCTGTGCGGGGCATACTGGCCGGAGTAAACAAAGCTTTCTTTGAAGGATTTTTCTAGGTGTTCGCACTTGCCGAAATCTTGGTAGTAGCGGTCATTTTCTCCGGTAAGCAAGGCGTGCAGTGCGTGGTGGAAATCGTCGCACCACTGGGCGTCTAATCCGAAACCGCCGAGTTCTTTGGGACGTACTGTGCGGACATCGTTTAAGTCACTTTCTGCGATTAAGTAAAGTTTCCTTCCGATTTCTTGGGAAATCTCGGCTGTGGCATCGGAGAGTTCTTGCAAAAATGGTCGGGCACCTACTTCAAATATTGCTTGAATTGCATCTAATCTGAGGGCGTCGATGTGATAGTCTCGAAACCAGTAGAGGGCGTTTTGAATAAAGTAGTTACGCACGCCGTCGCTGTAGGCGTCGTCGAAGTTGAGGGGGTCTCCCCAAATTGAGCCGTATTTTGAGGTAAAGTAGGGGCCGAAGTCGCGGAGGTAGTTTCCTTCGGGGCCGAGGTGGTTGTAAACGACATCGAGTATTACTGAGATGCCGTGTTTGTGGCAGGCGTTGATGAGTTTTTTGAAGCCTTCGGGGCCGCCGTAGGAGTTTTGAACGGCGTAGGGATATACGCCGTCGTATCCCCAGTTTCGATCGCCGGGGAATTGGGCGATTGGCATGATTTCTATGGCGTTGATTCCCAGTTCTTTTAGTTGTTTGAGTTGGGTAATTATTGCTTCAAATGTTCCGGCTTGGGTGAATGTGCCGACGTGTAATTCGTAGATGACCATTTCTGGTAAAGGTACGCCTTGCCAATTTTTGTCTGTCCAGGTAAAGGCGCTTTCATCTATTACTTGGGAGGGGGTGTGGACGCCTTGGGGTTGATATTTTGATGCGGGGTCTGGTCTGTCGGTTTTTCCTTCGAGTTGGTAGGTGTAAAGGGTTCCGGGTGGGATGTCTGTTGCTGTGGTTTGCCAGTAACCTTCTGCGGATTGTTGCAGGGGTATGAGGCGTTTTTCTGGGGAAACTATTTGGACTGCTATTTGTTTGAGGGTGGGCGCCCAAACTGTAAACTCACATTGGTTGTTGCCGAGGTAATTTGCTCCTATCTTCACTTTGAGTTGTTCTCCTTATAAAATAGGTTGTTGTCCGATCGCCCTTGGGACGCAATCAAATGCTGTGTTCTTAAGGTGAGAGCGCCTGTGTAGATGGTAATATTACTTAAAATTACAAACAACTAACTCCAGACAGAGTAACGGTTAGAATTATCGCTGGGGCAAAAGTAGCGGTTCGTTATGTATAAATTAGACCATGAATCTGCACCCTTAGCGATCGCCATTCTTGGTCAACTGCAAGAGTTAATATTTCTGGTTTTTTATATAAGGTCTAAAATATATCTAAAGGTAGATAGCAAATCAGCGCGAGCGTGTATTCTATGGTTATTGCTTTTGGACGGGAAATCTGCTGCAATCTTGACTCGGCGGAGTCTCGCGAGTGGTTGGTGACAAACGGAATCGGGGGTTACGCTAGCGGGACGATCGCAAATCTCCTCACCCGCCGCTATCACGGGCTGCTGGTGGCAGCCCTCAAACCCCCGCTGGCACGCACTTTGATGCTGGCGAAGCTGGACGAGACGGCGGTGTATGCCGATCGCGCCTACCCGCTTTATACCAACCGCTGGGCCGATAGTACGATCGAACCCCACGGCTACAACTGCATCGAAAGCTTCCACCTGGAAGGGACAACGCCTGTGTGGAGGTATGCTCTCGCCGATGCGATCCTGGAAAAGCGGATTTGGATGCAGCAAGGGGCTAACACAACGTATATTCAATACCGCAGCCGCCGCGCCTCACAACCGATCGCGATCGCAGTCAAAGCCTTAGTCAACTACCGCGACTACCACCACATGACAAGCGCCGGCGACTGGAAAATAAATTTAGAAACCTTGAAAAATGGTGTTTGTGTTACCGCATTTCCCGGCGCCACGCCGCTTTATTTGCTGACAGATGCCACATCAGAGGCTAAATTTAGAGTTTCTACGCTCTTATACAATTGGTACTACGGATTTGACCTCGAAGCAGAAAAGCGGCGGGGATTGGAATACTGCGAGGATCACTTGCACGCGGCGACTTTTCATTTTGCGATCGCACCGGGAAGTTCTCTCACATTGATCGCGAGTACCGATAAAAATCCTGAACTCAACGGCGGTAAAGCTTTAGAAGTCCGTCGCACCTACGAGGAAGAATTGCTGCAAAACTGGTCAAAAGCGATCGCATCTCCAGACTGGATAAATCACTTAGTGCTAGCAGCCGACCAATTTATTGTCAACCGCCCGCTACCCGAGGAACCGGAGGGTAAAACGATTATCGCCGGATATCCCTGGTTTAGCGACTGGGGGCGCGATACGACGATCGCCCTGCCCGGCCTCACAATCTGTACTGGGCGGTGGGAAATTGCGCGATCGATTTTGCGGACTTTTGCGCGGTATGTCGATCGGGGAATGCTGCCGAACCGCTTCCCGGATGCGGGGGGCGCGCCGGAATACAACACCGCAGACGCGACGCTGTGGTACTTTGAGGCTGTTCGCGCTTACTGCGACTGCACGGGGGACGAGGAACTTTTGACCGAACTCTGGCCGACATTATGTGAGATTGTGGATTGGCACGTGCGGGGAACTCGGTATAACATCCGCGTCGATCCTGACGACGGTTTGCTCTACGCGGGAGAAAGCGGCGTGCAACTGACTTGGATGGATGCGAAAATCGGCGGTTGGGTGGTGACTCCTCGGATCGGTAAGCCGATCGAACTCAGCGCGCTTTGGTACAATGCCGTGCAAGCTATGGCAAGTTTTGCTCGAAGATTGGGCAAATCTCACAATCAATACCAGCAGTTGGGCGATCGCACCTGCGCCGGATTCGATCGCTTCTGGAACCACTCAACCAGCTACTGCTACGACGTTCTCGACGGCCCCGACGGCAACGACATTTCCCTGCGGCCAAACCAGATATTCGCCGTTTCCCTCCCCCTAAACTCCATTCCTCCTCGCTCCGCCAACTCCTTGTCAGCGGGGACGCGCCAGGAAACCCGCTATACACCCTTACTGACGCCCGTGCAGCGCCGCGCCGTCGTGGACGCCTGCGCCCAGGGGCTTCTCACTTCCCACGGCCTCCGCAGCCTCTCGCCGCAGCACCCGCAGTACCGCGGCACCTACGGAGGCGACCAATTGCAGCGCGACAGCGCCTACCACCAAGGCACAGTTTGGGGCTGGCCGATCGGCGCTTTCGTCTTGGCGCACTTGCACGTATACAAAGACCCAGCACAAGCTCGCGAATTCCTGGAACCGATGTCACATCATATAACTGCCGGCGGAGTTGGCAGTCTCGGCGAAATTTTTGAGGGCGACGCCCCGCACTCGCCCCGGGGCTGCACGGCTCAAGCTTGGACTGTGGCTGAGGTGCTGCGGGCTTGGTTGGCAATTAATAATGTGGGTGTTTAAATGGGGAATGTTCTGTTGGGTGGAATAAGAGGTTTATGGCATTATTATTAGCGGGCGATATTGGCGGAACTAAGACAATTTTGCGCTTGGTAGAAAGGAATCTTAAGGGTGAAATGAAAGCTCTTTACGAGTTCCGCTATCCGAGCGGGGAGTTTCCCGATTTAGTGCCGATTGTGCGGCAGTTTTTGACGGAAGCTGCTACAAAACTCGATTTGGCACCGCAGCCGGAAAAAGCTTGTTTTGCGATCGCCGGCCCGGTAGTCAACAACAGCGCCAAACTGACTAATTTGCCTTGGCTGCTGGAAGCTCATCGTTTGGAACAAGAATTAGGAATTTCCCGCGTCAGTTTAATTAATGATTTTGTAGCAGTTGGTTACGGCGTGTGTGGCTTGGAACCTACAGATTTACACACGTTGCAAGTAGGAAAACCCAGTCAGCACGATCCAATTGCTGTTATTGGTGCGGGTACTGGTTTGGGAAATTGTTTTGCAATTCCCGAAGCAAATGGGCTCAGGGTTTTTTCTTCTGAAGGGGGACACGGTGACTTTGCTCCTCGCTCGGAGTTGGAGTTTGATTTGCTGAAATATTTGTTAGCAAAACATGACATTCAAAGAATATCGATCGAGCGTGTAGTTTCGGGACAAGGTATTGTTTCAATTTACCAGTTTTTGCGCGATCGCAAGTTTGCTCCAGAATCAGCGGAGGTGGGGGAAATGATTAGAAAATGGGAGTCGGAAATTGGTAAAAGCGAGAAGACTGTCGATCCGGGTGCGATAATTGCGACTGCGGCATTGAACAAGTGCGATCGGCTTTCGGAACAAACAATGCAAATGTTTGTAGAAGCTTACGGCGCTGTAGCCGGAAATATGGCTGTGTCCCTGCTACCTTACGGCGGTTTCTACATAGCCGGCGGCATCGCTGCGAAGATTTTGCCACTGATTCTAGAAGGCAGTTTTATGCGAGCTTTTACGCACAAAGGTCGGATGGATTCGCTGTTAGAAATGATGCCGGTGCGGGTGGTTTTGAATGGCAATGTCGGGTTAATTGGAGCCGCAGTTTGTGCGGCCGGTCTTTAGGAGATTTCAAGTCGAAGTTATCTCATTGATTACTCGGCGGTTGAAACCGCTCCTTGTCAAACAAAGTCTGCCTTCGCAGACTAAGAGATAAAGGGGGTATTTAAGCCGGATTTACTATTATACTAAATCCGGTTAATTTACCTTATTTATTCTTCAGTCCGCGCACCATCCGGACTTTGTTTGTATAGCCGCGGTTTCAACCGCCGGGTATCTAAATTCGGTAAATTTAGATTATTTATTCTTCAGTCCCCCTCTGCTGCGGACTTTGTTTGTATAGCCGCGGTTTCAACCGCCGGGTATCTCATCTTCAAAATCTTCTGGGCAGCATTTTCCGACACCGGCATCACCGACAGCCGATTACCTTTCCTCACCACCAAAAGCTCATCAGCACCAAACTTTGCTTTCAGTTCATCCAAAGATATTAAATTAACAAACTCCTCAACAAACTCAACTCTCACAGTTTGCCAGCGAGGAGCATCAAACTGCGATTTAGCATCATAATACTCGCTATTCATATCAAACTGAGTCGGATCGGCAATCCCAGTCTCAACCACGCGCGCCGATCCAACAATTCCCGGAATTTTAGTATTAGAATGGTAAAAAAATACTAAATCACCCAAACTCATTTGCCGCATAAAATTGCGCGCTTGATAGTTGCGAACACCGTCCCAAATAGAAAAAATATCTAATTTCAAATCCGCAATACTATAAACATCAGGTTCCGACTTCATCAGCCAATAATTCATGTGCAATTAGGAATTGGTAATTGGTAATTGGTAATCGGTAATATCCTGTCCGGGTAATCGCTGATAATTATTGTGTAGTGGGAGCTTCAAGCTCGCACTGTACTCGTAATTGATTGACCGGACATAATATAATCGGTAATCGGTAATCAGTAATTTTACTGCTGACTAATGACTAATGACTAATGACTAATGACTAATGACTATAAAATATCTTTCCGCTTCTGCAACCACAGAGTCAACATTAAATACACGAAAATATGCACGCACAAAATCCCCCAATTTAAACTCAAGTTCTCCCAAGTTGGATCGTAAACAGGAGTGGGTTCAAACGGCTGAGGAAGTGTACTCCCATCTGGCAAAGTCGTAGGCGCGGGAACCAGGGAATTTACATTAACTAAAGAGCCGTAAGCGCCCACAGACCAACGACTTAACATCAACCAAGAAAACTTGCTCGCCACACCTTCCATCCTAAACAACACCCCAGAAAAGATAATCTGAGGTAGCAATATTAGAGGTAAAGCACTGTTAGCTTGAGAGCCATTTTTGACGATCGCCGAAACCAGCAATCCGAGACTGATGCAGCTCATCAAAGTCAAAAAAGTGGTAATAGCTGCTCCCACCGGCCAGGAAATCAAACTCGGTTCCGGGGATTTGAAAGCAATCAGAATAACTCCTACCATCAATAGAGTTTGCAATACGGCCAAGCCGGAAAGTATGACAAATTTTGAACCTAAATAAGCAAACAATCCTAAATTCACCAAACGTTCGCGCAAATAAATAGCAGATTCCTTGACAATTTCTTGCAGGGAAGTTGCCAGTCCCACCCAAATAGCCGCGCAGGTAAATACAAACAAAACTCGCATTGCTAAAGGTGCTAAAGTTGGCTCCGGTGCGCCAATTAACGGGTCTTTATCTCGGACGGCCAGCCGCAGCAAACTAATCCCGATCGGAGCAGTTAATAGAGCTAAACTTAAGTTAACTATATCGCGAGAAACGAGTTTAAAATAGCGCTGGGCGAGCAAAACAAGTTGTTTGACAAAAGATGCAGATTTTGGCTTAGAAGGCGCGGCTGATTTTTTGCCATTGGCGTTGCCGGTGCTGAAGTGGTTGACAATATAGCGCTGATAGTAGGGAGATTTATTGAACTTTTGTGCCCAGCTTTGAACGTTGGTTTCTCCTGTTTCTAATTCGTTGTAAATGTCGGCAAAATCTCCGGTTTTGACATCGAAAAAATCGAGCGCTTCCGCAGGCGGGCCGAAGTAACAAAGCCGTCCGCCGCGGCCCATAAATACAATACGATCGCACATCGTGATATTCGCCGTCGCGTGAGTCACCAGAATCACCGTGCGGCCTTGACTTGCCAACTTTCGCAGCAGTTGCATCATCTTCTTGTCCAAACCCGGATCGAGCCCAGAAGTCGGTTCGTCCAAAAAGAAAAGTTTCGGATCTGCTAACAGTTCAACTCCAATGCTAACCCGTTTGCGCTGTCCGCCGCTAAGCTGTTTTACAAAAGCAGTACGGCGGTGAGTCATTTCAATATCTTCTAAAGTTTTTGTAACTACCTGCTGAACATCTGTATCGGGAGGTAAGCGCAATTTAGCTGCATAACTCAAAACTTCTTCTACTGTCAAATCTGCGTGCACAATATCATCTTGAGGTACGTAACCAATTTGATTGCGATAAATATTGAAGTTTTCGCGCAGGTTGTCGCCGTTGAGAAACACAGCGCCTTCAGTAGTTTTCTCGATGCCTAAAAGCGTCCGCATTAAAGTAGATTTTCCCGCACCGCTACCACCGACTAAAGCCACAAACTGCCCCGGTTCGATCGCCAAAGTGATACGATCCAAACGCTTGGGAATCACCAGACTGTCAGCATCCAAGCGAATTTGATTGCCTCGGTCTTGCACCTCTAACGTATGATTGCGGTAAGTTAGAGTAAACGGGCCGATCCGAATTGCATCTCCCTCAGCCAACTGTACAGAATTTGTGATGCGCTGACCGTTGACAAAAACGCCATTAACGCTGTGATCTCGTAAAATATAATTGCCGCGACTGTCAGCATCGATTGTCGCGTGGCGCCTCGAAACCAGCGGCGCATCCAATTGCAGCGAAGCATTTGGATCGCGGCCCAACAAAACCGATCGATTGCTGAGGGGAATTGACTGTTTGTTGGGGGGAAAGATTTGACTCGCCAGGGGATTAAAATAAGTCACCAAAACTTGATTTTTAGGATCGAGACCTATTTTAATTTCTGTACCGTTTTTGAGACAATAACCGTCATTGGGAGTGATGCGAGTGCGATCGACAAATAAGCCATTAGTGCTCGGCTGCTGGCCGTCACCGTCGTAAATCCAGTAATTTTGGCCAATTTGGCGCAACAGGGCGTGAACCCCGGAAACAGCGCGCCAGGGCTCGGGAACAAGCAAATCAGCACGAGTGCGATCGCGCCCCAAGATGTGCTGCGACTGTTTTAACTCCAACTGTAAAGTGTGCCCTTGACTGATTAATACTAAATAAGGGCGATCGCTGACAGCAGTCGGTTGTCCTATATTACCCATTATATTTAAATCGCATTTTTTACAATCACATTTGTCAGCATATCAAAAGTAAGGCAACAATCTACTTATTTATTTTATAACTTATGCAAAACATCTAAACGTAGGGTGCGCATTGCGCACCTTACCCTATTTAAATGTCGGATGCGCCATGGGCGCGTTACCCCTACATTTCGCCCTAAAAGCGAGAATCATATCACCTTTTGGCAACAACCGACAAACTGCGAAGCCGATTAATAGCCGCCGCCAATTCAAAGCGGCGAAACATCGCAAAATCCCCCTCAGGAAAAGAGGATAAAATATCCATTCCCTGCGCGTCAATATCTGCCATCACCAAATCGATAATTTCCGACAAAGTGCGTTTCCCGTCCATGTACTGCTGCTTAGCATAAACCATTGCCGAGGCGATCGCCCGCAACTGTCCGCTGTCAACAATTTGCTCAACAGCGCCCAAATCAATATCCTCAATTCCGAAAGCCAATTCATCAACATCCCGCACCTTCACCCGCACATCTCGCCGTCCCCGACTCGGATCTAAACTAGCAGGAACCGGGACTCTGTGAGTAATCTCACCAAAACTTTCTCCCCCTTCAGCAGCCCGGCTAATCGAGTAATTATTTGCTATTTCTTTAGCTTTTTCCGTCACATCATATGCTGCAAAATTATCCATGGAAATCACAGTATCCGCCACATCAAAATAATCGCCGCTTCCGCCCATGACTAAAATAGTCGATACGCCACAATCCGCGTACAACTGTTTAACTTTATCGATAAACGGCGTAATCGGTTCCTTATCCTTAGCGATCAGTTCCTGCATTCTGCGATCGCGAATCATAAAATTAGTCGCCGCCCTATCCTCATCCACCAACAAAACAGGTACTAAATCCTCTTCACAATCCGCGACTAATTGTCTCTCCATCACAAAAGATCGAGATTCCCCCCTCTTCCCTCTTCCTTCTTCCCTCTTCCTTCTTCCCTCTTCCTTCGCATTTCTCCCAACTTCCAAAGCCTCAATAATATTAGCAGCTTGCGACGTACTGCCGCTCGCATTTGCAGTATAAAATTGTACAGTATCTCTACCTTGCGGCAAATGATTGATAAAAGGCGAAATATCCACACCCGCAACACTTCTGCCATCTTCCGCCCGAATTTTTACTGCCGCCGGACTTGTCACCACAAATTCCCTACCATCACCCGGAATTCGGTTATAAACTCCCAACTCGATCGCCCTGAGTAAAGTTGATTTACCGTGATAGCCACCCCCAACAATCAAAGTAATGCCAGCGGGAATTCCCATCCCGGAAATTAAACCGCGATTCGGACAATTAAACTCAACCTTTAACGACGGCGGCGACACAAAAGCCACAGCATCATTTAACAGAGGACGGTTGTCAACACCGCTGCGGCGCGGCAAAATAGCACCGTCAGCAACAAACGCAACTAATCCGTTTTCAGCTAACTGCTGCCGCAGCCAATCAGCATCTTCTACCGTTTCAACATGACGGCGACATTCCGCAGCATTTAAGTTAGAATATTTCAGAGATTGGCTGACAATGCGCGGGATATCTTCGCACAGCATTTCAGCAGCTTGTCGCCCTAAAATACTTCGTCCCCCCGCCGGAAGTCCGACGGAAAATCGGATTTCAACCCCCCCTAAGTCCCCCCCTTGGTAAGGGGGGGATATAGAGATTTTCTCCCCCCCTTGGTAAGAGGGGGTTGGGGGGGGTGGGGGGGTAATAAATGCTGAAGTTCGTTCTAAAACTTCTTGTCCGAAGCGAGTCACTGCGATCGTACCGCTTTTACCACTGCCGCGCTTGCTGCTAGTGCTGTAGGCCGCTTTGTCAAACTGGCGAGTTAGGTAATCTCCCAGGGCTATTTCTCGACTGCGAGATTGGAAAAGTTCGCGGGGAATTCGAGCAATGTTTGGCGGAACTTTGACTCTAAATTTACTGGGAGAAGCAAACGGATCTCCCTGGACGTAATCAATGATTAATGTGAATTCGGGAAAATCATAGCTGCCTTGAATGTCTTTGTAGGCTTTGTAGCTTCGATTGTCTAGTTGCAGTAAATGCTGTTTCAGGTTTTCTTTGTTAGTCATTTCTTGTAAGGAAGAAGGAAGAAGGAAGAAGGAAGAAGGAAAGAACACCTTACATAATTACCAATTACCAATTACCAATTACCAATTACCCATTACCAATTACCAATTACCAATTACCAATTACCCATTACCAATTACCAATTACCAATTACCAATTACCAATTACCCATTACCCATTACCCATTACCCATTACCCATTACCCATTACCCATTACCAATTACCCATTACCGAATTTCCAATAGTTTAGCTGCGGCATTGACAACAATTTGGGCAGAACCGGTGAAAAAAGGTCGATCGATATTTGCGAGTGTATCGGTAGACTGGTGGTAGTGGGGCGATCGCAAATTTGCAGTATCCGTCACCAAAACAGCACCAACTCCTTTATACCAGAAAGGCGCGTGGTCGCTCCGCAAAACATCGGGAGTCAGCACCCCTTTCAAGGGCACAGGTAGCGCCACTACTGGTGGTAAATCGGTGTTTCCCGACTCCGCAAAAGTTCTCAACAGCAGCGGATGTTCCGCATCCCCAATCACAGCGATAAACTCGCCTTTGTCGGGAGATGTTACCCCCGATGCTTCTAGAAAAGGTTGCGCTGTCAACCCTTCGGGATATTGCTGGCACCCAGGCGTGCGGCACGCATAACCGATCATATCCAGGACGATCGCGCCTTGCAAATTTTTTAACCGCACCTCGCTACCCGCGAATGCTAAACTGCCTAAAAGCCCGATTTCTTCCCGATCGAAAAATGCCACTTGCAATGTCCGAAGCGTAGGACGAGAGCCCAGCAATCTCGCTACTTCTAAAACTGCTGCAACTCCCGTAGCATTGTCGTCAGCCCCGGGCGATTGCGGTACAGTATCGTAGTGTGCAGCAACGAGAATTGCCCCAGCCTTTGAATCAGTACCTTTTCTCTCGGCGAAGACGTTGATTCCGCGATCGAATTCCTGCAATTTGGGCGAAAATCCGAAGGTTTTTAGTTGTTGCGAAATGTAGTCTCTCGTGAAAGTGCGATATCGTTCTTCCACCCGTTCTCCTGCTAACGTTTCGGCGTGTTTCCACAACCGGGATGCGTCAATTTTTGGTGCATTGACTGCATCCTTTTCAGCAGTCAGAGGTGAGGGAGACGGGTTTTGGGAAGTGTGGATAGTGCGATCGATCGAAACTGCCGGTACAGCCGAAAACCGCTGCCACGAGTCAGAACCCCAACCCGCAGCCGCCAACGCAACCAGAATAAATAGCGCTATCCAAATCAATTGTTTCATCAGTAAGTCTATTTGATATTTTAGACAGTTATATTTTTGATTTTACTTGACACCATAGTGAAAAATAATCCTGTTTCAAAAAATGAAACTCAAAGCTCTTAACATTAGGTTCGTCATCGGACGCTGAACTCAGAAACCCGGTTTCTTTTTATATTTCTTGTTTTTGTCCGCAAAACTCGTAGAAACCGGGTTTCTAGCCTTCGATGCGAACCTTAGCGCTGTCATTCGATTTTAGATTTTAGATTTTAGATTTGGGATTGACCCCACAGATGCAATCCGGGAAACGCAAGGATGAGCGTTGAAGATTTGGGATTGATTCCACGGATGCAAGTCCCTGGCGGGTACCACCTTTGAAATTCAAAGGTCAATACCAGTCGGTGATTTTTTGACCTAAAAACTCCGGTAAAAACCTTTAAATGTCGCCCTTGAATGTGTCTTGCTTATTCGGCAATTCAACGGCGACATTCTACCCTACTAATTTACGTGCCAAATTCACAACTCACAACTATTTCTTCTCCAACTCAATCTCCTTGTTAGCCAATATCAACCCGCTGCTGCCACCCACAGCGTAAGGAATAGTTGTTGCTGAAAATTCAACAATTTGAGTAGGTTGTTGAAACCACTCCGAATAACTGGGATTGAGCAAATCGTACAGTGCTTTTAAAGCTTGGATTTCTGCCTCAAGTTGCGCTGCTGCTTGGTTAATTCTGCGAGCTTGTGCTTGCAAGCGCTTTTCCCCGGTTTGAACGTCATTTTCTACTTTTTGCCAGTGCTGTCCCGCTAGCAATTTGTCTAGTTCACCTTGTTTGTAATTGAGTACCGCCTGTTTTTGTTCGAGTTGCTTTTCAATAATTTGAGTTTCTCGCTCAATCTCCTGGATTTGTTGCAACCACTGCTCCCCAAAAGCAGCATTTTGCTGGTGGAACTCGGCAAGGGCCTCAGGAGTATTATTCTTGGGAAAACTGACTGTCACTCGGCACTCTGAGCGCTGTACGCAAAGTTTTTCCCGCGCCTCTTGCAGAGTGGTAACTTCTGCTTCGAGCGCGCGGACTTCTGTTTGGAGTTCTGGGATCGTCTGACTCATTGGTTCAATTCCTGGATCTCTGCATCGATTTTAAGCTAATTGTTTGTTTTTATAACAAATCCCGGCCGCCTCTGTGCGGAAATTATCTAATTTTAGCGCGCTCCCAGCCCATGTCTAGGCATAATGGCGGATAGTTTGTGGCACAATGGCCGATGACAGATTTTAAATTAAGATTAAAATTATAATTAGTTACGGGGATAAATTCTTACTTTTGAGATTTTCTATTTACAAAAGCAACATAAATTCAGGTGCTTGTTTTCGGTACCGGCTACAGATATGCTCAAAGCATTCATATTTATTGATACAGGAAGGCATCTTTTTAAAATCAGGAACTCCAGCAAATGAAAATTACGTATCAATTGATTTTGGCATCTTTGACTGCTGCTATTTTTGGGGTTGAATGTTGCATTGATTCAATAAAATTGTCGGCAATTACAGGGAGTACAACCGACAATCGCGGTGTGGAAGCAATTTTGGTGGAGCCTGAGAAACTTAGCTATTTGGGAGCGTCATCTCGCCCCACTACTTCGGCAACCGCCGACTTATTTGTAGATAATTTATCCCAAAGAGAATCGGTACATCCACCGAGCAACAATTTTATACACTCTTCGGAAAATTATCAAAAGGAGCGTAGTTTTAGTCTGGAAATAATCTGTTATTATCTGGCTTTTATTTTTGTAGCAATCTCGTTATTAATCAGGACGAACACAGTAAGTATCTTATCCAAGGCGATGGGGAAATCTCCCTCTGAAACAGAGAAAGAAAAGCTACCAGAAGCCGAAAAAGTGTTGCGTCCAAAAAAAGAACAAGATATCGGAGATACTATTGCCAACATGACCCAAGATTTGCAGCAAACTGCGGAATACGCCCTCGATATTTGCGAGGAAATGAGCGTCTCGATCGTTGCTACAACTCCCGGCGGTCATATCCTGTCGTCAAACCAAGCTACCTGTCAACTTTTAGGATACTCTAAAAAAGAGTTGTTAGGCAAACAAATAGCTGGACTTTTCAAAGAAACTGAATCACCGGCTGCCGGATTAGAATCAGCAAAATTAACAGCCGAAGGTTCTGTCCGCAACGTGGAAAAAGTCTACCTTTCCAAACAGGGTAAAAGAATAATTGTACTGCTTTCTATTTCAACTATTCGCGACGGCAAAGGCGACGTGAGCGGCAAGTTGTATGTAGCACAAGATATTACCGATAGCAAGCGGGCTGAAAGAGATTTGCGGCGCAGTGAAAAAAAGTTTCGGCAACTGGTAGAAACTGTTAATGCTGCTGCATTTATCTATCAGCGCCGACAGTTGCGCTATGTCAATTCTCAGACAGAAGCTTTAACTGGATATACTCGCGAAGAATTGCTAGGATTGGATTTATACGATTTTATTCATCCAGATTTTCGATCGACAGTTAAGCAATGGGGTAAATCCCGCCAGCCGCGAGACAGTGCAGGCTCAAAATATGAAGTTAGAATTATCACGAAAACCGGAGACACACGCTGGATTGAAGCCACTGTTGATATTATCAAATTTGAGAGAAAAGCGTCAATATTAGTCACAGCTTTTGACATTAGCGATCGCAAATTAGCAGAGTTAGAACTAGAAACATCTCTTTCTTTGCTTCAAGCAACCATTGAATCTACTGCTGACGGCATTCTGGCGGTGGACGGCGGCGGAAAAGTTGTCAGCTTTAACCGCAAGTTTGCCCAAATGTGGCAGTTGCCAGATTTTCTGCTAGATTCGAGAGATAGCAACCAAATTTTGGGGTTTGGAATCAGCCAGTTAAAATACCCGGAAATCTTTCTCAACCGTGCTAAAGAATTGTCCGATATCCCCGCAGCAGAAAGTTTCGATATTATCGAGTTTAAAGATGGCAGAATTATCGAACGCTACTCGCTACCGCAGCAGACGGGAGGCAAAATTACTGGTCGAGTGTTCAGCTTTCGAGATGTGACGGAACGATGGCAATCTGAAGAAAAACTCCGCAAAAGTGAAGAACGCTTTCACCTGCTGACGCGGGCAACAAATGATGCAGTTTGGGATTTAAATTTGTCAAGAAATGAGTATTGGTTGAGCGAAGAGTTTGAAAAAGTTTTTGGATACAAACTCAACGAAACTCAGACGATAGAATTAGAATCGTGGTGGCTAAATGTTCATCCCGAAGAACGGGAAAGAGTTAAGTCTAGCTTCAACGAAACAATGAATTCAGATGCTCAATGTTGGTCGGAGGAATACAGCTTTCGCCGCGCAGATGGGGGATATGTTTTTGTGCTCGATCGCGGTTACATCATCCGCAATGCCAGCGGTGAAGCTGTGCGGGCGATTGGCACTATGATGGACATCACTCAGCGCAAGCAAGCTGAAGAAATTATTCGCTATCAAGCTGTTTACGACCAACTGACTGGTTTGCCGAACCGGATACTGTTTAACGATCGCCTGTTGGCGTCATTAATACAAGCTAAAAAAAATAAAAAAATGCTGGCTGTGATGTTTTTAGACTTAGACAGGTTCAAAAAGATTAATGATACACTAGGTCACGCTGCGGGCGATCGCCTGTTAGAAGGTTTTGCCGGACGCATCAGCGACACTTTGCGATCGACGGATACGGTAGCCCGCTGGGGAGGCGACGAATTTACCGTGCTGATTCCCGAAATCAATTGCTTGGAAGATGCAGTTAAAACAGCTCAAAGAATACTCGACAATTTAAAGCCAGCATTTAAACTAGAAGGACAGCCGTTTCACATCAGCAGCAGCATCGGCATTGCCGTTTATCCCAACGACGGCGAAGATGCCGAAACTTTAGTCAAAAATGCCGATGCTGCCTTGTACCGCGCGAAAGAAAGGGGAAGAAATAATTATCAATTATACACTGCAACAATTAATCCCGAAGGCAGCCAGTTGCTAAATATAGAAAACAGGTTGCACGAGGCTCTAGAACGCGGAGAATTTGAGATTTTTTACCAGCCAAAAGTCAACATTACTACTTGGAAAATCCAGGGGATGGAAGCCCTGCTGCGCTGGCAGCATCCAGAATTAGGTTTAGTTTCTCCGGCGACATTTGTTCCGATCGCCGAAGAGAACGGATTAATTGTCCCTATTGGCGAATGGGTGCTGCAAACTGCCTGCGCTCAAAATAAAGCTTGGCAGGATGCTTTGCAACCCGATCTGCGGGTAGCAGTCAATTTTTCGGCGCGGCAGTTCCAGCAATTTAATTTAGTGCAAATGGTGGCGAACTGTTTGGAAAAAACGGGTTTAGCACCGAAGTATTTAGAGTTAGAAATTACTGAGACTACAGCTATGCAAGATGTGGATTATACCACAAAAGTTCTGAGAGATTTGCAGAGTATGGGAGTGCAGATTGCGCTGGACGATTTCGGCACGGGTTATTGTTCTCTAAATTATCTCAAAAAGTTTCCCTTGAATATCTTAAAAATAGACAAATCTTTTGTCAGCGAACTGACGACGGATCCGTGCGAACGGGCGATCGCGAATGCTGTAGCGACGCTGGGGCGAGATTTGAACTTGAGCGTGGTGGCTGAAGGAGTAGAAACTAAAGAGCAGTTGGATTGTTTGCGATCGCTCCACTGTCACGAAATTCAGGGCCACTATTTTAGCAAGGCGCTCTCGGCTGGGGATGCGAGCAAACTGTTGGTAAATTCTCTGTTGAGGAAAGTGAAAATTGCATGATACTTATCGGTGAGGGCGATCGTGCTTTAAGATCCAAAAAGCTCTCAAAACAGTTGATTCAAAGGAGAGTGTCATGATTCAAATCAACCAGCGAAAACTTACTTTCCAGGAATACCTCAGCTATGAATATAATTACGAGCCCACAATCTAGAAGCATACTTATTGACAGCTAGATTAAGAAGTATGCTTCTACTCATGCACAACAAAAGGCGGTCGGGCGGGCAGGTTCTTGGGTGTTTAGCTTGCTAAAACCGCCTTAACAATAGTGTCTGCTATACAAAAATTGGCTCAATTCATCTAAGTCCTGTTTCATCCCGACAGAGTTGCCCTAAAACAAAAGTGAATGCAGGAAGTCGAATTTGTATGCCACCTTCCACAACATGGAATTCTCCACCAGACGTGGCAATCAGCCGATCGACTCCGCAGAACTCACCATAGCAATTCGGGATCTCTAAAGCTTTCTCAAATACTGGTTTTGATCCAAGGTTCATAGCCACAAAGAGCGGCCGATCAAAAGCCGGATCGTGAATGAGTACACACCACACACCATTATTCCTAGAGCATAATAAAGTGCGGACTCCATTCTGAATGAGTCTGTTTTGAAATCTAATTTCTGCCAACTGTCGAATCAATACAAAGGTTGGGTGGGTTTGGCTGTAGGGAGCGAAAGATTTTCGGTTAATCAAACCAAACTGCCAAACACATGCAGGGTTATCAAACATATCTTCCCCCACGTAGCAATCATGGCCAATCCACTCTCCTGTATCCTCTCGTTGATGCTTCCCTAGTGCTCCACAAAACTCCTGTTCCGTTCCTTGATAGATAGAAGGTATTTGAGGTCCTAGAATCAAGCAAGCTAGAGCAAAGTGGAGACGGACTCGAACATCGTCTTGGTGTGCTAGACGACTCAAAAACTCATGGAAGATTCTAGTTGTGTCTTGGTTATCCAAGAACATAATATTGTTCTTCCAACCAGCATGATATGCCTGTGGTGGAGCAAGAAAACCACAAAAATACTCTGCTAAACCCCCTAACCAATTGCCATCACCAAAAGAGTGCTTGACGTTATAATACGTTGGGTAGTCTATCTGATTAGAAAATTTCGCACCATTATATGCAGTTAATTCTTCGTGAGTGCTTCCAGCGTGTTCGGCTATCTGAAGAAACTGCTTTTTCCCCAGGTAGGTAGTGTACCTTGATATCTCTTCAACGCAAGGCTTCCAGAAGTCCAGACCAATGTGACGTGCCGAATCGTATCGAAAGCCATCAATGTCCGTTTCCGCAATCCAATACTTGAGATGATCGATCGGCAGATTTTGAACGTAGCTTGTCTCTGTTCGCCAATCTTCCAAGAAGCCAAATAGTCTTTGATTCACCATATCGGTGTATTCAGGACCGTGGAAAAGTGAAGTGTTCTGTACTTCTATTGGCAGGGTAAGAGCATCTCAATCAGCCTTGACAAAAGGATTTGAGAAGAAGCATCATGTATTCATCATTCATTGCAGCCCGTTTTCTTTTCTGTCGCAAGCTACGCTTGAGAGTAGTTTCTTGATTTACAGCATTCAGGGACATCCGTCTGATAACAGCCAAGTTTCGAGGGCTATTCAAGGACCGAATGCGAGAGCGATATTCATTGAAAGTGACATCTAAAACCCAATGTTCTTGATTTTCAATACTCCAACGTTGACGAATGACGCGACCATTCCGCTTTAGCATCTACGGGTAAGGAACTTAGGTAAAATTGTACTTCATGAGTGGTTTTGTTCCACAGATAACGGAAACGTTCTACTATAACAATAGTCAGAATAATATCTGTCCAGTCTTCTTGTTTGTAAATCCCCCCTAAAGCCCCCACTGGAACCGCCCAAACTTTTCTAGTTTCGATTCGATGATGTATGTGCTTTTTCCCTTCGGGAATCTTCACTCACTTCAATTCCCCCAAATTGGTTGGCTCTGGCTGTTTCAAACCAGGTTTTGACTTGTTTGTAAAGAGTTGGATGATTCTTTTTCAGAGTAACTACACAATCAGCTTTTTTTTGACGAATCAGCCGTACAATCTCGGTTTGAGTACCCATCGCATCCATCGTAATAATCGCTCCGGTGACATCGATTAATTCCAATAGGGCTGGGATAGCTGTGATTTCATTGGAATGGTTTTCAACTTTAACTTGTCCAAGTACCAACCGATTTTCACTCGCCCACGCCGTCACTAAATGTAAATTCTTTTCCCCTGTTTTTCGGTCATAAGAACCTCGGATACTTTTTCCATCAATCGGGATAACTTGTTGGACAACTGGCCCAATTAATTGTTTAACCCCTTCAGTCAACTTCTGTTCTAAAACTTTCGGGTCTACCTTTTCAAAAACTCGTCGGAAGGTATCATCGCTCGGGATACCATTTGGTAAGTCTAAAAATTTTTGCAACCATTGCTGCTTACTGATTCCATAATTTTCCATGTCTTCCCACCCATCACCTCCAGCTATTGTAGATAATATAGCAATGACGAGAATATAGCGGTTCTCAAAAAAGTGAGGTATGCGCGGCTCCGGCCTATTCCCTATTCCCAGTCATACCTCCTATGAGAGCTCGAAAGGCTATATCTTTCAGTAAGTGACGTTTGGTTCGGTTCACTCTCGGGTCGGGTATGTCATCAAAATAACTTGATAAGCTTCCTTGTAACTCTTGCATAGAGATAGGTGAGGGCTTCTTCAGTAGTTTAGACCTTGGCCGGGCGGGCAAGAATCCTTTATCCATTGAGTTTTACCGCTTGATGACTTAGTTTTTAAGGCCTTATAAAATTGCTAATACGTAAATACCACATTTTTTATATTTGTCTTTTTGTCAAGTACAATTTATACTAAATTAGATGAGCTTACCCTGCACCCTTTTACCAAACGTTCCTGCCCAAATGCTATTAACTCTGTGAGTTCAACATAAACCACAGAGCGATCGCGCTAAGTGATAGCCTCTGCATCTTTGGTAGAACGGATTGTGCAGCAATTACTTGTCTTGTCTTTCTATTATACGATCGGCTCTCCCGGATGTTTGGCGTTAAAAGTAGCTGCTGATACAAATTTTCTGGAGTGTGAAGGCCAAAAACCTTGATGCAGACAGATTATAAGCTTGCGTTACCACCACAATTAGGGGAGAGCCATAGGATCTAGCTGCGTAACAGCTTATTGTCAGATTAGTTAAGTCTGCTCTTGCTTTGACTCGGTAGATTGAGCTGGCTCTGTATTCTGCTCCCTTGCCCGTGTCTCATCTGGTTTTTGGATTTGCTTGAGATGAATCTCATTCACCTGATTGATAAAGTTTTCTATTGCCATTTTTCCCATTTGTTGATTTTGGGCTTCGTCGGCTACATCATAGCAACAATAAGCCGGAGTCACTCCTAATATAAATTTCTCTTGTTCCGCTTCTAACAATTCCACAGTCGTGTTAGCAGAAATCCAATTCTCCTGAAAAGGAAAGGAGGTAACTATACTAGCGACTATCGAGGCGACAGCGGGACAAATTACGGGCAGCCACTTGAGCAACGTTTGACCTGGTTCCAATTTGTCTACCAGTACTAAAATTGGTGTGACTCCCGATAAAATAACGGTTGCCAATTGGAAAATATAGTAAATATTTCTCGAAGTCTCTCTAGTCTTTTTATAGTCGTCAATCAACTCCTGACAATATCGTAAAGCCTTTACTCTTGCGGGAGTTATCAGATTGTTATCCGAAGAATTCTTCTGGTTCAACAGATAAGTATATAATTCAGCTTTTTTTCCGAACTCTAACTGATTAGCACGATTCCTCGATTTCTGAGCCAATTGTCTATTGGTCAGGAACAGAAAAATAAAACTAGAGAGAAAAACAGATCCCCAGATAAGGATAAGTTGATTGTCTGGAAAAACTCTGGTAAGGATGCACACACCCACAAAAGCAGCTAGGGATAAATACTCAAAAATTTTCAGGAAGGATAACATTTGTGAACTTGATGAGTCGGATAAATTTTCAACATAGGAAATCTCGTTCGGGTTTTTCTGTGCAGAAGTAGTCATTGGCTTGTAGTTAATTTGGCGATCGGATACAAGTTTAGCTTATTGGGGTTGGTACTCTAGTCCTACCTAAACAGCCAGGGTAAACGAGGAGGGAGGATAGAACCGTCTAAGCGTTATCTAGTGTCTTTGTGTAAGTCAGGCAAGTATTTTACCATGCAAGTCAAGCTCCCAATCAAACACGCGGGCGGCGGACACTGGATTTTTCGGTGTCAAGGCATTGAGAAATCTCATCGGGAAGTGCGAAAAGCGGTTTTATACCATTTTTCTTTCATATCCGATAGAGATAAAGGACGACAAGATGTTGTAATTATCTGCTTTCGCTAGGTCGCAAAAGTCTGTCATAACTTTAAAAAAATGGTATTAAGGGCGATCGCCCTGACTCAGCCGCCACAGAAGTTAAGGTAACAGCCGATCGCCCGATCGACTTAAAACTTAAAATAGTGTGCAGAATAACGGACTTGTGACAAAAGACAGAGGAAAATATCGCTACCCCAACACAAATGCTTTGTCTATGCAGCCAATTCGCACATTTAACGTTTCCCCGTCTCTGCCGGCAATTCTCGAACCCCTACGCAAGCTTGCCTACAACTTGCACTGGGACTGGAACGTCGATACCAAAGACCTCTTCCGCCGCCTCGATCGAGACCTGTGGGACTCCAGCAACCAAAACCCGGTGCTGATGCTGGGAACCATTTCTCAAGAGCGACTGCAAGAAATGGCAGAAGACGAAGGCTTCATTGCTCAAATGAACCGAGCAGCCCAGCAGTTAGACGATTATCTCAAAAATCGCGCCTGGTACCGCAAACAGCGCGGCACCGATCGCCAGGAATGCTACGCTTACTTTTCGATGGAATTCGGCTTAGTGAAAGCCCTACCCATCTATTCCGGCGGTTTGGGCGTGCTCGCGGGCGACCACCTGAAATCTGCTAGCGACTTGGGCTTGCCCTTGGCTGGCGTAGGCTTGCTGTATCAAGAAGGCTATTTTTCGCAATATCTCAACGCCGACGGCTGGCAGCAAGAACGCTATCCGCTGAACGATTTCTACAATATGCCGCTGCATCTAGAACGCAATCCCGACGGTTCGGAATTGCGGATTGAGGTGGACTATCCCGGCCGCAAGGTATACGCCCGGATTTGGCGGGTACAGGTGGGAACGGTTCCTCTGTACTTGATGGATACAAATATTGAACCTAACAGCCGCTACGACCAAGATATTACCGACCAACTCTACGGCGGTGACAAAACTCTGCGGATGCACCAAGAAATCATGCTGGGCATCGGCGGCGTGAAAATGCTCAAGGCGCTGGGCTTGACTGTTACGGCTTATCACATGAATGAAGGCCACGCGGCTTTCATGGCTTTGGAACGCATACGGATGCTGATGGAGGAACATCACCTGAGTTTCTTGGAAGCGGAACAGGTGGTGATTTCCAGCAGTATGTTTACGACTCACACGCCTGTACCTGCTGGGTTTGACTTGTTCGAGCCGGATATGGTGATGCACTATCTGGGTCAGTATCCCAAGATGTTTGGCTTGTCGCAAAATGAGTTCCTGGCATTGGGCCGGGAGGATACTAAAGATTTGTCTGCACCTCTGAATATGGCAATTTTGGCAATTAAAATGTCGAGTTTTGTCAACGGGGTGGCGGCTTTGCACGGTGTGGTGTCGCGCCCGATGTTCCAAGGGTTGTGGCCGGGTTTGCCTGAAGAAGAGGTGCCGATTACTTCGATTACGAACGGGGTTCACGCTCGCAGTTGTGTGGCGAAGTCTACTCAGGAGTTGTACGATCGCTACCTCGGCCCGGATTGGGAAATGACTCGCAAGGACGATCGACTGTGGGACAGGATGTCGTCGATTCCTGATGAGGAATTGTGGCGGAATCACGAGCGCTGTCGATCGGAGTTGGTAGTATTTGCGCGGGAATGGTTGCAAAAGACTCTGCGCGAGCGCGGTGCTGCTCAAACGGAAATCGAGCACGCGCGGGAGGCTCTCGATCCGAAGGTATTGACGATCGGGTTTGCGCGACGTTTTGCTACTTACAAGCGGGCGACATTATTCTTGCGCGATGTCGATCGCATTATGCGGATCATGCGGGACAAAAACCGCCCGGTGCAGTTTGTGATTGCTGGGAAAGCTCACCCGATGGATATTCCGGGTAAGGAATTGATTCGGGATATCGTTCACTTTATCCGCGAGCACGAAACTATCAGTTCGATGGTGTTTCTGCCGAATTACGACATTAACGTGGCTCGGATGATGGTATCCGGTTGCGATGTGTGGCTGAATACGCCGCGCCGCCCCCGCGAGGCTTCGGGTACTTCCGGGATGAAAGCTTCGATGAATGGTTTGCCAAACCTCAGTATTCTTGACGGTTGGTGGGATGAGGCGGATTATGTTCGTACCGGTTGGCCGATCGGACACGGCGAGTTTTACGAAGATACAAAGTATCAGGATGAAGTCGAGGCGAATGCTTTGTACGACTTGATGGAAAAGGAAGTTGTACCGCTGTTTTACAACCGGGATGCTGATGGAATTCCTCGCGGTTGGACGGCGAAAATGAAGGATTCTATTGCTTTGAACTGTCCTTTCTTCAATACGGCTCGGATGGTGAAGGATTACGCGCGGCGGGCTTATTTCCCGGTGAGCGATCGCTATCACACCATGACGAACGACGGATGCGCTCCGGCGAAGGAGTTGTCTCAATGGAAGAAGCACCTTCTCGGGAAGTGGCAGGATATTAAGATTGAGGCTGTTGATATTTCCCAGGATAAGGAAGTTAAGGTCAATCAGTCGATCGCTGTTAAATCTCGCATCAATCTAATGGGATTGACGCCTGCGGACGTGCAAGTCGAACTTTATCAAGGTTCGGTTGATGCTAATGGCGAAATTGTCGGCGGCGTGCCGATGGTAATGGAGTATTTGGGAGAAGATCCTCACAATGCTAGCCTGTATACGGCTGACATTACTTATACTTCTAGCGGTTTGCAAGGTTTGTCGCTGCGGGTTTTGCCGAAGCACGACAATCTCAGCAGTCCCTATGAAGTTGGTGTGATTCTTTGGGCACATTAAAGAGTTTTGAGTTGACGAGAATTATTAATTGATAATTCCGAACTCATCATTCATAACAAATCCGGGCGAATAGAATTCGCGGCTACACAAACAAAGCCCGCCTCCGCGGGCTGGAAGAGTGGAGTAATATCAAATTCCGAACAAATCCGGGCGAATGGAATTCGCGTCTACACAAACAAAGCCCGCCTCCGCGGGCTGGAAGAGTGGAGTAATATCAAATTCCGAATGATGATATCTCAGTGCTGTCCTCGTTCGCGAGCAGAGTGCAACCCTCGCGAGAGTAATGACTATCGCGAGGGTATTACTATGTACCCGGTTGTACGATCGCCCAAAACTAAATTGCGCTCGATTCCCCAGTACCACCAGTGAGCGCCGATATAAGCGCACAGCAAGGCATCTAACTGGTCTTCTAAGGCTTTGAGAGTTGCAACACTGGTGGGGATTTCGGGGAGTTTTGAACCGCCACTCACAGGAAAGATGCCTGTGCTACAAGACAGATTTAGAGATGGTTCAAGGCTCGGTAAAATATCTACAATATACTGGCAGAGTTTCATCAATTCTAGTTGACGCTCTGCCAGTTTTCCTTTTTTGTATTTGATGATTCTATCTAATTTAAATAAGTTGATTGTGGCTGGATGGGGAAAGACTTCTATTTGATATCTGCCTAATTTCTTAGCTTCAATAGTTGGTGCGTGGACAAATCCTCGGGCTTCTAAACAAAGGCCGAATTCGACTGTTTTTTGCGCGAAGGGGCGGGAAAGGTTGGCGGGATAGCAGCCTGCGTGGTAGCGGCCGAAGTGTTTGTGGGTGAGTTTGTCTGCTTCGCGCATTCCCGTTGGATTGGCGATGATTGTGGGTGCGTCTACGGCGATGATGGCTGGTTCGGTTGGGGAGATTTGCCGATCGATCCAGGTAAGGATGTCGTTGAGGGATTGTTGGCGATCGCACTCGATCAATTGTAATTGGTTATTTTCCCAATTCAAGCAGCACAAACCGCTGGCGCCTGAACTCCAACCTAAATCGATGCCGATAAATTTCATAGTTGTTTAAAGGGCGATCGCCCAAACTTCTCTCAACTTTTCTCCTGCTTTTCATCCGCTGGCGGGGGCTGTTGTTTCATTTCCTTTTGGCGTTCTCTAGCAGCTTGTTCCAAAACGAATGCTGCCAAGCTGCTGATGGAACGCCGTTCCCGATCTGCCCACTCTTCCAGGATGTCATAGATTCCATCGGCTAAATAGGTCGCTAAGCGTTTGGTCATAAGATATTCACTATTTTTTAGTTTAAACCGATCGTAATTGTGCTGTATCTAGACCATTTTGTCGAATATAGCTCATTTACAGCATTTATATATGCTATATCCATGCTATACTCTCAACAAGTCAAAAGCCAGCGCGATCCCTAGGAAAGTTCTTCGCTGGCTTCTGGCCCCTAATAAACAAGGAGGCAATCTCTATGGTACGGCCTGGAAGCGACGAGAGCGAATATACTCGCGGCTATCAACAAGCTTTGGATGACTTTGGCGTGACGCAACTGCTGTCGCGCATCCGCTGCTACTCGGATGACGATTTTGATGTCGATCGCGCGCAGTTGACTCAGCAGGAGTTGGAAAGCTTGGTGGCGGTGGTAATTGAGCGCGTGGCGGCGAATCTCAAGGGTAGTGCGTAGGCGCAAGCCGGGGCGTAGCCATCGCCCGCTATCTCAACTCTCTGAGAAATGCCAATTCTCCGATTGTTGGTGGCGATCGCAATTATTGGGCGATCGTCCGAATTTTGCCGAATGCTCAGCATTACACAATTGCTCGTTTTTTCAACCGCCAAGATGCGGAGGATCGGCGGAGGGCTTTGTGTCGGTTTATTCCGGGCGGTGTGTTTGAGGTTGTGTGCGATCGGGCTTAATCGATAAATAGAAATCCCGTAGGGTTCACTAAATCCAGATCCCCCTCGCATCCCCCTTCTTAAGGGGGACTTTATATCTCTCACTTGTTGTTGAGTTTTGATCCCCCTCGCATCCCCCTTCTTAAGGGGGACTTTGAATGTTCTTGTCCCCCCCTTCTTAAGGGGGGTTAGGGGGGATCTCGACTATTTTGGCATCCAATCAACCAGCCAGGACTTTATTTCGACAGTTTAGAAGGTGCGGGACTGACTATCAGCAATTGATCGCCGGATTGACTTTGTTGAACCGCAACTACTAAAGGGCGAGCGTTAGGGTCTTTTTGCTGTGCTTTTGTTAAAGCGGGAAACAGATAAATCCAGTTGCCTCTATCTAAAAGCAGTCGCCAAACTATAGGTTCTTTGGAGTTATTGATATGATTAAAGTCTTGCTGGCTCAAATCAGCAAATAAACCTATATCTCCGATAGCTTTAAAGCCTTTACCAACGGATCGAAGGGTTTCATCATCGGGCTTTCTACCTAAAGCAATGTTATCTTGCTTGGCGATTAAAGCGACAGCGGGTAAAGTAGAATTTTCGCCGGCATCGCGTCGGGCATCGGCAATTCCTTGGTGGGAAGCTGACGAGAACAAAACCAGCAATACCCAACTGACGATAATAAGTTCGTCAACGAGCGATCGCAGCAATTTAATCGAGTTATATTTATTGATATTAAATCGCTGCCAAGACTTCAAGAAGCGAAGCAGCAACCATAATCTTCTTGTGCGAGCATAGAAACGCCACCGTCGAGTTCTCCGATTGATTGTAGTAGCAAATTTATGGTTTATACTATTGACTAGCCACAAACTTTGGTAGATTGCAAAGGCTGTCAGCAGAATCGCGATCGCACTTCTGAATATCGTCGGGCCATCAGCTAAAAAAACCTGAAGGGGCACCATAAAAAACGATTCGACTGGTAAATCGAGAGTCGTTACCTGTATCTGAAAAAAGTAAAAATACGACCAGCGATAAATCCAGCCAGTGAAAAATAGGGCGGCACCAAGCAAGCCAACAACACTGGCAAAGTTGCCTAAAATATTCGATTCGGGAGTAGGTTGGGGAGTAGCGGACACGGAATGACCTTCAAGGGATGTGAAGTATAATTTTATAACGGTAGCGGGTTAACGCTTACCCTTGAAGGGGGTTTAGGGGGACTATGAAATACAAAACACTTTCTTTTCTAGTTGTAGCACTTTTTACAGTAACGGCGAGTATGGCTGCACGAGTTAATGCCACCAGTCAGGATGTCCAGAAACCAAATTTGCCATCTGTACAAGCACAGGCTAACGCCAGCCAGCCCATACCCGTCGCCTTGCCCATAAAGGCAAAAATTGAGATGAAAGGGGGCGGCATAAGAGACGGTAGAGTTGTACAGATTGATGAGAAAGGGCAAAAATTATGGATACAGGGAGAAACGGAAAAGCGATCGCTCCCGTTGAGTCAAATTGAGAAAATCGTGTTTACCAAAGGTGCAGTGGTTTATCGTACTAATGGGGTGCAGTTTATTCGGGGCGAGATCCCACCAGCGACTAGCACTCAAGCTAAATGGAATGGAATTCCCATCAGTGCTTTTGAGCTGAAGGATGCTGCTCAAGGTCAAGCTGTGGTGAAATTGGGGCCACCTGTGGTGAGTCGAGGGCAATTGCGGGGGATTTTGGGAGTTGCAAAAGATCGGCAATTTGTTGTTGATGAAATGCAGTTTGATGTGCAGAAAAAGACGATGACAATTGCAGCAACTCCGTATTGAGTTCGTCGCGGGGCCAGAAACCGGGTTTTTTTACGAAAATATTTCGTGCAGCGCGCAGATTCGCTAAAAAACCCGGTTTATTTGGTCGGAGTGCGTCCAGGAGTGTAGAATTAAAATCCCAACTCTCTTTACTAAAACCGATGGAAACCATCAATCTTAAAGAAGAAGTCCGCAGCATAATCGATAAACTGCCTGAAAACTTTACTTGGTCTGACCTGATATGTGCAATTTATCTCAGACAAAGGATGCAATCTCAAACAATTCACATTCAAGGCATCAAACCAGAAGTTGAACCAGAAACTTTAGATGAAGTTGCAGAATCTTCGCCTAAACGCAGCATATTTGGGAGCGATCGCGAACTAATTACAACTTCTGATGATTTTGACGAGCCGCTGGAGTTATTGCCATCGCCGCTGGTCGCTCGCTTGCTTGAAAAAACTAAAGAATTGACTAAAGTATCCGCAGAACTATCTGAAATTATTGCTAAGATTGAGAAAGAACGCCAGATTGATGAACCTCATAATTTTTGGGAAGCAATCCAAAATTTTCGTCAAAAAAACAATCTAGAAGCAGCAGGAATTGAGGCAGAAGTTTTTGAGGGACTCAGAGATTCAGCACCAGGGCGCGAGGTTGTTTTGTGAATTTGCAATTTTTATTAGATACTAAGTTTGATGCCTATTCTATTAATTTAATTTGTAAACTATGAAAAAGATGAAACGATTTATCAGCAGTGTTTTGATTTTGGGTGTGTGTTTGACTCCTCTGACTGTGCCGCTGATGGTTCAACCTAGTTGGGGGCAAAGTCAAAATTTACAGGTTGAAGAATTACAGAGACTTATACAGCAAGCAAAGCAACAGGAAGAACAAGGGCAACTGCGACAGGCAATAGAAACATGGCAGCAGGTTCTAGCTCTTGCACGACAATTTAAAATCAAAAAAATTGAAGCTGTAGCACTTAATCGCATTGGTCTATCGTACGCTGAAATTTCCCAACCGCAAGAAGCTTTGAAATACTATAACCAAGCTTTACCAATTACACAGTCACTCGGCAATCGTGCAGAGGAAGCTATTACTTTGAATAATATTGGTGGAGTGTACTTCAGAATTTCTAAACCAGAAGAAGCTTTGAAATACTTGAACCAAGCTTTAATAATTATGCGCTCAGTGGGCAATCGCTATGGGGAAGCTGGTAATTTGAATAATATTGGTGCAGTTTACGACATGATCTCCCAACCGTACGAAGCATTAAAATACTATAGCCAAGCTTTATCAATTATGCGGTCAGTGCGCGATCGCGCAGGCGTTGCTACTACTTTGAATAATATTGGTAGAGTGTACGAGAGCATTTCCCAAGCGCAACAAGCATTGGAATACTTGTACCAAGCTTTACCAATTATGCGAGAAGTGGGGGATCGTGCGGGGGAAGCTACTACTTTGAATAATATTGGTGCAGTTTACGATAGAATCTCTAAACCACAAGAAGCATTAAAATACTATAACCAAGCTTTAACAATTATGCGGGCAATTGGCTATAGGTCGGGAGAAGCTGCTACTTTGAGTAATATTGGTGGTGTATATGACAGTATCTCCCAACCGCAACAAGCATTGGAATACTTGAACCAAGCTTTACCAATTAGGCAGGAAGTAGACGATCGCTTAGGAGAAGCTGCTACTTTGAATAATATTGGTTTAGTCTACAATAGAAACTCTCAACCGCAAGAAGCATTGAAATACTATAATCGAGCTTTACCAATTATGCGGGAAGTGAGAGATCGCACGGGGGAAGCTACTACTTTAAATAACCTTGGTACAGTGTACGAAAACATTTCGCAACCGCAACAAGCATTAAAATACCACAACCAAGCTTTACCAATTAGGCGGGAAGTCGGCGATCTCGCGGGGGAATCTGCTACTTTGAATAATATTGGTTTAGTGTACCATAGTATTTCCCAACCGCAAGAAGCTTTGAAATACTATGACCAAGCTTTAGTAATTACGCGGAAAGTGGGCGATCGTGCAGGCATTGCTACTACTTTGAATAATATTGGTTTTGCCTACCGAGATATAAAGCAACCGACTCAAGCGATCGACAATTGGGAGAAATCCGTCCAAATCACCTTAGAAATGCGAAGTGGTTTACAGCGAGAAAATCGCCAAAAGTTTTTAGAAGGTGAAAGCGGAAGAGCGATCGCCCTCACATCCCTACTCATCGACGAAAACCAAGCCGATCGCGCTTTCCAATGGGTCAACATCGCCACCACAGCCGATCTCGCCGACTACACCCGCCTCATCAACGCCAAAGTAGCCAACCCCCAAGCACAAACATCCATTGACGAGTGGAATCAAAAAAATCAACAACTCCAATACCTCCGCCGCCAACTCCAAGACAAATTCTCAGAAAATCTCTCCCGACAAATGCGGGAATTAGAAACAGAAGTCAACCGCAAAGCAGAAGAAATCTCCCGTCAATTCCCAGAAGTCGCCGAGCTCTTTGAAAGCACACCCAAAGACATCGCCCAACTGAAAGCAAGTATCCCGCCCGATACCGTTGTCATTCAACCCGTCTTGCTCACAAATGTCAAAAATCTCCCCAATACGATCGCCCTATTTGTCTTGACAAAAGACAGTTTAAGTGTTAAAAAAATTCCTATTAATCCCGCAGAATTAGACAAACTCCTCACTCAATACCGCGAACAACTGCAAAATACAGGCGACACTAACTTCACCGTTACAGGTGGTAAACTCTACGAAATCCTGATTCGTCCGATCGAAGACCAAATTAAAGCTACTTCCGCCAAACAATTGAGCATCATCGCTACGGGTAAACTGCGCTACATCCCCTTTGAAACGCTGTATGACGAAAAAACTGATGAATTCCTCATTCAGAAATATCCCGTCAACTATCTCACCCGCATTTCAACTAGACCTATTCCCGATTCGACATTACAAAGCGGCATCTTAGCATTAGGAAATCCCGTCACCCGCAATCCCTATAATTTACCAAATTCGCCCGAGGAAGTTCAAAATATTACCAAATTGTTTCCCAGCAGTTTATCCTATATCGGTAATACTGCTACCCTCGACCAATTCAAAACCCAAGCACCCCGCTTTCCCTTTTTGCACCTAGCAACTCACGGATGTTTTCAACCCGAAGGCTGCTGCTTGCTTAACTCTCCAAATTGTAGGAAACCCGACAGACTGGATTTACAGCCGAATACTATCCTTTTTGCCGATCGCGAATTCAATATTGCCGATGCCGCCTTATTAGGATTGCAAAACACCAGACTCCTCACCTTAAGTGCGTGTCAAACTGCTTTGCAAGCGAATTCCAACGGCGAAGAAATATCTGGAATTGCCTATGTTTTTGAGCGTGCGGGTGCGAAAGCTGTGATGGCGAGTCTTTGGAATGTTGATGATAAAACTACTAAAGAATTGATGGTTGCATTTTATCAAAATATTAATAAAGGGATGAGTAAAGGGGAAGCATTGCGGCAAGCTAAATTGAGTCTAATCAAACGCAATTTCCTTCCTTTTTATTGGTCGCCATTTATTTTGATTGGTGATGCGAGGTAGAATATCGGGCGGTTGAACACCCGGCGGTTGAAACCGCGTCGATACAAACAAAACCCGGATGGTGCGCGGACTGAAGAGTAGAGAGTTGAAATTACATTATCTTCTTCAGTCCGCGGAGGCGAACTTCCTTTGTGTAGATGCGGTTTCAACCGCCGTCTTATCTATAAATCTTATATTTGCCATCCAAAAAATCCGATCGCACAACGAATCGCCCAAACCGGCCCAACCAAATTTATACGCGCAAGACGGCAAATACAACACAACGTATACGGTTTGCCACAATGCCCGAATCGATCGCACGCCCTACATTAGGAAGAGTAAAGAAAAGCAGTCCAAAGCTGTAGCAGTAAAAGCCTCACCGATGCAACCGTCCCCCAACAGGTTCGGTAAATACACCTTCATCGCAAGGTCTAACCGCCCGCAGTATAGAGATAAGCACCCTATCGAAGACTGTTGTATTAAAGCAGAACTGACTACCCGTAAACCGCGAAGTAGAATCGCAGTTCTGAATAACCAGACTATCACACAGATAGAAAACCAAAATTTTGTAGAGATTGGAGCCGGAACACCCCTATGGGAAAAGTAGTTGGAATTGACTTAGGTACGACAAACTCCTGCGTCGCAGTTATGGAAGGCGGCAAACCCACCGTCATAGCCAACGCCGAAGGGGGTCGCACCACACCTTCCGTAGTAGCATATGCTAAAAATGGCGATCAACTCGTCGGACAAATCGCCAAGCGTCAAGCCGTGATGAACGCCGAAAACACCTTTTACTCAGTAAAACGGTTTATCGGGCGTCGGGTTGACGAAGTAACCCACGAAACCACAGAAGTTTCCTACAAAGTCCTGAAAGTCGGCAACAGCCTCAAACTCGACTGTCCCGCCCGCGGCAAGCAATTTGCTCCCGAAGAAATTTCCGCGCAAGTGTTGCGTAAACTCGTAGAAGATGCCAGCAAATACCTCGGTGAAACTGTTACCCAAGCGGTAATTACAGTGCCCGCTTACTTCAACGATTCCCAGCGCCAAGCTACTAAAGACGCGGGAAAAATTGCCGGTATTGAAGTTCTGCGGATTATTAACGAACCTACAGCAGCCGCTTTAGCCTACGGATTAGATAAAAAGAGCAACGAAACGATCCTCGTATTTGACTTGGGTGGCGGTACTTTCGACGTATCAATTCTCGAAGTCGGCGACGGCGTATTTGAAGTGCTAGCAACTTCTGGAGACACTCACCTCGGTGGTGACGACTTCGACAAAAAAATTGTTGATTTCATCGCCGGAGAATTCCAAAGAGCCGAAGGAATTGACCTCCGCAAAGATAAACAAGCACTGCAACGCCTGACGGAAGCAGCCGAAAAAGCCAAGATTGAACTTTCGAGCGTTACCCAAGCAGAAATCAACTTGCCGTTTATTACCGCAACTCAAGACGGGCCAAAACACTTGGACACCACCTTGACTCGGGGCAAGTTTGAAGAGCTTTGTTCTGATTTGATCGATCGCTCTCGCATTCCCGTAGAAAACGCAATCCGCGACGCCAAACTCGACAAATCTGCAATTAATGAAGTTGTCTTGGTCGGCGGTTCTACGCGCATCCCAGCCGTGCAAGAACTCGTTAAAAAAATCCTCGGCAAAGACCCGAACCAAACGGTAAACCCGGATGAAGTGGTCGCAGTCGGTGCAGCAATTCAAGCCGGCGTGCTCGCAGGCGAAGTCAAAGACATCCTGTTGCTCGATGTTACCCCGCTGTCTCTCGGCGTCGAAACCTTGGGCGGCGTGATGACAAAAATCATTCCCCGCAACACCACAATTCCTACCAAGAAGTCGGAAACTTTCTCGACTGCTGTAGATGGCCAAACTAACGTGGAAATTCACGTTTTGCAAGGCGAACGGGAAATGGCTAATGACAACAAGGATTTGGGAACTTTCCGCTTAGATGGAGTTCCGCCTGCTCCCCGCGGCGTACCGCAAATTGAAGTTACTTTCGATATCGATGCTAACGGTATTTTGAATGTAGCTGCTAAGGATAAAGGTACTGGTAAGGAGCAATCTATTAGCATTACTGGTGCTTCTACTTTGCCTAGCAATGAAGTCGATCGCATGGTTCGGGAAGCCGAATCGAATGCGGCTGCTGACAAAGAACGTCGCGAACGGATCGATCGCAAAAACCAAGCAGACTCCTTAGCCTATCAAATCGAGAAGCAGTTGGCAGAATTGGGCGATAAGGTTCCCGATGCTGACAAGACGAAGGTTGAAGGCTTGATCAAAGACTTGCGCGAAGCCGTCGCCAAAGAAGACGACACAGCTATCAAGACACTGACAACCGAGTTGCAGCAAGCATTCTACGCTGTCAGCAGCAACCTGTACCAGCAAGCAGGCGGCCCCACTGACGGCCCTGGTGGCCCCGGCGGCTACGGAGACGGCGGCCCGACAGGCGGCGGCGACGACGTGATTGATGCCGACTTCACCGAAGGCAACAAATAGCAGGCTAATACCAATTTTTTATGAGGCTGCATAGAATTCGATCCCCCCTAGCCAAGCCAAGAGGGCGGGCACGGGGGCACCGCCCCTACTAAGGGGGGGACAAGATTCTTCTCAAAGTCCCCCTTCTTAAGGGGGATGAGAGGGGGATCGAGAAATGTGCAACGACCCGTTAAATCGGTATAAACTAAAAGCCCGCAGTTAGAAGTAGGAAACCCGGTTTTGAAGAGAAGCCGGGTTTCTCTGTATGATTAAAGTTAACACCTTCATGATTCGGCGATTGAAATCGCTTCTACAAAAACGAAGTCCGCCTCCGCGGACTAAGAAATACAGTCAGGAGTAATCTAAATGTCTCGTTCTCCTATACAAAATTCATCCGCAAACACTCCCAACAAATCTCAGGCTGCATCTTTGCGTCGTCTTCGCCGCATCAGTCATTTACTAGACAATGCAATTCCGATTCCCGGCACAAAATACCGCATCGGACTCGATCCAATATTAGGATTGATACCGGGCGGCGGCGATTTAGTTGGTTCAATTTTTGCAGGTTATGTTGTTTTTAAATCCGCTCAAATGGGAGTGCCACAAGAGACTTTAGTCAAGATGGCGGCTAACATCGTATTTGATACAGTTGCTGGGACTGTACCTGTGGCTGGAGACTTGTTAGATGTTGCTTGGAAAGCTAATATCAAAAATATCGAATTGCTGGATGCTCATTTAGGTAGCCCCGAACCGGCTGGAAAAAAAGCTGATTGGTTGTTTGTGGTGGCTTTGCTGTTGGGTTTGATGTTGATTGTTGGTAGTGTAATTTTCTTGAGCGTGATGTTTTTTGGGTGGGTGTTTAAAGCTTTGACTGGCGGTTGATGTTGAGTTTTGGGGTAGGGAAACAGCATTGCTGTGTCCTTTTTAGGACTTCGCACGGGGTTCAGAAACCGAGTTTTTTCCGAGCATACTCATTGCAGTCCCAGATATGGTCAAAAACCCGGTTTCTTCGTAGCAGCGCGTTAGTTATGTCTGAATTTCTGAATAATTTTAGGGTAAAAGTAAGAGACTCGCGATCGCGGGCAACAATTTACTGCAAGCTTCCACCAACGTCGCGGCACTCGGTAAACCAGCAATAGTTCCTTTCAGAATTTTCATAGCCGTTTTCCCAGCCTTTTGCATTGTGCTTTCTTGCGGATTTTCTCCTAATTTTTCCAAAATCTTTATCTGTTCTAATGCTTCAGCTCTATCATCCTCAGATAAATTAGTTTCAGCCTCTATCGCAGTTTGTAACTTAGTCAACAGTTTTTTGATGTCTGGTTTGTCAGGTTCAGAAGAATCCGATAATTGATTAATTGTATTGGCAACTGTACCGCTGTTATCTCCCAAACCTAACGCTCCGGCACCGCTGGCATTAACGGTTCCACCTGTAATTTGTATGTTACGACTTTGGTCGATTGGGTCACTCATAGCTTTACTCTCCGATATAGATTTAGCTTTATTAGTAATCTTAACATTAACTGGTCGGTTAGCCAACAATTTTAGAAGTTCATTTAGCTCCGAACTTTTCTGACGGTAAAACGCTATTTCTCTATCTTTAGCTTGCAGTTCGGATTTGTGCTTGGCTTCTAAATCTTTGATAATTTGCTCGTATGCCTGGATGATTCGAGTAAGACTTTCGTCATTGTGCATGATTTGGCTCAGAGTTCATGCTTACTTTTCCTCCTGAATAATATTAATCGATAGCGGTTGTTTAGCTAACATCAAATTGAGTTCTCTCAGTTCAGCTATTTGTTCGCGACACCAGGCGATTTCCTCCTCTTTGTATTTTAATTCGGCTTTGTATTTGTCGGCGATCGCCCTTAGTGACTCCACATCTTCCGATTCGGCGATCGACTCATCTTCTTGACTGGGATTATCAAGTTCTGTTAAACTTTCCGAAACTGCTTCGGAAATAGCTATTTCTTGACGGTACATGGCAATTTCGCAATCTTTGGCTCGTAATTCCGCTTGATATTTATCTTCAATAGCCTTTAATAGCTGTTCGTAGTTTTGCTTTAAAGCATTATAAATTATAGATTGCTTCTCATCAGTCAAAGCATTGACAAAAATTGCAATTACTCCCTTTTCGGGATTTTCTATACTCTGGATTGACAATTCTGTATTTTCATTCGCGATCGCAGCTTGCAATTGCAGCAGTAATTCTTTGAATTCCGGTTTTTCTGAACTTACTGATACGCTCATAGTTTTGATTTCCGCTGTTACCAGAGTTGGATTAAAATTATAGCATTACTCACTTTGTCAGGAAGGGCGATCCTCTTCGAGGGCTGCACTAACGGCAGAATCAGACAACTCCTCGATCGAGTTGGCTGTTGTACCGTCATTATCTCCTAAACTTAATGAGCCGGCACCGGCAGCGTTAATCGTTCCTCCTGAAATTTCAACTTTGCGACTTTGGTCGATGTTGTCGCTTCCGATTTTATTCTCTGCTGTAGCTTTAACTTCTATGGTAACAGGTTTAGCAGCCAGTTGGATAACGACTCCTTCAAGAAAAGTTATCTGCTTGTCTTTATCTTCCAATCTTGCAGCCATTAGTTCATAACTTTGTGTGAAATTTTTATGAATATGCTCCTTATTAGCATCAGGTGGTACGCTAACTTTGACAACAATGACTCCATCGCCTTTATTTTCAATACTCTGGATAGTGAGTTCCGTACCTTCATTTTCCACTTGCAATTGTTTGAATGCAGCAACAAAAGCTTTCCAGTCAATGCCGTTACGAAAAATTAGATCGATGGTGTTCAAAACCTCATCAAACAATTTGGTAAATTCTCCCGATGCAAATTCGCCACTGCTGGGACGACGTTCGCGATCGTCAGTTCCCGATTTGGGATATTCTAGAAGATAGACAAACCGACAGTCAACGCGATCGAGCTTTGTATTACCGTCAATGTTCCAAGCTTCCAAACAAGCACCTGTAAAACGAGCTGCTGTAAAATCTGTTGCCAAAGCTTGAGTTTCAGTGAGGTTTGCCCATTCCAAATTAGCTTGATGCAAAGTTGCTTCGTTGAGGTTAGCCTGCTTGAGATTAGCCTCGTTGAGATTAACGCCTGTCAGGTTTGCGCCTTGGAGATTCGCACCAACATAGGATTTTTTGTAGCCATTGCCAGTGACGAGTAATTCTCGGACGCGGGTATCAGCTAATATCGATTTACCGACTCGCGCGCGATCGAGTTTTTCTGTATTTCGGAAGCAAGTGCGAGTGAGATTAGCTGTTCTAAAATCTGTACTTTTGAGAGTTGCTTCAGTGAAATTGGCATCAGTTAAATCGGCATTACGAAAAGTAGTACCTTTCACAGTTGCATACTCAATTGCTATACTTTTTAGCCACGAAAATCTGTTATCATCAGCTAAAGCTCGCTTGCTAATATAACCTGATATAAAAGTAACAGCGTAAATGCCAACCACAGCCCCAACGACACTAATAGCTCTTGCTGTTGCAAACGCCTTAACAAAAGCTACAAGTATTAGTGCGATCAAACTTCCAAATAAAGTCGCGATCACACCTAAAGCAAAAGTATCAGATACAACTCCAGCAAAAGTTAAAGCCAAAGCCAAAGAAAACTCTACAGCAAAAACCAAAGTTAATAATAAACCCAGACTTACAGGTCCAGCTACTTCTAATGATAAGCCAAAGGAAAACGTTAAAATTACAACAAAAACAAAAGCTATAACTAGGAAAAATTCAAAAGCAGACTTGAATCCGTGGGGGATAATAATCATCAAGAAAATAACAGTAGCTATTGAAAAGATTATCCCCGGGTAACTCAGAAATTTTTGATAGTTTTCGGACAAAAAAGCTCCTACAAAAGCACCGCCTATTGCCGCGACACATCCCGCTGCTGCTGCGATAAGTAATGCGATTATTAGCAGTGGAATTTGCCATCGCTGTTGCAGTCCTGCTTTGGCACGGGTGAAGTCAGCTTCTCTGAGGATGGCATTGGTGAAGTTTGCACCTCGGATGTCTGCACCGATGAATTTTGCACCTGTGAGGTTTTGACCTTTGAAGTTGCGGCCTCGGAGATTTTTACCGGAGAAGTCTTGGGGCATGACTTTACGCAGGGAGATAGTAGTTATTTTTTCATTGCGATGCTGTGGCGATCGCCCTGACAAAAATTTTACGGAATTGGATAAAAATCTAGCACAAAGGTAGGGATAGTTACAACCACTGACTTAGATACGTTTATTCATACCTGATGTAAGTTCCTAAAAATTCCAGTTGATTCATCATTTCCTCAGCAGACTTGCTCCGAATCAAATTCAACAACCCGCGCAACTGTTCGCCTACAGAGTAACTTTGTCGCGGTGCAACAATAATTCCTGAATGACTCCCGCCTACTGCGAGCAAGTTCCCGTGCAACCGACAGAAATCTCGACTATTAAAAGTATAAATGACTCGACCTTGCTCTGTTGCCCATATCAGTTGTTCTTCATCTATACGCCCTAAATTATTGGCATCTGAGACAGTCAGTACATCAACCCCATTCTCTCGCAGGGCTTGCACGAATGCTTTTCTAAGCGTATCCTGATCCAAATACAAACGAATCTGGCTCATCAAAGATTCCCCGCCCTGTTTTCAGCTTCCAAAAGCTGATATTCAGCTAATTCCGCAGCTAAATCTGCCTCAATTTCATTACGGTTAGCATGATAGTAAGATAGGGCCGCATAAACCTGTGCTAAATCTAAATAGGGAATCTCTTCGAGTATTTCTTCTACACTCAGTCCTTCTTTATTCCAAACGGCAATTTGAGCAATAGAAATTCTGGTTCCCGCAATTCGGGGCCGCCCTCCACAAGTTTCAGGCGTACTGACAACCAGAGTGCCAATGTCGATCGCAGTTGTTGACATAGTTACCTCTTAATAAAAACTCAAACAAGCCAAAATATCCTGTTGCGTGAGATAGGGAAAATCATCTAGGATTTCTTGATAAGTCATCCCAGATGCAAGATATTCCAACACGTCATAAACCGTAATTCTCATGCCCCGAATACAGGGTTTGCCACCACGCTTCCCCGGTTCGATCGTAATGATCTTAGCGATGTCTTGTTCTGATATGGCACTTTTCCTTTACCTTATTTTCTCAATTCTAGCTTAACAAAGGGATAAAGCGCTCCTAACGTTTGGTAGTTTCCAGCATTTTATTAGTTCCTTTAGTTTCCTAATTCATTTTAACTCAATCCCCCCACAGCCAGCACTCGCATCAATTCCCATCAGGGCCGTACCCGGAGTCTTTTTGAGTATCTTTTCGCCGATCGCGCTTCCTCATGCAATAATGAGATAACTTGCACAAAAACTCTATCAGTAGTGTCAGCCTTGCCACCTTACTACTACAGGTAGCGTCTCCAATCTCAACTTGTGCGAATTCCCAATTAAACCGGCTGTCGCTCTACACAATTTTCCCCTAATGGCTGAAGTCCCCCAATCTCCCACAGAACTCGCCGAAGCCCTCAGAGGCTTGACAGATATCAATTTCCAATTACCAGACCCCGAAGACGAACAAATACCAGACTTCGATTTTGACAATCAGGTTGACAACGCCTGGAAAGTGTGCGATCGTTTCGACTTACAAACCGACATCTGGCGCGGACAAATTCTCCGCACAGTCAGAGATAGAGAAAAAAAAGGCGGCGACGGACGCGGTACAGGCTTCTTGAATTGGCTAAAAGAAAGAGAAATCAGCAAAAGTCAAGCCTATTCTTTAATCGAATTAGCTAAAAGTGCCGATACTCTCATCGAACAAGGAGATTTAGACCCAGAATCCATTAGAAACTTCAGCAAAAGAGCCTTTGTAGAAACGGCCAAAGCATCTCCCGAAGTACAGCAAATGGTAACAGATGCTGCCGGAAAGGGCGATCGTATCACCCGCCGCGAAGTCAAACAACTATCCGACGAATGGATGGCAATGAACTCAGATTTATTGCCAGAAGAAGTCAAAGAAAAAGCATCTAGCGGTTCTCTTCCTTCCCGCTATCTGGCTCCTTTAGTCAAAGAAATGGAGAAACTCTCCCCATCTCACCAAAGCGAAATTCAAAAAGAAGTAGCAGAAAATCCCGACGTAGATACAGTCAAACAGCTAACTTCCGACGCCAAGAATTTATCAAAATATCTCGACGCCGCCGCCCAAGTGCAAGCTCTCAACCAGTCTCACCTAGACATGGAAATGGCTTTAGAAGAATCTTTGCGAGTCGGCTGTTTGGGAACCACAGCAGATGTTGTCAAACAAGCCGCACAGCTAGAACAAACTGTAGTCAAACTCTACACTGTTTGGAAGCGTTTAGGCAGTTTGGCAGATAGATTGTACGTGGATACAGGAGCAAGCACACCAAATTTGCGCTTACTTTTGGGATGCTTGGACAGTCTGTCGGGAGAAAAGATTGAAGTGGATTTCGGAGACGGAGAACGCTCGATTCGCTTGCAAATTATCAGCGAATAGCTAAACCTTGACCTGGGTTCGTAGTGAGGACTTTAGTCCTTCTTAATGCGGACTAAAGTCCTCACTACGAACCAAATCTGCGTCAATCCCTGTTTATCTGCGGTGAAAATTTCTGATTTTGTTCCAAAGATAGCGGGGATTCAAATAACGCCGATATTTGGTAACTACTTCTTTCCCCAAAATTACCACGCTCAGCCAAAAACACACTTCGGCTAGCACAGCTAAAACAACATCTATTTGCGTTTTTTCGGCGATGCTGAGTGGTAGGAACTGTACAACAAACAAGATTGCCAACCAGGGCAAAAAAGATGCAATAAATAAAAACCAACCCAGCTTTTGCATACATTCAGATTGTTCGCAATGAGATGTTTGTTTGTAGTCAGGACTTCAGTCCTTTTTGACTTTCAATCCAAACAGAGGACTGAAGTCCGAACGATCAAACTTAATTTTGCCCCGAACTCCAACTCAATTCTTAATTCCCGTCGCCGCAATTCCCCGAATAAACTGCCGCTGGCCAGCCAAAAACAACAACACCACCGGCACAGTCCCAATTACCACCGCCGCCATCAACAACTGCCAACTGCTAGTAAACTGTTCCTGAAACTCCGCCAAAGCCAACTGTACAGTCCGCAACTCCGGCCGCGTCGTAAACACCAGCGGCTTAAACAAATCATTCCACTCGCCGATAAACGTAAACAAAAACAGCGTCACCAAAGCAGGGCGCGCCAAAGGCAGCATCACCTGCCATAATACCTGCCAGCGGTTAGCCCCATCCAGCATTGCCGCCTCCTCCAACTCCACCGGAATTGTCAGAAAATACTGGCGCAGCAGAAAAATCCCAAAACCGTTAACCGCCGTGGGCAAAATCAGCGCCCCGTAAGTATTCAGCAAATGGCCCCACTTCAAAACCATGAATATTGGAATCACCAAAAGCTGAAACGGAATCACCAGTGTCGCCAAAACCACCAAAACTATGGCCTGTCGCCCGCGAAACTTCAGAGAAGCCAAAGCATAACCCGCCAAAGCAGAAGTCACTACCTGAAAAGCAGTAACTGCGATCGCCACTAGAGTAGAATTAATAAATGCCAACAAAAAATTACCCCGCCGCCAAGCCTCTTGATAGTTCTCAAAAGTCAGGCCTGTGGTCTTGACACCCACACCAGATGGTGATAATGAAACCAAAAATACAGCAGCCAGCGGCAGCAGCACCAGCGCAGCCCCCGCCAGCAACAAAATAAAACTCAGCAGTTCCAGCCCTTGAGACTTGTCCCACGATTTACCCATAAACTTGTGAATTAACCTAAAATAATAAGCTTGTGAGGTTCTCAAACCCGATCGCCTTCCAGATTCCCACACAACCGTAAATTTTTAGTCGAAAATAGGTAAAGTGTAGTGCACGCGACCCCAAAATTTAAAGGGGTTTCCCAACATCCTACAAGGTTATACGAGGAGACGACATATTTATGCCCCAGCTTGAGGCCAGCCCAACAATTGACTTTCACACCGAAACGTACAAAGACGCTTACAGCCGCATCAACGCCATAGTGATTGAAGGCGAACAAGAAGCTCACGACAATTACCTGCAACTGGCCGAAATGTTGGCTGACAAAAAAAGCGAGTTAATTGGCTTGTCCAAGATGGAGAACCGCCACATGAAAGGCTTCCAAGCTTGTGGCAAGAATCTCAAAGTCACGCCAGACATGGCATTTGCCAAAGAATTCTTTTCTCAGTTGCACAGCAACTTCCAAACGGCCGCAGCCGAAGGTAAGGTTGTAACTTGCTTGCTGATTCAATCACTCATTATCGAGTGTTTTGCGATCGCAGCATACAACATCTACATCCCCGTCGCCGATGACTTTGCCCGCAAAATCACCGAAGGCGTCGTCAAAGAAGAATACAGCCACCTCAACTTTGGGGAAGTCTGGCTGCAAGCTCACTTTGAAGAATCCAAAGCCGAACTCGAAGTCGCCAACCGCCAAAACCTGCCCATCATCTGGAGACTGCTAAACGCTGTCGCAGACGATGCTCGCGTTTTGGGGATGGAAAAAGACGCTTTAATCGAAGACTTTATGATTGCCTACGGTGAAGCCCTAGGCAACATTGGCTTTAACAACCGCGACATCATGCGGATGTCAGCACAAGGCCTCGCAGCCTAGTTAATTGGGAAACAAGGAATGGGAAAAAAATTAAAAATTAAAAATGAGGTATCTCATTGTTAATTAGCAAATTTAAATTTTCCTTCTTCCTTCTTCCTTCTTCACATCGATCTTCTTCCTTCTTCCTTCTTCTTCAATCTTCCTTCATTTGACAACTTAATGTTTGGTCTAATCGGTCACTTAACCAGCTTAGAACACGCCCAATCAGTAGCTAACGAGCTGGGCTATCCAGAATATGCCGATCAAGGGCTCGATTTTTGGTGCAGCGCACCGCCCCAGATAGTCGATCATATCACTGTCACTAGCATTACCGGGCAAAAAATAGAAGGCCGCTATGTGGAGTCGTGTTTTCTACCAGAAATGCTAGCCACTCGCCGGATCAAAGCAGCCACTCGCAAAATTATTAATGCGATGGCACACGCTCAAAAAAACGGGATTAATATCACTGCTTTAGGCGGTTTTTCTTCGATCATTTTTGAAACTTTCAACTTGCAGCAAATTAAGCAAATTCGCAATCTCAAGTTGGAGTTTGAACGGTTCACCACTGGTAACACCCACACGGCTTACATCCTCTGCCGCCAAGTAGAAGAAGCAGCCCCCAAATTAGGGATTGAACTTTCAAAGGCTACTGTAGCGGTTTGCGGTGCGACTGGGGATATTGGCAGTGCTGTCTGTCGCTGGCTGAATGTTAAAACCAATGTAGCAGAATTGTTGCTCATTGCCCGCGACAAAGAACGATTGCAAGATTTGCAATCGGAATTGGGACGAGGCAAAATCATGGATTTGGAAGAAGCCCTGCCCCAAGCGGATATTGTAGTCTGGGTAGCCAGTATGCCGAAGGGAGTAGAAATTGACCCCAAGACATTGAAGCAACCCTGTTTATTGATTGACGGTGGTTATCCGAAAAATCTGGCAACTCAGGTTCAGCATCCCGAAATTTACGTACTCAACGGCGGGATTGTGGAGCATTCGCTCGATATTGAGTGGAAGATTATGAAGATTGTGAATATGGATGTGCCGGGCCGGCAGTTGTTTGCCTGTTTTGCCGAATCCATGCTGCTGGAATTTGAAAAGTTGTACACCAATTTTTCTTGGGGACGAAATCAAATTACTGTAGAAAAGATGGAGCAAATCGGCGAAATTTCCGTCAAACACGGTTTCCGACCTTTGATGTCATTTTGATGTAATTTGTTGAGGTTATTGGTTATTGAGGAAAGTTTTTCTGATAATAACCAGTAACTTTTTTTTGAGATAGTTATAGCCTTTTGAGGGAAATATGAGGTATGGCCTTTCGATATCCGATGTGAGGTACGACAGGTCAAGCCGGCCTTCCCCGGCCTAGGCCCGCGGAAGCCTAGGCCCGGTTTGCCCGGTTTGCCCGGTTTGCCCGGTTTGCCCTATTCCCGGTTTGCCCAGTCGTACCTCACCATGCTTGAGAAATGCTATAGCTTATACATCAATCTCTTCAATAAATTGACCTGTCATCAAATTGTCCCCGCAGTTTTTGATGGTCATGACTTCGATGATTTTTTTGCCCGTTTCGTCGGAGATGTCGAGAGCTTGGGAAAGTTCAACCAAGAAATCTTTTTCCTCGATGGTGAAAACTCCATCTACTAAAACCAAATCTGCGGCAATCGCAAAAGCTGTTTCTCGAAGCTGAGCATTCAATGCGTTTTTAGCTGCGGCAAATACTTCGGCCGGAGTGTACTGACTGCTCAATTTCAGAACTTTCTTAAATAGTTCTTGGAAGTGTTCGCCAGAATAAGAGCCGAACAAGCGAATGTGATTGGCGGCAAGGGTTTGTCTTTCGGCTTCGGATATTTCTCCGTCGGCGGCAACAGCTAAGACTGAAATAGCTGTCAAAGCTTCCGAGGGGGTGAGTTCGATCGCACTTGTATCGCTTTTTGCGCTTTGGAACAATTCAGCAGGGTTAGGTCTTTTGTGGCTGTGGGCGGGCATAGTGGGGTGGTTCAGTTGACAGTTGACTGTTGACAGTTGACGAAAGGAGGGCGACCTCTACCTGCAAGGAAGAGGATTGGATTAATGAATAGCCTGATGTTAATTTCTCCCGCTCAAGCTTGGGGCTTTAAACCAATTCTTTGTGGTAAAAGTCTGGGAGCAAGCAAAAATAGTGTAGCAAACAACGACACTCAAGCCCTTGGTTTTCAACTCTTGTTACGCAGCAAAACATAATTCAAAACTTAAAACTTCCCGCGAGCCCTCTTTTTGAGCAACACCTGACACGGTAGGATCGGGAAACAGTCGATCGACTTTCACCTTAAAAACCCTATAGAAATTATCAGCGTGGCAAACCCCGACCGCAAACCACTACTCCTAGATTTTGAAAAGCCGCTGGCCGAACTCGAAACCAGAATTCACCAGATTCGCCAACTCGCCGAAGAAAACGGCGTCGATGTCACCGACGAAATTCGCAAACTCGAAGCCCGCAGCGCCCAACTGCGACAAGAAATTTTCAGCAGCTTGTCCCCCATGCAGCGGCTGCAACTCGCCCGTCACCCGCGCCGCCCCAGCACCCTCGACTACATTCAGGCAATTAGCGACGAGTGGATCGAGCTCCACGGCGATCGGCGAGGGGGAGACGATCCGGCCCTCGTCGGCGGAATTGCCCGCATAGACGGGCGTCCTACGGTCATCATCGGCCATCAAAAAGGGCGCGATACCAAAGACAATATCGCCCGCAACTTTGGGATGGCTGCTCCCGGCGGCTACCGCAAAGCCTTGCGGTTGATGGAACACGCCGATCGCTTCGGTATGCCAATTTTCACCTTTATCGACACTCCGGGGGCTTGGGCGGGCTTAGAAGCCGAACAGCTAGGACAGGGAGAGGCGATCGCCTGCAACCTCCGAGAAATGTTTCGCCTCGACGTTCCGATTATTTGTACCGTCATCGGCGAAGGCGGTTCCGGCGGCGCATTGGGCATCGGCGTCGGCGAGCGGCTGTTAATGTTAGAACATTCCGTGTATACCGTAGCCACCCCCGAAGCTTGTGCGGCCATCCTCTGGAAAGACTCCGGTAAAGCCAACTTAGCCGCCGAAGCCCTCAAAATTACTTCCTGGGATTTGAAAAACCTCGGCGTTCTCGATCAGATAGTGCCCGAACCGGTTGGTGGCGCTCACTCCAATCCCCTGAAAGCTGCGGCGATGCTCAAAGGAGCTTTGTTAGAAAACTTAGCAGAACTGACACAGCTTACCGGCCAGCAGCGGCGCGATCTCCGGTATCAAAAGTTCCGCGACATCGGTGTGTTCACTGAAATGGCTGCCTGAGCCGATCGATGAAAAAGTTATTAGTTATGAATTACAATCTCTTAACTTCACACTCATAACTAATAACTCAGACCTGAGTCTTCTGCGAATCTGTCAGCAGTGTTATAATTTCTCAGGTGAGATCGGCTTAACAGTTCTTAATGTTTCTCTCATAATTAATTGTTATCGCCCGCAGCAGACAGTTGTCTGATTTGTCGAAAAAGACTGCAACGCTTGACGGGTAGTTGCCGATCGAAAATATGGGAAAAGTAGTCCCAGATGCCTTGGACAATGGACAAAAGGTTTAGTAGTTCGCGGGCGTCAAGGTAGCACTTGCCAACTAATTTCCGTGTTTTTCCGTAAAATTAGGAACTATCAGGACACTGAATGAACGATCGAACAACAAAGCAGGCTCTGATTACCGGAGCCAGCAGCGGTATTGGCAAAGCGACTGCTCTAGCGTTCGCTGCCGTTGGCATAAATCTCGCCTTAGTTAGCCGAAAGTCAGAAAACCTAGAAGCCGTTGCCGCAGCAGCCCGAGAATTCGGAGTGAAAGCAGAAGCTTATCCCTTAGACTTGGCAAAAATTGAGCAAGTGCAAAGCGGCATCAGCGCGATCGCAGCTCAATTCGGCCCCGTAGATATCCTAGTCAACAGCGCTGGCATGGGCTACACCGGCTCCTTGACCGAAACGCCCTTAGCGGATTGGCAGAACGTTCTAGACCTCAATCTTACTAGCGTTTGGCAGTGCATTCTAGGAATTTTGCCGTCCATGCGCGATCGGCGATCGGGAATCATCATCAACGTTTCGTCGATCGCAGGCAGCCAAACCTTCCCCAATTGGGGAGCCTACTGCGTCAGCAAATTCGGTCTCATGGCTTTGTCCAGGACATTAGCCGCCGAAGAACGGGCTGGTGGAATTCGCGTTACAGCCATCTGTCCGGGTTCTGTCAACACTCCCATGTGGGACACAGAAACCGTCCAAGCCGATTTCGATCGCAGTGCGATGTTAACCCCAGAAATCGTCGCCCAATCAATTCTGCACGCAGTTCAGTTACCTGCAAGTGCAGTAATTGAAGAAATCACGCTCATGTCCAACGCCGGAGTTTTGTGAACTTGAGATTGTGGAAAGCTGGATTTTTCTGTAATTTAACAATCTTTGAATCTCTAGCTATATCCCCCAATCGAAAATCGCTCTCTCGATAGGTCTATGCCCGATCGAAAATCGCTCTCTCGAAAATAGATTCATCCTCACACCAACTTCTTATGACAATTGCATCGAATAACGGTACGAACGGCTCAAACTCAATCTCAACTGACACCATGAAACAGCCCGCAACCGCCGATAACAACTTGCCCCGCATCGCCACTCGACCCGATCGCAATTCCTCCCACGGTCAAGAATCCAACGTACCAGTAGCCTCAGAAGTAGGCCAGGAAGAAATGATGGAAGCCGTTCGCACGATACTGCAGGGAGTAGGAGAAGACCCTGAACGCGAAGGATTGCTCAAAACCCCGAAGCGGGTAGCAGAAGCAATGCGGTTTCTCACCAGCGGTTACAGTCAATCCCTCGAAGAACTCCTCAACGGCGCTATCTTTGACGAAGGTCACAACGAAATGGTGCTGGTGCGAGATATCAGCGCCTTCAGTATGTGCGAACACCACATGCTGCCATTTATGGGTCGAGTTCACGTCGCTTACATTCCCAACCAAAAAGTAGTGGGACTGAGCAAACTAGCCAGAATTGTTGAAATGTACAGCCGCCGGTTGCAGGTACAAGAACGTTTGACGCGCCAAATTGCCGAAGCAGTTCAGACAATATTGGAACCGAAGGGAGTGGCTGTAGTAATGGAAGCCAGCCATATGTGCATGACGATGCGGGGCGTGCAAAAACCCGGCGCTTGGACAGTGACGAGTGCGATGTTGGGCGTGTTTCAAGACGAACAAAAAACTCGCGAAGAATTCCTGAATTTGATCCGCCACCAACCGGCATTCTTTTAGTCAGTTGACCTGTGACAGTTGACAGTTGACAGTTGACAGTTGTCGGTTGTCAGTTGTCAGTTGTCGGTTGTCGGTTGTCGGTTGTCGGTTGTCGGTTGTCGGTTGACAGTTGTCATTCGGCTGATGACTACTGACTAATGATGACTTTTAACCAGCCCCAAAACGGGTACCGTGCCACGTACACTCCATAAATGGAGCTACCAAAATTTTAGAGTCTTGTTCAAACTGCCAGATTTAAGGCTCCAAGTAAATCTAAAATCTAAAATCTAAAATCTAAAATCTAAAATCGACTGACGATCGCGAAATAAGCTCATAAAATAGACGAGTGACTTATGGCTTGTGACTAAATGAATCCTATAAAATTCGGTACAGATGGCTGGCGCGGCATCATTGCTGACGATTTTACATTCGATCGCGTAGCGTTAGTAGCTCCCCTAGCGGCACAAGTTCTGGCACAAACCGGCGGCAATAATGCCAGTAGCGGCACCGTAATTGTCGGTTACGACCGCCGATTTCTAGCTGAAGATTTTGCCAAAAACGCGGCTGTTGCCGTCCAAAACGCCGGATTTGACGTGCTGCTGAGCGAATCCTACGCCCCAACTCCGGCTTTTAGTTTAGCAGCCAAACAATTAAACGCTTTAGGTGCGATCGTCCTGACAGCCAGCCACAATCCGGGCGCATATTTAGGATTAAAAGTCAAGGGCGGATTTGGAGGTTCAGTGTCGCCCGAAGTTACGCAACAGATAGAAGCAAAACTAGAAAATCAGGCCGCAATTTCAGCAACTCCTGGAAAATTAGAGAATTTCAATCCTTGGCCGGCTTACTGCAAAACCTTGCGGGAAATGGTAGATATTGAAGCGATAAAAGAGGCGATCGCCAGCGGCAAAATTACAGTATTTGTAGATGTAATGCACGGCGCCGCAGCGGGCGGATTAACGCAAATATTAGAAGAAACAGTGCAAGAAGTCAACAGCGATCGCGATCCGCTGTTTGGCGGCGGTGCACCAGAACCCTTACCGCGCTACCTGTCACAGTTGTTCCGCGTCATGCGGACTCACCAGCGAAAAGCATCCGGTTTGTCGATCGGATTTGTATTTGACGGAGATAGCGATCGAATTGCAGCCGTTGACTCCAGCGGAAACTTTCTCAGTTCGCAAATCCTAGTTCCCATATTAATCGAACATTTAGCTTCACGGCGCGGGTTAACCGGAGAAGTCATCAAAACAGTCAGCGGTTCCGACATTATCCCCAAAATTGCCGAACTTTACGGCTTACCATTGTTTGAAACGCCGATCGGTTACAAGTATATAGCCGATCGAATGCTAACTACTCAAGTTTTAGTCGGCGGCGAAGAATCAGGAGGAATTGGGTACGGTACGCACATTCCCGAAAGAGATGCGTTGCTGTCAGCGCTGTACTTATTAGAAGCAGTCGTCAAATCCGGCGAAGACTTAAGCGAAATTTACAGCCGACTGCAAAAAGAAACCAAGTTTACCTCAGCCTACGATCGCATAGACTTGCACTTAGCAAATATGGACGAACGTTCCCGCTTGCTGGGACTGTTGGAAAATCAACCATTAACAGAAATAGCCGGCAAAGCAGTAGTAGACTGCAACAAAGTAGACGGATACAAATTCCGTTTAGCCGACGGAAGCTGGCTGTTAATTAGGTTTAGCGGAACCGAACCAGTATTGCGGCTGTATTCAGAAGCAGCCACATTAAAAGAAGTCATGCAAAACTTGAATTGGGCGAAGGATTGGGCGCAAAAAGGTTAATTTTGAACCGCAGATGAACGCAGAAAAACGCGGATGGATTGATATTAAACCTCTCCTTCTCTGTGTTCTCTGCGGCCTCTGCGGTTCAAAACAAAATTCACAAATAAAATGCCATCAATTGCGAACTCTCTTTTCTCTTCTTCTCTCTTCCTTCGCGTCCTTCGCGTCTTCGCGGTTCGTAAAAAATCCCTCCGTAATTTTTAACAGAAATAATGACCAATAATAAATTGTTAGTTGTAGCTACCGGCAATCCGGGTAAACTCAAGGAGATGCAGCTTTATCTTCAGGATTTGGGATGGGAATTGCAGCTTAAACCAGAAGAGTTGGAAATTGAGGAAACTGGGGAAACGTTTATTGCTAATGCTTGCTTGAAAGCTTCTGAAGTGGCGAAAGCAACTGGCGAATGGTCGATCGCGGATGATTCTGGTTTAATGGTAGATGCACTCGACGGTCAACCTGGGATTTACTCGGCACGCTACGGTTCAAGCGATGCTGACAGGATATCTCGGCTTCTCAAAGAATTGGGAACCGAACAAAACCGGGGTGCACAGTTTGTTTGCGCGATCGCGATCGCGCGTCCCGACGGTACAATTGCCTTGCAAGTAGAAGGAATTTGCCGAGGCGAAATCCTGCACACTCCTCGCGGTACCCGAGGTTTCGGTTACGATCCGATTTTCTACGTGCCCGCACAGCAACAGACTTTTGCTGAAATGACGCCCGATATCAAGCGATCGCACTCCCACCGCGGCAGAGCATTCGAGGAACTTATACCACAAATGGCGAATATTGTCAACCCCAACTGAGGCAAAAAGCAAAAAGAGGGGTTCGTAGTGCGGACTTCAGTCCGCTATACGCCTGCGGACTGAAGTCCGCAAAAAGAGGGGTTCGTAGTGCGGACTTCAGTCCGCTATACGCCTGCGGACTGAAGTCCGCACTACGAACCTTACTTATTATTGCGATCGATTGACCGACGATCGAGGCCCAATCCCCAAGGCCCCAGTATCTTAGATGGCCTCCAGGTTCTTTTCCCCAGTCCGAATGCGGATAATTTGTTCTACAGGAGAGATGAAAATCTTGCCGTCGCCAATCTCGCCCGTGCGGGAAGCAGCGATAATTTTATCCACCACCATATCAACCTGATCGTTTTCGACAACAATCTCGACCTTGAGCTTTTGCAAGAACTCAACGGTGTACTCAGAACCGCGATAGCGTTCAGTCATGCCCTTCTGACGGCCAAAACCTCTAACTTCAGAAACAGTCATCCCTACAATGCCAGCATTGACGAGGGCGATTTTCACTTCGTCAAGTTTAAACGGGCGAATAATAGCTTCAACCTTTTTCAAGTTTTTCACTCCTAACATTACTACTTTCGTTATATTACTTAATCGGCGTGACATCTTTTGATATCACTGCCAACAGCAACTATTTTGTCAAATATATTACCTTATGTTGCACTCGCGATGAAATAATGCAGGTCAACATTTAACAACATTCCCTGATTTTCGGGCGGCGGTGACCGTGCGGAGCCGATCGCGGTAAAGTTAAAAATACCGCAGCCCTGTGCCAGCGATCTGCTAAAACAGAAAAAGAACGCAGGAGACAGGAGTTTTCCGAGTGTCCACTTTGTTGTGTCAGATTTGCACGTATTGTTGAAAACTACAATTGCCAGAAGCGGTCAGTTAAACTATTCCTATGCACCCAGCTAGCCCTCCCCCTGACCGCAGCGGGCTTGATGCCCTACTGAGAAATCGCCCCTTCCTCACCTTGTGGACTGGCCAGTTGTTGGCCCAAGTGGCGGATAAAATCTTTTACGTATTGTTGATTATTCTGCTGAAAACAGGCGATTACCGGCCCTGGCCCGTTTCTTGGCAGTATTCGGAAAATTCTATGCTGTCAGCGGTGATGATCGCCTACACGCTACCGGCGATCTTCTTTGGTTCGGCGGCTGGTATCGTGGTAGACCGCTTTTCCAAAAAGCAAATGCTGATCGGCTGTAACGTTATTAGAGCCGTGTTGATTGGATCTTTGCCGTTTTTGCCCAAAACTTTTCTCGTGCTGTTGGTGGTCACGTTTTTGGTCTCTACGGTAACGCAATTTTTTGCTCCGGCAGAGGCAGCAGCAATCCCGCTGGCTGTGGGGCGAGAGGGACTGATGTCGGCAAATGCTCTGTTTGCCTCGTCCACAATGGGTGGGATTATTGTCGGAATGACGATCGGCGAACCGATATTTACTTCGCTCAAACACAACTATGGGCAAGCTTCTCAAGAGTTTTTCCTGGCAGGGTTGTACCTGATCTCAGCAGGTTTAATTTACTTGATGCGGATCAAGGAAAATCATGCAGGTAGCAGTGGCAAAAACATCCATCCTTGGCAGGATCTCAAAGAAGGTTTGCGGTATTTGAAGCACAACCGCCTCGTCAGCAACGCGGTGGTGCAGTTGACGATTTTGTATTCGGTGTTTGCGGCGCTGCAAGTTCTGGCGATCGCACTTTCAGGCAAAATAGGTCTCAAAGAAACTCAATTTGGCTTTTTGCTCGCTGCTGCGGGAGTCGGAATGGTCTTCGGCGCGGCTTTTTTGGGCCACTGGGGCGATCGAGTACACAAGAAACCTTTGCCATTAATTGGTTTTTTGATGATGGGTTTCGTGTTGGCAATGTTTGCCTTTACCCGACAGCTTTGGGTGGGATTTAGTTTGAGTGCTCTGTTCGGTTTTGGCGCTTCTTTAATTAACGGCCCGATGCAAGCACTGATTCAAGAAAAAACTCCCGAATCCATGCGGGGAAAAGTCTTTGGCTTGGAGAACAATGCGATTAATATTGCCCTCAGCTTGCCTTTAGCAGTGACGGGCCCGCTGACGGATGCTGTTAGCAAAGCCGTGGGTTCCGATGACCTCGGCTTGCGGATCGTGCTGATGAGTTTGGGCTTTTTGGTATGCGTGATGGGCTTGGCGGCTTGGCGACATACTCGCAAAGTCTTGAAGGCTTGAGCGGACAGCGGTTGAAACCGCGCCTACATAAACGAAGTCCGAGCTCAGAGGGACTGGAGAAAATAAGGTGACATTAACCGTCTGTTTTTTAACCCGCGGAGGCGCGTGCATGTCTGTGTCGCAGCGGTTTCCAACCGCCCGGTCTTCTTCTTCGGCAATTTCCCTGTTTCTTTTCTTCCTCTGCTGTTTCACAACTTAGCGATCGGACGATCGCACATCGCTCGCGAAACATTTTGTAAAATATCAGCAGTTAAATTTTCATAGTTCGATTGTAGAGATTAAAGTAGTATCAAAGCTTTCATTAAAAATCATAATTACTTTAAGGACGGAAATTCTGTGCAACTAAAAACTAAAGTGGCCGTCAAGCGTGCAACGGGTGGATTCGCTTTGATAGATAGCTTGATCCGCCACGGCGTCAAGCATATTTTTGGTTATCCCGGCGGCGCAATTCTGCCGCTTTACGACGAACTCTACCGGGCTGAAGAAACCGGCGCGATCAAACACATTCTAGTGCGGCACGAACAAGGCGCAGCCCACGCAGCCGATGGGTACGCCCGCGCTACCGGACAAGTTGGGGTTTGTTTCGCGACTTCCGGGCCCGGTGCAACTAACTTGGTGACGGGGATTGCGACGGCCCACATGGATTCGATCCCGATGGTAGTTGTTACCGGTCAAGTTCCGCGTCCGGCGATCGGCACTGATGCGTTTCAGGAAACTGATATTTACGGCATTACTTTGCCAATTGTCAAGCATTCCTATGTAGTGCGGAATCCGAGAGATATGGCGCGAATTGTCGCTGAAGCTTTCCACATTGCAAGTACCGGACGGCCGGGGCCGGTGTTGATTGACGTGCCCAAGGATGTCGGTTTAGAAGAGTTTGACTATCTGCCCGTGACACCGGGCTCTGTGAGAATTCCGGGCTACCGCCCGACAGTCAAGGGAAATCCGCGGCAAATCAGTCAAGCAATTCATTTGCTGAAGGAAGCGAAACGTCCTTTGCTGTATGTGGGCGGCGGGGCGATCGCAGCCGGGGCCCACGAGGAAATTAAGGAACTCGCGGAGATGTTCCAATTGCCGGTCACAACAACGCTGATGGGCAAAGGTTCCTTTGATGAAAACCATCCTTTGTCTGTGAAAATGCTGGGGATGCACGGCACTGCTTACGCTAATTTTGCCGTTACTGAGTGCGATTTGTTGATTGCTGTCGGAGCTCGGTTTGACGATCGAGTAACGGGAAAACTAGACGAGTTTGCCGCGCGCGCGAAGGTAGTTCACATCGATATCGATCCGGCCGAAGTTGGCAAAAATCGCGGCCCAGACGTGCCGATTGTCGGAGATGTCCGGCAAGTTTTGATTGATTTGCTGCGCCGCTGTCGGGAAACTGGTGTTTCGGGAACTGCCGGACAAACTGGGGAATGGCTGCACAGGATCGATCGCTGGAAACAGGACTATCCGTTAGTTGTGCCTCACTACCCCGATATTTTATCTCCGCAAGAGGTGATTTCCGAGTTGGCGACTCAAGCGCCGGATGCTTACTACACGACGGATGTCGGTCAACATCAAATGTGGTCGGCTCAATTCTTAAACAACGGGCCGCGCCGCTGGATTTCGAGCGCTGGTTTGGGAACGATGGGTTTTGGGTTGCCGGCGGCGATGGGCGCGAAAATGGCGCTACCCAACGAGCAAGTGATTTGTATTGCTGGCGATGCGAGCGTGCAAATGAATATTCAAGAGTTGGGAACCTTAGCACAATACGGCATCAATGTCAAGATTGTAATTGTAAATAACGGCTGGCAGGGCATGGTGCGGCAGTGGCAGCAGGCGTTCTACGGCGAGCGTTATTCGTCGTCGAACATGACTGTGGGGATGCCGGATTTTGTGATGCTGGCTGAGGCTTACGGGGTGAAGGGGATGCTGGTTTCAGGGCCGGATGAGTTGCAGGGTGCGATCGCTCAAATGCTCGCTCACAATGGCCCTGTGCTGATGAACGTGAAGGTGACGCGGGATGAAAACTGCTATCCGATGGTAGTTCCAGGTAAGAGCAACGCTCAAATGGTTGGTTTACCGGAACGGAGTAAGTTGGAATCAGCCCAGTTGATTTATTGTCCGAGTTGCGGCGCGAAGAATGTTTCGAGCAATAAGTTTTGTCCTGAGTGCGGGACAAAAGTTTAAGGAGTTTTGAGTGGGGACTTAGGCATTGCTTATTAGTCTCAACTTAAGGTCAAACTTAGTCACAGATTGCTGTTTATTGCTAAGGCCAGATCCCCCCTAGCCCCCCTTCTTAAGGGGGGGACAAGAGTTTTCTTAAAGTCCCCCTTCTTAAGGGGGATTTAGGGGGATCGGGCCTCCGATAAAAGCGAGAGATACAAAGGTTTCGGGGTTGAGTTGACACGGCTTTGGGCAATGCCGTGTCCTTACCTGGATCTGCTGTTCCACATTTAACACCATGTCCGCTGGCATCGCATCGAGATATTTAATCTGTAATTTATAAGCATATTTTATGAGCCAGTGTCTAAACCCTGATTGCCTATTCCAAAACCCCTCTGGCTCTACAAACTTCTGTCAAAAATGTGGGAATAAACTGCTATTGGGCGATCGCTACGGAGCCCAAAAAATTATTGGACAAGGGGGATTTGGGCGCACTTTTCTAGCTGTTGACGAGTATAAACCATCAAAACCTCCCTGTGTTATTAAACAATTCTACCCCCAACTTCAAGGTACTTCTAGTATCCAGAAAGCTGCTGAGTTATTTGAGCTGGAAGCAGTACGCCTAGAACAGTTGGGTAAACATTCTCAAATTCCCGACTTATTAGCATATTTTAGTCAAGATGGACGGCAGTATTTAGTCCAAGAATTCATCGACGGTGAAAATTTAGCCCAAGCACTAGAATCTCAGGGATATTTTAGCGAAACGCAGATTCGCAACTTGCTTAATAATTTACTACCAGCATTCGAGTACATTCACTCTCGCCAAGTAATTCACCGGGATATCAAGCCAGAGAATATTATTCTTAGGCAAGATGGGCAACTAATTTTAGTTGACTTTGGTGCGGCGAAATATGCGACACAAACGGCTTTATCTGTAACGGGAACTGCGATCGGGACTGCTGGATATACGGCACCGGAACAAGCAGCGGGCAAAGCCATTTATGCTAGTGATATTTATAGTCTGGGTGTCACTTGTCTGTGTCTGTTAACTCAGGTTGAACCGATTGATTTATTCGATGATAGCGAGTTTGAGTGGGTGTGGCGAGAACACTTAAAAACATCGGTCAGTTCGGAACTGGGTCAGATTTTAGATAAAATGATACAACCTGCTATTAAGAAACGTTATCAATCTGCTACTGAAGTGTTGCAGGCTCTTGCTTCTCAATCACCTAAATCATCACCTCAAACACCTCCACCGTCAACAGACTCCCTTAAATCAGCGCTGGGTGTTGACTATACTCGTCTCCGGGATTTATTGGCCACAGGGGAGTGGAAAGAGGCGGATCGGGAAACACTCAACGTGATGTTGAAAGCTGCTAGACGGGAGAAGGAAGGTTATTTTAATAAGGAATCAATTGATAATTTTCCTTGCGATGATTTACGGACGATCGACCAATTGTGGGTAAAATACAGTCAGGGTCGCTTTGGCTTTAGCGTCCAGAAAAAAATCTGGTTGGAAGTTGGTGGTAAAGTTGATTGGGAGACTGAATGCAAGCTAGGCGATCGCGTCGGTTGGCGAAAAGGAGGCAGTTGGTTGGACACAAAGAACCTAACCTATAATAAACAAGCACCTGTGGGCCACCTCCCTAGGGAACTGTGTGGGTGGTGGGGTGGGTTCCGGGGTTTGGGTGTGAAGTGGCGTTATGGTTCTTCTCTCGCATCGAGAACTGTAAGCTGTAATCTATACTGTAACTGATATTGGCACTCTCATTATTTGAATAAAAATTAATAAGGAGAAACTACTTTGACAGCAACAATTATAGAAATCGGCACCTTAATTACCCGCGATTCGCAACTTCGCGGGGGCATTCCTATCATAGCAGGCACAGCTACATCCGTGCGACGAATTGCCGCGTTGTACAAACAAGGCAATAATGCTGAGGAGATAGCTAAAGATTTAGATCATCTTACCTTAGCCCAAGTTTATGCTGCACTTTCTTATTATCATGCAAATCAAGCAGAAATAGAAGCAGATTTAGATGCTGAACAAGCAGAATATGAGAGTCTTGCACCATTAAATAGCCCAAACAACTACCAATGATAATAAAGTTATGGTATAATTAAGTTAAAAATTTTCACCTCTGATTAACCTATGCCAACTTTAACTGATATTGGCACTCTGATCGTTTCCACACCAGAAACCTGTGGAAATCGCCCCCGCATCGCAGGGACTAGAATCACGGTTCAACGAATCGCCGTTTGGTACAAAATGGGGATGAGTCCAGAAGAAATTATTGCTGAAATTTCTCACTTAAATTTAGCCCAAGTTCATGGAGCACTCGCTTACTACTACGCAAATCAAGAGCAGATAAATGTTGATATTGCGGCGGAAGAAGCTGAGTACGATCGCTTAGCTAATGGATGCAAAGGGGAGAGTTAATCTTGAGCCAAATTCGTTTATATTTAGATGATTTAGAAAAAGTCTGGCTACAAAAGAATTGTTTGGTTTGCTTAGTTTACGTCTAGGCACAGGTGCGTCGCTCGCTCGATTGTCGATTTTTGTTGAGGGATTTTCAATGGCGACACACCCTACAACTACTTTACTATATTTCTTGTCACTCAACGCAAAACTCGTAGAAACCGGGTTTCTCGCCCCCCATGCGTAAGCCGTGAACTTACCCGCTAAGGCCAAAGAAACCGGGTTTTTTACCTAATCTGTGGGTGACAACGAAAGATTTTCGTAAAAAAACCCGGTTTCTGAGATATGCGAAAATTCGCGGGAGTGGTAAATGAATCTTTATTTGGGAATAGATTTCGGTACTACGGGCGCTCGATCGACAATCATCGACTCCCAGGGTACAATCCATTGCGAGACAGAATACACTTTTGCCAACGCACCACAGCCGGAATTGCCCTCGGTGTGGCAAAATGCACTCTCGGCTGTAATTGAGCAAATCCCCCCAACCATCCGCAATCGGGTAAGCGCGATCGCCCTTGACGGCACATCCTCCACTGTCATGCTGTGCGATACCGACGGTATACCCGTATGCGAACCGATTTTATACAACGATGCGCGCGGTGCAGCCGTGACAGAGAGGTTGCGGGCGATCGCGCCAGCCAACCACACAGTCTTAAGCGCCACATCCAGTCTCGCCAAACTCCTCTGGTGGCAGGAGTATTTGGGCGGGCACGCACCATCCACCGCCCCTACGGTTTTCCTGCATCAAGCCGATTGGCTGGCGTTTTTGTTGCACGGAAAATTAGGAATTAGCGACTATCACAATGCTTTAAAACTCGGTTTCGATGTTGATACTTTGTGCTATCCCGATTGGTTGATCCAGGGAATTGCGGGCGCTGCAATGCCTAAATTGCCACAAGTTGTCGCACCGGGTACGCCTGTGGGGAAAGTTACAGAGGAAGTGGGCGATCGCTTCGGATTTCCACGCCATTGTACAGTTTGTGCTGGCACAACCGATAGCATTGCAGCATTTCTAGCAAGCGGTGTCAATTCACCGGGGGAAGCAGTAACTTCTCTCGGTTCAACTTTAGCCGTGAAACTGTTAAGTCATACCCGCGTAGATGATGCTAGATACGGGATTTACAGCCACAGATTCTCTAATATATTCTCCCCCCCTTTTGAAGAGGGGGCGGGGGGGGATATGTGGTTAGTTGGAGGCGCTTCTAATACGGGAGGTGCGGTGCTGCGGCACTTTTTTACTGATGCTGAATTGGCGAATTATAGCACACAAATCGATCCAGAGCAAGAGAGTTTGCTGGATTATTACCCGTTGTTGAAAAAGGGCGATCGCTTTCCAATTAATGACCCGAATTTGCCGCCGAAATTAGAACCGCGTCCGGCTGATTCTGTGGAATTTCTGCACGGTTTGCTAGAAAGCATCGCGCGGATTGAAGCGCGGGGATATCAATTATTGCAGGAGTTGGGCGCAACTCCTTTGACAAAGGTTTATACTGCTGGCGGCGGCGCCAAAAATCCGGTTTGGAGTGCGATCAGAAAGCGTTATTTGAAAGTGCCTGTTGAAACGCCTGTTCAGACGGCGGCTGCCTATGGAAGTGCGTTATTGGCGAAGCAGGGAAGTGAATCGATTTTAGATATAGCAGTCCTCAATCATTTGTGAATTTCTTACTCCCTCCCCTTAGTAAGGGGAGGGTTGGGGTGGGGTAAAAAGATTTACGACTCCTGCAAGGATTGCTATATTAGATTTTAGGATTGAAGAAAGCAACATCACGAATCGATCCAAAGGATTGTAAACTGGATACTTTTGAGCGGGTTGAAATGTGGTAAGTTAAAAGTGCGATCGCTCTCGATCGCAACTAAAATGATAGGAAGCAAACATTCTGATATATTGTGTTAAGTTGTTATCCCTAAAAATCAAGGAGAATGGCGGGAGCATCTCAGTTTTGCAAGAAGCATTTTTTAAAGAGCGGACTGAAGTCCGTACTACGAACCTTTTTTGATCTCACGACAGCACTGTAAATGCAAAACTGAGATGCTCCCACAATGGCAAAGTTACCTGATGACATCCTGAACACAATTTTCACATTGCAGCGACGGCTAGTGGAACTCCTCAACGAGACAACCGCCACAGAATATATATTCATGCAGCAGTTTGGCGAGACAGAAGCGACACTCCCCGAACTAGAATCCCTGGATAATATTAAGGAAAGGTTGAGAAACCCTTACAATCGTTTGTACAGGCTTTTGCAACAGGTGGCAGAATCTCAACCGGCTGCGGCTGCGGATACGTTAAACTTTCTGTATAGAACGATAGAACAAACAGAGGCGGCTGTCGATGCCTCAGAAGCAACTATCCGAGAAATCAAAATGGATTGGAATTTGCCATGAATCAACAACCTAGAATCCCCGACGCTGAAACCAGAAAGCGACACGTTGACAAGATGCGTGAAGTCTGCCAACAGCTTGACGCTTTGACTTTAAACCTGGATGAATTAATCGCTATATTTGAAGCTGACAACCGCCGCCAGCGTCGAGAACGTTTGGCGGGTAAATACAGGCGTGTGGAATCTCAGGTAGTCGAATAAGATATGAGATGTTGCATCATTCATTCTTAATAAGTCTTTTATGAACAGCAAGATGCTTATTCCACAAAGAGTGAATTTTATTGTGGAACAGGCATCTTACCTGTTAAGCGAGAAGATTTCGCGATCGCCTTGAATTATTTCTTTTGATTCCCCTTCTGTTCGGACTTTGGTTGTTTAGTAATGGTTGAAATTGCCGACTCCGATCGCAGATTTTTAACGCAAATTTGATATATGCTAATTTTGGCTCACCATCCAGACTAAAAATCCCAATATTTTATCGACTGGAGGTAGCGGATAGTCGGTAAGATCGATCGTCACTATTTGCCCTTCCAGCTTGAGAAACCGCCAAGCTGTGCCGCTGGAAACGCTACCGTAGATCCCACATTCCGCAGATATTCGATCGGATTTAATTTCAAAATAATTCAGAATCAAAAAAGCCTCAAATGATTGCATAGCAATCATTTGAGGCTTTTTTAA
>RDYN01000100.1 GCA_004293365.1 Oscillatoriales cyanobacterium | reverse complement strand
CGCACCAAACGGCTTAGGAATGGAAAAGACTGATACCAATTCAGTATGAAGCTCCACGACCTGGTTCGCCTAAAATCCTTTCCGGTAAAGGATCTATTCTATGCAGCGGAGAAAGAAAAATGGTATGAGGACTTTACTCCTCAGAAAGAAGGACTAAAGTCCTCACTACGAACCTAAGGACTAAAGTCCTCACTACGAACCTACCGAAATGTCTTCTTTGTTCTTTAAATATACTAATCACCGGGCGAACTCAAATTATTTCTCAAAGTTTGTTCCTGCCGCTTAACCGCCGCCAACAATTCTGCATTTTGCAAAATCACCCCCACTTGATTATTAAAAATCTTCATATAATTTTGATCGCTTTGGTCAAAACTTGCCTGAAAACGCTCTGGCACATTTTGCTTAGATAATTCAATCGATTTATCCTCACCATCCGATTTAATCTTATTAATTAACTGCGTCACAGCAATCAACTCCCCGTCTGGATTCCAAACAGGCATACAAAGCAAACTGCAAGTCCGATATCCGGTTTTTTCGTCCGTTTTTTTAGAAGTTTCAGAACCCGGATAATCATAAAGATCGAACGGTATATTTAGAGGAACTCCCATTTGGGCCACTTGTCCCACATAACCTTGCCCGATCGCCACTCGCAATTCAAAAAAAGTACCGTCGGGCAAAATAATCTTTGTCCACAATTGATTGGCATCTCTATCAATTACCCAAAAACTGCTGCGATCTGCATTCATCAACTCTTTAGCAGATTCCATCACACGTTGCAGAATCGAATCAATTTCCAAGCTGCTTTGGCTGACGGAACGAGTAGCCGCCATCAAAGCAGCGGCAACTCTTTGTCCTCTGGCTGTTTTATGAAAAGTACGGAAACTTTCTAAAATCATTTGAATCAAGTTCGCATCTTCCGCAAATCGCTCTTCATCCTGTTTTGTAAACCCTTCCAAATCAATCTTTTCTGACAAAGACCAACTCCCAGGGCGATCCATTTGTTTGATTTTATTAATTAACTGAATCACCGCAACTAAATTCCCCTGGTCATTTAACAAAGGAAGTGTTAACATAGTATAAGTTCGATAGCCATTTTTGATATCTAATGCCTTTGCCGTTTCCGATCGCGGATCGTCGTAAAAATCAAACGGAATATTGATGCTTTGTTTGGTGCAGGCCACATGACCGACAATTCCTTTATCTGCGGCAACGCGAATTTCTAAAGATCGATCGCCCTCAACATCAGCCTCAGCAATAATCGACCAAAACTCATTTTTTTCTTCGTCCAAAAGAAAAATTGTTGTGCGATCGGCATTCAAAGACTTACCCATTTTCAAAGTAATCGATCGCAAAGTAGCATCAAGAATATCATCAAAACCCTGACCGTCCATCACCTGATTTAGCATAGCCAGAGTTTGGCTGACCACATTTTGGGGGTGATATTCAGCCTGCTGTTTCATCGCCGCAAATTGTCTCGCATTGTGCAGCGCCACCCCGACTTGAGTATTAAAAATTTGCATATACTTTTGACTGTTAGCATCAAAGCTGTCTTGAAAGCATTCCGGTGCTTCCGGCCACGTTTCCGGGTCATATTCCGGGAAATCTCCCGGTCTTCTTTTGTTAATTAATTGAGTCACAGCAACTAATTCACCGTCAGGACTGCAAACAGGCATACACAACAAACTGCAAGTACGATATTTGGTTTTTTGATCGGTTTGTTTTGCAGTTATTGATTCGGGATGTTCGTACAAATCGAAGGGAATATTTACAGGTTTGCCGCTGTCAGCAACTTGACCCGCAAAACCTTGTCCGACTTCGATCCTGAGTTCGCGAACCGAGCCATCTTCAAAGCGGATTTTTGTCCACAGTTGCCCTGTTTCGCGTTCTAAAAGCCAAAGCGTACTGCGATCGGCATTCATCAATCTTTTAGCAGCTTCCATCACTTTAGTGATAATTTCTTCCGAATCCAAACTGCTTTGAGAGACCGATCGCGTTGCTTCCGTCAAAGCTTCTGAAGCTTGCAATCTTTGAGTTAACTTGTAACAAGATTGACACCTTTCCAACAACCGCTGAATAGCTGGAGCATACTTCCCGATTAAAGTACGATCGACTTCTGTAAACCCTTCTATCTCGACTTTTTCAGAAAAAATTCCTGCCGGATTGTGCTGTTCTTTTAGCTTGTTAACCAACTGCACAAAAGCAAATATATCTCCCTTTTCATTCAACATAGGTGAGGTCAAATTGCTGTAAATTTTGTAACCAGTCTTTCTATCTTGCTCTTCCACTACATCTGAATACCAAGTTTCCGATAAATCGCTGGGAATGCTGACAGCTTTTTTATAAATTGTCACTCTGCCTGCTGTTGGATTGTTAGCCAGAATTTGAATCTTTGTCGAATTGCTGTTTGTCGTTCTGGCAATAATCGACCACAGTTCATTTTTATCTTTATCTATAAAAAATATTGTAATGCGATCGACACTCATCAATTCCCCTAGTTTAATAGTAATCGAACCCAAAATTTCATAGAGCACATCCTCAAAATCTCTGCCTTCCATACTGTTGAGCATAGATAGGACTTTGTGTTCTTGATGGGCAACTAATTGTTTAAAGTCTGGTTGCAGAGCAGCCAAAGCTTTTTTCGTCCAATTTCGATTAAATACAGAGGCATAGATTTTATTATAAATACTTAAAATCCCCCCTCGCTTCACAACCAAACCAGACAATCGCAGTTCCATTTGTTCGAGGCTTTCATCAGCGGGAATTTTAGCTTCGCTGCACGAGTCAGAAGCAATTAAAATTTGCTGGTAAATCTTAAGCAAAGTTTCAGTACGCTGTCCGCTTCTGAGAATGCGATCGCGAATTGTTTTCAAATGCGGCGGTTCGTCTTGAACTTCCCAATTGTCAATAATTTGCGTCTGTACTAAATTCTCCACCCAATCTGCGATCGAAGATTTATCCTGAGGGATTTTTGCCGGAAAATTTTCGGCTTGTTGCCAAATATAGTTGCAAATTTTTTGAGTTAAAAACGGCTGTCCTCCCGTCCAAATCAACACATTTTCTACAACAGACTCAGGATAGCTAACTTTCCCTGCTAAACCTTGCACCAGAGGTTGAGCTTCGTGCAGTTTAAAGCCATACAATTCGACAGCGCGGCCGAGATTAAAAGGCGTACAGTATTTATCTTTAATCAAGTCCGAAGGAGTCGCAACCCCCAGCAAAGCAAAAGTCAGGCGATCGAATTCATGGCAAGCACGGATGAATGCAAAAAAGTCATCTGCCCGAAAATTTAAACTCAAAATGCTGTCTATTTCATCAACAAAAATGACAATTTTACCCTGAATATTTTCCAGCAAAACTTGTTCTACGAACTCGCTCAAGCGCTGTACGGGCGGCAAAAATTCCCGCTCGCGCACCCAGGATCTCAAATTCAAATCGAGCTTAAAACTGGTAACTAAACGTCTAATTACCCCTGCATACCACTGATCGGGATTGATATCTTGAGAACCGATTTTAGTTAGATCGATCGCCGCACAAGCAATACCTTCTGCTTGCAACTTGTGCATAGTTCGCACGCGCAAGCTAGTTTTACCCATCTGGCGAGAATTGAGCACGTAACAAAACTCGCCATTTGTTAAGCCTTGATAAAGTTCAGAATCCGCTTTTCGTACTACATAAGTGGAAACATCTAGAGGCAAATGTCCACCAACTTTGTAAGTGTAGGCTGAGCTTTTTTCTTGATACATAACCTGTTTTCAATGAGTAGAATACACAGCCGATCGCCCTTTGAGAGCCTCATTACCCTTCAACTTGCCCCGATTGACTTAAAAGACGCTGCAATGCTTCAAAAGCACGGCGCGCCAAACTGAGTTCAACAGTAACCTTTTCTCGCTGGAAAATCACGCGATCGCGAATTTCCAGCGCCCTCACCAAAACTTCATAATCCTCCCCATTCATCAAACCGTGAGCCAGGAATGTTTGAGCCAAAATGGGCGGTTCTTGAATTTCAAAATTAATCGAGTGGTGTTCGGCTACCATCCGCATCACTGCTTCACCCGTAGATCCGATCGAACAGGTAGCAAGCTCGAAATTACCTTTTTCGATCATTTCTAATGCTTTTTTCATGTAAAAATGAATATCTTCTACATCTTTACAAGAATAGTCATACAAACTCGCGTTAGCCTCCTCCTCTAAATCTTTTTGCGTTTTTGACTCGTGAGAACGGGGTTTTAATGCTGCGATGACCGATTGTTTAACCGTGCAAATTATCGAGTCTATTTGCTGATTCGCAATAAACTTTTGCCAGTCATAATCCCTCGGCTTTACCAAAACTTGATAACCTTGCTGGCGATATTTATCGGCAATCTCTACAATTTCTGTTGCTTCTAATTTTTCTAGTGCTGCTATCATCGATTTAGCTCCATCGGCTCGGTTGGTAGGTCAATTTTAACATAGATAAATTCTTGCCCCGCAGCCAACGCTTCGGCTATCAAAGGAGATATCGCAGTAAAATCAACTAATTCCTTAAGTTTGCGCCGTTTTACTGTGAGGTCGGTAACTTGCCTGTCATCAATGTAAACTAGAGAATTCATGGAATCTACAATCGGTTTAATGATGTTATCTAAATCTGATGTTTGAGTAATGCAATAATGAGTGATGATGACTTGAACTGGATCGCTAGTAGCTTCCATTCCGATCGGCAAGGCTTCGGCAACCGTTTCGCGCACTTGAGCTTTCCACTCTTGAAGTAACGCTCGGTTATTTGTTTGTAAAGAAACTGGCGTACCAGTGATGGTAAATGCAAAGGAAATCAAAAATTTTACTCTTCTTAACTTAATGATAGTATTTTATATCAGATCCGATCGATCGCCATAACAAAAACGGTTTGTAGTGTGGACTTTAGTCCGCTCCATTTTGCGGACTAAAGTCCACACTACGAACAAAAATCTAAAATCTAAAATCATATAACTCCTCTTTCCTGTAAAAGTGCATTAGCCCAAACAGCATCATCTTCCTTCAGTCGCGGCACGGGTGGCTGAGCATAGTCGATCGACAAATCAAATCCCGCTCTGTCATACACACCGCTGAACAAAGCTTGCAAATCTACCTGAAATTCTGTATCTCCCGGCTGCAATGGCAAGAAAAATGGTGGAATTTCTTCTCGTACCGTAAAAGCATACAATTGAGCTTTTGGACGGCGATTCGCCCTGCTAATTAAAATGCGATAATCCGTGTTAGTCCCGCCAGTTACAGGCATTTGTCTCCCGGCCCTGAGCAAGTCAATTTCTACTAAATGAGAGGCACTTCTCAACACTTCTTGTCGCTTATTTTCATAGGCCTCTCGACCTTTCCCAGTGCGTTTGTTTTTCGGCGAAAGAATTTCTATGACTGTGATTACCCGATTTGTACCTACCTCTCGGAGTTCTAAATAGCCTTCCCTAGCTTCTTCCAATATTGGTACGGTAACAGTCATCGGTTCAGAATGGGGCAGCGTTGCAGTCATAACAGATGGGCTGGCGGTGGACGGGCGATCGAATACTGTCACGTCAGGAATTGCCAACAAATCGCTATCTTCGGCCTCGCTCAAATAAATCCGCTTTTCAATTGCCGCCCGGTATTTCGGGCGCAGCGCAGGCCCGATCGCATCGGCGATCGCCGTAATTAAGCGGTGATGAACTTCCGGCCAAAATTCAGGATTTTCTAAGTAAGGGTCTACCCCTGGAAATGGAGACGGCATTTTATTACCTCCAACAAGAGTGTTGTAAGTTAGATTAATCTTAAATACATTTTAGCCGATCGCCAAAATACTGACGGTACAACTCAAAGCGCACAGTTACCTCATTTCCCCGCAACTGCACCAGCCCCAAACTGTGCAACTTAAACGCCAGCACAGATTCTAACTCTACAGGTTCAGTAGCTGCTACCACCCTGCTAAAAGCCGCTGCTAACTCCTGATGTTCTTGCAAATTCCACAAATGACGGCGCAAATGATCGCCGTAAATTCCCGCTTCAGTAGGAGCAAGTTCTAAAAGTCGATCTAAACTTTCCTCTAAATCTTTTTGTTCTTTTGCAGAACCTGAAAATCTTCGATTAAAAAGAGCAAATTCTTGAGCAATGTGATATAATGCTACTCGCACCAAATACGGATGATCGCCCACAATATTCATCAACTTTTCCACTATATTTATTTGCCAATTCAGCCCGTGCCTTCTCGCTAAATCCGCCACTTGTTCGGCGCTAAACTCGGACAATTCTATTGGCAGTCCAACATTAAAAGGCGATTGATTTACGTTCAGCGGAATGTAAACTTCTGTTGAATGTACCACCACCAAACGCAGTTTTGCCCACAGTTCGCTATCGCTGTCGCCATAGCCCGCTTCTTCATACCAAGCCCTTAGCAGTCCAAAAAAATCATCAGCAATTGTAGGATACTGAAAAACGCGATCGACTTCATCCAATCCCAAAACCAGCGGTGCATTGTTTCCCGACAACAAACAATCTTCAAAATAAGCCGTACAATTATCTTTACTGCCGTAAGTATCCGTCCAATAATCGTCAATTTGGTGAGGCAAACGCAGCTTGCGCGTAATCTTGGTGCAGAACCACCTCAGCAGTGCATTGAGATTGGTAAATGACGCAGCATCTGCGTGTTGAAAACTCAGAGGAACAGTGCGGTAGCCTTGTTCTTTTGCCTGATAAAGAATCCTCGCCATTAACGAAGTTTTACCCATTTGTCTCGGTGCTTTAATTCTAATTAAAGTTCCCGGCTGCAAAAGTTCCTTGTAACACTGAGCTTCCCAGGGAACGCGATCGACATAAAAAGCCGAATCCAGCCTGACTTGTCCTTGGGGAATCTGCGGCTCTGCGGCGGGTGATGGAGGATTTGAAAGTGGCAGAGTCCGAGAAATGGTTACAGTATTGGCCGCACTTTTAGGGAAAGAATGCTCTGGCGCCAGCAGGTTTAAATTAACTATAAATCCTGCGGATATGTCATCTTCTGTATCTGTTTGCGCTGTACCTGCTGGCTGTACTGTGCTTTCTCCAGCGACTGTTTCTAACAGCATTTGGTTGATTTCTTGTAGCAGCAGTGCCGTGTCAGCCGGCGATGTCCACTCGCGCTGCTGAGTATCGTTGATGTAGTTCCGCAAGTCGTGGTTTAGCCGTATGCTGGGGGGATAATTGACTCGAATTGGCAACACGGCAGGCGCCGAATGTAGGCGCCTGTAGCGCAATTCTTTGATTTTCCGCAATTCTTCCATGACTATTTCGCTAACTGCCGTTTCCCCAGACAGCAGCAACAAAAAATAGTCACACTGTTCTAATTGAAAGTCAATTTGAGAAAGCCAGTTTTTTGCTGATTCGCGATCGGGATAAACCGCCCCAATATTTGCTGCAAATACTTGGTGTCCCGTCCCATTTATGCCTTCCGCAAGCTCCAGTGCCAAACTCAGATCGGGTTCTTGGTTGCAATAGCTAATAAAAACTTGTTTTCCCTGATTTTTCGCATTTCTCGGCTCAGTCTGGGAAGGCTGTTGTAGATGCTCTGCAGATCGCATTTCCTGCCGCGCGATCGAGCGAGCTATGGCTCCTCGCACGTTCTTTTTTGTAACTTTCTCTCCCAAGATACTTGACAGCTTCTGCCACAGCTTGTATCCTACATCTTTTTCGACATATTCCGGGTTTAATGGGTAAATCTGCTCGTAGGTTTGTCCTTGCCAAGTCCCGATAAAAACCTGCCTTTCCAAATCGTTGAGGTGTTTGCCAGTTTTGAGGTGAACTGAGTTTTCTATAAATTCTAAAGCTTCTTTAATATTCATTTTTCTACTAAGGTATTTCGATTGTAGATTTTAGATTGTAGATTGTAGATTTTAGATTGGGGAATCGCTGATGGCTGTCAGGCTTGGGAACTTGCCTGCTGTAGGTTGGTTGTAGCAAAGAAATCCAACACTTCCTTGATAGCAAGACTTTTGATAAATTGTATAGCCTCGCGGATAAATATTCAAGCCAAAAGCCGAGCTGAGGGGTTGCACGGCCAATTCCGAGTCGAATTAGCTGCTTCTTCGCTTTCCTGAGGTTTTATGAGTTTTTATGAGGTATTGCCGTAGATCCCCAATCAGCGGGAAATTGCTGGGGTGCAAAAACTGTCAAAATTATGAGCTTTTCTGGTTGCGATCGCCAATTGCGATCGGTGACAATAAAAACCAACAGCCAGTCGATCGATTTTAGATTTTAGATTTTAGATTGACTGCACAAATGACTTCTTGAAAAAAAAATACTCCTCTGACAGACTAATTGCAAATATGCAATAGTTCGCAATCACCCGCCATCAAGGTAACTACAAATGTTGAACCCCACCACAGTCATCATCAGTTCCTTAACTGAAAGCTTAAAAGCCGAATACCGAAACACTTACGGGAACATTAAATCTGACAGCGCCCGACTTATCGAACAGGTTGTCAGCCTAGCTTTAGAAAAAATTGCCAGCAGCGACGCTCTTTATCACAATGTCGAACATACAGTTCTTGTCACCTTAGTAGGGCAAGAAATATTGCGCGGTAAATACCTCAGCGAAGGAAACATCTCCCGAGAAAATTGGCTGGAGGCGATCGTTTCTTGGCTGTGCCACGATATCGGTTACGTCAAAGGAATCTGCCCCCAAGATCGACAAAGCCAAAGATTGTATGCCACTGGCATAGATAACAATACAATTTATCTAGAATCGGGTACAACTGATGCTAGCTTAACTCCCTATCACGTAGACAGAGGGAAAATGTTCGTGCAAGAACATTTTGTTGGTCATGATTTGATCGATGCGGAGGCTATTATGGGAAATATTGAATTGACTCGCTTTCCCGTACCTAATGACGAAGAACACTCTTGTACTGGCAACTATGCCGGCTTAGTGCGGGCAGCAGATTTGCTCGGTCAACTCAGCGACCCCCGCTACTTGCAAAAAATACCGGCGCTGTTTTATGAATTTGAAGAAATAGGTAGTAATAAAAATCTAGGCTACCGCCATCCGGCAGATTTGCGATCGGGCTATCCCAAGTTTTTTTGGAATGTTGTGTATCCCTACATTCAAGAAGGATTGCAGCATTTGAAAATGACTGTCGGGGGTCAAGAAATAATTGCCAATCTTTACGGAAATGTGTTAACAGTAGAGAAAGAAATTGCCTTTCATGCTGCAACTTCGGCGGTAAAATCTACGCCAAAGTTACTGGCTGATGTTCGCGGGTTTCAATTTCCCAATTTCCAGCGGTTTCGGGGATTGCCTGACAGTTTTAACCAGAGGAATAAAAAAAACCTGAAAAGTTTGTTTGTAATTGGGAATGGGTAATTGGGGAATGGGGCATGGGGCATTGGGCATGGGGCATTGGTCAATAGCTTATCTTGCTTATTTCTTGATTTTTCCATCTAACTACTGACTAATGACGACTGATTAATGCCCACTACCCACTCCCAACTGTCAACTGTCAACTGTCAACTGTCAACTATCAACTATCAACTGTCAAATTTCGCCAAATTTCTTGATGACATACGTGCCAAAAGTACAAAGCTAAATTCAGAAGAGCTAATAACTTAGTGCCATCTTCTAACATGGCGTGTACTCCTAGACTTCGAGTATTTATAATATCCTCAAACCGCGAGATAGCAAATAAGAGGAATGCGGCGATTAAGGGCAGGTAAGGAGTGGTTTTGATGTATGGCCAAAAATTAAATGCGTAAAGGAAAACGCCACTACCATAACACAAATAAATTAATTTCTTAGATATTCCCAACCGAGAAAGAATCAACGTCATCCGAAACCTGTCATCCAGGAAAAAGACTCCCAGCAGTAAAGCGCTAAAAAAGAAGAATATTGCCGATCGACTGCGCGGGTCTTTTTGGCGCAAAACTCCGAAGGTAAAGGCACAAATTGCGACTGGGATGCACCACAGGACTTCGGAAATTCCCGTGAGAAGGCCTTCGTAAGGGAACCAGGAATTAAAAGGATCGCTAAAGAGGCGTTCAACTCCGTCTCCCTGGTTGTTGAGTTTGGCGTACAGGCTCAGCCCGCCTAAAATTAAGACAGTCAGAGTGTTGAAAATAACTAAAAATGGTACGGTAAAAAAGTGTTTTTTGAGCTTTTCTAAAAAAGTTGAAAAGTTGGGAATTTTATCGAATAAAGGCAGATGCTTTATATGGTTTTTCCCAGGTATAGAGTTTGTGAGACTATTTTATATTTTTAATTTTAGATTGGCAATGATATCATGTCCGATCTATTGACCCCAATAAGTAAGGCTTGTAGTGCGGACTTCAGTCCGCAACCGAAGAGCGGACTGAAGTCCGCACTACAAACAGTTGTTCTCCTTCTTTACCGGCAGCCAAACGACGAATGTAGTGCCGCTATCCGTTGGATATAAATGAGCTGCACTAGATGGCAGCCATTCCGGATTTACTGGGGAAAATACTTGGATTTCTCCTTGCATTTGGCGGACTAAATCGCGGGCGATCGCCAAACCCAATCCTGTACCGGGAATTTCTGTCTGAGCTTTTTCTCCCCGGTAGTGTCGCTCAAATAAATGCTCTAAATCCTGGGGGGGAATGCCGGAACCTGTGTCGCTGACTGCAACTGCTATGGCAGGTAAGGGGCGGTGGTTCGCTTCGTAGCTTACTTTAATATAAATTTGGCGGCCGGCGGGGGTATATTTCAAAGCATTGTCAATTAGGTTGCTCAAAACTTCGCGCAAAGCTCGATCGCTCGCCGAGACTGGTGGTAAATCCGCCGGAATGTCGGCTAACAATGACAGATGCCTTTCCGATGCGATCGCCATAGCGGAAATTAACAGCGGTTTTAAGACTTCTGGCACTGCACAGGATTCGTCCAAATTGGCCGCAGGCGACAGCGACAGAGGAGAATGCTGGATTAATTCGATATTGGATGTTGCTGTTTCTGAAGTGCCTGATGGGAGTCTGAGATTTGCTTCGCCGGTGTCTACTGTGCGATCGAACTGGCCGAGCAATTCAGAGAGCCGATCGCTCTCTCGGACAATACTAACAGCCACACTGCGGTTTTTGTCTTCTGGTACCAGCCTGCGCGCTAACAGTTTGCCAAAAGTTCGCAGCGCTGTCAGCGGACTCTTGAACTGGTGCAGCAAGTTGTGCATCGTGTCGTAAACCTGAGCCTGGATTTGCCGAGAAGATCCCAATTCCTGCTGCATCCACTGCGATCGCTGGTCTAAAATGCAGGCTAGGGCTAAGGTGCGAGCAATTTGTTGTATCTGAGCCTCCTCTCGATCGTTCCAAGCCCTGTCTTGCCTACCGCTGACCAGGAGTCCCATGACAGCTCCCTCGTGTATCAGAGGCGTCACAATTTGCTTCCGTTGCTGCCACACATTCTCCGGGCCTTGGCACTGATTGTCCCGGTTTTCACAACCCGGAAGCGGCTCGGGCGCGATCGCACCCGCGGTTGATGCTTCCACAGCCAAAGCCGGCGCAGCCAACCGCCGCGGCATCGGTTTCACTGTCGAGCTTACAGCCGATTCCAGCCTCAACTCCTGATTTTCTGGTTCGACTGAGCTTTCTGGATAAACTGCGATCGGCACCAACTTTGCCTCGCTGCCTTCTACCAGCTCTTGTGTCAGATATACTGCGCTGAATGTCGCGCCCAAACTGACGGCGATCGCCACCTGCGATCGACAAAGCTTGACAAATTCTGAACTGGCTGGCATTAACATGAGCGCCACATTAAGATCTCTAACGGAATTTTAAGTAAATTACAACTGCTCGGCCCCCCATTACAGATTGGAGACTGTTAAATTTCTCGTCTGTGGGCTGTGATTGCAGGCCGATCGGTTCCCAGGATTCAGCTTTCACAAACACCATTGCTTTAAAGCCCCGCCTGCCTATCTTCCACAAATCCCCAAGCTTGGCTGATGCCGCAAGTTCCGGCCCACATTACCACAACCGCTGCACTTTTGTCGATCGACACGAATGTTAAGATTATGTCGATATATTAAAAACACTTGAAGTTTAGAGCTAGAACGGATATACTGGCCTCGGATTTGGTAGCTATGATTACCTAAAAATTGGATCTAAAGCCACGTCCGATCGGGACAGCTTTGATGATTGAATCATATTATTGTTGATTCGCCAGATGTAAAAATCCGGTCTCAACTCTATAATCCAAAAAATCTGAGATAGGTTGGGGCATCAACCGAGGATGCTCGGCAATATCAGACAAGCTGTGCTTGAGAAAAGCTGTTTGAATCCACCAGAATCCCCATGTCTTTAGGGCTGGGGAGTATGTCAAAACCTGTCTGCTCATACTGTCTGCTCACACTGTCTGCTCACAGAGGAGGTAAAGAAATTGGCCAGGAGACGCAAGCGCAAAAGTCGCCGCCGACAAGAAGGACGCAGAATTTTAGAGTGTGTGCCTCAATATAGCATCGAGAGCGGCGAAGATAAACCCGTAACAGCGGCTCGCAAGTTCATCCATGCCGAAGGCATTGCTCCCCCAGCTTTACTGTTGGTCAAGCGTAACGAGCATACCACCGACAGATACTTCTGGGCTGAAAAAGGTTTGTTCGGAGCCCAATACGTAGAAGAGAACCATTTCTTGTTTCCCAGCTTAAAGGTGATGCTGGAAGCAACCGCAGAAAAAATTCCTGCGGTGTCCGCCAGTCGCGCATAGATCGAAATGTTTAGGTCAAAACATTGACAGCAATGTTTTTCTAGCTCTTTTAACAAAAGCGCGAGAGTTCTCATTGTCTGGGGAGTGCCAACTGAAATTTACGCGAAAAATCCTTGGGAAGTTAAGGTGTAAGGAGCCATCGCAACAGGATAGATCGTCCTTGAAAGGGCGATCGGCACAATTGGCACTCTCAGGATAATGGTTTTTTTTGACTCTGCCCAAAAACGGATACAAGCCCCGAATCGATTTGCGATCCACCCCAAATTTGAGACGAAAATTAAAGCTCCCAGATTCATCTGTAGAATAAATCTAAAATCTCACAATCTAAAATCGTTTGACTGTGCCCGATCGAACTTTCGGGCCAACGACAGAGCTGCCAGCAGCAATCCTTTTGTCGGCTCGAAGTCGAAGCACGGCATCTAGCATATCAAAAAACGTTTCGCGCCAAACTTTTAATCTTCCAGCGGTTTCAAATTTAAAGCTTTTTGCATTGTTGCTAGTTCGTCGCGGTGAGCTCTGACAGTAACAAAGCTTTTAGTTGGGCTTTCCGAGTCAGCAACTGATTCGAGTTTGAGAAGGACTTGCTCGGAGCGTCCGGCTTTTTTCCAGTAAAATACCCCCGTCAACGGCGACAGCAGTACCAAACCTAGGAAAATTTTACCTTGCTGCGGTACTAGCATTCCTAAAACCAGTCCCAAGCACAAAGCGCCGCCTGCACTCAACAAAGTTAAAAAGATAGCTAAAAACCAACTCGGCCGCACAAAACCCTCAAAGGTGACTTTATAGTTGGGAGCATCAACGGCTGCAACTCGGTAAGCCCTAGCAGCAAAATACTCTTGTAGCTGGGTTAACAGTAACTCTTGGGCGCTCTCGGAAGCAAGCTTGACTTGTTCGATGCGATCTTTGACTGAGGCCTTGATGAAGAAAAACAAGCCAACAGCCAACAGCAGCGTCATCACAAAGGTTGAAGAAAGAACAGTAGTATCCATCGGTAGAAGTTTGTGTAATTGAAATTATCCACTATTACTTTACATAAGTTTACAGAGGAAAGCGATCGAGGACTTACGCAGACACTTTTTAACCCAAATTCTCGGCAAGCTTTCTAGCAATGCGTTTTTCTCCCCATCACCCAATTCCCATATCTCCCCATCATCCTTAATTCTCAAGTGACCGTGCGTAAGTCCTGACGTAGTGAATCGCTACTCTAATCGCTGTGCGGCGATGCTGGCAAAGCGAAGGCAATCCGACAATTCGCTTTGCTAGTAGCAGCCGCATCTCAAGGGTTTAGCCATCGGATTTCAACGCAGGCTAACCCGTGTGACCAGTTTCTAGGGCTCGGGGGCGACGCCCTGACGCGCCGTTTCCCTGACCGATATAGTCGTGCCACAGACGAGCCAGGTCTTGAGCTTGGTGCCGCCACTCGGGGAGGATTTGATACATCCGGCGGGGGCGGCCGCGTCCTTCTACTTTTTTCCAGTAACCGGTAATGACGGCTTCATCTTCGAGAAATTTCAAAGCGCTGTAGAGGACGGTATCAGAAAGTCGGTAGATGGGGAATTCCCTTTCTAGCTGTCCGATGAGTTCTGTACCGTAGGAATCTCCGCGCAATAACACCGAGAGAATGTAGCACACTGCTAGTTCCTTGTTGAGATAAACAGGAGGTGGGTCTTGAAAAAATTGATAGATATGTTCAAATTTCATCTGTCTTGTCCGCTGGAAACTCTCGTGATACCGTCAGGTTAACGGGAGAGGAAAGCGGGGCGGGGTGTGCCGCTTCCTAAGGATTAAGTCGGAATGGGGGAAACAGAGGTGCAGTATTTCCCCAGTGGTGTTGATAGCCGGAAACTGTTGTGCTGCACGGGAGGTAATGTTTGCTTGCGCCAAGGTTGAGGAGCGCTCACATAACTAGGGTAACTTTCTTCCTCTTTTAATCTATCGCAGCAACTATTGCCAAGTGTGCGATCGCACGCGAAGAGTTGCACTTATTTCGGGGGTTAGCGTTTCAACTCAAACTCAGAAGTCGCAACCCGCAAACCCTCTACGTTCCTGGTTTGCGGGCCACTGTTTGTCAGAGGGGGCCGGCTTTTTCGGGCAGAAATTTTGCCTTTAAACCGGACTCAGACCTAACATGGCACGCAGTGTAAAAGTTAGAAAGACAAAAGTCGCTACAATCGAAGTAATCAGGGCGATCGCAGTTGCCGGTCGATCGAGCAGGGGCTTGAGTCGCTCGAACAGGAAAAAGAAAATCCCCAGACAAATCGTAATGAAAAAGCGGGGGTAGCGAGAGACGTTATTAATGAAATCTTGCATGAGTACAGGTGGGGTAAAGTGTTACAGCTCGATCTTTGACTGGTAACACTTGTGAGCGAGTTAGACAATTTTGGCACAGCCGGAGCTAAATCGGGCGATCGGGCGATCGGGCATTCTTCCAGGGCGGTGCTAATATATATAATTCTAACGAAAAGTTTTGGTCGTGCGATCGGGTCTGAGTCTGTTCAATGCCGGAACGCGACCTCCGGTAACGAATGAGAGAAGTATTTCTATTGAGTTGTAGTTGTGATAAATATTATAGGGCTGTTATTTCTACCTAAATGTCTGCTGCCGCACATTCTTTCGTCTTGCCGCGTCCGTTTCTGAAATGGGCGGGAGGTAAAACTAAGTTGATTGGACAATATCAACCTTATTTTCCCGAAAAGTTCACCACTTACTACGAGCCTTTTTTGGGTGGCGGAGCCGTATTTTTTTACTTAGCACAAGAGCACCCTTCTGTGCAAGCTGTGTTAACAGATATTAATCCTGAGTTGATTAATGCTTATTGCTGTGTCAGGGATAAAGTTGAGGATCTGATTGAGCTTTTGTTCGAGCACGCCTCTGAACACAGCAAGCACAATAAAGAGTATTATTACTGGGTGCGATCGCGCTCCTACAACACAGACACAGAAAAAGCAGCACGGCTGATCTACCTCAATAAAACTTGTTACAACGGCCTCTACAGAGAAAACTCCAAAGGTGAATTTAATGTTCCCATAGGCAGATACAAAAATCCTAACATTTGTCAACCAGATTTATTGCGATCGGTCTCATCTTTACTCAAGCCCGCTCAAATTCAAGTCAGAAAATTCCCGGAAATTTTGGATTTTGCTACAAGCAGCGAAGACTTTGTTTATTTTGACCCACCTTACTATCCTATCAGTACCACAAGTAACTTCACCGCTTACAGCCGAGATAATTTCAAAGAATCCGAACAGCTTCAACTGAGAAATGTGTTTGCAGAACTTTCCGAACGGGGCGTCAAAGTTATGCTATCTAATTCTAACTGCGATTTCATTAAACAAATCTACAGCGATAGTCAAGCTTTTAAGATTGTTCCGCACCCTAAACTAATTGAAATATCAGCAGCAAGGGGAATTAACTCTAAGAGTTGCAAGCGCGGCCCAGTCAAGGAATTATTAATAAGTTCAGTTTAAATAAACACTCTTTGCAAAGTCTATCGCTAAACATATTTTGTACGGCAGCCTGTGACCTCAGAAACCCGGTTTCTTCGTGTATTTATCGTTATTCAATCTTCGTGTATTTATCGTTATTCAACCCAAAAGTTGTAGAAACCGGGTTTCTCGCCCTGATGTATAAACAATGAAACTGTGACCTCAGAAACCCGGTTTTTTCGTATATTTATCGTTACAAAACAAAAAAATCAGAGAAACCGGGTTTCTCGCCCTGATGTATAAACAATGAAACTGTGACCTCAGAAACCCGGTTTTTTCGTATATTTATCGTTACAAAACAAAAAAATCGGAGAAACCGGGTTTCAAAATCCGCCGAAAAAAAAGGAATTATTACCTATTGATTTGTCTGGACTTTTGGGGTATATTTTAGATAATGGGAGTGGTAAGTTAAATTTTATTTTTACCAATATTCCCATTATTAAATTATACTTTCAATTTGGTAAAATAAAAATATTTGAATGCTGCGTTATCGTAAATAATAGCAGTTTCCTCAAAAAATGCAACTGTAGGGAAGGGAAAAAGGGCGATCGGCAACCAACAAGCCTGGTTGATTAGTCGTATATTTCTAGGTGTTCACAAAGAATTATTGTAGAAACTGGGTTTCAAAATCCGCGAGGAAAAAAGGAATTATTACCTATTGATTTGTCTGGACTTTTGGGGTATATTTTAGATAATGGGAGTGGTGAGTAAAATTTTATTCAATTTGGTAAAATAAAAATATTTGAATGCTGCGTTATCGTAAATAATAGCAGTTTCCTCAAAAAATGCAACTGTAGGGAAGGGAAAAAGGGCGATCGCGATCGGTAATGCGTGATTACAGATGTTTGTTGGCCCAGGTAATAAAACCTTCGAGCTTGTGAACCCCCAAGAGATTTTGATTGTCGGGAATTTGTTTTTTGAACCAGTCGATCGAACCTTGCCTCATCCCGTCACCGCCCACGATCACAATAGTTGGAACCCCATAACAAGTTTTAATATTTAAATTGAGATAAGGATACTTCTCATCAACGGAACCTTTATCTTCTTGCCACTTGCACTCAACAATTAGACCGAGAGGAAACGAACCAGAACCAACAATATAAAAATCGACATTTATTTCAGTTTCGTAAATGCTAGAACCGATATAAACCTGTTTAGCATATCGCTTGGGATTTGCCGTAGAGAGCAAGAGCCAATCTAGCTTGCGCTTTTTCGGCAACTCGGGACATATTTCGAGATATCCGTGACCTCTCAACGTACCTTCTACAGTTGCTTCTAAAACAAAACCAGTTTTATTGGCTCTACAACCCCTATTCATATTGTTGGCTCCTAAATATAATGTGAATTAAGCCGATCGCACTTTTAGCACTCCCCGGTCAAAAACCCGGTTGTCAGTACCGATAGAACTGACAAACATCCGGTCTTCATAGACATCAAACGTCGCAAAACTCAGGCGCGTCGCAGAATGCTCCGTCCACTCAGAACGCCCCACCGGACGAGTGCCCGCGCCGGCCCCGCAAACTAGATAAGTCGTACCGTCAATCGAGCGAGTGCGTTCGTAACTGTGCTCGTGTCCGTTGATATAAACCTGCACGCCGTACTTTTGAAACAAAGGCGTAAAAGTCTTAATAAAAGATTGATTCGAGCCGTACACGCCCGAGGAATAAATCGGGTGGTGGCCGAACACAACTTTCCACGGTGCGGTGCTTTGACTCAACTCTTTCTCCAGCCAAACAAGCTGATTTTCCCAATCAGCATTGTGATTGGTATCTAAAGCAAAAAACTGTACCGGATCGCGCCGAAAAGTATAGTAGCGACCTTGCATATTAAAACCCGGATATTTAACTTGCGGGTCGCCGTTAGCAGTGCGGATGTCGTGATTTCCCAAACAAGCATAAAATTTGACGTTTTGCTGCAATAACGGCTGATAAGGCTTCTCAAAAACAGCATTGATTTTTTCAATTTCGCCGTTATTGTAGATGTTGTCGCCGGCAAGAACAGCAACATTAAAAGGATTTTCCCGGTGATATTGCGCCATCGCCTCAGCTACAGCATACTGACCTTCAGCCCCGGTACCGGTGTCGGCCACCGAAATAAAGCGTAAAATAGGCGGTGAGGCCGGCAATTGGACGATCGCCCTTTGCGCCTCAACGTTAGAAGGCTCAGCAGCATTGGCGTCTGTACCCCAGGAAGTCCGAAGCTGAAGCATTTTCCAGACTCCGGCAAAACCTAAGGTGCCCAGACTGCCTAAAATTAGAAAGTGACGGCGTTTGATGCTCATTTTGATTCAGTTACAACTAATGAAATGATAAATTAAGGCTGAGATGGCTCAACTAAAATTTATCCTGTTTAGATATATATTTGTAACGCTCCAAGGCAGAAAAAATGTCAGAAGAACAACTAAACCCACCAACTCCAGAACCGTCTCAATCTCCGACACCGGAGGTAGACTCGCCGAAAAAGTCCGCCGCGACTAGCAGCCCAGCTAAAAAGACCAGCAGCGCTGTTCCCACAAATCAGGGAATCAAAGGTTTGATGAGCTCGATCGGGAATTTGGGAAAAAAAGGGAAAAAATTAGCAGCAGAACCATTGTCGCAGTCAGAATTGCCGATCGCGCCCACCGCTTCTGACTCAGCAACAACAACTCCTGCTGTTGCTGCGGAAGTTAACAGCGCGCCCCCGCCAAAAGCTGCGGTAAAATTCGAGAAAAAGCCTGTATCAAAACCCACCGGCGGCAGTTTTTTACAGAAAGTCGGTGTACTTTGGCAAAGTATTGTGCGGCTAGTGCGGGATCTGCTACCTGCATCTGCAAACGCCAAGCTGTCCGATCCAATTTTAAACGCGGGGTTAGCTGCAATTCTCATCGTTGCGATCGGTTTAACTCTCAACAGTTTCTCGGGAAAACCGCCCCAGAAAGTAGCAAAAGCGCCTTTTCCAGCAGCACAGCAGTTACCGCCAACCTTTGACGATTTGGTGGCGCCGGGAACAGCGAAATCTCCAGAGGCGATCGCAAATTCTCAGCCTGCACCCACTAATTTTAAAAGTAAATTGCCCGATTTAGCGGCTCCGAAAAAACCGGAACCTGTAGAAATTATCCCGCCGCCGCTGACGCCGGAACAGTCGCTGATTGCGGCGATTCAGACTCAAGTTGCTGACATTACGAATCGCCTGGGCGGCGGTTTAGTTAAGTCTGTTGATGCTGATTTCTCGATCGGTCTTTTGACTGTCAAAGTCGCTGAAGATTGGTACAAACTCAGCGATGTAGAGCAAAATCAGCTCGCGAGTCAAATGTGGAAAGAAGCTAACTCCCTCGATTTCAGCAAGTTACAAATTGCCAACTTGGAAGGAAAGTTAATAGCTAGAAGTCCGGTTGTTGGCTCGGAGATGATTATTTTAGAAAGAGGGATTAATAAAGTTTAAATCCTCTGTATCTGCCAACAGTCAGATTAGCCGAAAAGTCCAGGACGCAGCATCAAATTAGCTAGGTTTGATCGTTCGGACTTCAGTCCTTATCAAATGAGAGAGGACTGAAGTCCGAACGATCAAACTTGATAACGTTTAGTGACCGGACATAATATTAATTAACTTTGAGGGAAATTGAAAAAGGTGCGCCCGCGCACCCTACATCATAAAATACGAACAGTCAACAGTCAACAATTAATATCATGTCCCCTCGAACCGTAATAAGATTGGTTTGATCGTTCGGACTTTAGTCCACATCCATCTGAGGACTAAAGTCCGAACGATCAAACGTTTTTATAACGGGTAATTGACGAGACATAATATAAGTCAGGACTAGAAAGGCTTATTCGTAGGTTTAAAACCTTGCTTTTGAAAATAGGTTTTAAATACTTCGTGAGCAATTGGTGCGGCCGAGACGGCACCAAATCCTCCGCCTTCGACTATAACTGCGATCGCAATTTCCGGCTTGTCAGCGGGAGCAAAACCCACATACATCGAATTGTCAGGATGACCGGGCATTTCCACAGTCCCTGTCTTACCAGCACTTAAAGGAATAGTACCGTCATTCAGACCGCGGCCTGTACCTTTTTTCACCACGTCAATCAATCCTTCTTTAATGACCTTTAAAGTAGAAGGTTTAATCCCTGTTGGGATTCTTTTGGTGAGGGGTGTATTGGTTTGAGATGCCAACAAATGCGGCTGCACTCGCGAACCGCCGTTAGCAATTGTTGATACCATCACTGCCAATTCTAGGGGCGTGCAAAGTACCAAACCTTGACCGATCGCCATTGTGACGGTATCGCCGACGTACCAATCTTCCCCATACATTTTATTTTTCTCTGCCGGTATCGGCACTTGACCGTGATTGGCGCCGTCTATCCCCAAAAGATCTAAATTAATAGTGCCACCAATGCCCATTTTTTTAGCCCATTTCGACATTTGTTCCGGCCCGGCAGCCATGCCTACTTGATAGAAAAACGTATTGCTGCTGTAGGCTAAAGCATCGCGGAAACCGATGACGCCTTTACCTGCGCCGTGTTCGTTGAAAGAAATTCCGCCGATCGTAATTGAAGAAGATGATTCCAAAGTCGAGTCAGGAGAAAACTTGCCCGACTCCATCCCGGCGACAGAAGTGACAATCTTAAAAGTGCTCCCGACTGGATAGCCTTGAACAGCGCGATTTAAAAAGGGTTTTTCTGGCCCTTGCAGCCGCTCCCATTCTTTTTGAGTCACCTTGCGGGTGAAAATGTTGGGGTCAAATGTGGGCCAACTACCCATTGTTAAAAGAGCGCCGGTTTTTACGTCGATCGCCACAACGGCACCCAGGCGATCGCCCAAAGCTTTTTCCGCAGTTTTCTGCATATCTAAATCTAAAGTTAGCTGCACCGATTTGCCGGGAATAGGATCTTTTACACCTAAATCTTGGATTTCCTCGCCCTTAGCATTCACCTCAATTAAACGGTTTCCCCAAACACCTTCTAAAGTTGGATTAGCTAATTTTTCAACTCCCATCTGACCGACGATCATGCCCATCGGATATGCAGGATTGGCTTTTAATTGATCTAAACTAGCTTCGCCGACGTATCCCAAAAGGTGAGCTGCTAATTGCTGGTTGGGATTGTCTCGGCTCGATTCGGCGCGAATTTCAACGCCGCGCAAAGTATTGCTTTGTTCTCCCAAAGCGACGAAAGTAGCGACATCGATATTTTTACTAATTCGCACTGGTAATGCTGATTTGTAGCCTGCTTCATCGATTTTTTTGATGATTTCGGCTGCGGGAACTTTGACGATCGGACCGAGTGTAGCGGCGACTTCTTGCCACTCCAAGGCCGATCGCTCTTTTGGCCACAAATAGACCGATCGCGATACGCGGCTGGCTGCAAAAATTTTGCCGTTGCGGTCTAAAATTTGACCGCGAGTGGCGGCGACAGAGACAGGGCGAATGCGGTTATTTTCCGCCCGCTGGCGGTTGTATGCTCCCTGTATTAGTTGCAGTTCGGCTAGACGAAACATCGGCATCGCCACTAATGTAGTGACGATCAGCATAAAAACCATCACTTGGAGCGATCGACTGCGTTGCTGTCCAGGATTATCCGAGGTATTTTTGTTTAATCGGACTTTAGAGTTAAAAGAAAAATCGCTAGCCATATTAATTAATTAATCTGCTCTTTCATTCAATTAACAGGCAGATCTAATTCTCATCCGGATTATTTCGGGGAGGATACAGCGATGACAACTTTTAGCTCTTTAGTGACCGACATAAATATGCCTATTGGCAGATACATAAATACGTAAAATCCCGTAGAGTTCTTATTCTACAATTTCCTATTTATTTTCCTATCACCGACGCATAGGCTGTCACCTTAATATCAATTCCAGTAATATCTCCACCGACAACAACAGCCGTTGCTCCTAAATTCAATGCTTTTTTAGCCATGGAGGGCCCAGAGATTCCGCCTTCGCAGATAACGGGAATCTTGAGCTTTGCCACCATTTGCGCTAGCAAATCAAATCCGGGCGGCGAGAAACTTTCTGTTTGGGGAGTGTAGCCAAAAAGAGTAGTACCGACAGTATCTGCACCAGCTTGGGCCGCCGCGATCGCAGCTTCTATTGTATCTACATCCGCCATGACTAATTTCCCTAATTCGCTGTGAATGCGATCGATTAATGTTTTTAAGTCTTCGCCAGCAGGGCGGTTTCGCAAAGTCGCGTCAACGGCGATAATATCGGCTCCTGCATGTGCGATCGCCCGCGCGTCTTCAAACCGAGGAGTAATGTAAATCTCGCATCCCGGTAGTTGCTGCTTCCAAATACCAATTATGGGAGCCGATATTTGTTGTCGCACCGCTGCAACGTGAGCCGGAGTGTCAATCCGCACGCCCGATGCCCCTCGATTGATGGCGGTGCGGGCCATTGCTGCAATCACGATCGGATCGTGCAGCGGCGAATCAGCAGGTGCTTGACAAGAAACAATTAATCCTGTAGGAATTTGACAGTTAATCATGGGAATGGGGAATTGGAAATTGGGAATTAGGAATTGGGAATTGGCTTCCGCAGGGAATTGGCTTCCGCAGGGCAAACAGGGCATTGGGCATTGGGCTTTTTTGTAATTTATTCCCTGTGCCCTATGGGTAGAAACCCCGTCATAAGCTTGACGGCTTTACAAATTTAATTTGCAATACGCCACGAGTTGTAGGAAAAAAATTTACAATCTGTGGGCGATGCGTTTTGAGTTAGACGCTTGCCAGTTTTTAAATCGTGCAAGCTAATTGTTTTCCGGTACGGGTCTTTCTTTGTTGGGGATTCTTGCCAGCCTCCAACGTAACAGAACCCATATTTACGGTGTTTAACGATTGAACCGCGTTTAAAACCCACACTTAAAGTGCCACCATATCTAGATCGAATATGACCAGTAGAATGTTGCAAGCGATGGAGTTGTCTGCGATGAAATTCAAGGGGGACAATCTCAATTAGCGATGAGTTGTCGGGTTGAATGTGTCCTCCCGCGTACCAATTAGCCAACACCCAAGAATCAACACAGTGAGCCTCAAACTTGTTTGATAGCTTCTGTTTGGATTTCTTTAGTCCTAAATTTTGACGCAGTTCGTAAGTATCGTTTCCCGATCTAATCTCAAGATGGGCAATCTTTCTGAGTTGGTCGTAAAACCAGTGCTTGCCCACTTCCAAAGGACTAAACGATACGTTCCACTTACGTCCGTTTTTCCTCTTTCGCGCTTTAATATCCTCCACAACAAATGTTGATATCGGAAACATTAACGTCAACCAATTAACTATCCTTAACTTCCACTGCCATCTCGACTTAGTAGATGGGGGTATGCGATTTTTGTTAACCAACCTGTTAGCTCGGTTTTGACGGCACGGCGTGTTCCGAAACCGACGAGAGCGTCGCATATTTCGCCTTACTTCAACTCGGTCTTTTACCCAATCAACGGCATGAGTTTGGATGTTTAAGTAGGTATGTGGTTTGGATTTAACGGTAAATCCTTCGCGCTTGCTACCCGGATCGATGCCTACCGCAATGGGCTGATAGTTGTGATTTGAAGGTTCTACATTTAGCCGGACACAAAATACCCCCTTCTTCCAGAATGGTGTTGCCTTGCCCGATCGCATCCAGCGCTTTGCGCGACTTGGGGTAGTCGGCATTAACGGTCTATTTTCACTGTTGACAACGGGTACGAACATTTACGGTAAGTCCTATTTCTAGGTATATATTTCCCTTCGCCACTGGCACATCAGAGAGGTTAAAAACTAGGGAAGCATTCTTAACGTCTGGTAGGATACCACTCCCAGATGGCTCAGTTTGTCTTAAAGACGCAGGCTAGACACTGTTTTAGTCTCAGATTAAGAAGGTGGTGAATCTTCCTCTTCCAAGCCTCATACCTTGATAGCTGGGGTTAGTGACTATAACGACCTCTTCCTTCAGCAATATTAGCACAGACACTATCAGCAGACCGAACGATCTGTTTGCCCATCGTATCTTTTGTGAAGTAATCCCATTTTTTAACAATCTCCCAAATCTGATTCGCCAAACTTTCCGCCAACTTATAAACCTCTAATTCCTCAAAATCAGGTCTTCCCATAATCACCACAAAAACTCAATTATATTAAATGCCCAATCCCCAATGCCCAATGACCTGTTTGGCCTTCTTCCCAATGCCCAATGCCCCATCATCCATTAATCCCGGCCATTAAAGAAAGAATTTTGTCAAGCAATTGCTCGGGGTGAATTGGTTTCGCCAAACAATCGTTAGCTCCCGCCGTTACAAAAGATATTTCATCCGCAGGAATTTCCTTAGCGCTTAAAGCCAGAATTTTGAGATTTTCAGTAGCTGGTTTTTGGCGCAGTTGTTGAATTATTTCGCAGCCGTTCATCCCGGGCAAACGCATATCTACAATCACAGCATTGGGCTGCAAAAGTTCAATTTGTTCTACGGCCGCCGAACCTTCAATCATCCACACTACTTGCAGTCCTGCTGCTGTCAGGATATCGCAAATCTGCATGGCAGTTTCTTCATCTTCTTCGACGAGGACGATGCTGCCGCGCAAAGAAGAAGAGTGCAGCGGTAAAGAAGAATTAGATTTTTCATATTTAAATTTTGTGGATTCATCTTTGCTTTTAGTTTGGATTGGTATAGAAACTGTAAAAGTAGAGCCGACATCAACTGTAGAGTTGACTTCGATCGCGCCGCCGTGAAGCTCTACTAACTGTTTTGTTAATGCCAATCCCAGACCGGTGCCGCCGTATTCGCGGCGGTAGGGAGAATCTAACTGCTGGAATTTTTGAAACAAGAGCGATCGCTGATCTTCGGGAATTCCAATGCCGGTATCTTTGATTTGAAAAACAGCGGTGCTACCGGGGGGTGCAGTACCGGGCTGCCGCACTGCCGGCGTGCGATTTTTATCTTCTGTTACCCAAACTCGCAGGACGACTCGCCCGCCTTCTGGAGTAAATTTAATTGCATTTCCTAAGAGATTGAAGAGAATTTGTCTCAGGCGGCGGGGGTCTGCGATGAAGCGATCGCACTCTTGTTTAATTCGCTGTTCTTGCATTAGTTCCACGCCTTTAGCCGCAGCTTTTTCTTTGAGGGCGTACAGGCTCTGAGAAGCTAATTTAGAAATTGAAAATTCACTGATTTTTAATACGGCTTTTCCCGCTTCTACTTGCGATAAATCTAAAATATCGTTAATTAATTCTAATAAGTGGTCGCCGCTGTCCCGGATTGTTTGCAGGTACTGCCGCTGCTTGGCAATTGGCACTTGTTTGGTGCCAACTTTGCCGTAAGACCACCGCAGCAGCGTGTCGGAAATGCCGATGACGCAGGTGAGGGGAGTCCGCAATTCGTGGCTCATAGCTGCCAAAAATTCGCTTTTGGCGAGGCTGGCGGACTGGGCGGCGGCGAGGGCCTCGCGCAGTTCTTGCGTGCGCTCTATGACGCGCTGTTCTGAGGTGCACTTTTGCTGCTGGACTTCTGCATAAAGTTCGGCTTGGTAAATGGCGATCGCCAAATGTTCTGCTATTTGCCGCAAAAATGTTTTTTTGCTTTCTTCCCATTCGCACACAGTACACTGGTGGGCGATTAGCAGCCCCCACAATTCGTCTTGAACTACGATCGGCACTAGCAACTTCGCGCGCACCTTCGCCCGCCGCATCAACTCTAAAAAACAATGGTGCGAAGAGTAAGTTATTTCCACATCAGTGACGCACAAAGTCAAACCTTTGCGATATTTCTCTCTGTCAATGACTCCATTGGGAAAACACTGGGCGCCTTCACTAAAATTCAGTACAGACGAGATAGCATCGCTGGCTAAAGATTCGTAGGTGACGCGGCCTAAATACAAGTAAGAACCGGAATTTACTTTAACTTCGGCAGATCCAGAAAACTGGGGAGGTATTTCTTTACGTAATTCGGCATTGTGCGGCGCTGGCACTTTTTCAAATTGATAAATTAACAGGCGATCGACATCCAAAAACTCTCGCACTCTCGAAACGGCTTTTGACAAAATTACTGGCAATTCCAAAGTCTGGCGGATTTGAGTTGTCACCTGATTCAAAAGTCGCTCTTGTTCTAGCTGCTGCTGCAAAGCATCTTCCACAGGCTGACAAAATGAAATGCAGGGACTGGCAATTTGTAAGTGATTGACGGCTTCGGCAATCTGGTGCTGTAGCGTTTCTGGAGCGATCGGTTTGGGTGCGGAATTTCCCTCTATTTCTGTTGGTACCTGTAGGGGCGGGCGACTGTTTTTGCTGGTATCGGTAGCGAGAATATCCAGCAAATTTAGGGTGAATTCGCTTTGCAAAACGGCGGAGTTGGGCTGTATGTTGTTAATTGCTTGTTTGAGGGCGCGAATGTCAATTTGTCTTGGCGGTGCGGGCGTTATTTCTGCGAGTTTGCCTGCGAGGGGAGAGAGGAAATTGGCGATCGCCCCTGGATCGAAAGTCAACTCCACATTTAATTGCGAAGTGAGATGTTTTTCAGTGTGTTTGCGTTTGTTTGTTGCCAACTCATCTAATACCTCGCCCCGCAGCAGCGCGCTAAACCGATCCGATACCACTGCTGCAAACCTTTGGGACGAGTTTCCTTCCCCATTTTCGGGATTGGCGATCGCATCGTCGGCGAGCCAAATCGCCCCCGGGAGTTCAGCCATTTGCTGTAACAACTGGTAAGCAGCCTCAAAGGTTGCGATCGGCAAAGTTCGATTTAAGGTTTTTGGTTTCAATCTAGGTATTTTCCCGGTTGTTTTAAAGGACAAAATATGAATGCCGCTGTTTTGGGGAAGGAACCAGGGGCGCAGCAGACGCGGCCGCTCCAAAAGACTTGAGATGAAAAAAGTCAGTCGATTTTAGATTTTAGATACTTCGACTTCGCTCAGTACAAGTTTTAGATTTACTTGCAGCTTTGTGAATCACCGGAGCAGGAACTTCGAGCTAAAATTTTGGGCTGCTCCCAACTTAAGTCGCGGGCTTGTATCCGTTTTTGGGCGGTCAGAAGGCAGGCTGTCGTCAGGCCCGCGAGCCAAAGAGCTGATTTCTCCCTATAGTTGTCATTACTTTAAACAATCTTATTCCAGTATAATATCAATATATAATTTGTTAACTTCTACTTAACACTATCCGGGTAAATGAGCAATCCAACTCAACTCACCCCCGATTTCACGATCGGACATCTGCCGTGTCACCACTTCCAAGTGAGTGCTGCAACTCCAGGACAGGTAGTGGCGCAAAGATTCGAGCAAGAACCAGACCTGCCTGGAGTGATTATTACTCACGAATCCCAGGTATTGGGCATGATTTCTCGCGTCAAATTTCGAGAGCAAATGAGTCTCCCCGAGCGCGTAGAATTTTACGGGCAGCACCCGATTCGAGCCTTGTTAGATTTTATGAGAATACCGCCTTTGCTGATGGAGGAAAACTGGAAAGTTGAGGATGCCGTGCAAGCGTCTTTCAACAGGCATAAAGATTTAATTTACGAACCAATTATTGTGGTAATGGACAATCAGAGTTTCCGCCTTTTGGACGTTCGTACTCTGGTGATTGCCCAGTCTAAAATTTTAGATCAAGCTAACAAGCTTATTCAAAAATACAGAGTAGAAAGACAGAAATATCTGGGAATTATTCAACAAGAACAGGCAAAATTTTATGAATGCCAGGAGCTGTTAAAATCCCAACACCGTCAATGCCAAAAAATCCAGAATACTCCGAGTCCCCAGCAAGTGACACTGGTCAAACAAGCTGAAGAAATTGCTCAAATGAATCAGCGATTTGTGAAAATTGCGAAGCTAATTTCTTCGGAAGGTCGCCAAGCATTTCAAGCTACTTTTCAAGGTGCTAATTCTATTTGCAACAATACAGATAAAATTTTGGGTGTTAGCAAAGCAATCGCTAACGATCTAGAAACGGTTAACCGCACTTCCCGAACCATCGGGGAGGCGATCGAACAAGTCAGGCATTTAGCAGTACAGGTGGCTGTAGTTACCAATCAAATGGGAAATCAGCCCAGCGGTCTGAGCAAAGTGAGTTTGGAAATTGGCAGACTGGCAAGTAAAACTTTTGAATTGGGGACTCAAATCGAGCAAATTGCCAGCCGGTTTAAACTTCGCGTTCACGAACTCACGGAGGCAGCAAGAGCGGGTGCTAATGTGGCTAAATCTGTGACCATCAAGATCGATCGTGCGGAAATGGCTTTGTTAGAGTTGGAGGAATTAATAGGGGAAAAAGATTTCAATTCACCGACCGCCATCAAAGAAAAATTGGAATTTAAAAAAAGTGTTGTTGCTGATACTTTAGTTAAAGATATAGAAGACGCTGAAGCTGTAGTTTCTGAGTGGGAAGACAAAGTTAAGCAGCAAGATTCATCGCAATATCTGATTCAAAAAATTCAGCAGGCGCTGAAGTCGAAAAAGCCCTAAAATTCCAGCGCTCCTCTGATTGAATTTTGCGATATATATAGGAGAAGGAAAATAAAAAAGGAAGAGACCTTGAGTTATTGTCGCGATATCTGGAAAAAAGCTCGTGTTTCAAGAACTTCACAATCGTCTTGGCGGTTGGTCTGAAAAAAATAAAAGTAACAATTTTACGATTTGAAAATAAACTATTTGTTTGGGGAGCTTAATAGCAATAAATTAGGAGTTTAGCAACGCTATTTCAATCACAAGATTTGGATTTAAAATCACAAATATTAATCAAATCACAGGCTGGGCTTATGAAAATTTTGCTAGTAGAAGATGACACAATTACAATCAATTTGCTGACGCGAGCGCTGAACGCTCACAATTACAATGTGAATACGGCAGAAGACGGCGAAACAGCTTTGCAGTTGGCGCAAGCCTACGATTACGACTTGATTGTTTTGGATGTGCTGATTCCTAAACTGGACGGTATTAGTTTGTGTCGGGAATTGCGATCGTCCGGCTGCCAAATGCCGATTTTACTGCTGACAGCGCTAGATAGCAGTAACGATCGAGTCCAAGGTTTAGAAGCGGGTGCAGACGATTATGTGGTAAAACCCTTTAATCTCCAAGAATTAATTGCTCGAATTCGGGCTTTGCTGCGCCGGGGGAAGGCAAGTTTGTCGAGTACAATTTTGACTTGGGAAAAACTGCAAGTCAACCCGGACACTACGGAAGTAACTTATGGCGAAAAAGTTCTGCATTTGACTCCCAAAGAGTACAATCTGCTGGAACTTTTCCTGAGAAATCCCCGGCGCATTTTCAGCCGCAGTGCCATTCTCGATCGCATTTGGTCGGCGGGCGAATTTCCTCAAGAAGAAGCCGTAACGGCTCATATCAAGGGGCTGCGGCACAAGCTGAAAGCAGCGGGGATGACTGTAGATTTAGTGGAAACTGTGTACGGATTGGGCTACCGGCTCAAAAGTCTGCCGGAGGAGATTGAGAGTCCAAAGGTTGCCCCGGCCACTTTAGAAATTGCTAAAAGTCAAGAAAATGTATCTGCTGAATCGATCGCACAAAGCCAGGAATTAAGCAATGACGAGCGCCGCCTCCAAGTCCTGAGTGTGGTTGCGGAAATTCGGGGCAAGTTAAGAGCTAATTTTATCGAAAAGGTGGGGATATTCGATCGCGCGATCGCCCAACTGCAAACCGGAACCTTGGACAACGAACTGCGGCTCGAAGCCCAGCAGCAAGCTCACAAATTAGTCGGTTCTTTGGGAACTTTAGGGCTGCCGAAAGGTTCGGAAGTTGCGCGCAAAATCGAACAGTTGTTCAAGACTGAAAACATCTGGAAACCGGGGACTGCTGAGCAGATTGAGGAATTTCTGCATTTGCTCAAACAAATCTTCGATCGCCCGCCGGAACCTGAAAACGAGCTGGTTGCTGCGGTTTCCGAAAAGCGCCGCATCCTGATCGTGGATGATGATACTTTGCAGAGCGATCGACTAAAATCAGCAGCATCCGGTTCGGGCTTTGAGATAGAAGTTGCCACATCTGGGCAATCCGCAAGAAGCGCAATTTCTCAACAGCCTCCCGACGCGATTTTGCTGGATTTGACATTTTCCAGAATTCAGGAAAACGGAATTACTTTCCTAGCCGAACTCCGCACTGCAAAACCAGATATTCCAGTGATGATTTTTAGCGGTAACAATCAATTGAGCGATCGAATTGAAGTTGCTCGTTTGGGAGCTTCCGGCTTTTTACACAAATCTATACCCCCAGCAGATATACTCAAAGCAGTCGCCCAGGTTCTCGACCAGACAGGCGCTGCTGAAGCCAAAGTTATGGTGGTAGATGATGACGTGCATTTGTTGGCGGCACTGAGAATCATTCTACAACCTTGGGGATTGCAAGTCACAACATTAGATCGGCCCGAAAAGTTCTGGGAGGTACTAGAAACCACTTGTCCAGATTTGCTAATTTTAGATGTGGAGATGCCCGGTTATAGTGGTATCGAGCTCTGTTTGGCGGTGCGGAACGATTTGCGCTGGAGCAAGCTTCCCGTACTATTTTTGACCGCTCATTCCGAGTCGGAAACTGTGCGTCAAATGTTTGTCGCGGGTGCTGATGACTACGTGAATAAGCCGATCGTGGAACCGGAATTGATTGCTCGCATCCTGAATCGTTTGGAGCGCACTCAACTCCGGCACAAACTTGCTCTGACACAGCGGTAATCTGACAGTTGACTGTTAACAGTTGAGAGTTGAGAGTTGAGGGTTGAGGGTTGAGGGTTGAGGGTTGAGGGTTGAGGGTTGAGGGTTGAGGGTTGAGGGTTGACAATCAAAAATCTTCAATCCCCAATCCAAAATCCAAAATCCAAAATCTAAAATCGTTTGACAGTTAACAGTTGACAGTTTAGTGTCGATTCTCGGCCCAAATACATGACAAATCTCGCTTCTAGCTTAGTCTCGATCCCCCCTAACCCCCCTTCTTAAGGGGGGGGACAAGAGAGTCAGATTCCCCCGACTATCAGGGGGGATGCGAGGGCGGATCAAAGTCCCCCTTCTTAAGGGGGATGCGAGGGGGATCGAGACTAGGCGACAAGCGAGAAATACAAAGGTTTTCAGACCCTCGATCGCCCTGGCACCCCCCTTCTTAAGGGGGGGACAAGAGTCTTCTCTTTCGTCCCCCTTAAGAAGGGGGATGCGAGGGGGATCGAGCCTCAACGGTAAACGATAGATACAAAGGTTTTTAGGCGATTGTTGACATCTAATGATGCAGCGGGCGTCCTTCAGGGCGCAGGTAAGCTTTCGCCAAAACTTGGGATTATTAGATTCTAGGATTCGGACGCGGTGGCGTCGAGGGATGGAGAGCCCGGTCATTTAACAATACAGGCTAATTTAGATAACTGTTCACAATCACATCAAAGCAATGGTATTAACCTCAGATACAGGCGCTGACAATAACAGCGACTGCGAATTAATTTATGACCCGGCTTCGATTCAACCTCACGGCATCCTGTTGGTGCTGGAATCTCCTGTGTTGAAAATTTTGCAAGTTAGCAACAATACTTTTGAGGCGATCGGCATTTACCCGAAAGAACTTGTGGGCCATTTTTTACATGAATTTGTCGAGCTTGATGAAATTGATGCTGTTGAAAAAGCTTTGGTTGAAAACGACCATCAACGTAACTATATCAGTTTATCATTCACAGGTCAAAACCGCAAGTCTTTTTTTCAGGGGAGGCTGCATCAATCAAGTTCATTATTAATTGTGGAACTAGAACAGGTTGTTGCCCCAAAAGCGGGGAATTGTTTCAATTCTTATCATTTAGTCCAAGAGCCGATCGACAAAATCCACAACACGCCAAACCTGCAAGTGCTGTGTCAGACAGTGGTAGAAGAGGTGCGGAGGACGATCGGGTTCGATCGGGCGATCGTCTATCAATTTGATGCCACCGGTGCCGGGGAAGTAATCGCCGAAGACAAAGCAGAAAATTTGGCTTCTTTATTGGGAATGCACTATCCGGCTGCCGATATTCCCCCGCAGGCAAGAAAGCTGTTCAGCATGAATTTAATTCGGTTTATTCCCGATCTTCACTATCAGCCTGTAGAACTAATTCCTGACTGCAATCCGCTGACCGGGATCCCCCTGGATCTGGGCTTCTCCTGGTTGAGAACAGTTTCCCCTTGCCACCTTCAATATCTCAAAAATATGAAGATTGGCGCTAGCATGACAGTGACATTAATCAAAGATCGAAAACTCTGGGGATTGATCGCCTGTCACCACCAAACACCAAAGTATGTCAACTACGAAACAAGAACGGCTTGCGAACTAATAGCAAAGTTTGTGAATCTAGAGCTCAGCTACAAACAAGATAGCGAAGACCGGGACTATGCAATTTCTTTAAAAGAAATTTGCCATAAATTTATCACAGAAATTTCTCAAGAAAACTGCTTTGTAGAAGGTTTACTTAAATCCCGAGATGAATTGCTGGCCTTAGTGGGCGCTACCGGTGGAGTTGTGTGTGCCAATGAAAATTTAATCGCCATCGGCAAAACCCCGGAATTGGCAGAAATCAAAAACTTAATTGCGTGGATAAAAACTCAAATAAATAAGAATGATGTTTTTCATACAGATTGTCTCTCAAAACTGTATCGACCATCCGCTAAATTTAAAGAAGTTGCTAGCGGTTTGCTGGTGCTTGCCATGTCCGAGATGCAAAATTATTACATTTTGTGGTTCCGTCCCGAAGCAATTCAAACTGTCAACTGGGCAGGTAAACCAGACTGGCCAATTGAATTTAAACCGGATGGCACCCCAGTGATGTCTCCTCGCACTTCCTTTGAGTTGTGGCAAGAAACTGTGAGGTTAAAATCTTTGCCTTGGCAGGGGTGCGAAATCGAAATCGCCCGAGAACTGCGAGTGGCAATTGCTAGCATTGAGTTGCGGAAAATCAACCAGCAGCTCAAGTTAGCTTTGTCGGCTACCAAAATCGGATTTTGGGACTGGGACGTGCAGAAAAATCGCATTGTTTGGTCGAGGGAACACGAGGAGTTGTTTGGGTTGGCTCCGGGAACTTTTGACGGAACTTATCAAAGTTTTGCAGCTTGCATTCACCCGGAAGATTTAAAAGCTTTGGAGAGTGCTAGGAATCAGGCGCTCGCCCAGCGAGGAGATTTCTGTCACGAACACCGCGTGATTTGGCCCGACGGCAGCATTCACTGGATGGAGGGAAAAGGTAAGTTTTTTTACAGCGAAACGGGCGAAGCTGTGCGGATGGTGGGGACTGTTAGAGAAATTAGCGATCGCAAAGCTAGAGAATTACAATTGCGCCTGTTAGAATTAGTAGTTACCACGACTAACGACGCCGTGTTAATTACGGAAGCTGAACCGATTGACGAACCGGGCCCGCGAATTCTGTATGTCAACCCAGCTTTCACGCGGATGAGCGGCTATACGCTAGAAGAAGTTTTGGGCAAAACGCCGCGCATTTTGCAAGGAGAAAAAACAGATAGGGCAAATCTCGATCGCATTCGGAGAGCTTTGGAAACCTGGCAGCCGGTGCGGGTTGACTTGATCAATTACCGCAAAGACGGGACGGAATTTTGGGTAGAATTGAGCATTGTGCCGATCGCAGATGAAACTGGTTGGTTTAGCCATTGGGTAGCAGTGCAGCGCGATATTAGCGATCGCAAACAAGCTGAAGCAGCCCTCCAACAGCTCAACGAACTGTTAGAAATGCGAGTTTTGCAGCGCACCCGAGAACTAGAAATTTCTCAAACAGAACTCCGGCAAAGCGAAGCTTTATTTCGCTCTCTGAGCGAGAGTTCCCCCGTCGGCATTTTCAAAATCGATGCTGAGGGGAAATGTACCTATACAAATCCGCGCTGCCAAGCAATTGGTGGTTTCACAGCAGCAGAAGCTTTAGGAGACGGCTGGATGCAGTTTGTTCACCCCGAAGACCTCAAACTAATTGAGTCTAAGTGGTCGGAATCGCGATCGGTAGATGGGGAATTTTCCTGCGAATTCCGCCACATCCAGCCAGACGGAACAATCCGGTTTGGTCGAGCAAAAACAGCTCCGATTTTTTCCGACAGAGGTCAACTAATCGGTTACGTCGGCACAGTCATAGATATCACAGAAAGTCGGGCAATTGAAAAAATGAAAAATGAGTTTATTTCGATTGTCAGCCACGAACTGCGAACGCCGCTGACCTCAATCCGCGGTTCTTTAGGTTTGCTGGCGGCTGGGGTGCTCAAAGATCGACCGGAAACTGCCAAACAGATGTTAGACATTGCGTCGAGCGATACCGAACGGTTAGTGCGTTTGGTCAACGATATTCTTGACTTAGAGCGGCTAGAATCCAGTCAAGTTACCATTGTTAAGCAGTGGTGCGACACGCAGGTTTTGATGCGGAAGTCTGCGGAAGCTGTGATGTCTTTGGCTGCTGAAAATCACATTGATTTGTCGGTGTTGCCTGCGCCGGCACAAATTTGGGCTGACCCGGACAGGATTGTGCAAATGCTGGTAAATTTGTTGAGCAATGCGATTAAATTTTCGCCTCCGGGGTGTATAGTAACTGTCAGGGTTGAAGATTTGGGCGCTCGGGTTTTATTTGAAGTCAAAGATCGAGGGCGGGGGATTCCTGCTGATAAACTAGAAACTATCTTTGGACGGTTTCAACAGGTCGATGCTTCTGACTCCCGGCAAAAAGGAGGTACGGGTTTGGGTTTGGCTATTTGTCGCAGCATCGTGCAGCAGCACGGCGGCAGAATTTGGGCCGAAAGTGTTGTCTCAGAGGGCACGAGTTTCTATTTCACAGTTCCTGCACCGCTTGATGGGGAAGGGGGTTGATTAAACCTCTGGAATAATTATTGTGGAACAGGCAGGATGCCTGTTCCAGACTTACTTTTCACCGCTAGGTCTATTGGTGTCAACTTCAAGTTTTATGCAGTACGGATCTACTGTTAGACGGTGAGACCAAGATCCCCCCTAACCCCCCTTCTTAAGGGGGGGACAAGAGCGTTCTTTGCCGTCCCCCGAATCGTTGCGGGGGGACTGGAGTCTTCTCTTTCGTCAACCCTTACTCCCCGAGGATCGGGGGGACAAGAGCGTTCTCTTTCGTCCCAAAAAAAGGGGGGCACTGGAAATAAATCAAAGTCCCCCGACTATACGGGGGATTTAGGGGGATCGGGCTTCGGCTACAAACCAGAGATACAAAGGTTTTACTATTAAGTAAACACCAAGGAGAAGGATATATTTAGATTTTTTAGTTCTCGGTTTAAGTAGGTGCATCTCGCGTGCGTAAGTCTTGTTTCGGTTTAGGATGATTAATTTAAAATTTGGGTTTTAATTATGTCAGCAAAGCGCATTCTGGTAATCGATGATGAACAAAACCTTTGCAGCGTGATTCAGGCTTGTCTGGAACATTTAGGCGGCCACAGGGTGCTGATTGCGCCCGAGGCCAGCCAAGGATTGCTTTTAGCTGAAACTGAAGTCCCTGACGCTATTCTGCTGGATGTGATGATGCCTGATATGGACGGAGTTACTTTGTTTGGTTTGCTGCAAAAAAATGCGGCTACTCGGGGGATTCCGGTGATTTTTCTGACTGCTAAGGTGCAGGCGATGGATTTGAGCGAGTTTGCTGATTTGCCGGTAGCGGGGGTGATTGCTAAGCCTTTCGATCCTTTGGGTTTGGCGCAGCAAGTTGCGGGAATTCTGGGTTGGGAAACGTTGCTTTAAGAAAAGACTCGGCGATTGAAATCGCGTCTTGTAAAACGAAGTCGGCCTGGGCCGACTGAAGAATTAAGGAAAAATTCGGCGATTGAAATCGCGTCTACACAAACAAAGTCGGCCTGCGCCGACTGAAGAATTAAGGAATTAAGTCGTGGGATGGGCGTCGGGCCCGTCCAGAAAAGACGGGCCCGACGCCCATCCCACAAATATGTGTAAATTATTTAATTCCGATCCTAAGGGGGGCATTAAAACCGGATGAGGCTCAGAAACTGGTTTCTAGTTCTCATTCTCTTGCTAAAATCTGGCAATTATGTTAACAAACCGGGTTTCTGCGTGCGGGAAAGTCCTAGTTTTTCCGGCTGTTTTCAGAATTTCCTCATTTTTTTGATTTAGGTTTGAGATCGATCGGTGATTGGTTACTTCAAACCCTGATTCCCTAGAAGTTCCAGAGATGACCTCAGGGAGTCGGGGTCTTTTGTTGCCCGTATAGTCGAGCTGTTTGTGCGTATTTAGGGCTTGCCGAAAAAGCCTAAAACCTTTACAGAGAAAGACTTTGACTGGTTTGAACGCTCCGCGTGTGCAAGCTTATGAGCTAAAATCTGTCC
>RDYN01000099.1:34222-48723 GCA_004293365.1 Oscillatoriales cyanobacterium | reverse complement strand
CAGGTTTGTAGTGAGGACTTTAGTCCTTCAGGTTTGTAGTGAGGACTTTAGTCCTTCTTTCTGAGGACTGAAGTCCTCACTACGAACTTTTTATGAAGAGTAATTGACCGAAAATAATGTCAAAACCTGACATTCTATGGAATATTTCATGGGAAATATCTGTGGTTTGGTTTCATTTTTGCCCAATTGTGATATAATTGAAAGCTACTTTTTTCGCTGCTAGACGTTGCACTCTTTCTCTTGGGAGTGAATTTGAGAGTTGATTTCATACATACTATCTCAACTTGCGTCTGTAGCATCTACCACATTTTAACTGAATTATGACTGACTCAATTCGCTTCCTGATGTGCGCTCCCGACCACTACGATGTAGATTACGTGATTAACCCTTGGATGGAGGGTAACGTACACAAATCATCGCGCGATCGCGCCGTCGAACAGTGGGAGAAACTTTACCACGTGTTGAAAGACAATGCGGTTGTAGACCTCGTACCGCCCGAAAAAGGCTGGCCGGATATGGTGTTCACCGCCAACGCAGGCTTGCTTTTAGGCAATACCTTCGTGCTCAGCCGCTTCTATCACAAGGAACGTCAAGGCGAAGAACCCTATTTTAAAGCATGGTTTGAAAGCAAAGGTTTTACCGTGCACGAACTCCCGAAAGACTTGCCGTTTGAGGGTGCTGGTGACGCTTTGCTCGATCGCGAAGGACGCTGGCTGTGGGCAGGATACGGCTTCCGTTCCGAACTCGACTCGCACCCGTTACTAGCAAAATGGCTCAACATTGAAGTGCTTTCGCTGCGTTTAGTTGACGAACGTTTCTATCACCTAGACACCTGTTTTTGTCCCCTCACAGGCGGCTATTTGCTCTACTATCCAGCAGCATTTGACTCTTACTCGAACCGCCTCATTGAAATGCGAGTTGCGCCGGAAAAACGCATTGCCATTGAAGAAGCCGATGCCGCAAATTTTGCTTGCAATGCTGTCAATATTGACAAGATTGTGGTAATGAACAAAGTCAGCGAAGGCTTGAAAACGCGCATCGCTCAAGCCGGCTTCCAAGTCATTGAAACGCCGATGAGCGAATTTTTGAAAGCGGGCGGCGCCTGCAAGTGTTTGACGCTGCGGGTGAATGAACCCGTGCAAGAAGATCGATCGGCAAACGTGATGGTAGAAAGCCGCGCCATTCGCATGGAAGGCCACCTGCTCGATGCCGGTTTAATCAGCCGCGCTTTAGACTTAATTATCGAAAACGGTGGCAGTTTCCAAGTGCTGAATTTCAATTTAGGAGAACAGCGCCAAAGCACATCTTCTGCGGATGTGAAAGTTTCGGCACCTTCCCACGATGTGATGGAAGAAATCATGGGATTGCTGATTGACTTGGGTGCAGTGCCACCGCCGCAAGAGATTTGCGACGCTATTTTAGAAGATGTCGTGCAAGATGGTGTCGGCCCGGACGACTTTTATGTCAGTACAATTTATCCTACAGAAGTGCGGGTAAACGGTCAGTGGGTGAAAGCGCGAAATCAGCGGATGGACGGTGCAGTTGCAATTACTGAAACCGCAGAAGGCCCGGTGGCTACGTGCAAATTGTTGCGCGATTTAAAAATAGGTGAAAAAGTCGTTGTCGATGTCGTTGGTATCCGCACTATCCGCAAAACAGAATCGCGGGAACAGCGCAATTCTCAAGAATTTAGCTTTATGTCCGGCAGCGTTTCTAGCGAGCGCCGGGTAGAATTGGTAGTGGAACAAGTAGCGTGGGAATTGCGCCAAATTCGCGATCGCGGAGGTAAAGTTGTAGTGACGGCGGGGCCTGTTGTCATCCACACCGGCGGCGGCGAACATTTAGCGCATTTGATCCGCGAAGGTTACGTACAAGCGCTGTTGGGTGGAAATGCGATCGCGGTTCACGACATGGAACAATCTAGCATGGGAACTTCTTTGGGAGTTGACATGAAACGCGGCGTAGCTGTGCGCGGCGGACACCGCCACCACTTGAAAATGATTAATACAGTGCGGCGTTATGGCAGTATTGCTAAAACCGTTGAAGCAGGCGTGATTACCAGCGGTGTGATGTACGAGTGCGTGAAGCACAATATACCGTTTTCGCTGGCTGGTTCGATCCGCGATGACGGCCCGCTTCCCGACACGCAAATGGATTTGGTTAAGGCTCAAGAAGAGTATACTGAGCTGTTACGGGGCGCGGATATGGTGCTGATGCTGTCGTCTATGCTGCACTCAATTGGTGTGGGAAATATGACACCGGCGGGTGTGAAGATGGTCTGTGTGGACATTAATCCGGCTGTGGTGACGAAATTGAGCGATCGGGGGTCGATCGAATCTACTGGAGTTGTCACGGATGTGGGATTGTTCCTGAGTTTGTTGGTGAATCAGTTGGATAAGTTGACCAGCCGCCATCACGTAACTCAATCTGTGTAGATTTGGCGGTTGAAACGGCGTAGACTCGGCGGTTGAAACCGCATCTACACAAACGAAGTCTGCCTCCGCAGACTGAAGAATAGAGGCTGGTAGGGTGCGCACTGCGCACCTTCCTGAGCCGATAATGCTGATTATTTCCGCTCAAAATGCGCCCCAGTAAATTGAACTATCGCCCTTTTTATCCCCGCTAGAATTTGCAGGGGATTTAATTTCCGAATTAGCTACAGCGACGGGAGACAAATCGCCCGGTAAAGACCGAATTCGCAACTCGTTTAGCAAACTGTTAATATTGCTCGGTTCCGCATCTATAATGCTGGCTAGCGGGAGCAGATTTTGCACTGCATATTCGCCGAGTTGAGCGTTAATACTTTCTGCTAAATAGCATAGCATAATGTCATCGCTGCTGTATCCGCTGAAGTTCTTGCTGAACGTTTTTGAGGCGAGACATCATGTATTCAAAGCTTTTTCTATCTCCTTGAGCATTATACAGGTTCGCTGCTGTTTGCCAGTCGGCTACTGTTGCTCTAATATCTTTTAAGTTAAGACGAACAGTACCCCGAATGCGGTAAGCATCAGCATCATTCGGTCGAATGCGGATGGCATCATTGCAGTCTACAAGTGCAGCAACATAGTCCCCAATCTGAAGTCGTGCTAAACATCGGCTTTGGTATGCTTCAGCAAAATTAGGATTGAGTTTGATAGCTTGGGTGTAGGCTTCAATTGCTCCTTTATAGTCTTTGTTCTCCAGAAAATCGTCACCCCTTCTATAGAAGTCTGTGGAACTCGCTTGAGATATAATAACTAAGGGAGCATGGCTGGAAGCAGCTTTAGGGATTATACCTATTGTCAGTGGAATTGCCACGAGGGTGATAGCTTGATAGAGAAAATTCATCATTAATTAAATAGATTGGTGTAGGCAAGTGTATTGCTCGCATTTTTAAGTTTTTGCCCCTTTCGTTTGGGGCTATTTATGCAATAAAGAGAATAAATTTTAGCTACCCTTAGTCGCTAGAGTCCCACTCCTCAATTTTAACTTCCAGTCCACTCATAAAACTTACTCCTAACGAACTTTTAAGAATAGATTCTTTGATATCAACTGATTGACCCGGCTGTAACGTTTTATTAATTATCAGCCGGCGTGTGTAGAGAATTGTATTGCCTGTAACGATCTGAAGCTCCGGGAGACCAATCTTGATGGGTCTACTGCTGCGGTTCGTGATTACACCTTTAATGTTAGCCCAATTTTCCCATCCTTTTCTTAAATCTGAGGATACTCTTAAGTTAGAAATTAAGGGGTTCTGATTTCGTTCGATTGCTTTTATAGCCTCGTCTATCCGTCCTCTCTCACATACTGGCTCAAGGGATATATGGTTGCCTGTTTTGGGATCTGTCCAGAAACAGCCCGGATGCTCTTGGGCGATCGCACCGCTGTAACCCAAAGGCAAAAACCCAATTACGACACCAGAAAGCGAAGTCGCCACACGCAGAAGTTTTAGTCTAGCCATAACACTTGGTTCCTTGAGCTTTTCTAGTGTATTGAGTGCGATCGGCCTACGGCTTTTCTCTTAGAAGCGATCGGCGTCAGGGCTTTGAGAATTCTCTCGAATAGCCTTTCGCTGACAGCTACCGCTTTATCTCAAGCTCATCTTTATCACTCATCCACATACTATAGCGATCGCCCCTAAGCTGAAAAGCGGAAAAAGACGGATCTTTCTAACCTGTCGGTTACAAATCGGAACAAGACGGATCGAGGCGGATAAAGTCGGATATAATAATCGAAGTTTCTCATAGCCCTGCTGATGGACATTCGCGAGGTACTCGAATTTGTAGATCGAGTTGTCTACGATAAGACAGGCAAACGCCTCAATGATTTACAGCGTGGAATTATCGAGGGAACTCTGAAGCGACAAAAGTATGCTGAGATTGCCGATATTTATCGTCTTTCGGAAGGTCACGTTAAGGATAGAGGTTACGAACTTTTGCAAATGTTATCTGATGTTTTTGATGAACCAGTTGATAAACACAATCTTAAATCCGTCTTAGAGCGGAAAGGAAATCTCAATATTACTTTTGGCGATAACAATATCAGCAATATTATGGGTTATATCAATATTTGCTCCGATCGCCCCACTCCTACCTCCAATAAAAGCCAGCCTGCGACTCCTGACTTTCAGCGAGACCAGTATCAAGCCAAGATTGAAATGGTTGGTAAGTTACGCCAATTCGGCTTGAAAGACGAGCAAATAGCAGAGTTGCTGGGGCTTGCTTTGGAGGAAGTTAAGCAGGTAGACTCGGAGGATTAAAAGTAGGGTGCTATAAGAGCGCACCTTCGAGGCCCAGTAATGTAGTGCCCAGCAGGGCTGGTTGATCTTCCAATAAAAAACCCCAGACTGCAAGTCTGAGGCCCGGAGTTCCTGAAAATCGTCACTTGTGACTATTGTCGCCAACTAACACCACAAAATACAAGAGGGGCGCAACCCAGCAGGGCAGATTTTGGCAGACTCAGATTGCTTCCTGACTCGCAAGGCGAAAGCAATTTTTGCTTGATAGCGGACTGAAGTCCGCACTACAAACCTTGCTTATTGCGGTTCGTAGTGCGGACTTCAGTCCGCAAAAAGCTGCGGACTGAAGTCCGCTTTTGCGGACGATCGCCATTTACCATCGCCCTTGATAATTATGCTTTAAGATGGGGGTCTTTCATCGATCGCAATATAAGGAGCACCGTGAGTCCCCGTATAGATTTGAGTCGGGCGATAAATGCGGTTTGTCTCTAACTGTTCCTTCCAGTGGGCCAGCCAACCGGCAACGCGGGCGATCGCAAAAACTGGTGTAAACAAATCAGTCGGAATTCCCATTTTCCGGTAAACCAAACCCGAATAGAAATCTACATTAGCATAAATTCCTTTGTGAGCTAATTTCTCCTCAACGACTTCTTCCAACTTGACAGCAATGTCGTAATAATCATCGCGGCCAAAGTTGTCAAACAACTGTTCCGCTAACCCTTGAAGAATAGTTGCTCTCGGATCTTTCACCTTATAAACTCGGTGTCCGAAGCCCATGATTTTGTCCTTATTTTCAACGCACTTCTCCACAAAAGGCCGCACGTTTTCCACCGAACCAATTTGCTCCAACATCTCAATCACTTCTTCATTCGCTCCCCCATGCAGCGGCCCCGCCAAAGTACCAACTGCTGAAGCAATCACCCCATAAGGATCTGTTAGCGTCGAAGCTGTTACCATTGCCGAAAATGTAGAGGCATTAATGGTATGTTCCGCATGAAGAGTCAGACAAGCATCAAAAATATTAGCCAACAGCGGATCGGGTTCTCGCTCGTTGAGCATATACAGAAAGTTAGCTGAGTAGTTTAAGTCATCCCTCGGCAACAGCGGGTCATTACCCCGCCGCATTTGCTGGAACGCTGCTACCATTGTCGGAATCTTAGCTAGCAGCCGCACTACAGCTTCTCGAATGTATGCTGGATTTGCCAGAGCTCGGCGCGAGTAAAATAAACCTAAGGCCGCTGCTGAAGCTTGCAGAGCATCCATGGGATGTCCTCTTTCGGGAAAGCATTTCATCATGTCGCGGATGCGATATTTGATCCGGCGGTGATAGCGAATTTCATGCTCGAAAGCTTCTAGTTCTTCCTTTGTTGGAAGTACGCCCCAGATTAATAAATATGAAGTTTCCACAAAGGAACTTTTGAGTGCTAGTTCCTCGATGCTAATCCCGCGATATTCCAGCACCCCTTTTTGTCCGTCTACGTAACTAATACTGGACAAGGTGGCGGGAACACCTTCTAAACCTGGTTTGAATTCGCCGACGACCATTGCGATACCGTGTTGTGTGAGTTGAATCTAATCAAATTACATTAGCAGAAAGCAAGATAGTGTCACCGTCTTGACAAATAATCATTCGATCGCGACTGGGGCACTCTTGAGGCTCATCACCTTGGTTTGGCAACCTATCGCGCGATCGCACCGCTAGATATTTTAGCCCCCTAAACTCGGCTTATGCGCCCGAAAATCTGGGTTTAAGAGGGCGATTCGCCGTTTCTAGGAGAGCAAAAACTTGGGCCCCGTCAGCCAGAACATTTGGCTGCGGCCGACTGGGGAGCCGGTTTCCGGGAGAATTAAGCCGATGATACCTGCTTTTTTGACAATCAGCGTGTCGTGCGATCGCCCCCAAAGCAAAGTTTCAGCCCAATTGCCCAAATCTGGTTGGTGTCCCACCAGGGCCAAGCTGCGGTTGCCTGTTTCCTGCCACTGCTTGTACCACCTCAGCCAGTCCCCGATGTCTCCTGAAGGTGCCAGGGGGACGGATTCTTCTATTTTGGAACTCAGACCCGCCCCAAGCAGGATTTGCGCGGTTTGTGCGGCGCGCAGTAGGGGACTGGAAACAATCAGATCGAAGTGAATTTCGAGATCGTACAGCCGATCGGCGATTTTTCGGGTTTTACGATCGCCCTCTTTAGTCAGGGGGCGTTCTGAGTCTGTTTCGTATTCTTCTGGATCGGCTGCGATACCGTGACGGATCAGATATAAATGCACGCTTGGCTGTCCTTTTGATAGCTGTGCGATGGCTACGCCCCGGCCCCGGCCTACGCACGCGATGGGTGAAGTTGGGCGCGATCGACATTTTTCGCCTATTTTACATCTGGCGCCGTCCTCTGGCGCCGTCCTCTGGTTGGCGCCTCGGGGCACAAGCGATCGCGCCCTTGTCGTTTCGCATCGTACAATGCTCGATCGGCGGAGGCGATCAATTCTAACGGCGATGTTTCGCAGCAGGGAACGATGCTAGCAATTCCCATGCTCACAGTCACGATCGAGCTCACATCAGATTGCTCGTGAGGGATTGCCAAATCTCGGATTGCGTCTCGGATCGACTCAGCAACTGCGATCGCCCCTGCAGCATCTGTATTTGGCAGTAGGGCCGCAAATTCTTCGCCCCCATAGCGCACAAACAAATCGGTGCAACGTTTAACCGCGGCTGCTGCGGAGGAAGCGACTTTCACCAAACAAGTATCCCCAGCTTGATGTCCGTAGCGATCGTTATATCGCTTGAAATAATCTACATCCAACATAATCAACGAAAGCTGTTGTTTGCCCTGCATCAGTCGGTGCCATTCCAACTGCAACCGCTCATCAAAACAGCGGCGGTTTGCTACTTGTGTTAACCCATCTGTCGTAGCAATTAATCTTTCTTGTTCGGCGCGGTTTCTGAGTATCTCCTCGGCCAGCTTGCGTTCTGTAATATCAGCAAAAGTCGTCACTACTGCATAGGGTAGAGACTCATTGAGATGGAACAGCGGTTGAGAATTAATCGAAATCCAAGTCAGCGTTTTATCCGGTTTGTGAATGCCCATCACCACATTCGATTGCCCTTGTCCGGTACGCAGCGCGAGCATTGCCGGATGCTGTAGGCCCGGGAACGGTTGGCCATCCTCCCGAACGGTTCGCCAGTCTAAATCTACGGAGGTGCGCCCCATCATTTGCTCGGGGGTCAGCCCGAGAATCCTTTCGGCACTGGCATTACAGGCAGTAATTTGTCCGTCTGCGAGCTGGAGCACGACACCTTCTGTCATGCTGGCAATCACAGAACGGTAGCGTTCCTCGCTCTCCTGCAATTGACTCAGGAGCAGGTTTTTAGCATCAAACTCCTCAGCCAGGTGCAGGCTGCCTGCCAGAAACCCCGCCATTAGTTGTAATGTCTGAATATCTGAGTCGGTAAAGGCTCTTGGTGTAGCTGAAAGCACTTTTAAGACGCCAACCCGATCGTCCTGATAGAACAAGGGAACAGCCACCATTGACCGAACGCCAATGCGCCGCCAGCGAATCATATCTATGCGCGGATCGAGTTCTGTATCGTTGCAGTGCAGGATGGAGCCGGTGATAATACATTGTCCCGAGAGACTTGTGGCTACTTTCAGCCGCAATCCCACGCAGGCCTCGGCGATACCCCGGGCTGCCCGATACACCAATTCCTCGCCTTCGACCATTTCAATCACCACCCCACCGGCACCGCTCAATTTTTGAGTTCGATCGGCAATCACCGCCATCACTGCATCCAGGTTAGGATTGCGGAGGGCGATTTCCTGTTGGGTGGCAATCACCACAGCCAGACGCTGGAACTCTTGTTTTAATGATGCTTCTGCTTGTTTGCGATCGGTGATATCCTTCATAAAGCAGTGATGCCCGATCGATCGACCGCGATCGTCGCAGGCTGTAACCATCACCAACTGTTTGTAAAAGATCGAGCCATCTTTGCGGATACCCCTGACCTCAACCTCCACTCTGCCATCAGCTAGCATTTCTTCACAGGCAGCTAGCAGCATTTCCAAATCTTCTGGATGAACCGTTTTCTCCCAATTCATACCAACCATTTCTTCAGGCTGATAACCCGCTATATTGGCATAGGCTTGATTGACGCTGATATACCTTCCCCAAATATCCACCCGCGAGATGCCATCCACTGCATTAGCAAGAGCTGTACTCATTTCTCTGAGTTCTGTTTCGGCCAATACCAGATCCGTAATATCTTGGGATGTGCCGAACAACCGAACGACTTGTCCCCCTGCATTGAGTTCGGCCTGTCCCCTGCTTTCGGTATAGCGGATAGAACCATTCCCCGGCCAGATTTTGAGCCGCAATCGATAGGGTTCTCCGCGAGTCAGCGCTCGTTGAACTACCAGGTGTAGCTGTTCGGCACTTTCGGGATGGTAAAGCCGCAGGTTTTCTTCATAGGTAGGTTCGCCCAGTGCCCTGGATCGTCCCAAAATCTCGAACAGTTCGGGAGACCAGGTAATTTTACCCGTAATTACGTCAAATTCCCAGTTACCGATGTGGGCAACCCGCTGGGCTTCAGACAACCGGGTTTCACTTTGTTGCAGGGCTGTTTCTGTCTCCTGCCGGTCGGTAATATCCTTTTCGTTCACCAGCAACATCAAGTTGCCTGTTACCGGGTCGTTGATACACCGCACGTCCATCCCGTGCCACCGAATCCCCGCCAGAGTCATCACTTGAGCCTCCGCGCTAAACACCTCGCCGGACTTGAGAACTGCCATTGCTCGCTCTCCTACCGGAGGGTCAACAAAGTGCCTCAGAAAAACATTATCTGTCGCAGAGCGAGGGTGCAGCGCATCTCCGTAACAGCGCAAGGCCGCGGGGTTTTGCAGCAGCGGCACGCCTTCGAGAGTGTACAGCGAAACCATCAGCGTGGTGTGCCGCAGTGCCTCGATCGATCGCAGGGTTTCCGGCTCGATTTGATGAGTTTCCAGCCTAGCCTCCACCAGCATCGCCAAACGCCCGCTGTCAATCCTAATGCCCGAGCACCGACAGCGCACAGAAACAGGCAAACCACCCGGGTAAAACGTCCACTGCTCCGACAAGGTTTTGCCTTGCTCAAACTGTTGCAGATAGCTCTGCAAGCGAATCCGAGTAGACTCCGACACATCGCTAAAGTTGCGGCGATCGAGTTCTTCCCGCGTCGAAGCATTCCACAGGTACAAGGATGCTTGGTTGGCCCACCACATTTGCAAATGCTCGATATCAAATATCCAGATCGGGTTTTGCAACAAGTCAAAGGCTCTGAGGTGGACAATATCCCCGATCGGGGAATAGGCAAACTCTGGTTGCAGGCAATTGTGATGGTTGACTCTTGGCGCGCTTGAAGTATTCCGATCGGTTCGATCCGGCGCTGTTTCCAGTTGGAGCGGTTGATTTGGCGCTAGTACCGGGTGCTGAGATTCCAGTTGCCGCATCCTCAAGCCGAGCTGCACTGCAACGTGTTGCAGGATCTGAACCTCCAGAGGTTCCCACTGACGCGGACTGCTACATTGATGAGCAATCAACAGTCCCCAAAGCTTGGGAGATTGCTGCTGTTTGCCATCTAGCAAAATTGGTACAACTAAGTTGGCCTGCACTTGGATGCGCGAGAGCAATTCGACATAACAAGCTTGAAGATGACCGCTGTGAATATCACAAATGCTGCTGGTTTGTCCCCGGCTGTAACGCTCTAACCAGGTTGTTTCAAAGCATGGGTCATAAATCAGTTGTCCCAGGATGCGCGGCCACTCGGCACCAACGGATTCAGCCAATACTACACTATCCCCATGCTGTAGGAAGCGATAAATAATTACGCGATCGGTTTGCAGCAGCAGCCTGGTTTCTTCTACCGCACACTGCAATATTCTCTCCCGATCCCCAAACTCGTTGATTTGACGTGCGATTTCTGAAAGTTTTTTTATGATTTTCTCTAACGACCAAGAGAAAGCCTGTTTTGTAGACATCTCCACGTTCCTTTTTTTGTTAATCCAATTTATACTATTCTAACCTGCCCTACATCAATATAATTGTTTGTTTCAACTCGTAGCAACAGATTTTTGAGTTGAGCAAGGACAACCCAAAAATAGTGTCCCCAAACAATTATGAAATTATATTAGTTGAGTTCCAGGTTGAGTAAGTAATTTATATATTTGGGTTGGCTACTTGCTGATTGTAGAGTTTTTTGATGGCAAACTCTCTCAAATATTATACAACTCGCTCGATATATTACAACTTGCCGAAATTTGTGATTTTATCTTAAACCGCTCCTTAACGCTCCTTAACGCAGAGGCATTTCCTGTTAGGGAGAGCTAATGCTGGCAATTAAAGTCTATTCTGCACTAATAATATTATGTGGATCTCTTCCCTAAAAAATGTTTTTAGTGAGGACTTTAGTCCTCATTCAGAGGACTAAAGTCCTCACTAAAAACTAATTTTATTGGCAATCTGCTGTGCATTTAAATTGTAGATTTTCGCTGAAATCTCAAAAAATATTTCCCTCTCTACCAGTCTCAGACCAGAGATAATCTAGATGCAATACAGGTTACTATGCTGTACTGCTCTTGCCTCCTTAACGATCGTAAACTGGATTATCGGTAGGACTAATTAAATTCAGCAACTTTTGCTTGATCTGAGCGTCGAATACTTCCCATTTCAGCTTCGCATAGGTGCTGTTCTCATTGCCGCCGGAAAGAAATCCTACCGGAATTTCAAAACCGCCGGCTTGACTTCTGCCACCGCCAAAAAAGCGTCCTTGAGCATCTTGACCGAAGGCTTCTTTAATAAATTCGTCGGGATCGAGAGTCAGTTTATTAGTTCTGAGTGAGCCGATTACTACTTCAATTTCTTCGTCTTTGTCATGCACAATTCCGTAGACAACGGCTGTATGTACGTTCTCTTCTGTTACTAAAAAGTCCGCTGCTTGGGGAATGGAATCGCGATCGTCATAACGGAGGTAGCCAATGCCGGCGATCGAGAAATTGTTCTGCACGGTGCGGTGTTTGAGCGATCGCTCGATCGCATCCATCACCCATTTAGAACGAGACGACTGCAACACCGCATTCAGCAACTGCGGGTCATAAAATCGGCTCAAATAAGCCGCAGCTAAAAAGTCCTCCTCCTCTGCTTGTCTGAGGGCATTCGTATCAGATCGCAAACCGTGCATCAAAGCCGTAGCGCACTTGACGTGCAGGCTGATACTGCTGTCGAGAGTTAGCAGTCCCGCCTGCAAATACTCCGTCAAAATCGTGGCTGTAGCGCGGATTTGAGGGCGCAAATCCGTAAATTCTGCGTTCATTTCCCCCTGCAAATTGTGGTGGTCGATAACTGCTGCGATCGCAACTCCCGCCCCTAAAATAAACTCAGTTAAATTACAAGTCGTGCCTTGGTTGTCGATAAAAACGCAGCCCCCAAATGCCGACAAATCCTTCGTTTTTGTCGTTTCCAGCGTCCAGCGCTGCAACGGCAACCCTGTCAATTTAACTAAGGCAATATTTTCTTGGTGGCTGAGGGCGCCGGCGTAGATCGTATCGCATTGGATATCGTACTGTTCGGCGATTAATTTGTAAGCCCAAGCGCTCGAAAGTGCGTCGGGGTCTGGAAAATCTTGCAATAATATTAACTGGCGATCGCCTTTGTGCCGATCGAACATTTGGCGCAATTGCTCGATTTTGCGATCGGGCAATTCCCCGCGCAGACTGGCGCGATCGTCTTGGGAAGCAACTTCGGCTTTGCTGCGCCGTTTCCCAGGTGCACTCGCGGATGGTACAACCTCAGCTACGCGGTGGTCAAATACTTCATCTGAATTGGTAGGGGGATGGTCTTTCATTGTTAAAAATTAACCATTTATTTAATTTAGGACTTACGGACGAGCGGCCAGAAACCGGGTTTTTGGAGAAAATTATGCACTGTAGTCCATAGATTAGGCAAAAACCCGGTTTCTTTGATTTTGGCGCGCAAGTCCTGTAATTCTTTCAGTATTTGCACACCAAAAGCAATTAACCCGGTTTCTTTGTAGATGCCGCGCTGTCAAACCGAATATTTCTTTTCTGACCTATATGCTATGGATGAAGTCTTAGCCCCCCCGAAATCGCGGGGGGGTTGGGGGGGTAATATTTAGCGCTACTTTATGAAATTGGTATAAGAGGTAAATTCTCTCTTTAATTACTTAACTTTTCAACTCAAAACTATGGGCCCGGCACACTCATGGCGCCACGGCTACAACTGAGAACTTCCGCAAAAAACCCCCGCGCTTGCTTGCGACAGGGGTTTCAAAGGCCGATTACATATTTTTGCCATTCTTGGTGCATACCACTCTTAACGTGTCTAGTCACTTCAAAATAAAGACCGCTGTGAGGTTTCCTGGGCGGGTAGCGCAGCAGCATTCCCGCTTCTTTCGGAGTGCGACTGCCTTTATTGACATTGCAGCGCACGCAGGCGGTAGCGAGGTTTTCCCAAGTTTCGCCTCCCCCGCGCGATCGAGGAATCACGTGATCCAGGGTTAAATCGTCGCCCGTATAGCCACAGTATTGACAAGAGTGGGCGTCCCGGTGCAAGATGTTCCGGCGGGTAAGCGGAATATCCTTATAGGGAACTCGGACGTAATGCCGCAGTCGAATCACAGTTGGTAGCGGGAAGTTTGGCGCAATAAATTTCCCGTTATGTTCTACCTGTTCTGCTTTTCCTTTCAGCAACAAAACTACCGCTCTTCGCCAACTGGTGATGTTGAGCGGTTCGTAGGAGGCATTCAGCACCAGAACATTGCCCATTGTTGATTATTAAAGAGAAGATTTTTATTGATGCTAACACAGGTTCCCATTTAGGGGGGCGAACTCACCAAGGGCAAGGCGATCGCAAAAAACGGCTAAAAACCTTACCTTTACCCCATACCTTCGCCCCCGATCCCCTGCGGCTGCACCTATTTTTTGCCACAGCGTTTGTCAGCGAGGGATTTTCCCTAGGTTTTGGTCTGCTGGATAATGGCAGTATGGGCGATCGTCTCCGTTGATGAGCCTCCCCTAGGGGCGGGCAACGCTTACGGCAAAACTTTACAGAATAAATTTTATTTTTTTTCCTAAATGCCTAATCTTCCCGGCAAGCAGCAGCCTAACTTTTTAGAGTATTAGTAACCTTAAATTAAAAAGCTTATCACGGCCCATGAAATTTCGGCTCTTCAAGTCAGTTTTTAGTGCGTCAATTATTGCCCTTGCAGCTCCGATTTTAGCAAACAGTCCAGCCTTTGCCCAAACGCCCTCATTTTTCTGTGGTGCTGCTGGCGGCAAGCCGGCCACAATTGCTGTCCAACAAGGCAAAAATATTCCTGTTATTCTGTGGGTAGCTGATAACTATTTCAATGAATCAGGAGAAGACGCCATTACTCGCTGCACCCGAGTCTCGGGAATTCTCAATAACTCGCAACCCCAAGGAAGCTGGGACAATATAGTCACAGCAGGTGCATCTCCCAGCGGTCAACTAATTATTTGTGCAGCCAATCCTCAAGACGGTTCCTGTAGATTATTATATCAAGTCCCCAAAGGGCAAAATCCCGAACAAGCCCGACAAGAACTCTTAAGAAGAGTCAAAACTCCTAATGTAAGTGTTTCCCCTGTCAAAGTAAATTGATATTCATAAGTTACCCAACCCGTAATTCAGGTTTGTAGTGAGGACTTTAGTCCTCTGATTGGAAAGGGAAGGACTAAAGTCCTCACTAGGAACTAATTGGTAGGTTTGTAGTGAGGACTTTAGTCCT
>RDYN01000099.1:0-34200 GCA_004293365.1 Oscillatoriales cyanobacterium | reverse complement strand
AGGACTTTAGTCCTCTGATTGGAAAGGGAAGGACTAAAGTCCTCACTAGGAACTAATTGGTAGGTTTGTAGTGAGGACTTTAGTCCTCTGATTGGAAGGGGAAGGACTAAAGTCCTCACTACAAACTAACAGGACTAAAGTCCTCACTACAAACGAATTGGAGCACTAGACACCTTACTTGCAGATAGTGGAAACCCTTCTCAAATACTCCGGTTTGCTGCTGAGAAAATCGCAGCTTTGCTTCAGCAATTCTTCCAACCCTTCAACCTGTCTCAACCAGACAGTACCGTTGCTTCCAGCTACAGCAATTTGCTTTCCATCTCCACTCCAACCGACACTAACAACATTCTCCTCAAACTCAAATTGAGCAACCTGCCGCCCCGCTAAATTCCACAGCCGCACAGTCTTGTCAATTCCCACTGTAGCAAGCCGTTCTCCGTCCGGACTAAAACTAATTGATTTCGCATCTAAATGCAAAGTTTCAAATTCACTAACCAATTCTTTTTCTGACAGATTCCACAGCCCGACTTTGCCGTTCAATGTTACTGTAGCAAAGCGATACTGCTGTTGAGCTGGACTGAAACTAATCCCAATTACCTGCACCGGCAGCGTTTTTTCCAATTGTCCCGACAAATCCCAAACTCGCACTGTAGATTTGCCGTCTAAAGTCGTCAAAAAATTGCCGCTGGGGCTAAAATTAACGTTTCTCACTAAACCATTGTGGCCGGGAAGCTTGACGCTAGATGAGGTTAATTTTGAGGGTTTTGACAAATCCCAAATTACCGAACTGCTGTCTATTCCTGCGGCCGCAAATAACTTTCTTTCTGGACTAAAACTAATACTGTTAACAGAGCCTTCAATTCCTTTCAACTGAGAAATCTTTTTTCCTGACAAATTCCAAAACTTAACTGTGCTATCCCTTCCGGCAGTCGCTAAAAATTTACCATCTGGGCTAAAGCTTACCATATTCACTGACTGCTGTAAAGCTTTCCATTCAGCAACTTTCTGCCCGTAAAAGTTCCAAATTCTTACTCTATCGTCTATTCCTGCGGTTGCTAAAGTTTTACCGTCCCGGCTAAAAGAGATGCTAGTAACAGCACCTGTATGAGCTTGCCAATTCATCTTTCTTGGTGGAAGTGATGGTGCTTTTATCTGCTGTTTGTTGCTGATTTTGTCGAGAATAACTTGTAAGGCTAACAGCGGTCTAGTTGCCGGATATTGTTCGAGATGTTGTTTATTTTCAACTAAGGTTCTTAAATTTTTTCCCGAGGCGATCGCCCTCAGCAAAGCTTCCGATAAAGCTTCGCTGTTCTCGTTTTTTTGAGATACTGCCAACAGTAAAGCATCGCTGCCATTTTGTTCGATTTCAATACTTGCTTGGGCGAGTTTGAACCGCTGGTAAGCGAGAGTTGAAAAGCCGATCGCCCCAATCAACGATCCGGCCAGTACCGCCGAACCGATCCCTATCCACTGTTTGGCTTTTTGCTTGGCTGCGCCAGCTTCACTCAAAGCTGTTTCGGCATCGCGCGCCGCTTTTTGGGTTTCTAGTGTAGCTGAATGCAGCAGTTGATTTTGGTCGGTCAAAATCAGTTTTTGGCTGGCTGTCAAAAACTGAAAATCTTCGTTTCTCAAACTTTTGTCTGCCGCCCAAACTAATGCTGATTGCAAATCATCACCTCGCAACAGTTGGGAATCATCTTGAGAGTTAGAATTAAGCCAAACTTTGATTGCTTCCGAGTAAGGCGAGAGTTTTTCTAATTTTCGGGCGATTAAGTCTTCGTTAAATACAGCTTGATAAATAGGATTAGAAATTGTGAGTTTTTCCCGGCGCTTGACGATTAATCCGCTTAATCGCAATTCCATTTGTTCCGCACTACCATCGGCGACAGTTTCAACTTGCTGTAAAATTTGCTGGTACAATCCGAGTCTTCTGATAATCCGCTGGTTTTCTCTAAAAAGCCGATCGCGAATTGTGGACAAATGTTCGGGCACATCCTGAGATTCCCAATTCTCCACAATCTTCAAGCGCACCACTTTCTCAACCCATTCTCGTGGATTCTGAATGCGATCTTGCTCCCCCCCTTGACAAGGGGGGGCTGGGGGGGGTGCATTTTCAAATAAAAGTTTGCACAGCTTTTGAGTCAAAAACGGTTGCCCGCCAGTCCAATACAAAACCTCTCTCAAAACTTCCCCAGAGCGGTCTGTCAGCTCTGCTAACCCCGCTGCTAGCGGTTCAGCTTCTGTTTCGTCAAAACCAGTTAATTCGATCGCCCTACCGATATTAAAAGGCGTGTTGCTGCCGAGATTCTTGTCGCGGCACAAATCCGTCGGCGATGCTACGCCCAAGAGTGCCCACGTCAGGCGATCGAATTCTGAGTTATTGGCGCGCTTGTTGTAGCACGATCGAATTAAGGACAAAAAATCGTCAGCGGGGAAATCCAGGGCGAGAATGCTGTCAATTTCGTCGATAAAAATGACAATATTGGTGGAAATATTGGCTAAGAGTACGGTTTCGATAAATTCGCTCAATCTTTGCACCGGAGTTAAGAAATTGCGATCGCGCCACCAAGTCCGCACGTTGACAATATCCGACAGATTAAAGTTATTTTCGAGAATGCGTAGCAACCCAGCATACCACTGTTCGGGAGTCACGCCGCGGTTGCCAATTTCCGAAATGTCGATCGCAGCACAAGCAATTCCCTCATTTCTCAGCCGCTGAATTGTCCGCACCTGCAAGCTAGACTTGCCCATTTGTCGGGAATTCAAAACATAGCAAAATTCCCCCGCCTTCAATCCGTTATAAAAGTCGTCATCTGCTTGGCGCTTCACATAATTCGGAGCGTTATTGGTGAGACTGCCGCCGACTTGATAGTAACTGGGTTTTGCGGTAAAATTCATAGAATAAAATGGTAAAATCAAAAAATCACACTGTAAAAAAAATTCTCTGGAGCCCGATCGAACCAGAAATGAATTTACCTTATAAGTGATATATTAGCACTATTAGTCCTGAACGCATCAACTCTCTCTGTAGGGTGCGCACTGCGCACCTTACCGCCACCAATAATGCTTAACACCATGAAAACAGATTGGATTGGATATCACCAAGACAAAGACAAGTTAAGAACAGAAATCTGGTCTTTGCTGAAACAGCAAGCCGCATCTGTTGGCGATCCGTTTGGTCATATTCCCAATTTTGTTGGTGCTGAATTGGCGGCGGAAAGATTGGCGAGTTTACCAATTTGGCAACAGGCAAAAACGATTAAGTGCAATCCAGATTCGCCACAAATTCCGGTACGGATGCGGGCTTTGCAAGACGGAAAACGCCTGTACATGGCAGTACCGCGCTTGACAGACGATCGCTGTTTTGTGGAGTTAACAGCCGAGGATTTGCAGAGACAAAGTGTATCTATTGCTGAAAGTGCGATCGCCCGTAAAGCCCTCAGTTGCGGAAAATTGGTAAGCTTTGAAGAAATGGAGCCGATCGATTTAGCAATAGTCGGCTGCGTAGCGGTGGCGCGCAACGGGGGAAGAACCGGCAAAGGTGCAGGATTTGCTGATTTGGAATTGGCGATGTTGCAGGAATTCGGATTAGTACAAATCGATACTCCGATTGTAACAACAGTGCATTCTTTGCAAATTGTAGAAGATTCGCGTTTGCCGATGCAGCCTCACGATTGGGCGCTGAATAGGATTGTGACTGCGGAGGATGTAATTGAAACTAATACGAGTTATCCGCGTCCAACTGGGTTAAACTGGGATAGTTTGCGATCGGAACAGTTGGCACAAATTCCGATTTTGCGAAAGTTACAACTGAACTTCACTAACTATAAATAGCTGGCCATCGAAACTTAGATAGTCGATAGAATAACCCTTATAAAGTTTGTAGTGAGGACTTTAGTCCTCTCTCATTTGATGAGGACTAAAGTCCTCACTACAAACCTATTTAATCGCAGAAATATGTTATTGATGCGTAAGTTCTGTTTTAATCAAAACTAAGGCAAAATAACATCTACATCGATCGCCCCAATTGTAACTCCTGCGATCGCGATAGGCAACACAGCCGATCGCCCGTAAATCAACATTTGCCCGTAATCCGGTGGTTCGGAATCTCCCAAAGGTCGATCGTACACCTCAACCTGTCCTTCCACCAGATTGACAATCCAATAAACCGGAATTCCCGCGCGGGCATAAGTTTGTTTCTTGATCGTGCGATCGCGCCCCAGCGTAGTATCCGATACTTCAATGACTATAGCAACATCTTCAGCACCTGGATGGCGATCGAGATACTGTCGCGTATCCCCTCGCACAACAACTATATCCGGTTCAGGTTCGCTATTTTGCAGCGTAATCGGTTCCTGAGAATCAACATACCATCCGGGAGGTAAAATATTCTCCAAAGCTGTTCTGACAAGGCGAGTTGTCACTCGATGCGGCGGATTTTTTGGCATTTTGAAAACAAGCCATCCCTCCAGCAGTTCTACTGGGTCGTCATCCGCCAAAATGCCAGCTTGAATCATAGCATGATACTGCTCGACGCTCAAGCGCAAAATCAAATCGTTCGGGATTGCTGCGACACTTTCAACAGGCGACATAATAGTCTGCGGGAGTTGATTATTTTGTTATTTTACCTCTATCTTAACATCTACTTGGAAGCCAAAATGCGCCACATAACGAAAACTGTAAAACCTAGATAGCCAAACACGGTTATCCAATCTAGCCAGTTATCGGAAGTTATCAAAAAAATATCGTTCACTGGTCGCGTTTACCTGATGATTGTTTGAGTATTTGACTGCATTTTACATCAAATCTGGTTTAAATAGTTTGGGAGGATCTTATTTGACGAACCGCGAAGACGCGAAGGACGCGAAGGAAGAAGGGAAGAAGAAGAAGAAGAAGAAGAAGAAGAAGGTAATTTTATGGTAGGGAGGAAGTATTTCCCAAGTGCGATCGAAAATATTGCCGGTACAACTCGCACCTCGGCACGCACTCGTTTCCCTGCAATTTTACCAAGCCCAAGCTATCTAATTTAAACGCCTGCATCGCCTTTAATGGAACGGGACTATCGGCTGCTGCAATCTCTCTCATTCCCTGGGCTAATTCTGGATATTCTTCTAAATTCCACAGTTGGCGGCGCAGGTGATCGCTATAAATTCCGGCATCGCTGGCAGCAGTTTCTTTTAATTGATTGAGTGTCAAATCCGATCGCGAAATGTGATATAGTGCAACTCGTACTAAATACGGATGACCGCCGACTGTTGCCATCAGTTGCTCAACTTCGGCATCTGACCAACTTAAATTGTGCCGCGCTGCTAAATCTTGGATTTGCCCAGCGTTAAATTCGGGCAAATCTACGGGTAAGCCGACGTTGAAGGGCGATTGATTGATGTTCATCGGGATGTAAACTTCGGTGGAGTGAACTACAATTAATCGCAGTTTTTTCCAAATGTCGCGCCGCTTCGATTCTTCGTGCCACGCCCGCAGCAGTCCTAAAAAGTCTTCGGCTATGTCGGGATATTGGAAAACGCGATCGATTTCGTCTAATCCTAAAATTAAAGGACTGTCGATTTGCGGTAAAATGTATTTTTCAAAGTAATCTTTGCAGTTGACTTTGCTGCCAAAAATATCGTCCCAGTAATCGTCTAATTGATTGGCTAAGTGCAATTCGCGTCCGACGTAAGCGCAAAACCATTTTAAGAATTTATCTAAGTTGGCGAATACACTTTTATCTACTAACTGAAAAGTTAGCGGCACTGTGCAGTAACCTTGACGGGATCCGTGATGCAAAATTTTTGCCATCAAGGATGTTTTGCCCATTTGTCTCGGCGCTTTAATTCTAATTAACGCGCTGGGCTGCAAAATAGTTTGATAGCAGCGTTCTTCGATGGGCTGGCGTTCTACATAAAATTGAGACGCGACATCGACTTGTCCTCCCGGTAATTCAGGTTCGGCGCTGGGTTGAGGTATTTCCTCGCTGCTAATTTCTAATACTTGGTTTGGTGTTAAATCTTCTGGTTGTTGTTTGACTGGTGCGGGAGTTTCTGCTAGCAATTTCAACACTTCTTCGATCAGAATAGGAGTGTCGGCGCCGTTTTGCCATTCCCTCTGTTCGATTCGGTACAGATAGCCCCGCAAATCGTGGTTTAGAGGCACGTTTAAGGGAAAACCGACGCGAATCGGTAAAATTATTGGTTTCTTGTCAGGGCGAGAGTCTTGCAGTTCTTTGGCTTGCTGGACTTGATATGTTAGGAGTTCGCTTTGGCTGACTGTTGGCGGCAATAGCAATAGCAAATAATCGCATTCTTTGAGGAAGTAGTTTATGCGATCGAACCAATTATCTCCCAATCTAATGTTATTTTCGGCTGTGAAGACTGTATGACCGATCGCACTTAAGGCCGTTTCCAACTGTTTTCCCAACTCGCGATCGGGTTCGGCGCTGCGATAACTCACAAATACTTTAACACTTCTGCTGTTGTTGGCGGTATCGAACGCAGCGGGTAAATTGTCTGACTCGCCGACATCTTCGGCATCGTCTAGTTTAGCCGATCGGTGGTCGCCATTCGTCAGAGTCAACTCAAAAGCCGCGAACAACTGACGAATTTTACTTAAATCAGCACCTTCTCTACCCTGCTTAATTTTGCTGACTGTATCCGCACCTACGCCAGACTCTGCCTCGATTTCCGTCAGAGTACCTCTAATGTTATATCGGTCTGACCATTCTTGCAGCGCTTCGTTAAGTTTCTTTAAGCCAGGGGCTGTGAGAATTCGACCGCGATCGCGTTTTGACTTGAGCACTGCTGTTACACGAAAATGGTAAAGAATTTAGGAGATTTAACGCCTTAAGTTCCTATTTTAAGCGATTTTAAGGGAGATAGTCAGCCCGCCGGAATTTAAGTAATTTTACTTGTAGAGGGTTTTCAGGCGATCGGCTTCGTCAAACTCTGTCCTGATAACGGCTTCAACCTGTGAATATATTTTAGTACAAAAAACTTTTCTTAACTCCCCAATCTCCCCTCCGTGCAACTACTGATTTTTTTAGAGTAGATACATCAATATCGTAGGGTGTGTCAGAAACAAACTGTTTGAGTCGTGTCAAATATTCGTCCTGACGCACCCTACACCAGAATCGATCGCAAAGCCAAAAAGGATCATGAAAATGAGTAAAATTTTACACAGACTGGCCATGGCTGCTTTAGGAACCGCAGCAATTTTCGCAATTAATACACTTAACAATTTAACCGAAGCATCAGCGGCTGGTAAATTTGACCAACAACCAAGGATTCATCAAAATACTCTTTTTTCAATTCCAGTACCGAGTCACTTCCATAAATAGGCAAATTCATTAATTTGGTTAAGGAGAAATCATGAAATCTACACTTTGTTCGCCGCAACCTACCGCTACACAATCTGACTTAGTTCATGCTGATGCGATCGATGCCTGCACTGCATTAGCGTGGGTTGAATTGGTAGCCTTAGATAACAGCGCTCTCACGGGTGATGATTGGCTGGTTCTGTGCGATGATATTGATAGCGGGGAAATCTACCGCGGCTGGTTTCTCTGGTACGATGGCGAAGTTAGCGGTAATTGGGAAGCTTACGACCATTTGAGCGATCGCCGATTTGTCGCCAAAAGCAAAAATTTTGCCGAAAGTGCGATCGACTCCATCGAAGATGCGAGAAATCGCGCGATCGCACAACTAGAATTTGTACTCTAACACAAATACAACTCCTGCCGAGCCAACAATAATTCTGGGAATTATATTCCCGACTGAATGAACTTTCCGATCTACGCAAGACGAGAATAAACAGGTTTAATATAACCGGATGCAAGATAATTCCCGGAAACCAAATATTCTCAAAGAAAATAATAAAAATTACGGGTGCGGGCAAAAGTTAACTGTATGATGCTAGGTAGTTCGCAACGACAAAGCGGTTGAGAACAATGTGACCGCCGCTTTCTCGTTGCAGCCGTTAAACTATTACTCCTCACACATGATTCTAAAACTGCGATGGCTGTTGCCGGCTTTAATTAGCGTTTTGTCGATCGCTCTGCCGGCAAAAGCTGATACACTAACATCCTGGCACTTCGACACCCGCCAAAATCAACTCAATTTAACCACAGATTCCGGAGTTCAGCCTCAAGTTAAACTCATTGCCAATCCCACCCGCTTAGTCATTGACTTGCCCGGAATAGTCTTAGAATATCCCGAAAGTCCTCAAAGCTACAACTCAGCTATTCAAGAAATTAGAGTCGGGCAATTTGACACCGAAACCACCAGGTTAGTGATACAATTAACTCCCGGTTATAAATTAGACCCGCAAAAAGTCCGAGTAATTAGAGAATCTGCCACTCGCTGGTCGTTTCAGCTACCAAATCCCGAGCAACTAGCAGCAAACGAGTCTTTTCAACCAACAGCTATTACCCAAATCGAACAAAAATCTGGTCAAGTTCCCCTAACTGTTGCTTCAGCAAATCCCAGAAACTATGCCGCTGATTTGGCCGTGCGTACCGGTTCGGAAATGAGCGCCATCAAGCCGCAAGTCGAAAGTGCGATCGCCCAGTACAAGTCTCTCAGCGCCGGAATGTTCTTTCTGGATTTGGATACAGGAGACTATTTGGATATCAAGGGCGATCGCGTATTTCCGGCCGCGAGTACAATCAAATTACCAATTCTGATTGCATTTTATCAAGATGTAGACGCAGGCAAAGTTAGCCTCGACGAAACATTAGTTATGAAGTCCGACTTAGTAGCCAGCGGTTCTGGAACCATGCAAGACGAACCAGATAACACTCGGTTTAGCATCAGAGAAACCGTAGATAAAATGATTACCATCAGCGACAATACAGCCACCAACATGATTATCGAACGTTTGGGGGGAATCGCTAAACTCAACGAGCGTTTTCGCGCTTGGGGATTGACAGACACGAGAATTCGCAATTGGCTGGGGGATTTTCAAGGTACAAATACCACAAGTTCTGTAGACATGGTAAAATTGCTATCTATGTTATCTCGCGATAAATTAGTTTCCGAATCGAGTCGGGAACAGGTGTTAGAATTATTGCGGCATACTACCACCAGAACATTGTTGCCTTCGGGTTTGGGACGAGGAGCCGTAATTGCTGATAAAACTGGAGATATTGGTTTTGTAGTTGGCGATGCCGGGATTATTGATATGCCGAATGGCAAGCGTTATTTAGCTGCTATTTTTGTCAAACGTCCTTACAACGACCCGATTGTCAGAGATTTTGTGCGGCGGATTTCGCGGATTGTTTATAATTATTTAGACCAACCTACGGCGAAAGTATCGAATTAAGCTGTTGGGAATTTCTAGTTTCCAGGCTCTGCCTGGAAATGAATAGCAGGAGGCTCTGCCTCCGGTAAAATGAGACTAGAACTAGAAAACTAGAAAGAGCGAGGCAGAGCCTCGATTATATGCGTTTCCAGGCAGAGCCTGGAAACGAGATTAAACGAGAGTAAACGAGATTAATGTCATTGCGCGACAAAAGAGCAATCCCCAACTCTGGGATTGCTCTTTTGTCGCGCCATTACAAATTAGATAATTGAATGACTAATGACTGCGGACTAATAACTACTCTTTCCGCTCGATAACCACAGTCAAATGAGCCACAACAGCCCCAACTGTCGCCAGTACAGCAGCAATTGGAAATACTACTGAGCCTGCAACGCCACCTACCAATCCCGCCATCAGCGGAATGTCTGCTAAAATCCGCCCTTGGGAGTTTTTGATGACGAGGCGGCGGAGTTTTCCTTGCTCAATTAGTTCTTTGACTTTACCAATTAAACTGTCGGCGCTAATCTTAAATTCTTCCACTCTAACTTTTTCCTCAGTTACAAATTCTGAGGCGAATAAAGGAGTTTCAACTGTTGGGTTGGTTGCCTCTGTTGCTGTGTCTTCTTGGATAATTGTTGCTTGTTGTTCTAGTTGTGAGTTCATTTTGTGTAGGGCGGGCGAACACCAGCCGTTTAATTTCTATACTTCTATCTTGTGCGATCGCACTTCGCACCGACAGGCAAGAAAACCCTACAAGCTACATTCGTACTTTCCGCCCCCGCCTTTTCACCCAAAACATTAGACCTCTTGCAAAAATAGCTGGGACGGGCTCTCCGACCCGTTCCACAAAAAGTTTTTTCTGTTGTGGAATGGGCCGGAGAGCCCGTTCCAAAATTTGATTAAAAAGACTTTTGCAAGAAGTCTATTATCTCTGTTGACAGTTAACAGTTGACAGTTGACAGTTGACAGTTGACAAGGTTCGCTCTTCGGGGACAGCACTAATGACTAATGACTAATGACTAATGACTAATTCCGCCTTATTTGTGTCGAATTAGCTCGTAAATTTCCACATAGTCTTTAGCTGGATATTTCCACGAATTGTCGCAATTCATCCCTTGAATCATGAGTTTTTCAAATTCATCATGGTAGTCATACCACAATCCGATCGCCCGATCGAGCGCCGACTCTAAAGCGTAGTAGTCCGTTTGGTGAAATACGTAGCCGTTGCGCTCTTCGGGCAAGTGGTTGGTGTCGTAATCGCGATCGAACACCGTATTCACCAAACCGCCCACGCCGCGCACCACAGGCACCGTACCGTACCTCAACCCGATCATCTGAGTCAGCCCGCAGGGTTCGTAATTGCTCGGCACCACAATCATATCCGCACCAGCGTAAATTAAGTGCGACAGTTCCTCATTAAAACCGAGTTCCAAATGGCAGTCTGGATTGTCATTTAAAACCCATTTTTCGTGCTGGAAATGTGCGTTAATTCCCGCTTCCGTCGCCGAGCCCAAAAGCACGAATTGCGCGCCTTTGCTCAGAGAGTAATAAATTGCATGGTGGACGAGGTGGACGCCTTTTTGGTCGTCCAAACGGCCGATAAATGTAATCAGAGGCTTGTCAGCATCGCGCAGTAACAGCCGATCGCGCAAAGCTGTTTTAGTTTTAGCTTTTCCTGCCAAATCATCCGCAGTGTAGTGCTGCTGAATATAGCGATCGCTCTCGGGATTCCACACATCGTAATCAATGCCGTTGAGCACCCCGCGAAACTTGTCTTGATATATATGCAAAGTGTGGCCCAAACCGTAGCCGAACTCGCCTACATGAGCTTCCCAAGCGTGGTGCGGCGAAACCGTCGTCACAAAGTTCGAGTACACAATGCCGCCTTTCATAAAATTGAGGGCAAAGGGGTTAAAATTATCTCGCAGGCGATCGTACTGAAAATAATACTCATCTCGATTCAAACCCGTTGCTTGCAAAACCTCGCTTCCGCCCATACCTTGATGTTTGAAATTGTGAATGGTATAGCAGACTCGCTGATTTTCCATCCAATTGTATTTATAAATTTCAAACAGCATGACTGGAATCAAGCCAGTTTGCCAATCGTGACAGTGAATCACATCCGGGCGCTTGTTGCTTCTGAGCAAAAATTCCAAAGCAGCTTTGCTGAAAAATGCAAACCGCATATTGTCATCGTTGCAACCGTAATAACAGCCGCGGTTGAAAAAGTTATCTTGCGATCGAGGTTCGATGAAAAAACACAGCACCCCGTGCACCCAGCCGCAGTAGACATCGCAAAGGATTTCGCCGCCGTACCAGGGCACCGCCAGATCCCGATAGGCATCGTGCAGCCCCCAAATATGGTCGTACCTCATGCAGTCGTACTTGGGCAGAATAATCTCGACGGCGTGGCCGGAATTCTGCAACTCCCGACTCAAACCGTAAACTACGTCGCCCAAACCCCCTGCTTTGATGACGGGGGCGCACTCTGAGGCTATTTGTACGATGTACATTTTTTTTGCTGGCTCCTGGATGAATCAAAAAAATATTTTCTTAACTTGACAAAGTATATGATTTCTCAGCAAATAAGCAAGTCGCTCGTTGGACATAAAAGGGCGATCGGGCTTCTGGAAGGCGAATATCCGGTTGCTGCGGGCGATCTCATACCTCATTGACTCGCATTTGTCAAGGAAATATTTTCCAAATTTTTTCCCGAATTTTCGCGAAAAAAATTTATCGCGCGAGGCTGATAACTGATTGGCAGCCACCACTTGTGGGACTGCCAAACATCTATTCAGGGATTCTATCTTGGAATTTCCAACAAAAAATGCCGTCTCTAACATTCATCCAGAGACTCTTCAGGAGGCCCTCGCCGATGTCCGACACCAACAATGAGGAGAACAATTTAAGCCAACAACTCAAACAGCTAGTTGCCCAAGCCTGTTCGCATCCGCCCAAAAGCTTGATGCGGCGGCAAAAACTCAGCGAGATAGTGAGGCTGATTGTGAAATCTGGCAAACTTTGGCAAGAAGGAACGCCTCATTATAACGATGCTTTGCAGCAAACTTGGGTGTATTTTTGTCGCAATGTTTGTGTTTGCAAAGAGAATACCACAAACAAACCTTACGATCCGAATCTGGGCAGCGTCATTACTTGGCTAGACAAATATCTCAAGATGCGGCTGAAAGACTTCTCGAACGAACAAATACAGCACCAAAATAGAGTTATTTCCCCGCCAATTTCAGAAGACTCAGAAGCAATTAACATTATAAATAATGTCGAAAATCCGCCTACTCATTCTGACAGTCCGCTAGTCATCCTAGCAGAGACCAAAAAATGGGTTGTGGCAGATCCAGAGGGCGAGTTGAGAAGCGTTTACATCAAAGAACGCCCCGATGTCACTTGCCCAATCTTAATTCTGAAGCGTCTTCCCCCGGAGACTCCCTGGAAAAACATTGCTCTTGAGTTTAACTTGCCGCCGTCAACCGCACCCAACTTTTATAAAAGAGAATGTCTGCCGCGCTTGCGAAATTTTGCCAAAAAGCAAGGATATCTAGAATAGAGGTATCTAGTATGAATTACGCACGGATGGCCAGAAACCGGGTTTTTTTACGAAAATTATTCGCTGGATCCAGAGATTAGGTAAAAAACCCGGTTTCTTCGATAGGGGTGCGTCCAGTCTAGAAAAGTCTGTCAAGGGCAGGCAGGATGCCTACCCCTCCTAAAAACATCTTTAAAACAGGAAAAACCGTGATGAATGGCAACCTTAACAATATCAGGCAATCATCTATTCCACTGCCGATTACCACCGCAGCGCTGCGGCTGGCAGAGAAATTTTCAAATATTAAAGGATTGAGCACAGCAGAAAAAAGAGACCAAGTTTATTTCAACACTTTAGCTGTATGTGCAGTGAAAGATTACATGGAAATGATGGATATTCCCACAGACTTGAATGCCAGCGACAGTTGGAACCCTGCCATGCGCCTTTATACCGATGCAGCAGATTTGAAATTAACTCAATTGGGCAATTTGGAATGCCGCCCTGTGAAGTCTGGCAAGTTTTGTGACATTCCGCTGGAAATACCGGACGATCGCATTGGTTTAGTAGCAGTTGAAATCGATATAAAGCGGCAAGAAGCTACTTTAGTCGGATTTATGAAAACTGCAATTACTGGCGAGTTGGCTATTGAAAGATTGCAAAGTATTGAAAAATTGCTCGTACATTTGGATGGTCTAGAACGCAGCCAAAAACCAGTACAACTTCGCCAGTGGCTGCACAATATTTTCGAGGCGGGTTGGCAGTCTGTAGCAGAAGTTTTAGCGCCGCCAGAACCTAGTTTAGCTTTTCGTTACGGTAGTGCAGTGGTGCGGGCTAAGACGATCCATCTGACACCAGATATCTCGGAATTAGCACCAACAACCCTCTACTCTTTTCGGGGAAAACCTAATTTAGATAGGGGTGTAGGAGTACCCGCCGAATCTGTAGCTTTGCTGGTGGCGATCGCACCGACAACTGATACTGATATTAATATTAAAGTACAGGTGCATCCGATCGCCCGAGCAGACAGCTTGTCGCTCAATCTGACTCTGAAACTCATCGACGGCGGAGGAATGACTGTCATGGAAGCTTGTGCTGTCAAAAAAGACAACGGCTGCATGACGCTGGAATTTGCTGCCGATCGCGGAGAATGTTTCAGCGTTGTGGTAAAACTGAAAGAACTCTATATTACAGAGAATTTTGCCGCTTAAATCGGCTCGCTTGTTATCAGTTGTAAACCATGCAGAAATTAGTTGTCTTAAAGCTAGATGGTAACTTGACAAAAGGCGTGCGAGCTGCTCTGGAAATCGGCCCGGAAGGAAAACGGGCCGCAGTAGAAATTCATGCTTTTGGGCCTCCGAAACCAGAAATAGCTGACAACTACGATCGCTGGCAGTCAGTCTACCGCAGTTTGGGAGATTTCCGCATTAAGCCGATCGCAATTACCATTACCGAATCTCGTGCAGCACAGTTGTCCAAGTGCCGCGAGTTGGCGGAACAATTAAGCCTGCAAATTAATAGCTGGCTCAACTCCGAACAGTTTCGCGAACTCAAAGAAACATTACTCGTACAATTAAGTCCGTCAGACATAATTCGATTTTTAATCAAAACAGACGATCTCGTTTTGCGGCGTCTGCCTTGGTACTGTTGGGATATTTTCGATCGCTACCCGATGGCCGAAATTGCTTTGAGCGCTACTGCTTGCAGACAACCGCCGATTTCAGATCCCCCTAAATCCCCCTTAGGTCGCAGGGTGGATTAATTGTCGAGAGGTTAAATCAAGGCTATGAAGGCTATTGACTGACATCATGCGAGGCATTTAACAGGTTTATCTGAACTAGATAAATCAAAAAGTAACTCACTCAAATCTTCAACTTGATTAGCCATTAATCTTAAAGCTTCGGGAAAAGTATGAGTACATTTTATGCGAGCCAATGAAACCAAGAATTGTCTAATCATTGCCCAATTAACAGGTGCATTGCCACCACAACGAATATTGTTATCCTCGTTTAACGTCACATCTTTAACCCAATGCAGCCTGTTTTCAATCAACCAGTGACCAGGAATAGCATCAGCAAATTCACTGGCTGACCAATCCAGACTACTTAAATAATAGTGTACTTCATCGAAATTAATCAGATGGCGACGACTTTTTTTCCCCTCCCATCGAGTCCCATATCTCCTGACCACAATTATATGTTTGGCACCCCCCCAAAGTGGCAATAATTCAGGTGGAATTGGATAAATTTTGGTCTGGCGAGTTGTGGTTCGTCCATGTACACATTCAGAAACTTCATTTTCGTCAGATGCAAAGAGTAGAACTGACTAATTTCTTGGCAGATTTAAACAGATTTAATTGATTCTTTTTGAGCGTAACTATATAGTCATTACCACTCTTAATAATTAAGGCAAGTTTTTTTTTGACAGTGCAGTGCATCGAGGGTAATTACTACTTTTTTACCGGAAAGTTCTTGAACTAGCTCCTCTACGACTTCGAGTTCACTTTTCTGTTTGTTTTCCATAACTTGATGTCGAACAACCCATCCATGATGATGACTATAAACGGAAACTATTGACACAAAGTTTTGGTAAGATCTGCCACCACCTACGGAGGTGCTTTTTAGGCTTTTTACATCTATTGCCATCAATTCTCCTTTGTCTATTGACAATTCTTGCTGAGACCATACATTAAAAAGAACGGCTAACATCTCAAAATCCAATGATTGAATTATATTCCTAAACGTTGAATCTGATGGAAACCGAATATCTTTGGGGAGGTTGAATGTTTTTATGAGGATATCTCGATGATTTTTGGTAAATTCAACTAAGGGTTTATACCCCCAATATCCCGTGCAACTACCCAACAAAATTATCGTTAATATTAGCCAAAGTTCATGTCTAATACCTCTCGCATGTCTATGATCTGGAACAGATTTAATTGCTTCAATTAAATTCATGGTTAATTCATTTCAGCAGCGATAGTCTACCCGGACAGGGCAGACTTGATTACCTCGAATATCATACATTCCCCCCTGACAATTAATCCACCCTGCTTTTTAAGGGGGGCTAGGGGGGATCGATCGCTGAGGTATTTTTGTCAATAAATTAAATCGACACATGATTTATCCAGGGGCGATCGCACTTCTGTGGAGATTTCAGCCAAAAAACTAATTTTTTCGCGGGATTTTGGCAATTCTTTACAAAATTTAACCGAAACTCCCGATTAGGCTTCGCCGATGAGCGTGAAAGCTGCCCAATCTCTGGGATTTGGATGCTGCTGCATTGTCTCCAGCATGGCGCGACGCAGGGCTTGAGCTTTGTTGCCCGTTCGATCGAGGTTTTGATAAAATTTCACCATCAAATCGGCTGTAGGAGCATCCGGCACCGCCCACAAAGACACGATCGCACTGGATGTACCAGCCGAAATTAAAGCGCGAGACAAGCCGATTACGCCGTCGCCGGTAATCCGCCCCATGCCGGTATTGCAAGCACTCAAAACTACGAGATCCGCCTGGAGGTGCAGGTGCAAAATTTCCTCAGCCGTCAGCAAACCGCTATCGGTGCGATCGGGTGCAAAGGCGATCGCACTGCCGAGTCCGCGAGTGCGATCGAGCAATCCGTGGGTGGCAAAATGGACAATGCGGGCGTCTGACAACCGCTGGAGCACGGCGGCTTTGGTAGCCGAATTCCCCGTCAGGGCTTGGGTTTTGAACAATTGGGCGATCGCGTTGGCTTCGGTTTCTGAATGCGGCAAAGCAGACAACTGCTGCGCGGGTTTTCCCGGTATCAGAACAACTTCAGGCATCGTCGGATTTCCTACTACTAAAATATCCCCACCTAAATCAGAAATATCTTGCCGTTTTTGACGAGTTAATTCCAAAATTTGAATCGCAGGAGCAGTCAAAATAGTATGTTTTTCAATTAAGTATTTCCCAGCAGCATCTTGCAGCGCCGGAAAGGGAACTAAAAACAGTTCGCCTTGAGGAATAAAGATAATTTTAGCGGCTGGATCTCTCGGCAACAAATCAGCGATCGGTTCGATTAGCAGTTGATGGAGTTTTTGCAAGCGAGGGTGATTGGTGAGGCTCGATTCCACTTTTGCTGCTACATCAATTGCAGGCCTCTTAATAGTCAACCCTGCGGGCCAAGAGGATTGGCAGAGCGAGAGAATGTTGTGAGTTTTATCAACAGATATTACTTGCCAAGGTTCCCAATTCGGCGCATCATCGTGGAGTTTGACTAAATCGCCCGGGTAAATTTTTAGAGTGGGATTGAAATCGCGATTCCTGATGCCGATCGCCTCGCGAGAATCGGCAACTAGCTCTTTGAGCGAAGTATGTTCGTAGTTGAGATCAACTTGGCGGAAGGCTATTTCACCCGTGGGCTGAATTACCCAAATAAACAGTTCTTCTAAAAAAGAAATCGAATATTCCACAAAAGTTGCATTTTGTGCTCGGGCAATTTCTTGAATGCGATCGATATTCGGCGGCTCAATATCGGGTATTGCATCGGAATTTGCAGATAACCGAGCACCCAGTAATTCTACAAACGCCCGCGCCCGCCCTCTCTCGGCAATTTCCAGTGCCTGTTTGGTTTTGTTCTGGACGATCAGGGTTTTTTCCAAGTGGCGGTAAGTTGCGGCTTGGGTTTCAAAAATAGATACTTTAAAGTTATCGCGATCGCTCAATTTTCCCCGCAGCGATTCCCAAATTAGAATTGCATCGCCCAGGACTGTTTCAGCTTCTGCAAACTTGCCAAAGTCAAATAAAGCAAGTCCTAAATTGTTGAGAGTTGCCGCTTCTGATGCTTTTTCGCCGATCGCCCGCGCCATCTCCAAACTCTTGCGGCTGTATTCGATCGCCCGCTGGTACTGCCCCAAACAGCGGTAAGCATTGCCCAAATTTCGGCAGGAAGTTGCTTCCCCAGAGCGATCGCCAATTTCCTGCTGAATATCTAAGGATTGTTTGTAATGTGCGATCGCCCGCAACTAATGCCCCAAATTACTGCAAGCATTACCCAGAATCACCAAAGAATTAGCTTCCCCATAACGGTTGTCAATTTGCGGTGCCAGATTCAGGGACTTCTCACAGTATTCGATCGCCAATTGATTTTCCCCCAGGGAAACGTAGGTACGGCCCAAAGCGTTTAAGCAGTTCAATTCTCTATGCTGAAAGTGCATTTTTCGCGCCATATCCAGGGCCTGCTGTTGGCATTCGATCGCCTGCTGGTATTCCCCCAGAGAATGATATGCACTCCCCAAATCGCGCCAGGAAGTCGCTACTCCACCGCGATTGTCGATTTCTCGGTAAATATTTAGGCACTGCTGGTGGCAATCAATTGCTTGCAAGTATTCCCCTAGGGCATCGTAAATACTGCCGAAAGCATTTAGAGACTCAGCTTCTCCAGCGCGATTGCCGATATCTCGCTGAATATTTAGCGCTTGCTGGTGAGAGTCAATTGCTTGGGAGTATTCACCCAGCTTGTGGTAAATATTGCCTAGATTGTTCAGAGAATTTGCTTCTCCGTAGCCGTTGCCGTTGTTTCTATGAATATTGAGCGACTCCTGATAGTATTCCATCGCCTGCGAGTATCTTTCCACGGAAATATTATCACTTTCCGAGAACGAATCTTGCTCGGGGCGCGGTATTTCTGGTCTCTTCAGAATGTTAACAAAAAAAATATTATTAATAGGAGACTGAATCGAGCGGTAAATCGACAACACATCTGCCGCCGACAGCGCCTGTTTGTAGAGCCGAATATCTCCAATATTACCTCGATAAATGCCACCAAAATCTCCGATCGCCTGCCAACAGTCAGGGGTATACTATTGATGAGAGAACCCTGTTGCCCTGTTGGGTTAAACCGCCAACCTACTTCCTTGCCATCGACATACCAGCGCCCTCCATCCAATCGATCGCGATCGACAGCAACCGCAACGTGATGCCATTGGTTGTCGCTAATAACAGGGAAAATATCAATTTTTTCATGATAGTCGTCACCACAGTTTACCCAACTTTTTCCATCGGCTATTTGCAGGTTAATTTTGCCCTGATAAAGAAAGAAACTCCAGCCCCGTAAAGGGCCAGAATTTTGAATCCGTTTATCGATAATCTTGACAATACCCAAATCACCCGTGCGAATCCACGCACAAACAGAAAAGTCTTCGGTGCCGACATCCAGCAAAGGAGTGACTGGGAAAGTAACGTAACCTCCAGTCAGCAGCAGGCTTTCTTGCGGCCCGTTTTGCGATCGCTCAACAGCACGGCAAACGCTGTCAATTAGCAGTGCTGGAGGGAGATCCGGGCGATCGCTCGCCAAGTTTCCTGCTGCATCAAATGACCAAAGGGCGATCGGTGCTGTATTGAAAGTATTGTAGGCGCTTAATATTGGATATTTCATCAGTTGACAGTTGACAATTGACAGTTGACAGTTGACAGTTAATTATTGGTTAATGCTGTTTTCTCGATCGTTCTTAAATTCTGTCGTTTGTTACCAGAATCCGACAGGGGTTGAAAACCCCCGTCTCATAGTGAAAGCATTATTAACAGTCGGTTTCAACCGACTTTTGCTATGAGGCAGGGGTTTAAACCCCTGCCGGACTGTCTCACAGCGAAAGTCCTCTAAAAGAGGACTAATATTGAGCATGACTTCACTCATAATCAACAGTATTAACAGTCGGTTTCAACCGACTTTTGCTATGAGGCAGGGGTTTAAACCCCTGCCGGACTGCGCTGCGGGGGCAACGTGTTTATTAACACCAATGACCCTTAAAAGCCCCTACTCCTGGGATTGCATAAGTCCTATTTTAATATTCATCCCTACCTCAAACAAACGGCTCTAAAACAATCCCATTCAAAAGCACAAACGGATGCTGCAATAAAGCATTCCAATCCGCCTCCAAAGTTGCCAGAGAAGATATTTTCTCAAATCCAGTCAGCTCGGCTAGCGCTTCATACCGCAAATCATTTTCCCCTGTAATTGACTCAAAAGTTTGTCCCGCAGCGCAACTAATTCAGTAATAGTGTCGTACCACAAACCGTATTTAGCCAACAGTAAAACGCGATGCCTCAGCGATGCAGTTTCTAGCTCAACTAAGATTTCTGGTGCCATTTTTACTCGCTCAACACACCCGTAGCGGGAGATATTCCCGCACAAAAAATCCCAGCGATATTTTTTGCCAACTTCCAGAGGAGGTGCATTTGGTGGCAAGCAAAAAGTCGCAAGTCCCGCTGTTTTTGCAAGCTGAAAAAATGTTCGGAAAACTACTTCTTGCTTTTCTTCCTCCCGCAGCACAAACTTAAAGGAAATGTCATCGGGAAATAAAGTCGGCAAGTACAGCCAAAAAGTCGGATGTGCGATCGCAGTCCATCCTAAATTTAGAGCCGGAATTAAAGCTAAAAAGTGGTGAATATCGTCGCGGCTGCCTGCATCTCCGCGATCGCCCGGTGCACCCCGCGCAGGCGGCTCCTATGCGAGTACCTGCGGCTGCAAAAGCGCTTCCCCCGATGAATCAGCTAGCATAGCGTCCAATCCAGGCTGAACAATGGTTGCAGCCACCAGCAAATTAATCGCCGCCTGCTGTAGGAGCAGTTTTTTTGCATTCATAAAATATCTGCGAGGTAGAGGTACAAAGTCTCAGCGCGATCGCACGGCAACCTGACAATAATCAGGGCACACTTTTATCTGCGTTGCATCTGTGTTTATCTGCCTTAATCTGCGGTTTTTCTAATCAATCATTGTGAGCCCAAGTCGAAATATCTGCAACTAAATGGCAAATTCCGAAAAACCTAACTCATTCGATCGCTTTTGTCAACTCAATTTTTTGAGGCAAATCGCCATTTGTCTCGTCTTTTTCCGAATATCGAGCGCATAACTAACTCAAAGATTATTCCTAACTTTTCGATACTTACTTAAATCTGCTACCTTTTCTGCTACCCTAAAAGCATATAGCTATCTTACCAAATAGCAGACCGCGTTCCTCCACAATTCTTGAGAAAAACTTATGTCTGCGATCGCACCATCCCCCAATCCACCCGTTTTAGAAGAACTTCGCTCCGGATTGCCCAACATTTGCGGTTCCGAAGCAGAAATCAGTGCCGCAGCCAACAGCAACGAACCAGTCTTTTTACCTAAGACAAATCTGCGCCTCGAAAACATTCAAGGCGGATTTGCCTGCGCCCTGCATATGCACCAACCCACAATTCCAGCAGGTGCAAACGGCGAACTAATCTGCAATCTCCAGCATATGTTTGAACATTCAAACCAAGGAGACAACCACAATGCCGGAGTCTTTGCTTGGTGCTATTCCCGCATGGGCGAATTCATTCCCCAACTGATTGCCGAAGGCTGCAACCCGCGAATTATGCTCGACTATTCGGGCAATTTATTGTGGGGATTGCGCCAAATGGGACGCGATGATATCTTCAACAATCTCAAACGAATTACCTGCGAACCTGAATACCAACCCCACGTAGAATGGCTGGGGACAATGTGGAGTCACGCCGTCATTCCCTCAACTCCAATCCCCGACATTAAACTCCAAATTCAAGCATGGCAACATCATTTTGCATCCATTTTTGGCATAGATGCCCTGAAGCGCGTTAAAGGTTTTTCGCCTCCAGAAATGCACTTCCCCAATCACCCCGATACACTGTACGAATACATCAAAGCTTTGAAAGAATGCGGCTACCGCTGGCTGATGGTGCAGGAACATTCTGTAGAAAATATCGACGGTTCGGGATTGTCCCAAGACCAAAAATACATTCCCAACCGTTTGCAAGCCCGCAATTCTCGCGGTGAAACAATCAGCATCACGGCTTTGATTAAAACCCAAGGTTCCGATACAAAGTTGGTCGGTCAAATGCAGCCTTATTACGAAGCGAAAGTCCGCAACAAACAGCAAATTGGCAACGTCACAGTTCCTTCTTTGGTGACTCAAATTGCTGATGGCGAAAATGGCGGCGTGATGATGAATGAATTTCCCAGCGCTTTTGTTAAAGCTTGGCATGAAAACCGCGAACAAGGTGGCGGAAAATCCGGTGTTGTCGGTTTAAACGGGACTGAATATTTGGAGATGATTGAGGCGGCGGGCGTCAATCCTGATGATTATCCTGTTTGTCAGGGGATTAACCAGCACAAGATTTGGCAGCAAGTCGATCCGGATAGTGCGACGCCGGAAAATGTGGAAAGTGCGATCGCCCAACTCAAGCAAACAGACCACAATTTTCACATGGATGGTGCATCTTGGACTAACGATTTAAGTTGGGTGAAAGGCTACGAAAACGTTTTAGAACCGATGAATCAACTCAGCGCAGCATTTCACCAAAAATACGATCCGCTGGTGCAGCAAGATGCTGCTGTTACCAAGCAGTTTGAATACCAGCAAGCTTTGCTTTACAACTTGCTGGTACAAACAAGCTGTTTCCGCTATTGGGGACAGGGAACTTGGACTGATTACGCCCGGGAACTTTACAACCGCGGCGCTGCTTTAATGAAGTAGGCAAAGTTGATAATTGCGATCGGGCAAATAGCTTGGATCAATTATTAGCGTTCGTATTTATGCAGGAACACTATATGTAGTGTGCCTGCATAAGTCCTGTATAGAGTGGGGCTAGCAAGATGCAGACCCCACTATATGACGCGAGTGTCGTTAAACCTTGGTCAGGAGTTCGTAGATAGCTGTTTTTGTTTTCGTCGATTTGACTACTCCAGCATCCTGGATATATTGCAAGAGGCCTAGGGCTTCTTCAAGTTTGTTGGTAGCATCAATAACGACTGGATGGCGAGACACCTTGAGGTCTTTGATCAAGGTAGAGATAGGCTTGTCTATGCAAAGAGATAGTTGTTGATGGTTGGATTGCTGTTTGGTCATATCTTTTAGACTTTTGAATCACTACATCTATAGCTTTACACTCCCATAGCGAGTCGGTTCCAAACAAAGGTTAGGAAGTTTGTTAGGATTATCTGTTAGGGACTCGATCGTGTGGTAATGATGGTACGCACTCCAAATTCATCCGAAGAGTTATTTGCCGAAGCCGGAACTAATTGGGATCTGCAAAAGTTATACAAAGACTTAGCCGTTGCCAAGCGAGAGTTTGCGCCTCACAAGAGACGGGGACTCACAGAGACAGAAAAAAAACATCTGCGTGGATTACTTTGTGGTTATAGTCCTGCTGAAATGGCTGAAAAGCTACATAAAAGTGCTAGAGGAGTGGAATCTGACCTATGTAGCACAATATACCCGTATGTCAAACAACTGACCAAACGACCACTCAATACGCTAAAAAATTGGCGGGATATTCCTGAATGGTTGGAACAAACTGGATACAAAATACAAGTATTTGATGCAGTTGATGGTGAGAAGGCGATCGCCTCTTCTCCTTCAGAGGATATAGAGGCCCTGGTGCAGAAGGTGCGATCGCATTTCAACGAAACGATCCAAGGCGAGTGTGCAAACTTATGCACATTCAACCCGCTCATTAATAGACCTATGGGGTCGAGTAATCTCAGCAGTATGTACGTTCAGACCGAGGTTAATGAATCCCAAGATTATGATTCGAGTGGGTTCAGTCAGGAACGGGAATCATGGGAAAAGGTAGTGTTAAGAAATCCCCAGTTAATTATGTTGGGTAAACCGGGAGCAGGTAAAACTACATTACTACAGTACATTGCGCTTCATTGTGATGAAATAGAGTTTAAACCCAAGTTAGTACCCGTTTTTATCAGTCTGAAAACTTTGGTTGAAAATGTCAAGCATACTGAGGAAATTGATATATTAGGATACATTTACAAAAAATATTGTCGTAGTAATGTTTTTAAACAAGAACTTGAAAGTTTACTGAGTCACGGCAGAATGTTATTTTTGCTTGATGGTTTAGATGAAGTTCTAGAAGAAAAAATTAGTTATGTTAACAACTTAATTGGTGATCCATATACGCGAAATCGCTTTATAATAAGTTGCCGAAAAGAGTTTAAAGCATATCAATCTAAAAACTTTGCTCGGTTTATTTTTGTTAAAATAGCCGATTTTGACAGAACTCAGAGAGACTATTTTATTGAAAAATGGTTTGATGAAGTTGTAGTGATTGCACAACAACGATCGGTCAAAGCAAATGACTTAATTAAAAAGCTTGATCGGCCAGAAAATCAGCGAATCCTAGAACTGACCGATACGCCTCTGTTACTCCATCTGATTTGTCTGATTTTCCAAGAAAGAGGAGATTTGCCGTCTAAAAGAGTTGACCTTTACAGAGAAGCAATAGATTTATTGCTGAAAAATTGGAATCAATTTAATGAGCGTTTACACATAGATGTACTTGAATTAAAAACTGTCTTAAGACGTATAGCAGCTATAACCTTTGAGACTGGCAAGTCTTCTTTTGAAGAAGCGGAAATTTCGCCAATTATTGCGAATTTTCCTCAAACTTTATCCAATACTGAAGTTTTATCTGGTCTTATTATAAAAAAGGGATGGAGACAATATGCTTTTTCCCATCAAACTTTTCAAGAGTATTTGACTGCCGAAGAATTCGTAAATTCTAAACAGCCTTTAAGCCAACTTATCATTCATATTACTGAACCACGCTGGCGAGAAGTGTTTTTGCTAGTGGCTGAGATGTTGATGCCTGCCGACGATCTGTTACGGTCGATCAAACAATCGATTGATAGCTTACTAAAAAATCAGATATTTCAGGATTTTCTTCAATGGTTAGATGACAAATCTACTCAGGTTAAAGAAGTTGAAAATCTTCGGTATAAATTAGCAAGTATTCGATCTCTTTACTTTGACCTGGCTTTAGAACTCGACGGTCGCAATTCCGTTTATACCGTAGATGAGAATACACTAGCTTACGCTATCGACCCCGCTATTAACGACAATCTCGACCCCAATATTAATGACCACCTCGACTTGAACTTCTACGACGCTTTACGCTTTGAGAATTTCTATAACTCTATTTCTTCTGGTGCTTACTCCTTCTTCAACATACCCTTAGACCTTGACTTAGTTAATCACCTCAACCATCTTATTCATAGTACCATAAACCCAGAATTACAGTGTAAATTGCAAGAACTTAAAGACTGTATTCTTGAGCCAGAAGCTGATTTTGATCGCCGCCAGCAAAGATGGAAATCTCACCGCTTCATTTGGATTAAGCAATTAAGAAATATGATGATAAAGTATCGTAATATTGGTCATGATTGGCAGTTTAACAAGGAGCAAATAAAACTACTCAAGCAGTATTATGAAGCTAATAAACTACTTTGGGAATGTCTAGCTATTAGCAATGTCTCCGTAGAAATCCGATCGCACATCGAAAACAACCTATTTTTACCCCTTGATTCCTCGCTCAGCTAGAAAAAACCGGGGAAAAGATGCTCAAGCTAACGGGGTTGTTACCCCGTCAGAGTTGAGTCTCGATTTCTCCATTCCCCATTCTCCATTCCCCAAATCCTACATTTCCTGCATCAATCGCAAATAATTTTGCCGCATCTGCGTCATGTTTTCCATCATTCTATTAGCCATATCTTTCTCAACCTCACTCATCTGCTGCCAAAATAAAGCAGAACGTCTGGCCATGATTGCGTCTTCCCACAACATCTCCAAAAGTTGTGCCGCCATCGGATTTTCAGCATCTATAATCCCGCACAATTGCTCGAAAGCTCGGTTAGCTTCGGCGTGACTCCCAACATCCTGAGCGAGTGTCAGGCATTTTTTCAGTTGTACGATCGGGTTTTCAGAAGAGTAAGCCATAATTTCACTAAGTTTAAGCTACCAAATTTACACTGACACCTTTGACATTACTAGAGTTGCGACACGGCCGCACAGTTCCCCAAATACCACCGCCAAGGCAAATCAATCCCTTTAGTAATCCCGATCCGCGTAGTTTGCACAAAATTTATTGTACCCTCCTCCACGGCTTGCTGAAAGTCTTCGCTCCGGTTTTCCAACCGCAGCGCTTGGCCTCCATCCAAGGGTAAACCGCTAAAAGTTCGATCGATCTCAAGCACCTTACACAGCTTCCCGGGCCCGGCGGCGAGGCGCAACTGCTTTTTTTCGGGAATTGCAGCAAACTTGACGGGAGGCGCATCTAGCTGCAAAGCTCGCACCAGCACAGCGCTACCCACTCCCTCCGCATCCGTCACCACGTTAAAACAGTGATACATCCCGTAAATCAAGTAAACGTAGCCGATGCCCGCACGCCCGAACATCGCCTGATTGCGAGGAGTCTGCTGTCGGTAAGCGTGACAAGCAGGATCTCCCGGGGCGTAAGCTTCTGTTTCCACAATCATTCCCCGAATCGTCTCGCCGTCAGGAAACTGGCGCACCAGAGTACACCCCAACAAATCAGGCGCTACGCTTGTAGATGGCCGCGCCAGCCAAAAAGATTCTACAATCTGAGTATTTGCACTCATTCAACAGGAGACAGTAAATTATGGACGTTAAGTTAGTTTTAGCAGTCTTGACAGCAGTTTTCACCCTGTGCTGTTTGTTCTTCGGTACAAAAAACGGCTTCTACGATACTGACAAGTATCACGGTAACGGTTCTGCTCACTAATTTTAGCTGGTAATTAGTTGCTTGAACCAAACCGCCGCCTGAATAACAGGCGGCGGTTTTTTGTTTGAACTCAACAAAGGTTAATAATTGAATTTTTAGGTTAGTAGTCAGGACTTTAGTCCTTCTTCAACCCGCTCTGGTGAACAATTAAAAATTTAGGTTAGTAGTGAGGACTTTAGTCCTTCTTTAACCCAGAGAGAGGACTAAAGTCCTCACTACAAACTGACCGCTATATTTGCGGGAACTAATGGTTAATTTTGCCATCTGGCATTTTAGTTTCCTGCATTGTAGCATTCTCGAAATCCGCGCATCCCGGAAGATTGAAACGCATTGTGGCTCCTCTATCTGTTGATTTCATGTTAAAACCAACTATTCCATTTTCTGGGTTATTTTTTTCGGGAACTGCACTTACCTTAAAATCCATATTTGCTGCTTGACCGTTAGTATCAAGATTGAAAGTTATGCCGCTACATCCCAAATCAGAACCTGTCAGGTTGGCTTTATTCAAGTTAGCATTTTTTAAGTTGGCATTCGCCAATTTTGCTCCTGATAAGTTAGCACCTTCTAGGTTGGCTCCCTGCAAGTTAAATCCTTGCAAGTCCATTCCCTTCAAGTTGACATTGCTGAGATTGCATTCGGGACACTGTTTGGTCTCCAGCAATTGCTTGACTTGGTTTTGCTTGTTTAAATCAGGTATGTATTTGGTTGCAGCTAATAAAAGGGCGATCGACAATCCAGCAGTAATTATATTTGGGATTTTCATAAAAATTCTCAAAAGCTTCGGCGGCTTTCTATCTCGGTTAATTATTAATACAGCAGTGCGATCGACATCTCCAGAATTTCCACAACAAAATTGCCCGCATCTGGGACAAGCACTCCGGCGCAATTAAATCCCGCCTCCTTTCCCTCGCCAGTGCTGCTTTGGGTTTCCGACTCGCCCCGTCCGCCTGCTTCACTTCGCTTTCGGCAGCCCACCAACAAACAAACTTTTTTTTAACCTCAGGCGACGCCTTTGCATATACCTGCGGGCTGAAAAAAAAGAAACCTTATTTATATCCCTAGCATGAGCAAATCTTAGAAAAATTTGAGGATGATGAAAGAGAAACGCAATGCCGTACCTGTGCTGTTGTTAAGTTCTCAGCAACAACTTTTGTCAGAATTGCTTTGAGAAATTAATGTACTTACAAAACGGTTGGCAGCAGCCCAGGTTCCTCAACCTCGCCAGAACACACCCTACCTGTAATCCCGACAATTCGGAGCGGCAATGAACACAATCAAACCCGAAACCAGAAGATCGCGCTTCATGGCTCTGCTGCTGACAACGCTGCTGACCTTTCCGTTTATGAGTGCTTGCGGTTCTAGCCAGCAAAGTTCAGCTCCCCCGCCGACCGTTGACAACACTCGCGCTGGAGGAGTGCAAACTAATCGCGGCCCCACTCCTTCGCCCCAAGCAAAAAAAGGACTGAGCAATGCTCAAAAAGTAGGGATTACTTTAGCAGGAGCAGCCGCCCTTTACTACATCTACAATCAGCACAAAAATAAACAAGAAAAGGGGCCGCAGGGAAAACATTACCTTTCCAAAAACGGTCGCGTTTACTACCGCGATGCCCAGAATCGCGCGGTCTGGGTAACGCCGCCGCCTGAAGGAATTAAAGTTAAAGTGCCGGAATCTGAGGCAGCGCGTTACCGCGAATTCCAGGGGTACAACAACCAAACTACCGGTCGAGACTTGAAAGGCTTGCCGGAAGCTACAAGTCCTGTTCCGGCACAGTAGCCTAAGCATTTGAGATTTTAGATTGCAGGTTCCGCGATTTTCCCGCGAACTCTGGTATTCCCAATCTAAAACAGCAGTTTTTCACCACATAAAAAAGAGGAACTTTATCATGGTAGACGGATTTTTTCGGAAGTTAAAAGATGCGATCGTCGGGCCAGACAGCGAGCAAGTCGATCCTGACGCGAATTACGAAGATCCCTCAAGTCCCGGACGATTCGGCAACGCCCGCCCGGCCAGCGAAGACCCCTACGGCGACCCCGCCGGCTACGGAGAGTATGGCAACAACGTCCGTCCCGCCAGCGAAGACCCCTACGGCGACCCCGCCGACTACGCGAATACCGACTACGGACAATTCGGCAACCTGACCCCGGCCAGCGAAGACCCCTACGGCGACCCCGCCGACTCCTACGCGGATGCCGGACAATTCGGCAACCTGACCCCCGCCAGCGAAGACCCCTACGGCGACCCCGCGGACTCCTACGCGGATGCCGGAATGTTCGGCAACCTGACTCCCGCTAGCGAAGACCCCTACGGCGACCCGGCGGATGAGGAAACCGCTTGAGTTTAGTCAGTTGGCTATAAACATTACCTAGTAAGCAACAGCACCCCTGCGGGGGTGTTTTTTTTGCTAGTTCTCAAAAACGGAGAGGGTGGGATTTGAACCCACGGTGACATCACTGCCACACTCGATTTCAAGTCAGTAGTATTAGAATCCCATATTTCCGGTTTTCGTACAAGGAGGGCGGGCGGCAGAGTGCGGCACGTTTACATTCCCGGCGGTAATGTGCGATCAGCTTCTTCTCAGTCAAGGGCGATCGAAGATCGCGCTAAAGTCCAGGCTGGAGATTCCACGGCTCAGATAGTGGAAATGATTGAGCAATGGTCGGGCAAAAAGTAGATGCGATCAAACAAGCGCAGCCCAAGTAACCCAAATTCCATTATTTTGGGAGCGGTAGTAAATTTTGGATCGATCGGGCAGAGCAAAAAATTGATTCATGTATTTTCCCACCAGTAAGGTGTTGTTAGTAGTGTTAGCGTCGATCGTAGCTCCGGTGTTGCCCCCTGTGCGGGACATAACTGAAAGAGTTCGGATCAGGGATTGAGAAATCATTTCATCCACTTTTGCTTTGTGCGCCGCGATCGCCTGGGCTACTTCCGCGTCCGTCGCTAATTCTGGGCGCAGGGCCCCAGAAGGCTGTAAATTTATTAATGGCATTATACTAATGTCGCTTCGCAAACCTGACAGTTAGATGCACCACCACTGCCCATAAGGCTGATGGCTCCCAGGTATCGTGGCTCGCCTGGATCGGGATACCAGTAAAATCCGGGGGGGATGGCTGCTTCATGGAGGGCTGCGGAAACCGTCGCGCCTTCCCTCATCAAGATTGGGTTCGGGCCTAAATTATATATAGAATATGTAGCTCGATTGGCATTGGCGGCTATCAAGGGAGCTGTAAAGGTGGCGGGTACGGCTACCGTGGCACAGACTTTGGCGTTACGAATATCTTCAGCAACGTTGATGCTTGATTGAGTCGGGGGATTTAGATTGCTAAAAGGCATTTCTTGTATATGATAGATAGTAAGTCTAGTATACAATATTTATGCGATACATATGACTAATATCGCGCTCCCGACAACGCCCGGGACAGTGACCGCTACTACTCTAGAGGGGATGATCTTCCAGCTAGCCTGGACATTTGGCATAGGCGCAGAGAAGGATATAATAAAAAATCCCAACCAGGTCGCCTACGTGACCGCGACAATGGAACCCGAATTTGTGTACGAGACTTATCCGACAGCCAACGCTGGGCGAATGGTAATAGTGGTATCCGGGTTGCCCATTGCTACCGTGAGGCTTCCCTACGCAGGGCGATCGGATGTTACTCTGAACGACTATCTAACTGGATCGGGATTTCTTCCTGGCAGCGGCGGGGCGCCAACCTTTGCCCTTGCTAATGCCAGTTGGTGCCAGCATCTGTGGGATGGTATTTTACTTCTTCATAACCTTCAGATTCAGCCAGCAAAAAACCCATTAGGATTAAATTTAGTGGCTAGTTGGAACATGGAAGGAGCGGGCGTGAACAGCACCTTAAATGCAGTGGGGAATGCCAACTTGGAACTCCCTCTGATGTTTGTGAATAGTGGTGGATTTCCTACGATTTTGGCGGCATCTCCAATGGGTAATTTAATATAATGTTCCAGGAATCCCGACCGGAAATTACTGGAATTTTCCAGGCTAATTTTGCCCAAATTGATACCACGATCAAGCCGATAATTGATTGGGCTGCAATTTGGGCTGCTTATACGCCGCCTGTTGGCTGGACGATTGCGGGGCGAGCCTCCGAGATTAGATTTATGCAGGCGATTTATAATCTGCCTAGTATTAGGCGAGCTCCGGTGCCAGACATAACATTGTATGAAGCCGACGAAATTACTAGAAACAAAATGCAGGAGAATTATCGGCTTGCTCCTTGCAAATCAATTAAATTATCTGTCGATCTAGGGGATGGAATATGGCGAAATAGATCGGAAATATGGATACAAAATGTAGGGCAAGAGGGATTCAAAGAACTTAAGATGCCTTATCTTTCTGACGCCTCGGGCTTTTGGGGGGCGAATCAAAAAATAGGGGCGCAGATTGCTCCAGCAGGATTTCCAGCTAGCGGTGGTTTGGGGGCTAATGATTATGTAAGGGTGCATGGCTCTTATCGGATAATTCCGACACTTGTGCCGGATTTAGGCGTAAAACCCTTTGGCAGCGCCCAGGGATTTTCTGTAAATGTGGGCACTGCCTCTCCCGTGCAGGTTTTGCCTGTACGAAATTCGCGATCGCTTCTGTATCTCACTTCCACTGGAAAAATTTGGTTTTCATTTGCAAGCAATTCTGCTGGTGTTGCTGCGGCTGGGGCTTGCGCTTTCCTTTCTGCCGGAGGTGCTCTTTCTTATGAAAACGGTCGCCTTGCATTTGATGGCGGCCGGGGCGATATTATCTCGCTTAAAAATACTCTAGGATTTCCCCTGTGGGCGATCGCGGAAGGCGCATCTGCCACAATTAGCGGTACGGAATATTTCTAATCATATGGTTTCGCCGACAATTGATCCGCAAAGAGGAAGGGCTGGAATTGGATTTGAGATTGCCGGAATAGGCAAGGCCGGCATTTCCATCGGAGCGGATAGTATTGGTGGCAAGCTTGGTGTTGGGCCCGTAAGCGTGGGAGTTGGTACCGGCTCCGCCTCTGGATTTGAATCTCTAGAGTGGGATTTTGGGGTGGCAAAGCAAAAAACTACCCAGACTGGGTGCACGATTACCCGAGAATCTTGGATTGTAGGAGTTGGTGTTACCGAGTCAGAAACGTGGACAGACCCAAGATGTGAGCTGCCACCAACACCAACACCAACACCAACAACGCCAACACCTGCGATTTATCCCCCGCCTGTTCCATTGAACCCAATTCTAGTGGGATGAAAGTTACTGCCACCCAGAGATGGATAGCAAACACTGTGCCGCAACCTTCTATTAGATACTATTGGGGTAGCGACACAAACAGCAATGCTTATCCAGCGTATGGTAACGCAAGCGCGCTGGAGGCTGATCCAAGCGTAAATCAAAAAACAATCACTTATTTCGCGGGGTGTTTTTGTTGAATATTATTACGTAAGAACTGCTTTGGGTTCATGGACGTGGCGCAGCACTTGGACAAACGAAATCAAGGAATTCAGATGTCCGGGGACGCCATCCCCCGCTACTTCTCCCCCTCCACCCAACTCACCACCTACAAAAATGGATAAAGCATGTTGTGCAATGTTGAGCGAAGTTCACCAGGTTCTCGCTACGCGAGAAATGCTCAAAGGAAAATGTACTTTCCCCTGGCGATTAAGAATGCCGGGCGGACAAGGGGAGGAAATTATCAAAGATTATGCCAATTTCCTGCGAGCATTGGCGCAGGAAATAGATCATCTTGGAATCCACCCCCCAAAGCTTTATATTCAGGATAATAATAATGCCGCAGAGGGCGACCAAACTGTAGATATTCAGTACCCAAGCGCTACATCTGCTATCGAGGCAATGATGAAACAGGTATGGGATGATAACGCAGATGGAGATACCCGCACCAATTTTCTGTATAGATTGGCTTGGATGGGTATACAGAATTCAGAAATGACACTGAAGTTAAGCGCGAAAGTTCACGCTCTATGTGAAGCTTTTGGGGTGGAAACCGAGGTGGATACTGCTACCTTCCCAGTACCTTTCAATACTGCTGCTGGAGTAAAAGAAAAAAATACCAGGGGGCAAGGATTCGGGAAGAATAAAGGCGAAATTGACAAAAGTATTGATGCCAATACAGAGTTGGCGGTTGAGCGATTGCTTCCCGATTTCTTGAAATGTCGGGAAAATCAAGTTTTAATTGAGAGATTTTCCGGCAACAAAGATATGATGGATATTTTAGCACTGATATTGACGCACGTTGAAAAATTGAATTCTAAATAGGGATTAAATCAATGCCAGAAAAAATTATAAAAGTTGACGAAAAGCAGACAAGCAGCGCCGCAACTAACTACGGGGATGCCGATAATAGTTGGCTCTCTAAGATTAAAGGTACTTTTGACTGGGTGAAGATTCCACAAATAGATCCGGGGAAAATAGCAAACGATATCAAGGAGTATGTACTCCGGGGCCTAAGGGGAGAAATCCTCAAGGATATTGCTGGATTCTTTACGGAGCATATAAAAAATATGTTTGGTAAAGGGAAGGATTTTGTCAAAAAGCAAATTAATGCAGTAATGACCGTTAAAGGGAAGATGTTAGGTCAGTTGAATACTTCGGAGGGGCGGGGGCTGGCTATTTTTGGAGCGATATCTGCTGTTGTGATAGGAGGCGGGGTTTTGCTGGGTGCTGGGCCTGAGGTTGTTACTGCTATGCTGCGCCTGTATCAGATTGGGTATACCTTAAATCTCAAAGAGACAGACCAACAGATTGAAGACCAGTTGAAGGGGCAAATGACTTCTTTGTACTCAATGGCAGGCGACGCTTTCGGAACGGGGCTTGCAAGCTTTCTAAGTGGGGGAGTATTTAGGATTCCCCGTGTCCAGATAAACATGACAAGGGTTTCCATTTTATATCGATCCTTGAACGAGGAAGCCAGGGTTCAGTTGATATCTCAAGTAAAAAATATTAGCCGGACTGCTTTTTTTGCTGGGCTTAGGATGATGGTAAAAATATTTTATAGGGATACCAGAAAAATGTTAAAGCAATTGGCGGAAAAACAGCCAAATCACCCCCTAATAAAAGCTATTCCGGGAGGGGCGGAAACTTTCAAAAAGTGGGGGTCGGGGGGGCAGCCATGGAGCATGGCACTGTATGTCCAAAATAAGCTAGAAAAGCTTCAAGGAAGCTCAGATCCATTTATCAAGAATATTGGAGTTTTTCTGGAATCTGCCGCCGAGAGTTTCGGTGAAGGAATTCAAGAATTTTTACCTGATTTAGTTAGACAACCAATCGCTTAAAAATTAAAAATATGGCGAAACCAAGAAATATACAACGACGGCCAAAGTTAACTCAGAAAGGCAGGCTTTTGGACAACCAGCAAATTAGTAAAAATATCGATAATTGGGTAGAGACAGAATTTCAAGATGAATTGCGGATGACGGCATTTCTTGATGTAAATACTCGTCGCCAAATCAGACTGGGTACTGGTGTGGGCGACATGGAAGTATTTAATGAAGAATTCAATAATGGATTTTCTGGAACTTCCCAGTTGTCAACTTCCCAGCAAAAAGGTAAAAAGGGATCTCAGGCTTTTGGGGAACCGTGGAAAAACCGCCCCAAATTAAAAAAAATCTCCCAGGAATACAAGATTGGGTATCGTCCACCATCCAAGCAATAAATGGCTCCTAAGTCCCCTAAGTCCCCTAAATCCCCCTCTTCCTCTCCTCAAAATGATCCGGGTCTTCTGGGTTTGCGGTGATAAGAAAAGCTAATTAGAAAAGCAAGCTAATAGTCGATCTCGAAAATTGTCGAAATTAACAAATCCATAGGCTTG
>RDYN01000098.1 GCA_004293365.1 Oscillatoriales cyanobacterium | reverse complement strand
TTGCTCTACAAATCTCCATCCTCTGAGAGCGCACTCTTGTTGTAGTCTATCTTTGACTTTAGCTGTGGGTATTTGGACAAAGTTTTGATTAGTGTTTTTCCCCATATTGACTTCTTGCTTCTGTCCTTTATTCCAGCCAAAAACTACGACATTGATTTGGTGATTTTCGCAATAACCCATGATGCTTCTAACTGCTTTATTTACTGCATCTCTCATCCTTCTGGCGCGAGTTTCTGACAACTGTTGCAGTCTTTTTGAGGAAAAACCTTTGGGTAACTTGTATTGAGCGTGCGCCGATTGCACTCGCGCTTTTTCCTTATTAAACCACTGGTTCCAAGACTTCAACTTTCGACCATCAATGATGAAAGGCTTACTATTACTAGAGACACAAGTCAACCAGTTATTGATGCCGTGGTCGATTCCCAAAACCCCTGTTACTTCCAGACTACAACTAGCGGCTTGTTCAGTTAGACTTTCATAAACATACTCAAGCCAGACTTCGCCATTTCTAGGGATTAGCCTGAGTTCTTTAATCTGGCAATCTTTCAGTCTTTCTGGTAAAGGCGCCCAGAGCGCATCTGTCCCAAAGTGTTCTTTGCCCTTGGTTCCTAAAGGCAACCTTACCCGATTACCCACTATTTTTAAAGCTTGACCAGGATAGGAAACTTGGTACATCGCCCCTTTAGTTCTGTACTTTGGTAGCCTCGGTTTTTGATTGAGTTCTCCTTTCTTGGCTAACTTTTGTAGGGTTCGGAAAGAACTAAAGGATTCAGCGACCGATTTTAAAGATTGTTGCGCGACTTGCGAGTAGAGTAAGCCGTAATTCTCGTTGCCTTTGGCAATTTTGTACAAATCTGGGTATTTAAGTGCACCTTTGTCCTTAAAGTACCGTTGCCGACTTTCGTAAGTCCCGACATTAAACAGATTGTTTGACCACCTCAACAGTTGCTCGACAATGGTTTTGTCGAGTCCTGTTAAATGCCAAACGTCTCTTTGTACTGCGTACATCTTTTTTTACCCTCCTTGATTGATTGTACTAGAATTGGTAAATATTTAACTGGCAGGATCAATCCTGCAATGCCCTTTCATCCCTGGACTAAAGTCCCAGGGTTTTCAGGGTATTTCTTATAAGGATTCACGACCTTTTGCAGTCTCTACTGTAGCCGAAAATCCCGGTGCAGTCAGCGCGCGTAACGGTTTGAGCGTAAATCCCCATTGTACTTTTTCTGATTGTCCGCCCCCCGATATTTTAATTGTACCGGGAGGACTAGGCACGAGAAAGTTAATCGATAATTCAGCAGTGATTAATTGGATCAAAGATTGTTCGCAAACAGCAGAATTAGTGTTGTCTGTTTGTACGGGTTCGCTGCTGTTGGCAAAAGCTGGCTTGTTGGGAGGTTTGGCCGCAACTACACACCATGGGGCATTGGATTTGTTGAGAGAATTAGCTCCGAATACAACTATTATCGAAAATCAGCGATTTGTTGATAACGGCAAAATCATTACATCTGGGGGAATTGCTGCGGGAATTGATATGTCTTTGTATGTTGTCGGCAAGCTTTTGGGAACAGCGCAAGCCACACAAACAGCAGAGCATATGGAATATAAGATTGGGAATTCGTAATTGGGAATCCAGTTAATTGCACATTTTATTTGCACGGACACGGCAATGCCCATTCGTGTTAATTCTAAGTTTAGGCGTATTCAGAGACTGCTGTTTACCGCCGAGGCTAGATCCCCCCTAGCCCCCCTTAAAAAGGGGGGGACAAGAGCTTCAAAGTCCCCCTTTTTAAGGGGGATTTAGGGGGATCTAGACTAAGCTAGAAGCGAGATTTGTGATTAATTTTAGTCTTAACTTGACACCAATAGCTGTGTCCGTACCTAGCTAATTAAGAATCTTCGCCCCAAACTCGAAGCTGAACATAAACTAATATCAAAGCTATCGCCATCAGGAAAGTTGCGGCTGCGGCTGCATAGCCAAAATCAAATTGGGAAAAAGCTTGCTCGTAAATATAATAAACTAGCAAATTAGTAGAGTTCAAAGGGCCGCCGCCGGTGATCACATAAACTTGCTCGAAACTCCGCAGGGTAAAAATAGCTGTAGTAATGGTAGCAAATACTAAAGTCGGCCGCAAACCGGGTAAAGTGATGTGCCAAAATTGCTGCCAAGCATTAGCTCCATCTAATTCTGCTGCTTCGTAACGATTTACCGGAATTGCTTGCAATCCTGCTAAAAATACTACCATATTAAAGCCTAATTGTTTCCAAATACTTAGTAAGATTATTACTGGCATTGCCCAAACTGTGCTGCTGAGCCAAGGTATCGGATTTATGCCGATCGCCCTTAGCATATCATTCACCGGGCCTTCGGTTTGAAACAACCACCGCCAACCCAAGCCAACGGCAACTAAAGAGGTAATCGAAGGGATAAAATAAGCGGTGCGGAGAGCTGGGCGCCAAGCAAACGAGCGATTTAGCAAAACCGCCAAACCCAAGGGAATTATTAAACTGGGAATGACGGTCGCGGTAGTAAAATAGATCGTGTTTTGGACAACTTGCCAAAAATCCGGGTTTGTGACTAGGCGCGAGTAGTTGTTGAAGCCAATCAAACGCACTCCCGACTGGGTAAAGCTGCCGCTGGTAAAGCTGAGGTAGAATAAATAGGCGATCGGGCCAATCAAAAAAGTACCCAGAAACAGCAAAGCTGGGGCTAGAAATGTCCAAGCTGCGATCGACTCATTGTCCAACCAGTTAAAACGCCCAGATTTCATCGGAACCATTGGCTTGTAAATTTTAGCTTTTAGTTTTAAATAATATCACAATATAGGTCAATGTCAAAATGAAATTGCTCGATATATTAGCAAATTTACCCACTATAGAAACTGAAAGGCTCCTGCTCCGAAAAATAACTTTAAACGATGCCAGCGATATGTTTGAGTATGCTTCCAACCCGGAAGTCTCAGAATATACAATGTGGTCAACCCACACCTCCATCGAAGACACTAAATATTTTCTCAAATCCCTGACAAAAATGTACAAAAGAAAAGAGCTGGTAGATTGGGGAATCGTCCACAAAGCCGAGAAAAAATTTATCGGAACTTGCGGATTTGTGGAATGGAGCATGACGCACAGCCGCGCGGAAATTGGCTATGCACTTTCTGCGAGATATTGGAGAGAAGGATACATGAGCGAGGCTGTCAATGCAATTATTGAATTTGGCTTTCGGGAAATGTTGCTAAATCGAATTGTAGCTCGATGTGAAGTTAACAATATTGCTTCGGCGAGGGTGATGGAAAAGGTGGGGATGCAATTGGAAGGGATTTTGCGACAGCAGCTATTTGTCAAAGGCAGATATTGGGATTTGAAAATTTATTCGATTCTCAGGGAAGAGTTTTTTGATAATATTGTTGTAGAATCTGATTGAATATTTTTGATGGCATTTATGACAGTTAATCCAGTATCTACTAATTCCAGCGCCAGCCTGATTTCTCCTGAGATTGGGAAAAGTGCGATCGATTCGGCTCATCCAACCTTAAAACTAGGAATTTTAGCTTCGGGAAGCGGCAGCAACTTCGAGGTAATTGCCGAAGCTATCCAAAAGGGACAACTCAATGCTGAAATTCCAGTATTAATTTACAACAATCCCGAAGCTAAAGCCGCAGCCAGAGCGGAAAAATACGGCATTCCCGCAATTCTGCTCAATCACCGCGATTGCAAAAGCCGCGAAGAATTAGATACAAAAATTGTTAAAACTTTCCAAGAATATGATGTAGAATGGGTGGTGATGGCAGGTTGGATGCGAATAGTTACCAAAGTTTTGCTCGATGCTTTTCCCGACAAAGTTATTAACATTCACCCCAGCTTGCTGCCGAGTTTCCCCGGAATTCGCGCCGTCGAACAAGCACTCGCAGCTAAGGTGAAAATCACCGGATGTACGGTGCACATCGCTCATTTGGAAGTAGACAGCGGGCCGATTTTAATGCAGGCTGCGGTGCCTGTGTTGCCTGACGATACCGCAGAAACCCTGCACGCGAGAATTCAGGTGCAAGAGCACAAAATTATGTTAGGCGCGATCGCCCTGATTGCCGAATCTCATTAAAAACATTGTGACTAAAAACCTCACCAGTGCCGCATCTTCCCCGGAATTACCCGTCAGCGACTCGCCCGAAAGTGGCCCGCCGCTGACTCCGCCCAAAAACGGATAGTTGCGAATGACTTAAGTGGTGAAGAGATCAAAATTTTAGAGTCTTGTTCAATCTCCCAGATTCAATGGGAGAGTCAATCTAAAATCTAAAATCTAAAATCTAAAATCGAATGACTGATTCCAATCGCCTGAAATTAATCCTCAAAGAAAGACTCAAAAAGAACATCGGCATCAAGGGAGAATTTTATCTACCTTGCTTGCCATCAATGCTAGATGACTATCTGAAATTACTCTCAGACTTCTTGCAACTTCTGGGACAAAATCTCGACGCCGCGCAAACAGAAAACTTGCGAACATTAATCGCCAACGCCTTAACAGAAGGATTCAAAAATTCTCCCCACGCTAATCTCATAGTCTCATACTTTCCCGCCAATTCCCAAACCGGTTTAGGCGGCGGGATTACTCTGAATACCAAGATTCAAGTCGAATCGATGGCCCAGAAATATCATAGCTGGCCGGATATTCGCCCCGAACCTTTATTTGGCAGCTTTCCCGATGCTAAAGTGATGGCAATTGCAGCGGAATTAGGTGAACCGGGTAAAACAGCTATTTTAGATGTTGGTGCGGGCCCGGGGCGCAATAGTCTGCCTTTAGCTAGGTTAGGACATTCCGTGGATGCGATCGAGCTAACGCCCATATTTGCCGAAAAACTATCATCCGCAGCCACCGTCGAAAATTTGCCGATTCATGTCACCCAAGGCGACGTTTTAGATCCATTATTGAGGATGAAAACCTATCGGTACAAATTAGCCATTGCTACCGAAGTTCTCTCGCACTTCCGCTATCCCGAACAAGTCCGCTTATTCCTCGGCAAAATGTCCGATGCCGTGTTAAGCGGCGGCTTTATACTATTCAGCACTTTCTTAGCTGTCGAGGGCTACGAACCCGATGAAATGGCAAAACAAATGTCTGAATTGTGTTGGTCTTATCTCATCACAAAGCAAGAATTGGAAGCAGCAATCGAGGGTTTGCCGTTAGAAATTATTGCCGATGAATCGGTGATTGAATACGAACAAAAACATTTGCCTGATTCTGCGTGGCCCCCGACACCTTGGTTTGTGAGTTGGGCGACTGGGCGCGATTTATTTCCGGTGCAAGAAACGCCGCCGTTGGAGTTGCGCTGGATACTGGTTAAACGCTTGTAGAATTTGTTGTAATATCATGTCATCTCGCACAAACACAATCAAAAAGGTTCGTAGTGAGGACTTTAGTCCTCTGACGGATGCGGACTAAAGTCCTCACTACGAACCAATTTTATTACGGGTAATTGACCGGACACAATATACAGCACATTCCACGTTTATGAAGTACAGCCCGCGAGCTCTTCGAGTGCCGTAGGGACTTAGGCACTCGCGGTGTCCCTACAAGGGCTAAGTAAGTAGCTCAACCTCATTAAACGTAAGACACGATCTGGGTATTCTGTTTTTTTAGGTGGACTTACCGATCGGACAAATTATTCAACCTGCCAATTACAAAATCCTTCCGTATCTTTTCCTGTTCTAAACGAATGGTTTGGTTCGACAAATCAACAAATAAATCATACTCCTCCGGTGTCAGGTAAGATAAGTTAGCAACCTTGCATACTGTTCCCGGCACAGCAAATTCCTGAAAAGTATCGAAAGTTTCTCGATCCATCATCACAGAAATTGTTTCATAAAAATAAGACCTTAATTGCGAAAGAATCTGGAACCCTTGGGCATCTAAATCGCCCCAGTAAATTATTTGACAATGCCTTAGCCACTCAACATCTTTTAAAATAGCTACATTAAATCCCTTTCCCCACAGCGCAAAGCTGTTGCTTAAATCGGGTAAGGTGCGAAAATTCATCAGATTTTCAGTAATAATAAAGCGGTATCCTTGAAGACTGCGACTTTTAAAGTCAGAGATGAGTATACTCATCTCCGAGGTGCTAATGCCATACTTCACCTGTAGGTTTTTATCCAAAGCTCTGATAGTTACCGATGGCTCAGCATATCGCAAACCAAATCGCTTTTCAAAATCATTTTCTTCTTTGTTAATAGCATCGTCTGGCAGGATAGCTGACAGCAATTCATTCAGAATACCTTGATTTTTTTCGATGAACTTGGTGTGAACATTTATCGGTAGTTCGCGAAGATAAAGGTGAGGTTTCGGATTGTTCTGGAAATACAGGCATACACGCAACAAATTCTCCCATTTTCCTAAGTTTTTGATTACTTTTTGAGGATTTTGATTGAGCCAGATCTTCAATTCAGGAAGTTCTTTTCTAATCCTTGCTACAGCGTATTGAAAATCAGCAACTTCTTGTTCTTTCTTAATAAATTTCAAATAATCTGTCTCTGTTTCAAATACAATTCGGGATGGCAGCGACTGCATACCGTATTTGCGATTGTTCCGCTGTATCAGCTCAACTTGATACCCGCAGCCAGCGTGTTCTTTTGAGCCTTTCAGAATTTGCTGTACGGCTTCTTTGAGTTCCTGGTAGTCGTCGTAGGGAATTTTGCCGCAGGGCAAATCTAGCGGGAAAAAAGGTTCTTCCAGGAGCAAGGATTGCAGGAATGGAGTATAAAGTCGATCGGCTTTCTTTCTGATTTCGTCGGGTGTAATCATAAACAGACACAGTTAATTTGAAGCCATTTGTTTTAGACGCAGCTTTTCTAGGGATATATTATAAACCTTGGAGTCGTTCTCTTCACGGCTGTTTTCAACATAGTAAGCAGAGCCTACATAATCCTCAACAACGTAGATTTTGTCTTTGGGCGTAACTACCAGAAGCTGAAGATTTAATTGTTTAAATAACTCCATTGCATACTTTGCATTTTCTTCATCTAACTTGCTAAAAGCTTCATCAATGACCACAAGACGAAATGACTCAGATTTTGTTTGATCTTGTACTAATCCGAATTGATGGGCAATAGCTGACGCTAGGATGGTGTAGGCTAATTTAGCCTTTTGCCCGCCCGATTTTCCAGAGGAATCGGAGTAATATTCCTTCTGAGTGTGGTCATCTTTATTTTTGACGCTGACTGAGAAATTAAGCCAATTACGCACATCGGTGACTCTTGCTGTCCACCGCTCATCTGACTTGAGGCGATCGATCAGGTCTTTAATTTTTTCAAAGCTAGCTTCGTCAGCTTCAGAAGTTTGCTCAACGCCTACATCACGATAGCACAACACCTTCAATTGATTTTTAAATTCCTTAATTTGGGTGTCTCGGTTAATTTCCGATTGGACTTGTATATAAGTCGAGTCTGTATACTCTATCACTTTTAAGGATTGATTTATCTCGTAAATATTTTGTTTAATTTCGCTTTCCCAGTCTTCTAACGCCTCTTTAAAATTAGAAATAGCGTCACTAATTTTGCGGTCTAGCAGTTCTTTAAACTTTTGTTCCTGTGCGGGTAAACCCTCAATCTCTATCCTTTGTAGCATCTTTTTAAACTCAGGAATCGATTCTAATGATGCGTCAACATTGGTCGTTTCTTCGGGATACTCTCGCTTGTAACTATCCATCTGTTTGTCAATGCTTCTTTCCAAAGAAGTTAACTTGCTATTTGCGTCGTTTATTTGACTCTGGTAAGACTCATTTACTTCAGCTTCCGAAGGATGGATGGTGAGGAGCGTCAGATTTGGATTTTTGAGACTCTCTTCAATTTTAGGAGTATAAATCTGAATCTTTTCGGATGTGCATGACTTCGATCGCCTGTCGCATTCATCCCTCTGTTGTTGGTAAGCGTCGATATCGCGATCGAGATTAGCAATCTTTTTGTCAGCGCCAGTTTTATCTGCGTCCTTTTTCTGAATGTCAGCGCTGACAGCAGCTAGTGTTCTTTTCAAGTCATTTAGGCGATCGCAACTTTCCTCTAACTCCTGCTTTTGCTCTACTAGCTTTTGCTTCTTGCTAGCATCCGGTTTCCAGTCGATCGCAGAAAAATTATTGAATTCCAATAACTTTTCTAGCAGCTTCTTTTGATCCTCGCACTTTTCTTGTGCTGTTTCAATCTCCTTTATCGCTTTTTTTACTATATCAATCTCTGCTTGACACTCCTGCAATTTAGCTTCACAATCCTTGATTTTCTCAGAATTGTCCCATCCCAAAATATATTGACTTTTGTCGTTGATTCTATGGCGATCGTCTTTTTCATGTCTATTCCCCTTTTTCATCAAGCCATTTTTTCTAATAGCATAATTCTCCCGCTCAAACCTATCTAAATCTTCACAACAGATGCAGCTACCAAATGTGTTTAATAAATCATTAGTCAGCCAAGTAATATATTCATTATCAGGTTTAATGTCCAATTTATTAAACAAAGAATTCTTATCTAAGTTTCTAGTTTCCTGATGTAAATTTTTAGTGCAAAGTTTCTCATAAACTACGCGGCCCCGCAGATTAGTTCGATCGACATATTGAGTGAATTTATGGTAATGCCTTTCAGTAACTAGAATTCGCAGTCCAAAGTTGTGCAGCAGTTTTTCGATCGCCCCTTCCCACTCGCCTTCTCCATCCTTTACCTTGAGCAGTTCGCCGACAAAAGGAATTTCCGCCTCAGCAATTCCCAAAGCAGTTAATATCTCTTTTCTGATTTGCAAGTTTACACGAGGAATCTGATTTCTTCGCTGTTTTAAAGATTGTAGTTCTTCGTCTAAATCAGTATATTTTTTTTCAAGTTGTTTCTTCTTAATTGTTTCCTCATCGCGTTGACTTATTAATTTTTTAATTTTTTCGGTAACAGTTTTTTGCCTTTCCCCCGCCTGGATAGCAGAACCATTAAATGTATCCCGGTCACTGCAAGCTGGAAATCCTATACCTTCAGCAATCTTAGTATATTTTTTGGCGGCTATTCTATAATTATCTATCCGTTCCTCTAAAGTCTTAATTTCCTGTTCTAAATCTTTTATTCGCCGTCCTTTATCGTCATTTTCAATGTCTAATTTTAAATTTAGCTCTTGCTGCCGCAAGCGTTTTAAAGCCCCATTTATTTCTAACAAATCATGGTTTACTTGAGTATGTTCCTGTTGTTTCTCTGCAATTACTGTTTGCAACAAACCTCTTTTACGCTGAGCAAAATAGGCAGGAACTACTCGCAATACTTCCTTCACTTCATCCTGATTCCGCTTGACATTTTCGTGGTTGTCAGAATCAGCAATTAGCGGTCTTAAAATCTCTACCTGTTTCTTTGCTTTCTGCATTTCTTCATGGGAAGAAGTTAAGTTTTTATAATAATTAGTTAGCCCTTGTATTTCCTCCTCAAGATTAATTTTGTTCAGCATATGACCGCGCACAAAGTCATTTAATTCTCCAATTTCTTTGATGCTGACAGTCTGATTGAATAAATCGAAAGCTTTTTCAGATTCCACACCAAAGGTTTTGCGAAAGTGTTTGCTGTAGTCAACAAATGTGTCAAAAATTTCTATTTTTGGTTGCAATAAAGACGCTAATTGCTTTTTTAATTCTGGAAAATTTTCAAAATTATTGAAGTGCTTCGCGATGCTGAGTGCACCAGCAGCAACCACAAACAACTTTTCAACTTTCTCTTTTACACACAAAACCTGAGCCAAGGTGACGTGCTGTTCGCATCCTTTGTTATAGAAATAAGCGAGTAAAACTGAATAATCATCTTTGGTACGCAGGTACTTCGGTTTAGATTTGTGGTCATCTTCACTTTTAATTGTGCTGTAAGCTCCGAGTACATAGGTCTTTTCATCTCGATCTCGCTTTCCCTTTTCTGAACCTGAAGCCAAGTTATAATTCCGCTTTTTATTGGGCACCAGCAATGTCAGCAGTGCATCAACCAACGTCGATTTACCCGAACCATTAGCCCCGGTGAGCAAGGAAGTTTTACCGCAGGGGGCGATCGTACCCTGCTTAAAAGTTCCCCAGTTTAATACTTCAAGCCGATGTAAGCGGTATCCAGCTTTGGAATTGTCCTTTTCAAATTCAAACATTTGATTTGCCATGCGCTTTTAACTCTTCTTTGATTTCCTTCAATTTGTCAGCGGGAATTTTAGCTTTGAGGATGCGGCGAACCTCATATTCGCCTTCTGTACCCTTTAACTCTTTTAAAAAGTGCAACTTGACGGCTTGAGCGATCCAACTGTCAAATTTTTTCACACGCTGTACCTGATTAGTTTGCTCTTTAAAAAACGGATGCATTAAATCGTGAATTTTAGATTTAGACAGAATGCAGCGAGTGGAATTAGAGGTGCTGGCCTCAAATTCTAGCAATTCCTCGCGCAATACAACACATAGTAGCGTAACTTCCCAACTCAGGGCGACTCTCCTAACCAGCCTGGGCAGTGTTTTTGCTTGCTCGTCGTCATCCTCGCGATCTGGCTGCTGTAAATAAGCATACCCTTCTTTTTCATCTAAATAAAGTGTCACGCCAATTTTCCCGAAGTATTCTTTGACGTTTCGTTCGTTGTTCAATAGCAAATCCCAATCACTGTCATCTTCATACAGAATACCCTTTAGTAATTTGATGATTGCTGGTGCGTAGGGTGCTATAATGTCGTTTTCTATCATTGATTTACTCTCCTTATCTTTTGAAAATAACTTGTGGCAGTGTCAGGTGCATGAGGTTTTCCTTGTCAGAGTAACTGGCGATGTCTATGCGATCGCTCGCGGAGTCATCGATCGCGTGTTTGCGATCGCCAGAAGCGATCGCCAAATAAGCAATAACTTCAGATAAACCATTTTCCACCGGATACCTCTCAATTATTTCAGCTAGCGTTACCTGATGTTGACTTTCCAACATTGCAGCAATCCGCTGCTTCAATACTTCCTCATCCACATAACAATAATTTCGGAGTTCCTCAAGTTTCTCCGTCGATAAATCGACATTTTCATCGCTAAAGTTGTAGCTTTTAAAGATGCGCTCTTCTGTGGGTTTCCACATCGGTATTTCCATCACCATTTGCACTTCCGGGTCGCCTTCTATCCTGATAAATTCCTCAGTTTCTGGAGGATTATCCACCACGGCAAGTGCTAATTTTTTAATTTGGGAAATCAGTTCTTTCACTCGCCTGTTCTCTGCGATATGCTGTTCTGCCAGCATTTTTCGCAACTGTTCGGCAAGACGATAATTTGATTTAATAATTTTGTCGCTAGCTTTAATTAGACTGCGTTTAATTATTCGTAGTATGGGATTTTTTTTACCCAAATCTTGAAGTTCTGGCAAGCCATATACCCCATCAATCATTTTTTCCAATTCTTCCTGTTTGGAAGGATCTGCCAGAAAATTTCGGAAGGCATAGAAGCTGCGCCCCTGATCGGATTTTCTAATTTCTTCATCCGCATCAATTACCTGTGCGACAACTAACCCCTTTCCGCCCTCCTCTTTTAGCTGTGCCTTTTTCACTTTGTCCGTGATTGCTTTAAAATTTTGCTCGACTTCTCCAAAGTCAGCAAGCAGCCGCCGCGCCACATCATTAGCTTTAAGAAACCACTCTTTGAGCTTAGCTTCGCTGTAGCGCTCAACCTCACCAGTTTGTTCGATGGTGTCGATTTCTTTCTGAATTGCTGCTTTTTGTTTTTCTAATTCCTCCAAACGCACTGCGGGATCTTCTGTACTTTTAGTGACAATTTCTTTGAGCAGTGCAAATATCTCTAAAAACTGGGATTCAGTGCCAATAAACTCTCTCCTCTTCAAATCTTCCAGCCAACCAATCGCCCGATTAGTACCCGGTGCAAGTTCAAAAACCGGATCGTCATTCTTCGTCTGATAATATTTCTTCAAGAACTGATGATCGCTATTGCACCAGGTGTCCAGGTAAGTCTGTGCTTTCCCACAATATCGTTCCGGTTCCTCTTCGCGCAGCTTCTCTAAATAATTTTCAAGTTTTTCTACGAGTTCTGATTGGGAAACGGTAATCTGATTTAAAGACTTGAACTGTAGATATAAAAAACTGATAATTAATGGTGCGTTGTCAGTTCTTAAAAGCTTGAGGCTAGGCTCATTTTTTAAGTCATATTCTATGCTGTCATGTTCCATATTTAAAGGGGATTATATTAACAATTTAATTGTCTTAAAGCTTGAAATTAAGTAGTAGGGTGCGTCAGATCGTAGCTTGTCGATTTTTAATAAAATCACGTATTCTGACGCACCCTACGATATTTTTATCGCACAATTACAATCAAAAAGGTTCGATCGTTCGGACTTTAGTCCTCTGACGGATGCGGACTAAAGTCCGAACGATCGAACCAATTTTACCTAGGAAAAATCTACTATTCAACCTCAGATGCCCGCAGTTGTCCGCAGGCGGCATCTGCTTCTAAGCCGCGAGAATACCGCACGCTAACTGCTATTTTCTTTTCCTTCAAAACGGCAACAAAATTGTTAATTCGATTGGGAGTCGGCCGCTGATATTCAGCTTCCTGAATCGGATTGTAGGGAATCAAATTGACGTGACACTGAAAACCGCGCAACTGACTTGCTAACTCGGCTGCGTGTTCCGGTAAGTCATTTACATTTGCTAAAAGCACGTATTCAAAGCTTAATCTGCGGCCGGTCGATCGCACATATTCGCGGCATTCTGCCATTAACTCACCCAAAGGATAAGGGTGGGCGCTGGGAATTAACTCTTCGCGCAGTCTTTGATTGGAAGCGTGAAGGCTGACGGCGAGGGTAACTTGCAGTTGATGTTCGGCTAGTTTGTTGATGCGGTTGCGAATTCCAACTGTGGAAATGGTGATGTTTCGCTGTCCAATTCCTACGTCTTGATTCAAACACTTGACAGCAGCTACCACATTATCGATATTTAGCAGAGGTTCGCCCATTCCCATAAATACGATGTGGCTGACTCGGCGGCCGAAATCTTGCTGTACTGTCAAGACTTGATCGACGATTTCGTTTACTTCTAAGTTGCGCTTGAAACCGCCTTTACCCGTAGCGCAAAAGTCGCAGCCCATGGCGCAGCCAACTTGGGCCGAGACGCAGACTGTCAGCCGTTTGTCGGTGGGAATGCCGACGGTTTCTATGATTTGACCGTCTGCTAATTTTAGGAGATACTTTACTGTGGAGTCTGGTGCGACCGATCGCAAATGAATAGTCGATCGCCCGATCGGAATTTTAGCAACAGTCTCGCGCCACTGTTTCGAGAATACAGAAATGTCAGAGATCGATCGCGCCCCTTTCTCATAAATCCACTGATACAACTGTTTACCGCGATAAGCCGGTTGTCCCTGCTCCTGTACCCACTCCGTTAACTCAGCTAAATTCGCCCCCAGCAAAGGCGGAATTTTACCCGACTCAACAGCCAAAGCAGCAGTCTTGCGAGACTGATTCGCATCCCTGGAATTACCAGAAGAGTACACCTGAGAAACGGAAGTAGGAGACATAGGTCATCAAAAAATTTAAAAGCACCCTCTATCTTAAAACTTCTCGACCAAAGCGGCCGCCAATCCTCCTAAAGGCGAAGTCTCGATCCCCCTCGCATCCCCCTTAAGAAGGGGGACGAAAGAGAATAATCCGGTTCCCCCCTTTTTAAGGGGGGTGCCAGGGAGATCTGATTGGGGACTCACAAAGAAAACTCCAGACACCAATATCCGCAACGCAAGTTAATTTTCGGCAAAATTCCCCAAATATTGCGTGTAAATGACCGCAGTCACCTAAAATAAACTCTGTAGTTTGTTGGGTATGCAAATTTGACACCTTTCCACCACAATTAATGCAACTTTTATGGTGCTAAATATTCTCGCGCTACCTCTAGGCTTTCAATTTACATCCCCAGGCCCGATTATCTTTCAACTCGGCCCCTTAGCCGTCCGTTGGTACGGACTGTTGATAGCTTCTGCTGTGTTGATTGGGGTCAGTCTGTCCCAATATTTGGCCGAAAAGCGCCGCGTTAACCCGGAATTGCTGGGCGATTTAGCAATTTGGCTGGTTCTGGGCGCTATTCCCTGCGCTAGAATTTACTACGTGGCTTTTGAGTGGCCGCAATACGCCCAGAGACCTGAAGATATTATTGCGATTTGGAAAGGCGGAATTGCCATTCACGGCGCGATTTTGGGCGGCACGATCGCAGCTTTAATTTTTGGGAAAATCCAGCGAGTTTCTTTTTGGCAATTGGCAGATTTAATCGCGCCTTCGGCAATTCTCGGTCAGGCGATCGGACGCTGGGGAAATTTCTTTAATTCCGAAGCTTTTGGCAGTCCTACGGATTTGCCCTGGAAACTCTATATTCCGGCAAACAGCCGCCCGCAGGCCTACGCTAATTTTGAATACTTCCATCCCACATTTCTCTACGAATCTCTGTGGAATTTGACTGTATTTGGGTTGCTGCTGACTTTGTTTTTCCGCGATTTGCAGGGCAAAATTAGATTGAAAACTGGTGCTTTGTTTTTGATTTACATCGCCGCTTACAGTTCCGGTAGAGTGTGGATTGAAGGGTTGCGAACTGATAGTTTGATGTTCGGGCCGCTGCGGACGGCGCAGATGGTAAGTTTGACTGGGATTGTTTTAGGTTTGGGCGGTTTGGCTTGGCTTTATTTGCTCGATCGACCTTTGCCAGATGTGATATCAGCCACGGGCGATCGCACAAAGGTTGCTCCCAAATCCCCAGAGGATCAATAAAAAACCCCAGAGACGTTAGTCTCTAGGGTTCAAAACCAGGGTGCATCTACCATCCCTTACTTCCAACCAAAATAGGTGCATCCGGAAACGCCAGTAAATTTCGCAATTTTTTTTGCAGCCATGAGTTTGACAGAGATTCAATCCCTAATTCCAGGCGTATATATTGTAGGTGCAGGCCCCGGAGACCCGGATTTGTTGACTGTTAAGGCTCAAAAACTACTGGCTGCGGCTGATGTCATATTATTTGCCGATTCCCTAGTCCCAGAGCAAATTTTGCAGGGGGTGCGCGCGGATGCTGAAGCGATCCAAACGGCAGATAAGACTCTCGAAGAGATTGTACCTTTGATGGTGGAGCGAGTGCGCGACGGCAAAAGCGTCGTCCGCCTCCATTCCGGCGATCCCTGTCTCTACGGCGCAGTCGGCGAACAAATGCAGGCTTTAGCGGAAGCGGGAATAGCTTTTGAGGTAATTCCGGGAATTAGCGCTTTCCAACTTGCCGCAGCTAAACTTAAAATTGAGTTGACAGTTCCGGGAGTTGTGCAGACAATTATTTTGACCAGGATTAGCGGCCGAACTGAAGTACCGGAACGTGAAGAATTAGCTAGTTTAGCGGCCCATCAAGGGAGTTTGTGCCTGTATTTGAGCGCCCGCCATGTCGAACAGGCTCAAGCTAAGTTGATGGAACATTACCCGTCTGATTTGCCTGTGGCGATTTGTTATCGCTTGGGTTGGCCGGATGAGAAAATTGTGCTGGTTGCTCTTGACAAAATGGCGATCGCCACTCGCGAAAATAATTTGATCAGAACGACGATGTATGTGATTAGTCCGGCGTTGGGTAAAGAAGCCCAAGGGCGATCGCGCCTTTATCATCCAGAGCACGATCGGCTTTTCCGTCAATAGTCAGTAGTCCGTAGTCCGTAGTCAGTAGTTATTGGTTATTGGTTATTGGTTATTAGTTATTTGTTATTTGTTAGTTCCAATGCCCAATGCCCAATGCCCCATTCCCCATTCCCCATTCCCCATTACCAATGAAAGATTTAACTCGCAGACAATTTATCGCTGTCACCGCATTAACCGCCGGATTTGCCTTAGCAGTTCATCCTATTTCTTTGGCAACTATTACCACAGATGCAACGGGTTTAGTTGCAGGTGAAGTGAAGATTCCGGTCAAAGATGGAGAAATCCCAGCATACAGAGCAATGCCGGCCAGCGGTAATGATTTTCCAGTAATTTTAGTGATTCAAGAAATCTTCGGAGTTCACGCCCACATTCAAGATATCTGCCGCCGTTTTGCTAAATTAGGCTATTTGGCGATCGCCCCTGAAATGTTTGCCCGTCAAGGTGATGTTTCTAAAATCACCGACATTCAAGAAATTGTCAGTAAAGTTGTCTCAAAAGTTCCCGACGCTCAAGTTATGTCCGATTTAGATGCGGCGGTAAATTGGGCCGAAAAATCAGGAAAGGGCAATATTAATAAATTAGGGATTACCGGATTTTGCTGGGGTGGCAGAATTGTCTGGCTGTACTCTTCCCACAACCCGAAAGTTAAAGCGGGCGCGGCTTGGTACGGGCGCTTGGTTGGCGATTCTACGGCTTTGACTCCCAAACAGCCGATCGACCTTGCAGCAACTTTGAAAGTGCCCGTATTGGGGCTTTACGGCGGCAAAGACGACTTAATTCCCAACGATACCGTCGAGAAAATGCGACAACTTCTCAAAACTGGCAGCAGCGGTTCCGAAATCGTGCTTTATCCAAATGTGCCCCACGGTTTTAACGCCGACTATCGCCCCACATACCGGGAAAAAGAAGCCAATGATGCTTGGAAAAAGCTGCAAGATTGGTTTAAAAAGCACGGAGTTGTTTGAGAGTTTTGAGCAAGGGAGTAAGCTAGTTGACAGTTAAAAATATCGTCACTGCTAGCTCGACCCAAAATCAAGCGATTTCTTCCTGCAATCCCTCACTGGATTTAGCTTTTATGCTGAATGCAGCAACACCAACTACCAGGAGCAAAACAACAATTGTTCTCCAGTGAACCAAAAAAGGCAGACCCGCTGCTAAAAAGATCCGTCTCGGAAAAAAGAGCAGAAAAACTAAAGCCATACTGCTGAGCAAAGCTTTGCCGTTGGTGCTGCAATAAAGCCACAGCGATGTCAGAATCGGGAACAAACCTACATAATCGTAAACGTGAGTAAATCCCAGAAAAGTGAAGGATATACCCATCAGCAGAGCCAAGACATCTTCTCGATTAATTTTATTGCGAAACACCCACAGCACAACCGCTAAAATTACTGCCACAATCTTGATAGCTGGTATCTTGAAGCCGACAGAAGCGAAAAGACTTTCCATGCCAACTTTATCTATATACCCCGGTTGATTGAAAGGCAAAGAACTATAGCTGTCTTGAATTCCTTGGTGCCACGCTGCCAGCATCCCAATGGGCCCGCCGTACAGCACTAAGGGATAAGCGCTCATAACTATAACTGTTGCGAAGGCTACAGCTAATATTTTCCAATTCCGTTCTAGCAAAAACCAAATACCGAGCAATAAGCATAGTTGTGGCTTAAAGCTAGCTATACCCAAACAGATTCCTGCCAATACAAATTTTTGTCGTTGACTGAAGAACCAAGCACCCATTGTGGCAGCAAAAGCCATCAAAGAAGTTTGACCCATCCACACAACGTGGGAAGTGAATGGGTTGCCGATAATCATCGCACTCATTACCAAAATGCCGAGTTGCTTTTCACTATTATTTTGATGTTCGTTGATGGTGCGAACTGTCATAGCAATCAGAGCTGCGATTGACAGCAAGTTGAATAATAGCCAGACGTATTTGCCAATCGAGTAATCGAAAAGACCGACAAACATACACAATGCCGCTGATTGAGGAGGATAAAAGAAACCCGCATCTTGAAGGTAGTTAATTTCCTTTACAGCCGCTACACTTTGAGTCAGCATATCGTGGTTGTAGGGATTTAAACCGTTCAGCCAAGCACGTCCTGCCGCGTAAAGTACAGCACCGTCAAAATTCAGCGGGCGGTTGGGATCTCTGCCAATCCCGACTATCCCAAAACAAATTAGAGATAATATACTGACGGCTAAAAGACCTAAACCAAAGTTCCGCTTAAACGATTCTTTCATCACATTATCTCCGGTTTTGTTAACGGATTGAGTTGCTACGCTCAGATTCAAATATTAATAGCTAAAGTCTTAGCACAGTACATAGTTAGTTGTCAAAAAATAGGTAAAACTATATTTAAGTTAATAAAAATAAATGTTGCGGCAAGCAGAAAATTTGGTAGTGAAAAAAGTAATATTGGCAATCTCGACATTCTCGGTGTGGCGCATCGCCCTTAAGACAGTTGGGTTTGTGGACGCTCCAAAAGGTAAACTGGGCGGTGTAGAATTTATCGATCGACAGGTAAGCCCGTGCTAGACGAACAAGCTAAAAAGACCATCCTCCGCAAAATCCCTCACGGATTGTACATTTGCGGTGTCAAAGACGGGGAAGAAGTCAACGGTTTCACCGCTAGCTGGGTGATGCAATCTTCCTTTACGCCTCCCTTAGTCGTCAACTGCGTCAAGCAAGACTCGAAATCCCACGCCATGATCAAAGCCAGCGGTGTGTTTGCTCTGAGTTTCTTGGAAGCAGGACAAAAAGAGTTAGCCCAGAAATTCTTCAAGCCGCAGCGCCGGGTTGAGAATAAATTTGAGGATGTAGAATTTTATCTAGGCGCCGAAACCGGTTGTCCGATTATCTCGGATACTCTGGGTTACATCGAGTGCAATGTTGTCGGTGCTGTGGAACACGGGGATCACACGGTTTATGTCGGAGAAGTTATCGGCGCAGGTGTTCACCGCGAGGGCGCTCCGTTGCTGCTAGAAAGCACTGGCTGGAATTACGGCGGCTAAAGACTTGGCAGTTGCTAGTTGTTGCGAATTTCAACTGCATATTCGGGGTGATGCTCAGAGCATCGCCCCACAAGAATTTGATGATTTCTTGACATACAATTTTAGCGATCGACCTCAGAAACCCGGTTTCTACGAGTTTTTGCGACGAGTAACGATAAATATTCGTAGAAACCCGGTTTCTCGTTCCTGCGCTCAATTTCAGAAACCGGGTTTCTACGAGTTTTGGCGACGAGTAACGAGAAATATACGCAGAAACCCGGTTTCTAGTCCCTGCGTGTAGTTAAGCGGCGTATAATTAATAAAAAATCGGCGACAATTTTGTCGAGATTTTTATCTGTCAAAATTGGCACGTGGACGAAAATACATTTAGCGGGAAGTTGAGCATCGCGAATATGCTTTAAAACTGCGTAATAGAGGGCTTCACAAACATATTTCCCGGCTTCGTGACTGATTTCGGTGGAGGCTAGATCGGCGACTAGCGGTTCGAGATTGACTGCTGTTTTCAGAATGTCTGTCTCGCAGCAAGCGCAGGATTCTAGGGTTAATTTTTGCCGGCTTTCTGCCATACCACAGCAGATCGTAATGTCGGGTTGGAGTTGGTTGATTTGGGCGATCGCCAATTTGGGCGCTAGTTCAAAATCAACAGGCAGTTTCCTCAAAAAATTCAGGGAATCAGGCAAAGATTTGATTTGAGAAATCTTTGCTAATAAGTCGTCGGAAGAGTTGGATTTCTGATGGGGAAGCCAAGTATCAAAGGAGGTGAGCAGAATTTTGTTAGTCATATAATGTCCCGTCTATCGCTCGCTATCAAACAGGTTCGTAGTGAGGACTTTAGTCCGCATTATTTTTTTAGTCCGCATTATTTTTTGAGGACTGAAGTCCTCACTACAGGTTCGTAGTGAGGACTTTAGTCCGCATTATTTTTTGAGGACTGAAGTCCTCACTACGAACCTTTGTTATGGGTAATTTTGTGCAATAATACTGATATTGATAATATAAGGCAAGTAAGTCAATGTCTGTCATTGCAGTAGTAGACTATGACATGGGCAATCTGCACTCTGTCTGTAAAGGCTTGGAAAATGTGGGTGCAGTGCCAACAATTACCGATTCTCCGGCTATCATCGAGCAGGCTGATGCGGTGGTTTTGCCGGGAGTGGGTTCCTTCGATCCGGCGATGCAGCATTTACGATCGCGCAATTTGATAGAACCGATAAAAAGTGCGATCGCCTCGGGGAAACCTTTTTTAGGCATTTGTTTGGGTTTGCAAATGCTGTTTGACAGTTCCGAAGAAGGTACGGAACCGGGGATGGGAATTATTGCCGGAAAAGTGCGACGATTTCAATCGGAACCTGGCTTGACCATTCCGCACATGGGATGGAACCAATTAGAATACACTCAGCCGAATTTGCCATTGTGGCAAAATCTCTCACCTCAACCTTGGGTTTATTTAGTGCATTCTTATTATGTCGATCCGGTTGATTCAACAGTAAAAGCTGCGGTGGTGACGCATGGAAGCCAAACTGTGACGGCGGCTGTAGCTAAAGACAATTTGATGGCCGTACAGTTTCACCCGGAAAAATCTTCGACTACGGGATTGCAAATGCTGTCAAATTTTGTCAGTATGGTGAGGACAAAAGTTGCCGTTTAGGGGATTTGTACCAAACCCAGTTTGTTGGAAAATTGTGAGGGCGCGACGAGATAAATTATATCATCTCCCCTCAAAAGACCATAATTAAAATAGGTTTGTAGTGAGGACTTTAGTCCGCATCCATATCAGGACTAAAGTCCTCACTACAAACAGTTAAAAAAAATCTGTATAAACCAGGGGAGGGCGGCCACTCTTGGCACCGCCCCTACAATATAATTATTGTGTTTTTGCGCTTACTTATGCTATCGGTCGATCGCATATTTCCTCACCACCGGCTGCAACGTAAAAGCGACATTACCGCTGACGGTGATTTTTTCAATTAGCGATCGCCATCCCAGAGATTCCAGCGCTTCCATCAACTTCGAGGTAGAAACCGGTGCGGAAAGTCCCCCGCGCAATTGAGCCAGATCCATTGGCACTCCCGCAGTTGCCAACTGTTTCATCACCTCTGTTTCCAACACCGAAAGCCGCTGGAATTGCTGGGATAAAATGTGGTTTATTTGACCTAAAAATACCGTATTTTCTCTGATAAATTCCGAAGTTTTACCGTTAAATAGCTCTAAAATCATTGCCGAAACAATCCTCAGCGCTAAAGGATGAGCGGCATAACAGTCAATCAATTCGTCCCATTCTCTTTCTTTGACCAAGCCTCTTTCGGTGAGAATTTCTCGCGCTGCCATATTGTCTAAACCTGTGAGTTTATAAGATCGGACTGGACGAGTTTGACCTTCCAAAAAGGCAATATCTCTTGATTTTTCTGAACTGGTAAGCAATAAACAGCTTTGATGGTTGGATTCTCCTATTTGTCTGAACAGCCTTTCGTAATCTTCGTAGCCCGATCGATATTTGCCAGCCAAACCGCCCGTATCTAAAATTGTTTCCACGCCGTCAAACACAATCAAACAGCGGTGCGCTTGCAAATGCTCAATCAGAACGGAAATGCCGTCACTGAGGTTTTCCGGCAGTTTTTTGCCCTGACAGTGGCAGATAAATTTAATTAGGTCGATCGCCAAATCTTGACAACTCGGCTGATTCGACAAACTCCGCCAGATGACAAATTCAAACTCGTGCTGAATTTGCTTGACTAATTGCGCGCAAAGTGCAGTTTTGCCAATTCCGCCCATCCCGAAAATCGCAACTAACCGACAGCGATCGAGCGAAATCCAGTTTTTCAGCAAACCCAATTCTTCCCGGCGGCCGCAAAAACCCGAAATATCCGGCAATTCACTACAATTTTGCCGGGTTTGAGGAGTGGGCGCGGGCGCGAGATTGCCGGAAATATCCCCGGAAGTGCGATCGTCAGCTTCGAGTCGCAGCCCAAAAGCTGCAAACAAACTCTCAATTTTGGCTGTGTCAGCCGGAGCTCGCCGGTTCAATATATTAGACACCGTATCCGTGGAGACGAAAGAGGGAGATTTTGGATTAAGTCCAGGATCTGTGAGCTCCGAGATTTTTTGCAAACCGGGGCGATCGGTAAATTTGAGGTAAATAGCGTCCCAGATTTTCTTCCATCCTTGGTCTGTAAGTATTCTGCCGCGATCGCGCCTTGCTTTGGGTACATTCATTGGGATTTTAGATTTTAGATTTTAGATTTTAGATTTTAAATCGAGAGATCGAGTAGCACGTGCACTCCGCTTGAGACGGCGGTTGGCGAGGGAACACCTTGCGAGGTATGGGGGTGTGCGCGGGAATAAATCGGAATTTGCGATCGACTCGCCAGAAGCCGGAGTTAACAAACGGTACTGTCCTTAAATCTTATAACGCCTGAAACCCTTTCCGAGCAAGGCTTGACAAAAATATTTTGACCCATCCTTAACTCCTTGTTTAACTCCCGGATCTCCCGTTTCGGTTTTTTTGTGCTTCTGCGAAAGTATCAACAGTTAAGCAAACAACCGCAAACAAACAAGGAATCAACCATGAAATTATTTACTTCTTCCTCCAAAATCTCCCTAGCTTTGTTCACTGCTTTCGCCGCCGCCAGCACAGTCGTAACTGCTACTTTCTCCAACACCAAACCAGCGGTAGCAGCACAATATTGCCAGTGCGTACATTACGCAAACAACCGCTTTCAACTGCGTCCTCCCTATGTTTGGAGTGCCAAAGATTACGGTTCAGTGTTGCAACGTAACGGCTTCCGTCAAGTTGGCCCTCAACCCGGTGCAGTCGTAGTTATGCAGTCTTCATTCCCCGGTGCCGATCGCACTCACGGACACATTGGAGTAGTAGAAAGAGTTAACGGTAACGGGACGATCGCCGTTCGAGGTAGCAACCAAGGAAATCGCGGTTTGTTCGGGGAATTCAACTGCAACAATGTCAACGTTACCCAGTTTGGAACTTCTGTTAACGGCCGCCGCGATGTCTCGTTTTGGGTGCGATGACATAAACCCTAAGTTTCGGTATTTATCGAAATTCTTAACTCCTTGCTTAACTTCCGCTTCTTCCGTATCCATGGATTTTGGATTGTGGGAAAGTATCAACAGTTAAGCAAGCAGCCACAAACAACCACAAACAAAAAACAGGAATCTATCATGAAATTATTTACTTCTTACTCCAAAATTTCCCTAGCTTTGTTAACTGCTTTCGCCGCCACTAGCACTGTCATCACTGCCACTTTATCCAACACCAAACCAGCAGCAGCCGCACAATTTTGCCAGTGTCCGATTTATGTAAACAACCGCTTTCAACTGCAACCTCCCTACGTTTGGAGTGCCAAAGATTACGGTTCGGTTTTAGCGCGCAACGGCTTCACTCAAGTTGGTCCTCAACCCGGTGCTGTAGTAGTTATGCAGCCTTCATTTCCCGGAACACACCGCGAACACGGACACATTGGGGTAGTACAAAATGTTAACGGTAACGGGACGATCGCCGTTCGAGGTAGCAACCAAGGAAATCGCGGTTTGTTCGGGGAATTCAACTGCAACAATGTCAACGTTACTAACTTTGGAACTTCTGTTAACGGCCGCCGCGATATCTCGTTTTGGGTGCGAGGAAACAACTCGAATTCCGGACAGCAGCAGCCTGTTCAGCAACCTGTTCAGCAGCCGCAAAACGGTTTCCGCCAAGTAAATTTTCCCGCTTGGGTAATGTCTTCTAACGGTATTACTCTGCGGAACAGTCCGAGACTCGGCGATCGCAGCAATCAAATGGTACGTTTCCGCCAAAATCTCAATTTTGACGGCTGGGCTTACGGCGAAGTTGTCAACGATTTGCAGTTGGGAACTCCTGATGCTCGCTGGTACAAAATTGCTGGTACAAATTTCTGGGTTCCCAGCGCTTATGTTAACGGCAACGCGCCCAATTCTCGCCCGATGCCTTAGCTCTCGGCTGCATCTATCTATTCACCAACACTTTAACTTTTAGATTTTAGTTGAATACCCAGATTCATCTGTGCATTCAATCTAAAATCTAAAATCCAAAATCTACAATCGCTTGACAAGGAAGACACAATATGATGACTCAACACCAACTGCAAAAAGGATTCGGAAAACTAGCTGTTGTCGGAACGCTGTCTGTAATGGCGATCGGTTCGAGTGCTGAAATGAGTTTAGCAATTCCCCTGAGACCAATTCTCCGCCGCGCTGTTGAAGGCATCTTGGGGATTCCATCTAATCCTCAAAATCTCCCAGAAAATCAACAGCAATTTCCTCAAGGAACTGCTGGTTATCCTGAAACTTTTCCTGGAAATGCTGCACCTCAATATCCCGGACAACCTAATGTTGTACCTCAATATCCCGGACAACCCAATCAACAGCCAATTTATCAACAACCAACATATCCACCTGCACCTGGATATCCGCAACCAGGTTATCCGGTTTATCCGCAACCTTATCCTGCCCCTGTGCCGGCATCTCCTCCGGCGCGGCAAACCCAACCGGTGATTATCAACAACTTTTAAGATCGCATTCCTGGACGAAAAAACTCTATTTGTAGGGTGTGCACTGCACACCTTACCCCTAAAAATTCCCAATTCCCAATTCCCAATTCCCAATTCCCAATTCCCAATTATCAATGCCCAATACCCAATGCTTTTCGGCCCAATGCCCAATTCCCGATGCCCAATTCCCAATTCCCCAAAATTTATGAATACTCCTCCTGTCTCGTTTCCTGTTAAAATGGTGTTAGTATCACTGGTAGTCAGCAATACTTTACTATTTGTAAAACAGGCTCAGACACAAGTACCTGAGTGGAATCAAGCAGAAAATACTGTAAAATCTGGGTTTTAAATGATATTAGTTTCAAAAAATAATGGAGCTGCTTTGTCTGCTCCAAATTCCATTTTTAGTCAAATTATAATATCATTTATAAAAATTAGTGGTACTAACCGAGTTGGTAAGCTGTTGCACCAATAAACATTGCATATTTAGGACGGGCGGGACGCCCATCCCACAAGCATCTCATTTTTTTTGATATGCAATTTAAATGCCGCAACAGCTTAGTTTGTTTCGACTGGCCCGAAGTGTAAGGTGCGTCGCTAAAATCCGTTACATCCGTTACATCCGTTACAGAATCCGTTGCCGAACTTCCTTCTTCTTATGAGTATCAGAATCTATGGAAACCGCCAAATCAAAACTCTGCCGGGACTCGCAACTCGCCCGACACTTGCGCGAGTTAGAGAAGCTTTATTTAATATTTGGCAGGGGTCGATCGCAGATTGCAGGTGGCTTGACATTTGTACCGGTAGCGGTTCGATGGGTGCAGAGGCTTTGTGCAGGCAAGCTGCGAGTGTCACGGGTATCGAACAGTCGGCGAAAGCTTGTGCAATTATCCGCGAAAATTGGGAGCAAGTAGCAGACTCTTCCCAAACGTTCCAAATTCTGCGGGGAAATGCGATCGCCAAATTGGCCTCACTATCACCACAGCAGTTCGATCGCATTTACTTCGATCCGCCCTACGCCAGCGACTTGTACGAACCTGTGTTGAACGCGATCGCCAGCCAAGAAATGCTAGCACCTGATGGCGAAATCGCGATCGAACACAGCCCGGAGCGATCGGCACAAGCGATTCCCGACCTAGAAATTTGCCGCCAAAAAGTATACGGCAATACAGCATTAACCTTCTATACGCGCAGTTGCTGAGAGCCTCAAACGGCATCATAATTGTCTCAAATCCGTGTGGAAGCGTCCCCAAGAGCGATCGTCGCGATCCTGTTGGCGCGCCCCATAAAAGTTTTTCCCTGAGATACCATACAAATTTTTCTGAAGAAGTTAAACTTGCTCCGTAGCTTGTCAGAGCAACTTTCCAGAGAAATCCACGAAATAAATTAACTTTACGCTGAAAAAAAGATCTTTCAGTTGTAACATGAACTGCAACAAATATGTGATAACTATGCTATACTGCTTTACAGCTTCAATCGAGCTATGCACATGATTCGGTTTTCGGATATTTGCTAGAAATCTGATAGAAATCCCAAACCCTTACAGAACGTTGAAAACAGAATATGCAAGCCAAAAGCAATCACATCCCAGAGACCATTAAAGTGCAATCCGACAATGG
>RDYN01000097.1 GCA_004293365.1 Oscillatoriales cyanobacterium | reverse complement strand
AATTTTCATAGCTCGCTGTGGCAGCGCTTAAGCTGTCCCCATCACCAGATAGCATCAAATGTGGCTAGTTCTTGCACGAACTTTCATGAAGCTTTTTAAGCCCAACGCCGGTACTGCCCCGGTTCGCCACAAAAAAATTATAACACTGGGGATTCCCTGTACAATTGATGGATAAGATTAAACTCTTAACATTCGACAGTCTCAGGAGTTCGAAAAATTATGACTCAAGCGATTTCCCAACAGCGGGGCATTCAAATGACGGACTCTGCTGTTCGTCAAGTTTTAGCTCTTCGAGAAAAACAAGGTAAAGACCTCTGCTTGCGGGTAGGGGTGCGGCAGGGCGGCTGTTCTGGTATGTCTTACGTGATGGATTTCGCAGACCCCAGCACTGTGAAATCTGACGATGAAGTGTTCGACTACGAGGGTTTTCAGGTAGTGTGCGATCGCAAGAGCATTCTTTATCTATACGGTTTGGTTCTCGACTTCAGCGATGCCATGATCGGCGGCGGCTTTAAGTTTACCAACCCCAACGCTACTCAAACTTGCGGTTGTGGCAGTTCTTTTTCTGCTTAAATGGGAAAATTGCTTGGGAGTAGGGGCATCGGGCATCGGTAATTGGTCTGAAGCTAGTTGCTGACAATCGCGATCGACAATCAGCCTCGGATGCGCTTCCTTTGTCCCGCACCCCATGCTTTCAAGCAATTATTGAATCCAAAATCCACAATTGCAGAACCTCGGATTGACTTAGGAGTGTCCCGCACGGATGCTTTCAATCAATCTAAAATCTAAAATCCAAAATCCAAAATCGAATGACCCCTGAAGAAATGTTTAAAGACGGTTTCGATCGCTACCAAGCTGGCGAAGCCCCTGCTAATCTGATCCCCGTGTTCAAAGAATTGTGCGAGAAATCTCCCAAAAATGGCAATGCCTGGGCTAGCCTCGCGTGGCTCTACCTTTTGGAAAATAAACCCACATCGGCTCAAAAAGCAGCGAAAACCGCCGTTAAATTGAACCCTCACGACCCCCAAGCTCGCATCAACCTAGCAGTGGCGATCCTCGACCTCAAAGAAAAAGGGGTGCGCCCCCACGTAGAAGTCGCTCAGCAACTCCTGATGGCTTCCGAAGAGTTGTTAGAGGAAGTTAAAAAAAATTTTGAAGAAGGATTAAGCAGAAAACCGGACTGGAAAAGTCTCGCCCGCGTTAAACAGTGGCTTCTGGAGCCGTAACCGCGCAAACAAGTCGATTTGGTGGCGGGGATCGAGGAAATCTGGTTTGCGGTTTATTACGAGATCGTAATAAATCAATAAATAACTTTATGGAAAACTCAGCAAGTCAGTGCTAGTATTTGAAAACTTAGACGATCGACAAACCGACACAGCGGTTTTCAGACTTGACTACCATAAATACTAGGAGTTGTAACGACATGAGCACTGACAGCCACGTTAACATCAAACCAGCAACCCGCAACCACAAAGGTTTCTTTATTCAGCCCGCTTCTTACAAGTTGATGAGCATTGATAAATCCGGCTGGGCATTGATTTGCATGGACAAAGCAGTTTGTCATTATGTAGATCCTGATGACTTGCAATTGCCGAATAAGTCGGGAACGTCTGAAGGTTAATCCAGAAGTTTTTGAGAGACATTAAAATGCTTTATTTGAGTAGCTGCCCTCCCTGGAGAGGCAGCAACTTTTTTTTGTCATTAGTCATTAGTCATTAGTCATTAGTCATTAGTCAGTTGTCAGTTGTCATTGGTTAAAAATTCCCAATTCCCAATTCCCAATTCCCAATTCCCAATTCCCAATTCCCAATTCCCAATTCCCAATTCCCAATTCCCAATTCCCAATTCCCTAATTGTTAGATTTGAAGGCAAAAAGCAGATCGAGCTGAGCAGTTGTGGGTTCTGTCGAAGTTGTGGCGACGCTGACTCCTCGGAGAGAATTGAGCAATTCAGCGACGGGCGGCGAAACTAAATTGGGCTGCACTGCGAGCAAATAACGGTTTGCCCATGACATGGTTTTTTCCATATCTATGTAAAAGTAACCTTGGTTGGCTTGCGGTAAAGCAGTGGCGATCGCCTGAAAACTGGGACTGCTGCTTAACGGTTGCGGCGGCGCTGTGGTGATGACATCGACTAAAGGGCCGCCGAAAGCGACAAATACAGAATTTTCATTCAGCCAACCGTGCCCGAATAAAGTGCCTTGCTGCGGTATTTGCCACTCTGTAACCTCTTTTCCCTGCACTTGTCTGGGGGCGACGCTGACTGTAGGATTGCTTTTGGCGATCGCATCGAGTTTTTTGAGGGTGGCTTCCGCGGCGGGGCGATCGCTCGTTTCAAAAATCATCGCCGCCCCCATCCCCAACTGAGACAAAATACCTTGCTCCGAACCGATCGCCCCGATCGCAAATTCCCCATTCATCCAGCCAAAAACATCACGATCCGCATCCAAATCCAACCGCTTAAAACTACTCCTCACCTGCTCAATGCCCCTGTCAACTTCCGGGCTGTCTTTTGCTTCAGCCGTGGCCTGCTCCCAAAGGCGATCGAGTCCCTTACCGCCTACTAAAGCAATGGTTTCGCCGGGAAATCTGGGCAACAATTTCGATCCGACTGGCGGCTTTTGCTGCGCGAATTTGGGGTCTAACTGAGCGATGGTTTTTACTCTCAATCCCGAACTGTCCGCCCCAATTCCCGCTACCAAAGACTTGACTTGTTTAAACTGGGAAAGCACTGTCGAAGGCAATTGAAAATCATCTGGCAAATTAGCTTTCAATTGCTGCATCGCGGCAGGATAGTCAGCCATGTAAACAGTTGCGATCGGATTCTTTACACCAGCACTCTCAGAAAAAAACTTAGTTGTACTCTGCTGCGTGGCGAGGGAGGGTGCACCTTTAAAAGTATCGATCGCCAATTCCACAGGCTTTCTCAAAGGAGCCATCACTAATTGGTCGTTCAACAAAGCCACACTGTAGCGCTTGCCTGTTGGCTCTGCAATCTCAGAAATTTTAACTCCTTTATACTCAGTTTCTTGAGTTGTGGCACCTTGCTGAGATTTTAATTTATTCGCAAAATTCCAAGCGCTAATTTTATTTTTGACACTGACTACAACGAGCAGTTTAGGAGGATCTGTTTTAGCAGTAGCATCTGGGGGTAACAAAGCCACCATCACGCCCCCCAGCCAGGGCTTTAAGTCTTTCTCAAAGTCGATTTGAGTGCCTGCCAAGCTTTGTTCTTGAAAGGCCTTCAAACCCCCACCGACCAACTTTTGAGCGCCCGGGGTGCCGAATTGCTGCAACTGGGACAGCGCTTGGGGATTGGGGGAGATGAAGGCGGCCATCATTGCTTCGTCGGGTACAACTTTGGCGCTGTCTTGGGGGTTGGATACTTGTTGGCTCAAACCGTGTACGTAAAAGTAGACCGCGGCGCTACCTGCTGCGACGGCGGTAGCAGCAATTAGAAGCTTTGGTTTTTTTGCAGGCATTGTTTTCGATCCTAGCGTCCTTTATCAGTTTAATGAAAATCCACTGGGCTTGTGGGGAGGCGATCGAACGGGCTATTTATTTTTATAGAATTTAAAACTGGTTCGGGCGATCGTGTAAACTGCTGTTTGAAGTGCGGGAAGAAATATGAAAGTAGCGATCGCGGGAGCAACGGGATTTGTAGGTACCCGGCTGGTGGAGAAGCTGCAAGCAGCCGGACATCAAGTGGTAGTTTTGAGTAGAGATGCGGCGAAAGCTGGGCGAGTTTTCCCGGCTTCTGCTTATCCAAATTTGGAAGTTGTCGCCTACACTCCGGCGGAGTCTGGTGATTGGCAAAATTCGATCGCGGGCTGCGACGCTGTGGTTAATTTAGCTGGGGTGCCGATTGCGGAGGAAAGGTGGACTCAGGCGCGCCAGCAAGCGATTCTGGACAGTCGCAGATTGACGACAGCAAAATTGGTAGAGGCGATCGTCAATGCTAATCCTAGGCCATCGGTGTTTGTGAGCGCAAGTGCGATCGGCTATTACGGAACCAGCGAAACCGCCGAGTTTGACGAAAACAGCCCTGCGGGAAACGATTTTTTAGCAGCAGTTTGCAAAGACTGGGAAGCAGCAGCCCAACCTGCCAAAAATGCGGGCACCAGGCTAGCAATTTTGCGGCTGGGAATAGTTTTAGGAATGGGAGGCGCCCTAGCTAAAATGCTGCCACCTTTTAAACTATTTGCAGGCGGCCCGATTGGCACAGGAAAACAGTGGTTTTCTTGGATTCACCGCGAGGATGTGGTTGATTTAATTTTGTATGCCCTCCAAAATCCGCAAGTTCAAGGCGTTTTGAATGCAACAGCACCGAATCCTGTGCGGATGAATGAATTGTGCCAAACTTTAGGGGAAGTTTTAAGTCGGCCTTCTTGGTTGCCGGTGCCAAGTTTTGCTTTAGAATTACTGTTGGGAGATGGCGCTAAAGTTGTGTTGGAAGGGCAGAAAGTTTTGCCTAAACAAACTTTGGCGAGCGGTTTTCAATATCAGTATCCAACGCTGAAGTTAGCACTGGAAGAGATTTTAGCTGGTAATTAAATCCTGCGTTTTTAAATATCCCTCGTTCCCCGGCTCTGCCTGGGAACGCAGATCCACAGGCTCTGCCTCAGTCCTTTCCCTCGTTATCCCTCGTTCCCCGGCAGAGCCTGGGAACGCAAATCCAGAGGCTCTGCCTCGGTCATTCAAATGCCTAGTTCCCCGGCTTTCTTTGCCTGGGAACGCAAATCGACAGCCTCTGCATCGCTCCTTCAAATAAATCATCACACTCAAAAATCAATCAAATCAACTACCAACAATCCATCCCGATCCATATAGTTTCGATAACTAGAATATCTCCAACAAGCCGGATCGTCCACATAGCCGCGCCGGACAGGATTATTGTGAATGTATTCCAATTTTTGCAACAGCATTTCCTCATTCAAAATAGCTTGTGGGTGAAACCCTTCTTGCCATAGCTGGTATTTTTGGTCTTTTTTGTGTAGCTTTTTATAGAATTCGAGCTGATCCAGGATGTTGGTAGCTTTGTTTTTTTCAAGCAAGTCAATTATGGAGCGAGCTGTAAATGATTTAAAAGTTCTCATTTGCGTTGACAAGTCTGAAGCAGTTACGATTAAGTGCAAGTGATTTTCCACCTTTCACGTAACCGTGTAAAGCCAAACGCTTCTCCCGTTGCAGAAAACTTAAGGAATTTAAGACTATTTGTGCTATTTCGGGTTGAGTGAATACAGGAATCCAGTTGATAATTGTAGAAGTTACGAAGTGCGGTTGGTTGTCGGAATATATTACTTTGTATCTGCTTCTGCCCATTGCGGCGATCGAGGGTTTGTAAGATGGTTAAGGCAAGGCAAAGCAAGAGTTATCTGCGTTTCCAGGCAGAGCCGGGGAACGAGAAAATTAGGCAATTGTCTCGCGAGATCGCGATGATCCTGATATAATCAATTAAAAATTAATACCCTTGCCATTATACCATGACTAGCCCGACTGCAACTCTTTTGATTTCCTGTCCCGATCGCAAAGGGCTTGTCGCCTTACTTGCTAATTTTATAGCCTCCCATAATGGCAATATTATCCATGCCGATCACCATACAGATTTTACCGCAGGATTATTTTTAAGTCGTCTGGAATGGCCATTAGACGGTTTTGACTTAAGCATCGAAGAAATGACAGATGCTTTTAGGGAACTTGCCAAGGATTTACAAGCAAATTGGCAATTACATTTCTCGGAGGAAGTTCGACGGATTGCGCTCTGGGTAAGCCGCCAAGATCATTGTTTGTTAGACTTGATTTGGCGACAACGCTCTAAGGAAATCCCGGGTGAAATTCCCTTGATTATCAGCAATCATGAAAAATTAAAGCCCGTTGCCGAACAGTATGGTATCGATTTTGAGTATATTCCCATTAATAAAGAGAATAAGGCTATTCAAGAAGCACAACAGTTAGATACTCTCAAGAAATACAACATTAATTTAGTAGTTGTGGCGAAATATATGCAAATATTGAGTCAAGATTTTATGATGAATTTTCCCACTGTGATTAATATTCACCATTCATTTTTGCCCGCGTTTGTGGGGGGCGAATCCCTACGAAAGGGCTTATGAAAGAGGGGGTAAAAATTATTGGTGCGACTGCTCATTATGTGACGCCAGATTTAGATGCTGGCCCGATTATTGAGCAAGATGTTGTGCGCGTGAGTCACCGCGATGAAGTGTCCGATTTGGTTCGGAAAGGTAAAGATTTAGAAAGGGTTGTTTTGGCAAGGGCGGTGCGATATCATTTACAAAATCGTGTTTTGGTTTATGGCAATCGCACTGTTGTTTTTGCTTGAATTTTTCACTTGAATGGCGATCGCATTTTTCCGTTGACTTCACAGGTAACATTTTTTCTCTGACGAGACAACTCGCATGGAGACCAAAGAAACCGGGTTTTTTGCCTGATGGGCGGGCTGCAACGAATAATTTTCGTAAAAAACCCGGTTTCTGACTGCGCTTGCGTCTAGAAGTATCATCTGGAAAGATGCGAGGTGCATGATATAGCACCTCGCATTTGATTAATCTCAGCAGCTTACATCCGGGCGAATAATGTTTCGGCGTAAGCGCGATCGATCAATTGGCGAGCAACTGTCTGAATTCCGGTATGCTCGTAATAATTGGTAGTCATGTCCAAAAATGCGGCGACATAATCCAATTTGTCATCGGTAACATCGACGTATTGCTTGAGATTGCCTAAAACTGTGGCGGGTGTTAAGCCGCGAGATACCACTAAATTGTTCATCCAACCTTGGGCTGAGGCGAATGTTGCTGTCACGAATCCGAATTTTTGTGCATTGTTGGCGCCGGGAATTAGGTTGCTGATGTTTTGGAATGTTGAGTTTTGCTGCAAGGTTGCAGGATTCAATCCACCTAGGGTATTTTGCGCTACTCGAATGAAGTCAGGGCCGAGGGGAATTAAGCCGTCAGCGCATACTAATGCAGCCATCCGCATTAGAGATTCGCTTTTGTATTCTGATAAGTAATTTGTAAAGCTTCCCACGTTGTCAAGGGAAATTTTGTTGAGCTTGCAGAAGACGATGAGCTCGATCGCCACTTTGACGCACAAGTCGATCGTTTGAGTGGTGTCAGCCTTGGGAGTCAGGCGGCTCATAAACGACAGAAAGCCGATTTTTTCGCCGATTTTATTCGCCATAGCCGTCGCGCCTAAGGCACTGTCAGCGCTGTCTGCAAGCTGGTAAAGCTTGACTGCGCCTTGATAGGGCTCGTTGGAGTTGGCGTAAAGCTCGATCGCCCGGGCGCGAATTTTTTGCACTAAAGCGCGATCGGTTTCCCCTGTGAGCGATCGAATAGTATTATCAAAACCAGATAAATTGTTCCATTCTCCCGGAACCACAAAATCCAGGGACTTGAGCATCATCACAGTAATCCCAGAATCCGGCAAATTGTCAACCAATTCCACAATTGACTTGCTCACAACAAACTCCTAAATAACCATATTTGATAGTGTTCTTCCAAATACTCCAACTGCGGCAAATCCGATTCCAGATTTCCCGGTAATATCATGTCCGAAGATTGAGGACTTCCTTCCGCATCCAAGAAAGGACAGATTGGTTTGTAGTGAGGACTTCCTTCCGCATCCAAGAAAGGACAGATTGGTTTGTAGTGAGGACTTTAGTCCGCATCCAAGAAAGGACTAAAGTCCTCACTACGAACCTTGTAAAGTTTCATTGTCTAAAATCACTAAAAATTACAGATTGGTTAGTAGTGAGGACTCCCTTCCGCATCCAAGAAAGGACAGATTGGTTTGTAGTGATGACTCCCTTCCGCATCCAAGAAAGGACTAAAGTCTTCACTACGAACCTTGTAAAGTTTCATTGTCTAAAATCACTAAAAATTAGCAAAATGTGTTATAATAGGTGGCGCAAAACAAAAAAATATAAAATATGACTGTTGCAGTTAACAAAACTCCGGGATTAGCATCGCGTTTAGTAAATGGCGTACTCTCCATCAAACCTTTGGCCGCTCTAGCCAAGCACCAAGCGCGGGAAATGATGATAAACAGAGCCGAAAAAATCGGAGTGCATTGGCGAGAAGAAGCGCAAGCACTTTTAGAGCGTAATTGGGATGCAGAATTGCTCAGCGTCCAAAATCCCGATCTGGTTTACCCAAAATATTATCTAACTTCATTCCACGCTTATGAAAAAGGTAATATGAGTTGGGAAGCTGCTACAGAAGTTGAAGTTGCAGCCCGTGCAGTTCATGCGGGAATTTGGCCGGAAGCGGGTGCAGAAGGCGATGCTAAACTCCGCGCTAGCTATCACGAAATCGTCAAAGCTCAAATTTCCCAAACACCGCAAGATATTGTGGATTTGGGATGCAGTGTGGGAATGAGTACGTTTGCGCTTGGGGATGTTTATCCGGAAGCAAAGATGACTGGGGTGGATTTGTCGCCTTATTTTTTGTCGGTTGCTCAATACCGTTCTCAACAGCGAGAAGCGGAATTTTCTAATCAAAAATCTCCAATTTGGGTGCACGCTGCTGCTGAATCTACTGGTTTACCTGCGGCTTCTTTTGATTTAGTTTCTATTTGTTTAGTTTGTCACGAACTGCCGGAGAAAGCTTCTAAGGCAGTATTCCGGGAAGCGAGGCGTTTGCTGCGGGCTGGCGGACATTTGACAATTATGGATATGAATCCTCGGTCGGAAGTTTATGCCAAAATGCCTCCTTATATTTTGACTTTGCTCAAGAGTACGGAGCCTTATTTGGATCAGTATTTTGGGTTGAATATTGAGCAGGCTTTGGTTGATTCTGGTTTTGCGGCGCCGACTATTACCTGCAATACTCTCCGACACCGGACTATTGTTGCTGAGGCGATATAGCAGTTTTTAGTTGACTGTATTTGAGATGCTTGGGTAGGACACGGCACTCCCGTGTCCTTACTGTATTTTAGTGCCAAAAATGTTGGCGGTCAATGATGCTCGAAAACTGGATTCGATCGCAAATGTGGTAGAATTAATACTTAGACAGCAGTCTTAGCTAGATCGTGTTGAGAGAACCCTAAATAAAGGATATCATCATGAACCCGACAGCCCCTCCTCAAAAAATTATTGATTGTTTGCAGGTTATTTTGGATGCTACTGCATCGAAAAATTACGAGCTTTTTACTACGGTGGGCGATGCAGGCTACAAAGCGGGAATTACACAAGAAATGTTCGATCATGTTAGCGATGAACTCGGTTCGCGCCTGCAAAACGGATATTCAATTAGTTATTTTGGTGAGTTGACACAAGAGGGTTTTCAGGTTTATTTGTGGAAGCTGAGTTTTGCAGATGGTGGAGATGAATTTGTGGCACGGATGACGATGAATGGAGACAAGGTTGCTGGGATTTTTATCGCTTGATGTCAGCTCCAGGTTGGTAGTGAGGACTTCAGTCCTCATAAAACATAAAACTATGAGGACTGAAGTCCTCACTACGAACTTATTGGCACCATTAAATTTATGTGCTATCGACAAATTAAAGCGCGGTAATTAGGTTTTAATAGAGAGTTGTTGTCATACATAGAATTATGGTACAGGTCAAAATATCCGGCTTGAGAGAGCATCTCGATCCTATTAAGCCTCAACTCTCCGATGTGATTAATTCCTGTGTGATAGATGCACTCCAATATCCGCCTGATAAACGTTCACATCGATTTTTTCTGTTCGACTCCTCTGATTTTTTTTATCCTACAGGGCGCACAGAACGTTACACGATTGTTGAGGTGAGCATGATTGAAGGACGCAGTGTCGAGATGAAAAAGCTGTTGATTCGTTTATTGTTTGAGCGATTGCAGCCCTTTGGAATTTCCACACAGGATTTAGAAATCACGATTTTTGAGAATCCCAAGCATAATTGGGGTTTTCGAGGCTTACCCGGTGACGAGCATCAACTCAACTACAAAATCGAGGTGTAGCCGATCGCTCTTAACTTACCACAAGGCGGGCGATCGGCTAAAAGCTCGATCGACCGCCCTTAGCCTCCCCGCAACTGCTGCACCAAGTGAACTAACTCTGGTAAAATTAGCTTTTCGACAGCTAGTTTCACGCCATTGCTAGATCCGGGAAGAGAAAAGACTAACTTGCCTTGATACACGCCTGCAACCGCGCGAGAGGCGATCGCCCTCGAACCAATTTCTTGATAGCTCAAAAACCGAAATATCTCGCCAAATCCAGGTAAAATCCTGTCGAGCAAACTCTCCATGACATCGTAGGTAGTATCTCGTGGAGAAATACCCGTCCCGCCACTCAAAACGATCGCATCCACATCTTCGCGCTGGGCAAGCGCCTGCATTTGCAATACAATTTTTGCCGCATCATCTTTCACAACAGTGTAAGCTACCACAGAGTGACCTGCATCTTTCAGCAACTTTTTCGTTAACAAACCGCTATTGTCTGTGTCAGCAGAGCGCGTATCGCTAACAGTCATGATAGCGCAATTTACGGTTATTTTAGATAAATCGGGGTGAGGAATTTGCGTCATAGTTTCTTGTCGTAAGTAATCGGCAATCAGCAATCGGCTCTCGGCCAATTACCAATTACCAACTACCAATTACCAACTATCTATTATGCCTTGCTAAATCCTAAGCCGTTTGTTTCCGAGTAGCGTTCCATGAAACGCATAAAGCGTTCCCAGTCAGCGGCACTTTTCATCAGATAAAGAGCTTCCAAACCCGCAGGTTGACCGTTGATGAACTTAGCCTTAACTTCGCGAGTCAGAAGTTCGCCTTCTTCGTCGATCATGTACATTCCAGTAATGTCTTGGGTACTATCGTTGCTGAGAGATTTGGGATTGTCAAAGATAAACGTCGCAGTGCCTTGAGCTCCGCTTTTAGAACGGGTGAGGCGGACTTCGGGTACAGTATCTTCGTCTATACCCCGGGAGAATTGAATTTTAGCCATAATCTGAGAGTGGAACCTTAAAGATTGCTGAATTTCTTAATATTTTTATCATAAAACGATTTGGACACTTGGAAGTCAAGACTTGGGGAGAGGGGGAGAGGGGGAGAGGGGGAGATTGGGAGAGGGGCTATTTTTCAGGTACGTAGTTGGGCTCTCTTCGCTTTTTCCGATATCCCAGAAAGAGCGCTGAAGCGCAACTACGTACCTTTAGACGATGTAGGGAGAGTTAATGGCTTGTGCGCGGTTTGTGGCTACCAGAGTTTGGTAGACGAGGGCGGATATCTCGCCGCGGGTGATGTCGCGGGCGGGGGAAAGCTTGTCGCGGGCGGGATAGTTGACTACGATTTTGCGCTCTGTGGCGGTGGCGATGGAGTCGGTGGAAAAACTGGGAATTAAAGCTCGATCGGCATAAACGCTCAAAGAATTAGGATTGCCGCCTTTAAACTGCAAGCCGTTTACCAATGATACGATCGCCTGAGCTTTAGTCAAATTCTGTTCCGGGCGAAACGTGCTGTCGGGGTATCCAACCAAAAACCCAGCTCGGTTCGCTTTGACGATCGCACTTTGGGCCCAAAAATCCGCCGCCACATCCTTAAAAACCGTTGCTTCACGGCGCGGCGCCAACTCAAACGCCCTCGCCAACAACGCCGCATACTGAGCTCTAGTTAAACTCTCATCAGGTTTAAAAGTGCCGTCGGGAAACCCGTTAACAATATTCATCTTAGCGAGGCGATCGATAAAATCCTTAGCCCAGTGAGTGCTGATATCGCTAAACTTTACACCCCCAGGAGTCGGAGTCGGAGTTGGAGTTGGAGTTGGAGTCGGAGTCGGAGTTGGCGTCACATTTCCCAACTCAAATAAACCTTTTACTCGCGAAGGATTGAGAGTATTTCCCAGGGCAAAAATCTTAGTCGCAGTAGCATTTTGCAAATCAAATTCGCCATTGTTGGCAAAAATATTGGCTCCTAAATCTTGAGCCGTACCAAGATCTGGCAGAGATTTTTCCACCGCAGTCAAACCATCTTCGGTATTTTTTTCAATGCGATTTTTCCGCACAACCGGCTTAGAGCTCCCCGTTAAAACAATACCGGAGCGATTGGCGACAATTTGGTTGTCAACAATCAAAGGAGCCGATTGAGCTTGCAGAGAAATGCCGAAACCAGTATTTTGAAAAACATTGCGCCGCAACACGCCTTGAGCGCTTCCAGCCATAATTACCCCAGCCGCCGAGTTTTCCACAAATTTGTTGTCTAGAATGCCAGGATTAGCAGTACCTGTGGCAAAAACACCTTCACGCTTACAAAGCGTAAAAGTGCAGTTAGCCACAGTAGGAGAAGTTGACTCTATCCAGACTCCGGTGCCGCGAATCTCGAGATTTGTGACAGTTACTCCCCGCAATTCCGCATCTGTTGCTAGCAGTATGGTGATATTTTGACTCGCAGCGGTGGGGCTGACAAATTTGCCGCTTCCTTGAATTAGAGTACCGCTTCCTTTGTTGGCTTCATTGCCGATTACTTTGACTTTTGAGGGAATGTCTAAGGGAAATTGTTCGCCGCTGGCTGCGCTGTAAGTTCCCGCTGCAAGCTGAATAACTGTTCCCGATGCAGCGGATTTGAGCGCGCGGGCGATCGTTTTGAATGGGGCTGATTGGCTGCCGGCTGCTGAATCGCTGCCTGTTTGGGGGTTAACGTAAAGTGTTGCCATGTTTTTGCTGTATGGATGCTGTATGGATAATTTGCGATCGACTTTTAGGCAATTTTCATTCTGTACGAATTTGACTGCGGATATATATTTAGCTTTTATTAGGAAGACAGCCATAGGGGATGACAACCCCAGGGGGATTGCCCCTACAAAATACTTGATTTCTCGTTACCCGAAATAGCAGGTACCCGACTTCTTGAAGAAGTCGAGTACCTGGGTATTAGGCTTTTTCATTCGGATCTAGTCGAGATTCCCTGCCCAAAAACCTTTACCGCTTCAGCCAAATCAGTTTCGCCCATCAAAATGCAGCGTTTTAGCAAATCAATATCCAGGGTTTCCAATCCTGACAATTCACTCTGAATTACTTCTTCATATCCATCTTCGCGGAGGTGATACAACCGCAAAGTACCATCCTCCCAAAACCAGATTTCTGGCACACCCAAAGCCCGATATTTTGGCAACTTGCTCAATCCACCGCTAGTATAAACCACCTCGATCCACAAATCGGGAATCAACTTAGGTTGTCCCAAACAAAAGGATTTGTCGGCTTGGGTTGAAACTTCTCCAGTCTTTTCCTGCGTCATTGAACCAGAAGGATAAAACCTAATGCCTTGCGCCAGCAAAAAAGTTGTCACCAAGTAACCAATGATTTCCGAAAAATTTTCGTGTTGGAATCCCGGCATTATAATTTCGATCGCACCTGCAAAAAAAGACAATTTTACCCCAGGGGAATCTTCGGAGCCCTTCTGGATTAACTTGAATTGCTCCCAGGTGCCGTTGAGCACCACTCGCCCATCGAGAATTTCGCGATCGAGAACTTGTGTCATTGAACCGCACCATCATCTCCTATGGGAATTATAACTGATATCATCTCCGTTCTCAAGAACAGGCTTTCCGGCCTGTTCCACAAATAATTAGTTTTCTTGTGGGGTAGGCCCCTGAGCCCGCCCGCTTCAACTCAAGAGGTTAATTTGGCAATGCAAGATGTTTGCAAAACTACTAAAACTTGATTCTCAAAAACCGCACAATTCGTCATTGCTTGTGCTAAAATAGGAACTTTCCCTTGTTTGAGATAAAGTATAGCTTCCGGTGTAGAATCAAAGTCTTCGATCCAGCCGTAATCCTCTACATATTTAAGAGTTAAGGCATTGCGATCGAGCATCCAAAAATCAATTCCATAAATGTTAATGAAGTTTTGCAATACAGCCCGATCGCCCGTATATTGAGCGCGAATCAAATCGTTAATCCGCCGCAAAAATCGGCTGTAGTAGCCTTTCTGATACGGCACGGCATATTCCTTTCCCACCAAAACCGAACGCTGGCTGAAGGTTGGCAGATAATCGGCTTCTGGGGCAATCGAAGCAATCACAATATCTTGAGGTTGTTGCTGAAAAAATTTGTACAAACCGGGCATTTTACCTTCTACATAGCCGACTGTGGGAAATTTTTCAACTAAGCAGGGATAAAGCACAACGGCGATCGCAATTATCACCATTGTAATTAGTGCAACTAGATTTTTTGACTTGAATTTTGTTTCAGTTTTTGATGCCCAGTTACCGACGCCATCGATAATTAACGTCAGGGCGATCGCACTTGCGATCGCAACAATAAAGCGCAAGCTGTACGCAGTATAGCGTCCAGGCTGATACAGCTTAAAAACGGTAGCGTGAGCCGCCAAAAACATCGCCAAGGATGCTAAAAATAGCTGAAGCAACAGCCAAATTTTGGTTTGAATCTGGTTTGCTAACGGAAAAGCCGATCGCCAAAACAACAGCAGCGGTAAAAACAGCCCCACACAGTGAGTTACAGGCGTAAACAGCGACTTGGGAAACATCCCGCTACCCCTACCAGTCAGCCAATAATCTACGGGATTTGGACGAAAAAAAGCATTTCTGCCGTCGGCTGCAAATACGCCCATTTGCTTCGCTTCTGCTGCGGTATAAGTCGGGCCAAATTCCGATTTATCCAAGGCGTAGGGCAGCATTACTAAAAAGATTAGTCCCAAACCGGTAGTGCAAAATAGGTAATTTGTGCGATCGCCCGACAAGCGCAAACGGCCGTTTTCCCAGCTTAGCAGGCGCAAAACTAACACGCCAGCAGCAACTAAGGCGTAGGGAGGGTAGAATAATCCAATTAGGGCGATCGCTCCCAAACAGGGCAGCAACGAACTCCGCGACAAATAATATAAAAAACCGAGAAATATCGGATAGATAAAAGCTCTGGGCGTTGTGGAAGCCAAATCGTCTGTCATCCACATATGCTGATTTAGCAGCAAAGAAGCGATAAATCCAGTCAGCGGCACTGGCAGCATTTCCAAGCAAAGCCCAAAACAGTAATAGGTGGAGATTAAGCCGAGAAATAGCGGCAATATTTTGTGAAAAAATAGCGGGTGAATGCCGATGGTTGCTGCTAATTTGTAGAGAGTGCTGTATCCGGCGGGGGCGACTGATTGAAAGTAATTAGCAATGAAATCGTTGGGGAACAATTGGCGATCGACAAACCGCATCATCCAGAAAACGTGCTGCCTCGCATCGTCTTGCACCACATACTCGGCGCTGAAGGCTTGAGCAATTCCCAAAACACCATAAACTGCGGCAAATGTCAAGCTCAGCATCAACCAGAATATTGCGTGCGATCGGGATTTTTCATCCACAGTCGCAGTCAGAAACTTGTGCAAGCGAGCAATTAATACCATTTGAGATTTGAGATTTGAGATTTGAGATTGGGAAAGACTGATTTTCAAAAGTACAATTATATCATGCCCGGTCAATTACCCCCAGGGCTGTTTCATTCTCGCGAAACCCGCCAGGGACTTAAGTCCCTGGCTAATAGCTAAAGTCCTCTGAAGAGGACTAATCATTTCTTCAGTCAAGAAAGAGAGGACTTTAGCTTTGAGACAGGGGTTTCAACCCCTGTCGGACTGGGGCTTTCATAGAATGAAACAGCCCTGCAATTACCCCTAATTAAAAGTGTTTGTAGTGAGGACTTCAGTCCTCAGAAAGAAGGACTAAAGTCCTCACTACAAACGGCCTGCAATTTTTAAACGAATTCGATAAAGACTTTTACTTCCGGTAATGTAAAGCGTTTTGTAATCTCTGTCTCCCCAAGCCAAATTAGTCGCAGTTTCCGGCACAGAAATTTTCCCCAAAAGTTTGCCATCCGGCGAAAAAATCCAGACTCCCCCGGGCCCGGTGCTGTAAACATTCCCTTCTACATCAACTTTTAAACCGTCGGGAACTCCGCTTTTACTCGCATCTTTTAGCTCAGCAAAACCCTGCTGATTTGTCACAGTTCCGTCCGGTTTGACATCAAAAATAGCAATGTATCCCGCTTCCGAATTGTTGACATAAAGTTTTTGCTCGTCCGGTGAAAAAGCGATGCCGTTAGGCAGCACCAAATCCTTAACCAGCAAAGTCAATTTACCGTCTGCTGCGAGCCGATAAACACCGTAAAAACCCAATTCTTCCTGCTCTTTATTAATACCGTAGGGCGGATCTGTAAAATAAATACTGCCGTCGGATTTCACAACCAAATCGTTGGGGCTGTTGAGTTTTTTGCCCTCGTATCTATCCGCCAATGCGATAACCTTGCCGTCTTTTTCGGTGCGGGATACGCGCCGATTTTCGTGTTCGGCAGTAATTAAGCGGTTTTGTTTGTCTAAAGTATTTCCGTTGGCTTTTCCCGAAGGGCGGCGAAATATTTCAACTTTCCCATTTGAGGCGAATTTATAAATAGTATTGGCGGGAATGTCACTGAACAGCAAAAAGCCGTCTGGATGCCAAATCGGGCCTTCTAGAAATTGGAAATCTCGTGCTACTTTTTCTAGTTTTGCGGTGCGATCGATAATAGATTGCAAAGTCTTTGTCTCCTCCCTATTTTCCGTTTGGGCGGCAAAATTTGTTAAGTTACGCCTGATTTTGTGGCTGGCGCTGCTTGCCGCTAAAGTTAATCCGATCGACAACAAAATGATTGTAGCAATTTTGACTGTCATGTTTGCGAGCTTAATGGCATTGGTTGAGAGCGGTATTGAAATCGATCGTACCGCATTTATATAGCCTTTATCAATTTTTGTGAGGGATGCGGGGGAGCAATTACCAGATATTTTGTAAAAGTGTCCCTCCTAGGACGATCGCGCGCGCATTCAATATTTATTGCGATCGGCATTTCAAGTTTTGAAGCATTTAGGCAAGGCATTACTAGCTCATAAGTTAATGTCGATCGTTGTCAGAGAGTGCCAGCAGTTGAGGCTCTAATTCTTTAAGCGTCATGGCAAACAATGGAATTGTGACTACTAATTATTCTATCTAATTTATATCTCTATAGTCCGCGCACCATCCGGACATCGTTTGTCTAGCCGCGGTTTCAACCGCCGAGTCTTATAGCGGCATATTGTGATCGCCGAATTACTGCGGCCGAATCCCCTTGAGAAACTCCGTCCTTGCCTCAATTATTGAAGGCATCAAAACGCAGCGTACCAGCAATTCTAAATCCAACTCCGGCAAAAACTCACTTCTTGAAACTTGCACATAATCATCGTCGCGCAGCCGATAGACAGCCAACTGATTATTTTCCCAAAACCAAACTTCTGGGATGCGAAGTCGCAGATATTTAGTTAGTTTATTTGTGCTACCGCTAGAAATCGTCACTTCCACGGCTAAATCGGGATGCTCTTTCCTTGAACCTATATAATAAGACTCATCAGGTTCAAAGGATACGTCTTTTGCCTGGTTTCTGCGAGTTGCACTCCCTACAGGAATGAAATTAATCCCTTTCTCAAAAAAGTAAAGTCCTATAAATATAGCCAAAACACTTTTGATCTGTTCGTGGTCTTCGCCTAGTGTCATAAACTCCACACACCCATCTAAATAAGTTATTCGCAAGCCTGGGGCATCTTCTATTAAGGTTTGTAGCGCCTCAAATTGCTCCCAAGTATAATAACCTGGTAAGGTAAAGCGTTCTTCTTTAACAATTGTTATTAGTTCTGAAACTTGTACGGCCATGGGCGTAATGCTCCGAATAAAAATCAGTAGCCCTGCCTTAGTATAACTTAAATAGGGACTATTAATCAAAGTTAATTTGACGGTTAAATATTACGGCGATGATTCTGGGCGATCGCATATTGCCTCAGTACAGGTGAAATTGTGTAAAAATTTGCTTGTTGTTCAATCAAGCAGCGCCGCGATAGAGATTGCAGCGCATTTACCAAGTCTGATGCGGGAATTCGGCTATTATCTAGCAATTGGGTGAGGTTAATTGTATCGCTTGCTTTCGCCAACAAGGAGAGGACTTGTTTTTCTAGTTCGGATAGGCGATCGCACTGCTGCTGTAAAACATCTTTCAAATCTTCCGGCAACAATATGGTATCATCTGGTAATAACTCTGTCACGCATCCGCCCAACTCTTGGATCAGAGTGGCGACGCTTTTTAACCAGGAGGGATTGCCTTGGTAGCGGTGAATCAGTGCTGAGCAGTTGTCGATGTCTGCTAATCCATAATCTCTGAGTATTTCCCGTGCGGCTGCGATATCTAAACCTTTGAGTTGTAAGGTGTTAATGTGTGTATTTTGGTTTTTAATTTGAGTAACTTCTCTGGGTTGTTCCCAACCGATTAGTAGGAAGCAACTTTGATGGGATATTTTTTCTATTTTTTTGAATAAAGAGCGATATTCTTCGTGTTCTGGTTTATATTTTCCTGCTAATTGGCCGCTGCTGAACAAATTGTGAAGGTCATCTAAGACTACTAAGCAGCGATGTTTTTGTAAATATTTAATTAGGGGTAATGCTTTCTGGTTAGTTGTCGGTGAATCTTGCTTTTGGGAGTGGGAGAAAAACTCGATTAAGTTGGCTTCAAATTCCGGGAGTGTGGGGGATGTGTCGAGGTTGCACCAAATGACGTATTCAAACTCGTCTTTGATTTGTTGGACGAGTTGTACTGCTAGTGTGGTTTTGCCGATGCCGCTCATGCCGGTGATGGTTGTGAGGGGGTTGTTTTGTTGTAGAATCGAGGTTGTGAGGGTTTTGAGTGCGGAAGTGCGATCGTAGAAAGCACCTAATTGTGGCATCTGGCTTAAATCTTGATGCGAGGTTTCTTGATTTTGTGGGTGTGAGTTTGGTATGTTTGGCGGGTGTCTAGCTTCTCCACAGATGTTGAAGCTATCAATTGCTACAACATCTTTTTCAAAACTACCAATCGCTATAGCCTCTTTGTTAAAGTTAGAGACATTTGAAAATATAAACCTTCCCATTGTAGATCGTAAATTTGTTTTACTTACTTCTTCCCCTAATCCTTCTGAGAGAATTTGCCATAATTTTGATCCAACATCCCTAACATAACTCTCGTTACAGTGACTCTCCTCGGCAATTTTGGTGTATTTCTCACTTTGCATGGTTCCCCGCAGAATCGCCTCTTGTAAGTCATCAAGATGCTTACCAGTTTGGGCAAATACCATCTCATCAGCCATTTGTAACACTTCCTTAAGATTCATGCGGCATCGCAGATGTTGTGATTTTCCGTATTATACCTAACTTTTTCCAACATTTTCTGGCATTTGCCAACATTTTTCGATTTGCGAGTTTGAATGGGAGACAAAATTGCCAACAAAATTGAACATTTTTGAGTCGGCAAAGCTTTAATTTATCAAGGATAATGAAAAAAATATAACTATGTGGTAGTTTCCACGATGAATCTTAACATATATTTTGCCAGTTATTGTGTTACAAAATCGGGAGTAACAAAATAGATGAATTGGTATGAAAATCCTACAATTGCGGCAATCCTTGGTGGGGTTGGTGGCTCGGTTATAACGGCAGGAGTATCCATGTGGATAGCAAAAAAAACAAGTCAAGTGAGACGAGTTGATTGCATTATTAACGATGCTTCCTCATTATTGTCTTTTTCAGATACAATTCGCACTAAATTAGAGATAAAATATTCAGGAGAACAGGCAAGCTCTGTGTTTCTGTTCAATCTTGAAGTATTTAATTCTGGTAATCAAGCAGTTGGAAATCAACCATGTTTGATACGGTTGGATGATAAGGCAAAGATTATTGGTTACAGTATAAAGACTCAGCCGGCAGTGGGTTTTGGGGAAATTAGCAAATCACAGAGTCAGCATAGCCTCGATCTAAGCATTCAGTTATTGAATCCAGGAGATCGTATTTACCTTCAGTTAATATCTGTAAATAACGCATCTGATCGGATTGACGTGTACATGAAAAATGCGAATGTTATCTGTCGTTCATATACCCGTCAAGCCGCAGAAAGAGCAATTTTAGGAACTCTTAATAAAACAGTTGACCCAACGCTTATGTTATTAGCTATCATACGCTCAGTTCCATTCTTCGGGGGGATCGCAGAGCCTTTGATGATGATTATGCTGACGGAGCGGTTTGAAAAGGCATTGCGTGAAAGAAAGTAGTGCGATCGCCCACCAAGCATATTCGCTTAACCCTCCTGTCACTCCAACCTCCGTTTCCACTGACAATCCGATCCATTTCCACCATCTCAAAGGGCGATGATTGCACACAGGGGCGTGAAGCGTAGCTATCCTGTAGGGATCTCGTCCCAGCAAAAAAGTGCGATCGCGCCTACAGAAATATAGAATATTGCCTAACTGAGTGTTTGTAGCACCGAATTACCTGTAAGATTGGCATCAACTGTAGCTAATGTTAACCCATAGTAAATAGCTGTGGCGGCAATAAATCGGTCTCCGGGGTCTTGATGGGGTAGTGCAATCTCGCGACTTAAAATGGCAATGGCATGATTCATTGGGGCTTCACGAGTTTCCAAAGTTTTTAAAGCTAAATTAACCCATGTAACCGGATATGGCTGTAAAGATATCCGTCCTTTTTCTGCAAGGATGAGCGTCTCCCAAATGCTAATTGGACTCAACCAAAGTTCAGTATTAGGATCGGAAATGGCCGTTTGAAGTTGGAGCGATAGGCGTTCGTTGCCGAGTAAATACCAAAGCCAAATATGGGTATCGAGTAAAATTTTCATTCTAAAACCTCCCAGGGTTGGGCGACAGGAGCAATTAAATCTCCTAATATTTCACCGCTTCCTTTCATTGTGCCAAATGCGGGGCGTTGGGTTTCGGTAGTGGCAGGATAGATAATCACTAATGGTTTTCCTTCATGGATGATGGTGAGGGGGGTTTTGGTACGTTCGACCTCTATAAATAGAGTCTGGAGGGTTTGGGGTAATTCAGTCGTGGTAATTTGTATCATTTTTCGACCGTAAATAGTTTTTGATAGTTGATATCCGAGCCTGAGCCATCAGCAATCCTTCTTTTAAAGCATTTTAATCTCTCATAATCCTCCTAATAACTCTATTATACAAGTTAGCTAGTGTGTCAATACTTTATCCCATAGCTTGCTCTGACGGGCGTAGGCGAAGCCGACCTTTGGCATCGCCCCACCAAGCATATTCCCTTAACCCTCCTGTCACTCCAACCTCCGTTTCCACTGACAATCCGATCGATTTCCACCATCTCAAAGGGCGATGATTGCACACAGGGGCGTGAAGCGTAGCTATCCTGTAGGGCGATCGCCCTTTCTGACATATATTGCTTAATTTGACACTAATCCTCTAGTCCTTAACCCTGACTTAAAAGGACTGAAGTCCTCACTACGAACCAGGTTTGTAGTAAGGACTTCAGTCCTTTCAAATCTTAAGCTGGAAATTACAGAAATAGAACTGCAATACCGATCGCGATCGCACAAATCCCCATCACAAAAGACCAGAAACGGTGATAACTGTTAACCGCCGTTCCGCTATCGCTTTCAAGCTGAATCAAATCCATCCAAGGCGCCACACCCCGGCGGAACCAACCCAAAGCACTAACATCCATCCCGATCAAACTTTTAACCCGTTTCATCCCAAAAAGGAAATTACCAATCGGCCCAAAACGAGAAGCGTAGCGCAGATAAATCATCCCCGTTCTGTCTTGCAATTTCAGATCGGAACCAAACGCATAACCCGCATCACCGCGACCAATTAATTCGCCTTGCAGTTTCGCAGGTTGACCGCGCAAAGGACTTGCATAAGGGTCAGACATTAAAGTTAAAACATCCAACTCTTCGGCTTGTGCGTAATTCGGAAACATCACCAAAGCTTTGACTAAAATTCCCGCGCCCAAACCGATTAAAGGACAAGCAACCATCATCATCGGGTTCGCAGCCGAGAGGGAAATGCCGATCGCAAAACCCACCGCCAACCCCAAAGTTTCCGCACTGTACAGCAGCAAATCGAAAAAGAAATTTCCGTACAATTTCCGCTTGCTCAAATTGCGGCCTTCGCCCACAATCCGTCCCATATCAAACTCAATATCCAAGCCTAATTGTTCTGCATAGGTGCTCAAAGCGCGAACTCGCTTACCAGTCAGCGGGTGAGTCGAATTCAATTCCATCCACCAACCCCACGGATTAAACATATCCCACAGAAACACTCGCCCAATTTTTTCGGGTTCCGACGAAATCCGGTAAGCAGTACCGCTAGATGCCGCAGCTTTGGCATCGTAAATGCCCAAAGCGCGAGTTCCTTCTAACAAGCGGCTGGGTTCCGTTGCTCTTTGTCCTTCTTCCAAAATACCGTAAGCAATTTTTACCAAAGCGCGCGATAAAGCGTTGGGGTTCCCGGTAGTTTCGGCGGCAAAATGGTCGGCAAAATATTCTCGCGTCCGCGACAAATACAGCAACAAATAAGTGCCGGCGATGTAAAACAAATAAGCAACAGCAGCTACAGTACCGGCCGCATCTTTTGCTTTGTCTCCCCCGCTGCGACCGAGCCTTTGAGCTGTAGTATAAATTAAGTAAGTAATTTGTACCAAAGTCGAAGCTAAAGTCATTACTGCAAAGTCCCAGTGGACGATGTGACCGAGTTCGTGGGCGTAAACAGTGGCAATTTCATCGTCGTCTAAATAGGTGAAAAGACCTTGACTGACGACTAAGCGAGCGCTGTTAGGAAAGGAACCGTAAGTAAAAGCTGTGGGGTTTTGGTCGTCGATAATTCCTAAACGCGGCTGAGTGAGGTTTTTCTGTTTGCAAACCTTCTGAATAACTTTTGCTGTTTCGGGACTCAGGCTTTCTATTTCTGCTAGGGAAACCCAGCGGGTATTGTAGAGCCAATTTTGGGTTAAGTCCATCAAGTAAGGCGATAGGAAAAAAGCTGCGATGTTAAAAATCAGGGTTATGGGAAGTGCGATCGCCAATCCGGCCACTGGATCGGGACTGTTGATAATGAAAACTGTGGCTAAGGATAGCGCCAACACCATACCGCATAGCAGGATGATGGTGACGCCGGAAGCTAAAACGAGATTTCCACCAGTTTTCTGGATCAGTTTAATGCCGGCTTTGGGCGATCGCCCTGCCTTGCGTAAAGGAGCTTGAGATGACATAATAATCTCCTAAGGTTATTGACAAATGGTAATCACCGTGGGATTTTATCTATACTTCACTGTTTTAACCTGTAATTGCGGAGCGCGGTAAAGGGTCTCAACAAAAATATATAATTTCCTGTAAATTGTTAAGATTGAAAACCGCCCGCCGAATTAATTTCGTGGAATTCAATTCCCACCTCAAAACCCAAAAATCAAAACTCTTTAAAACTTACTGCTATGTCGATTATTGAAATTGCCCAAAAAACCCGCCAAGCTGCTAGGAAATTGGCAGTTTTGTCCGCCGATGCCAAAAATCAAGCTATTGAAGCGATTGCTAAGGCTTTAGAAGCTTCTGCGCCGGACATTTTGGCGGCGAATGCGGCCGATCGCCAAGCTGCTGAGGCGGATGGAATTGCCAAACCGCTGTACGATCGCCTGAAGTTGGATGAAGTAAAGTTGAAAAGTGCGATCGCGGGCGTGCGAGATGTTGCCAAACTCCCCGATCCGATTGGTGCCGTCCAAATCCACCGCGAATTGGATGCAGGATTAATTCTGAAGCGCGTTACCTGTCCTTTAGGCGTTTTAGGCATTATTTTTGAAGCGCGCCCAGAAGCCTTAATTCAGATAGTATCCTTGGCAATCAAATCCGGCAACGGCGTCATTCTCAAAGGCGGGAAAGAAGCCGTCCGTTCCTGCGAAATATTGACAAAAGTCATCCACCAAGCATTAGCAGAAACCGCAGTGAATCCCGCCGCCGTGCAGTTGCTCACCACCCGAGAAGAAACCATCGAACTGCTAAAAATGGATGAATATGTAGATTTGATTATTCCCAGAGGTTCTAATTCCTTCGTGCGGTTCGTGCAGGAAAATACCCGAATTCCCGTCCTGGGACACGCCGACGGAATTTGTCATTTGTACGCAGACAAAGCAGCGGACATTCAGAAAGCAGTAGAGATTTCGGTCGATGCCAAAACTCAGTATCCGGCCGCTTGCAATGCCATTGAAACCTTGTTAGTTCACAGGGATATTGCCCATAATTTCCTGCCCGCTGTCGCCCAAGCTTTGCAGCAAAAAAAAGTCGAACTGCGGGGAGACGAACCAACTCGCACCATCTTGGATATTGCCGAAGCAAATGAGGAAGATTGGTCTACAGAATACAGCGATTTGATTTTGTCAATCAAAATAGTAGATTCTGTAGAAGAAGCAGTTAATCACATCAATACTTACGGTTCCCGACACACAGATGCAATTGTTACCGAAGACAGCGAAGCCGCCGAAACATTTTTAAATGGAGTAGATGCGGCCGGAGTTTATCACAATTGTTCGACTCGATTTTCTGACGGTTTCCGCTACGGTTTCGGCGCAGAAGTGGGGATTAGCACGCAGCAAATGCCGCCTCGCGGGCCGGTTGGTTTAGAAGGTTTGATTACTTATAAGTATCGAGTCGTTGGAGATGGCCATATTGCCGCGAGTTATGTGGGGCAAGATGCGAAGGGGTTTACTCATCGGGAGTTGTAGAATAGAAAAGTGCGATCGTTCTGTTTATAAGCGAGAAGAACGATCGCAATGCAGTCAAAAAAATATAATTTGAATGCAAACGTAGGATTGCTATATCCGTGAAACTGATGTTTGGGCTGACGATGACTACTGCCAAGTCTTAATCAATCTCAAAAATGCTATACTTGGAGCGATCGAACAAGCACACCCCGATTATGAGCCAACAATGGCTGAAGTAGTCCAGGAAGTTTTGGAGAAATCCGGCGAACGTCATCCAATGACACACGATGATTTTTGTAAATGGCTAAGCACCATTTCGGATTAATTGAGCGTAACTAAATATGTGATTTTCAACCCACCAGCTTAACTTCTATTGCTAACAATAAGTTCCAGATTGATTTCCCCTGTAAATAAAAATAAATTTGATTAGTCTGAGTATTTTAATATAGCTTTTGCTTTCTTTCCCTCGCTCTTCTTGAAAATATCTGCGTTAATCTGCGTTAATCTGCTTGAAATCAGCGGTCGATCAATCAAAGATTTATGCAATTCAAATCTAATATACGATCGCCCTCGCATTCAACCAAACCTAGCTACAATAAGCTATACTGTGCTCCGCGACTCCCCAAATCGAACAATCCGCCCTGGTTTATGTCCAACCCCTCCCCCCTCGCCCCAGGTTCCACCCTCGAAAAACGCTACCGCATCATCCGCGAATTAGGCCGCGGCGGCTTCGGGCGCACTTACCTCGCAGAAGATATCAACCGCTACGGCGAACAATGCGTGCTCAAAGAGTTTTCCCCGGTGGTTCAAAGCCCAAAAGCCGCCGAATTGTTCGATCGCGAAGCGAGTATGCTTTACCACCTCCAACACCCGCAAATCCCCCGCTTTCGAGAACTGCTGCGAACCGATTTAGACGGAAATCCATCTTTATTTTTAGTTCAAGACTACATCCCCGGTCAAACTTACGAAGAAATACTTATATCCCGCCAGCAGCAAGGTAAAAATTTTACCGAACCCGAAGTTACTCAACTGCTATTTCAGCTTTTACCAGTTTTAGAATACATCCATTCCCGCAATTTAATTCACCGCGATGTTTCGCCCGACAACATCATTCAGCACAGTGTTGACAAATTACCGTTTTTAATTGATTTCGGTTCAGTCAAGCAAATCGCAGCAACGGCCGTATTTCAGTTTAGCGGACAACCTGCAACGGCGATCGGCAAACAAGGTTATTCGCCCCCAGAACAAATGCGACACGGAAAAGTTACTCCCGCTAGCGATTTGTATGCTTTAGCCGTCACCGCCTTGGTGCTGCTAAGCGGCAAAAAGCCTCAAAAACTGTACGATGTTAATCAGAAAACTTGGGATTGGCGATCGCACGTCACCGTCAGTCAAAACCTCGGGACTGTGTTGGATAAGATGCTAGCAGAACCACCGGGCGATCGCTACGGGTCTGCAAAAGAAGTCCGCCAAGCCCTCAAAGATCCAAAATTATCCCAAATTGGCAACATCATCTCCCAAATGGTGACGGTGAACTTTGTCGGGCGCCCCTTCAAACACACCACTCAAACGGCTACCAACAACACTCCTCCTGTTGTGCAAAACAATCAAGTAGTTAACAGCAACACCAGCAAATTTAAGTTAATTCCTTGGAAAAGCCTAGCGAGTTTAAGCGTAGTTTTATTGCCGGGAATTCTAGCCTTTAGTGCGATAAAATCTGGTTTTACTCTCCCAAAGTTACCTGAAATGCCCAAATTTCCAAAACTCCAGCCACTTCCAAATCCGTCTTTGGATGCAGAAATCGCGCGTCAAGAAAAGATTGGCAAGCGCCGCAAAAATCTTAATATTGAGCCGGATATTTTTTATCATAAAGTAGATGAATTATTTTACAATAAATATCCAGAATTACAAGGTCGCACCTTGACAGAAAAGCCAGAAGATGCGGGCATGAGAAATAAATGGTGTCAGGTTGCTGAGGATTTTCTGGACAGGTTGGAGAAGGGAGAGCAGCTTTGATATTTAAGATAGAATAAGAGTGATTTAACCACAGAGGGCGCAGAGGGCGCAGAGGGGAGAAAGGAAGAGAGGGAAGAGAAGGAGAACTTTATCTGGTTTAATACAAATTAGTATAGGCAATGCACTTTTAGTTTATTTCACAATGGATTGTATTCAACTTACAGGTATTCGCTGCTACGGCTACACGGGCTATTTGCCGGAAGAGCAAGTGTTGGGACAGCGGTTTGAGGTGGATGTCACTCTCTGGCTAGATTTGTCGAAAGCTGGCAAAAGTGATGATATTGAACATACTCTGGATTACCGGAGTGCCATTACTCTGATTCAAGAGTTAGTCAAAAACTCGAAGTTTTTATTGATCGAACGGTTAGCAGATGCGATCGCCCAAGCGCTTTTAGAACTGCCTTTACTCGAAAAAGTCAAAGTACAGCTCTCAAAACCGGCCGCTCCCATCCCCGACTTCGGCGGCAGAATTACTCTCGAAATTACTAGAACCAAAGACAGTAATTAACTGGTTGCGAGTAAGGACACGCAGTGCCGCTCCCTACAAATATAATTTGAGTTTGCTGACGCGCGCAGACCTCAGAAACCCGGTTTCTTGCGTAATTTATCGTTCCTCGTCGCAAAAGTCGTAGAAACCGGGTTTCTAGCCCCATGGGTAATCC
>RDYN01000096.1 GCA_004293365.1 Oscillatoriales cyanobacterium | reverse complement strand
GGAGTTTGGGATTCACTTTGATGCTAATGTTCCCGGCAGCGCTGGGTGCATTGTGTTGCAAAAGCGGCGCGGCTGGGACAGATTTTGCGAAAGGATGCACGCGATCGCGCGATCGGGCATTGAATTACGTTTCCCTAAAAGTAGCTTACAGCTAAAACTCTTGCAAAAGGACTGGGGACTCGATACACTTCTTTAAATAACTTTCATTTTTATGCCTCCACCTGTGAAGGTAGAAAGGATTCGGCAAAAGGCAGAATTTAAAGCCCGCAGGTAACTGCACGGCATTGAGAATCTGATTTTTCCGTCAAAATAGACATCATCACTTACACCTTGGAGAACCGCAGTCAATGGGACTACCCTGGTATCGCGTACACACAGTCGTCTTAAATGACCCAGGCCGATTGATTTCTGTACACTTAATGCACACTGCCCTCGTGGCAGGTTGGGCCGGCTCGATGGCCCTTTACGAACTAGCAGTTTTCGATCCCACAGACCCAGTTCTGAACCCGATGTGGCGTCAAGGGATGTTCGTGCTACCCTTCATGACTCGCTTAGGAGTCACCGGTTCTTGGGGCGGTTGGAGCATCACCGGCGAAAGTAACGTCGATCCCGGCTTCTGGTCTTTTGAAGGCGTCGCCGTCGCTCACATCATCCTTTCTGGTTTGCTGTTCTTAGCAGCAGTATGGCACTGGGTATTCTGGGATTTGGAACTCTTCAGAGATCCTCGCACCGGCGAACCAGCCCTCGACTTGCCAAAAATGTTTGGCATTCACTTGTTCCTCTCCGGCTTGCTCTGCTTCGGCTTCGGGGCATTTCACCTTTCCGGACTTTTTGGCCCGGGAATGTGGGTTTCCGACCCCTACGGCTTGACCGGTCACGTCCAACCAGTGGCGCCTGCTTGGGGCCCTGAAGGCTTCGATCCGTTCAATCCGGGTGGGATCGTAGCTCACCACATTGCAGCGGGCGTAGTCGGCGTAATTGCCGGTTTGTTCCACTTGACTGTGCGGCCGCCGGAACGTCTTTACAAAGCCCTGCGGATGGGGAATATCGAAACTGTACTTTCTAGCAGTATCGCTGCTGTGTTCTTTGCAGCTTTTGTGGTTGCGGGTACGATGTGGTACGGTTCGGCTGCAACTCCGATCGAGCTTTTCGGCCCGACTCGCTATCAGTGGGACGGCAACTATTTCCAACAAGAGATCGATCGCAGAGCTCAAGCTAGCTTAGCCTCCGGTCAAACCTTCCAACAAGCTTACGAGCAAATTCCCGAAAAATTGGCTTTCTACGACTACGTGGGCAACTCTCCTGCTAAAGGTGGTTTGTTCCGTGCTGGCGCAATGGTCAACGGCGACGGTATCGCTAAAACTTGGCTGGGCCACGCAGTATTTACTGACAACGAAGGTCGGGTATTGTCGGTACGGCGCCTCCCGAACTTCTTTGAAACTTTCCCAGTAATTTTGACGGACAAAGATGGGGTCGTTCGCGCTGACATCCCCTTCCGCCGTGCTGAATCAAAATACAGCTTTGAACAAAGCGGAGTTACTGTCAGCTTCTACGGTGGCGAACTGAACGGTCAAACTTTTAAGAATCCTCTAGATGTTAAGAAGTTTGCTCGCGCCGCCCAACAGGGTGAAGTATTTGAATTCGATCGCGAAACGTTGAATTCTGACGGTGTTTTCCGTACCTCAACTCGCGGTTGGTTCACCTTCGGACACGTTTGCTTTGCTTTGCTGTTCTTCTTCGGCCATATCTGGCACGGTTCTCGGACTATTTTCCGCGACGTGTTTGCTGGAGTTGAGGCTGACTTGGAAGAACAAGTCGAGTGGGGCTTGTTCCAAAAACTGGGCGACAAGAGCACAAGAAGAGAAGAATCTATCTAGTTTTCTGCCGCCGAAGAGTACACCGGGAAACATCCCGGTGCACGAAAACCCGGTTTCTTCAAGAAACCGGGTTTTTTTTAGTTAACAATCAAACCACTAATTAAGATAAAATAATACGGCAAGGGAAGATAGGGAAAATTTAACATGGAAAGCGTTGCTTACATTTTGATTCTGGCTTTAGCCTTAGGTGTACTATTTTTTGCGATCGCCTTTCGGGAACCGCCCCGGATTGGCAAATAATTAGCTATACGCTGGCAGCCAAGGGGTGTCAACAACGGTCTCAAAACCTTTGTATCTCTCGTTTATAGCAGAGGCCCGATCCCCCTCTCATCCCCCTGATTGTCGGGGGACTTTGATAAAACTCCTGTCCCCTCCCTGATAGTTGGAGGACTCTAGCGCTCTTGTCCCCCCCTTCTTAAGGGGGGCTAGGGGGGATCGAGCCCAGTCATCAAACAGCAGTCTAGAACTAGGTTTAGCTCAGTCAAACACATCCTGGGCGCTGTATCCTGAGTAATTTTTCTAGTCCAGCCATTCATCAGACCCCGCGCGGTGAGATGAATGGCAATTTGCTAGCAACGCCTGTTACAATCAGCAATCATGCGCTGTTCCTCCTGTCAACACACAAATAGCCGCGTTCTCGAATCGCGTTCAGCCGAGTCAGGTCAAAGCATCCGTCGGCGGCGCGAGTGTTTGAGCTGTCAGCACCGCTTCACAACTTACGAACGCATAGAATTTGTGCCGATTACGGTGATCAAGCGGGACGGGAAGCGCGAATCTTTCGATCGGTCAAAATTAGTCAGGGGACTGGTTCGCGCCTGCGAAAAAACAGGTTTGTCTTCAGGCCAGCTCGAAACCCTCGCAGAAGAAATCGAAGCCCAACTCCAAGGTCGATCGCTCCGGGAAATCGCCAGTTCAGAAATTGGGGAACTGGTGCTGTTGCACCTGCGGCCGCTCAGCGAAGTCGCTTACGTCCGTTTTGCCTCGGTATACAGACAATTTCGAGGCATCCGAGATTTTGTAGATACCCTAAATCACCTTCAGAATCCCCTCAACTGTCCGCAGAATCAAGATACTCCCTCAGATTTTGACGCTAGTGCGACTTCGGCCGATCCCTGCGATCGAGAAAGCCCCGCATCTTGCGCTACTGGCAGCTAAACTCAGAGAAATTAATTTATAAAGCAGTATGCGGGTAAGTTATAATGATTTACTTGACTCTGAATGTTAAGATTAAACGCTTTAACGCAGAGTTTGCAGCAATAGCAGTGGCAAGCCCGGATGCGGAGTTGCAGCGGGCAAAAGTTAGCAAAAACTGACTTTAGTAAAAGATTTTGCAAGAAGTTAACCGCTTTTTCACCAAAATCTCTAATATCTGCCGGCACAAACGAAAAACATGAAGGAGAGAAATCCTAGGAAACTATTCGCATGGTCAATCTCAAAACCACAGTCAAAGACATCGGCTTTACTCACGAAGATTTTGCAGCCCTACTAGATAAATATGACTATCACTTTAGCCCGGGCGATGTAGTCGCGGGTACAGTTTTTAGTATAGAACCCAGGGGCGCTCTGATTGATATCGGTGCTAAAACAGCAGCGTACATTCCCATTCAGGAAATGTCGATCAATCGAGTCGAAAGCCCTGAAGAGGTATTGCAATCAAACGAAACTAGAGAATTTTTCATCCTCACCGATGAAAACGAAGACGGACAATTAACCCTGTCCATCCGGCGCATCGAGTATATGCGGGCCTGGGAAAGAGTGCGACAACTGCAAGCAGAAGATGCTACGGTGCGATCGCAAGTATTTGCCACCAACCGCGGCGGCGCACTCGTCAGAATAGAAGGCTTGCGAGGCTTTATTCCCGGTTCTCACATCAGCACCCGCAAACCGAAGGAAGAATTAGTCGCCGAAGAATTGCCATTAAAATTCTTAGAGGTAGACGAAGACCGCAACCGCCTAGTGTTGAGCCACCGTCGCGCCTTAGTCGAACGCAAGATGAACCGCCTCGAAGTCGGGGAAGTGGTCATCGGTACAGTGCGCGGCATCAAGCCCTACGGTGCATTTATCGACATCGGCGGCGTCAGCGGCTTGCTGCACATCTCAGAAATTTCGCACGATCACATCGATACGCCTCACAGCGTCTTCAATGTCAACGACGAAGTGAAAGTGATGATCATTGACTTGGATGCCGAGAGAGGCCGGATTTCTCTCTCCACCAAGCAGTTGGAACCGGAACCGGGCGCGATGGTCAAAAATCGCGAATTGGTGTACGAAAAAGCTGAAGAAATGGCAGCTAAGTTCCGGGAGAAAATGCTCGCTCAAAAGCAAGCTAAAGCTGGTATGGACATTCCTGTTGACTCAACCGATGCCTTGGAAATCTCCGATGAAATACTCGAAGATGTGCCTTCAGCAATGGAAGAGGATGAACCCGAAGTAGCAGCGGAAGCAGCACCCGAAGCAGCACCCGAAGCAGTATTAGATGTAGAGGAAGAAATCCCTCCTGCGACGGTCGAATAACATCGCGGTCACTGTGATTGAAAGAGGGTATTTTCCCTCTTTTTTTTTGCAGTTAGTTATGAGTTATTAGTTATGAGTTATTAGTTATGAGTTATTAGTTATGAGTTATTAGTTATGAGTTATTAGTTGCTGCTTAGGAGCGCAAATTAAATAATTTACACTCGCCCATCCCACAAGAATCATCAAATTGTAAGTTATTTAATTCTCATTCCTTAGCCGATCGCCCACGCAACAAACAATAGGGCGATCGCCCCAACAAATCGCCAACAATTACATAAAATGTAGCAAATAATACCAATTTTAAAAAATAATGCAACAGTATTCTTCCCCCGCAATACAGCGGAGGGGCTAGGGGGGGTCGAAGAGTGTTGCACGATTTTAGAAAAATGGTATTACCTAAAAACCTGATTTTTTTACCAAAAAACAACCCTACAGGCGATAAAAGTCTAAAAAAATGATTTATTCAGTGTTTGTACCCAAGTCGTTTAATCCAATAGCTTGGCTTAAGAGAGATCCCCCCTAACCCCCCTTGGGAAGGGGGGGACAAGAATCCTCTCTTTCGTCCCCCTACAACCAGGGGGATGCGAGGGGATCTCCGGGGAATAAATAGTGTTAAGCCAAGCGTATTGTCCTTTAATCGACGTTCTCACACTGTACCTAATCCTTAGGGTGGTTGCGCGAAGCTGGCAACTCAAGCTGGTATTAGAATAGTCTGCATTATTGACTCCCAGGCTGACAAGGGTTGGCGGCTCGTAACTGCGGTACTGAAGTGGATTTTATGAACTTATCTAACGAAAATACATTAGCACCGATCGAGCCTAGCGCCCTAGACCTAGATCCAGAAGCCAAAATTGACGCCCCCTTTCCCGTCGTGGGAATTGCGGCCTCTGCGGGAGGGTTGGAAGCATTCATCCAGTTGCTGAGGCACTTACCCGCAGATACCGGCATGGGATTTGTGCTGATCCAGCACCTAGACCCCAATCGCCCCAGCCTGCTGAGGGAGATTCTCGCCCGAAGCACGCCAATGCCCGTGCATGAGGTGGAAGAGGGGATGACTGTAGAACCGAACCATGTCTATACGATTCCGCCGAATACCAAGCTGCTGCTGGAATCCGGGGCGCTGAAACTGCTTCCCCGCGAGAAGATTGATGGCAAATATATGCCCGCAGATGCGTTTTTCGAGTCCTTAGCAGTCGATCGGGGCAACAAAGCCATCGGCGTGGTTTTATCGGGAGCCGATGGAGACGGCGCGCTGGGCCTGATGGCAATCAAAGCAGCCGGAGGCGTAACTTTTGCTCAATGCGAAGAAACCGCCAAATTCGACAGTATGCCCAGTACCGCCGTCGCTACAGGTGATGTAGACTTCATTCTGCCGCCAGAGTCAATGGGGCGGGAACTGGCAAATCTCAGCCACCATGCCTTTCTGGCTGGGCCGCTTCCCCTGGTTGTCGCTGAAGAATTGCCCGAACCGGGATCTGCCCTGGGGACTATTTTTGCGCTGCTGAAATCGAGCGCAGGCGTTGACTTCACCCAGTACAAACCGGCCACCCTGAACCGGCGAATGCAGCGGCGGATGCTGCTGTACAAGATGGAGAGATTGGAAGATTACGCCGAATACCTGCTCGACCATCCGGCGGAAGTCAAAGCTTTGTATGAAGAAATTTTGATCCACGTCACGAGTTTTTTCCGCGACTTAGAAGTTTTTATCCGCTTAAAAGAGCAGGTTTTTCCCGCGATTACCCAAAATAAGTCAGCAGAAGTTCCGATTAGGATTTGGGTGGGGGGATGTTCGACAGGGGAAGAGGTTTATTCGATCGCCATGTGTTTGTTAGAGTATTTGGGCGATCGAGATTTGAAGCTGCCGATCCAGATTTTTGCCACAGATATCAGCGAGCCGGCGATCGCCCAAGCGAGGTCTGGTTTCTACTTAGAAAACCAGATGTTAGGCGTTTCACCAGAGCGGCGCCACCGCTTCTTTGTCCCCGTAGAAGGAGGGGGATATCGCATCAGCAAACCCGTCCGCGAACTGTGCGTATTCGCCCGACAAAACTTAGGCATCGACCCGCCTTTTTCTAATCTCGATTTGATTAGCTGCCGCAATGTGCTGATTTACTTGGCAGAACCTTTGCAAAAACGAGTTTTATCAATTTTTCATTACAGTCTCAACCCCACAGGCTTCTTGATTCTCGGCACTTCCGAAAGTACGGGCAAATCCTCGGACTTATTTACTTTAGCCGACGCGCCGTCTAAAATTTATGCTAAAAAGTTAACCGCCAATCGTGTTCCACTTTCCTTTGCAGCAAGTTTCTCACCCCTAACCCAAGTTGATAATCCGCAGCGCATGAATGCCAATTTTTATCATAGCTTTGACTTGCAGCGCGAAACAGACAAATTGATTTTAAGTCGCTGTGCTCCTGTCGGTGTGGTGGTGAACGACCAGATGGAGATCGTGCAACTGCGGGGTGACACCAACCCCTACTTGAGACTCACACCGGGAACGCCGACTTTAAACTTGTTTGCAATGGCGGTGCCCGGATTATCTGTGGATCTCCGCACCGCAATTTATCAAGCGCAAACTCAGAACGTGACGGTGAGAAAAGAACGGGTGAGGCTGCAAGAGGGCGATGGCACGAATACCGTCAATTTTGAGGTGATTCCGTTCCAACCGGTCAGGGCCGAAACAAAATTTATTTTGGTGCTGTTTGAAGAAGCTTCACGCGGTGCGATCGACCTGAGAACCGTAAATTTTGACAGCTTAGAACCAAGCGATTTAGAGCGGGAAATAGTGCGGCTCAGGCAGCAACTTGCCACCGCCAACCAAGAGAAAACAATGGCTCAAACGCACCTGCAAGCGGTGATCGAAGAGCAAGAAAATCTCAACCAAGACCTGAGAGTTGCCAACGAAGAAATTATTTCGAGCAACGAGGAACTGCAAAGCATTAACGAGGAACTAGAAACCGCAAAAGAAGAAATTCAAGCTACTAACGAAGAACTGATTACCACTGTCGAGGAACTTCGCAATCGAAATCTCGATTTGCAACAGGTTAATAACGACGTGACTAATTTGCTGGCAAGTATCAATATTCCTATTTTAATGCTGGCAAACGATTTAAGGATTCGCAGCTTTACGCCGATGGCGCAGCGGCTGTTCAATCTGATTTCTGCAGATGTCGGGCGTCCCTTTAGCGATATCCGCTCCAATCTGGAAATTCCCGATTTGGAACCGATGATTTTAGAGGTGATCGATACTCTCAACACGAAAGAACAAGAAGTGCAAACTCAATCGGGATATTGGTACGCTCTCCGCATTCGTCCTTACCGGACGAGCGACAACTTGATTGAGGGTGTGGTAATAGTTTTGATCGATATTGACGCTCTCAAACGCAGTGCTGCTACCATAGAAACAGCGCGCAACTATGCGGAAACTATTGTGGAAAGCGTGCCGACGCCTTTAATCGTGCTGGATGATGATTTCCGAGTGAACAGCGCCAATCGAGCGTTATACGAAACGTTTCAAGTTTCATCCTCAGAAACCACCCGAGCTGACAGGTTTGAATGGGTTAGCGGGCAGGGGAATATCCCGCAACTGCGAGGGCTTTTGGAAGATATTCTGGTTAATAATGTTGAGATTAACAACTTTGAGATCGAGCAGGTTTTTGAGCGGATCGGACCGAAAACTCTGCTGATAAATGCTTGTAAAGTTAAACCAGAAGACAGCGTTTCGATGATTCTGCTGTCGGTAGAGGATATCACCGATCGCAAGCAGTTTGAGACAGAGCGATCGCAGTTATTGCAGCAGGAACAGTCAGCCCGCCAACAAGCAGAAATTGCTAACCGAGCTAAAGATGAATTTCTCGCGAATCTCTCCCACGAATTACGCAATCCCCTGACTCCGATTCTGGCGTGGACACAAATGCTGCGCTTGGGGAACCTGAAGGAAGCAGCCGCTAATCGCGCTCTGGAGGTGATCGAGCGCTGCGCCAGGGCGCAAGCTCAGTTAATCGAAGATCTTCTCGATATTTCCCGGATTACGAACGGCAAGCTCCAACTTAACACCCGTGCGATCGATCTGCGGTTAGTGGTGCAAGCTGCAATTGATGGGGTTGAATGTTCGGCCCAAGCCAAAAACATTGAAATTGTTTCGCAGTTGGGTTCTGCAACTGTTTTAGGCGATATCGATCGCTTGCAGCAAGTTTTGTGGAATATCCTGTCTAATGCGATTAAGTTTACTTTACCCGGGGGACGAGTGGAAATTGAGTTGCGGGCGATCGAGCATTATGCTGAAATTCGAGTTACGGACACGGGAAAAGGGATGGCGCCTGACTTGCTGCCGCATATTTTCGATCGCTTCCGCCAAGGAGATTCTAGCACCACTAAGGTCGATCAAGGGTTGGGATTGGGTTTGTCGATCGTGTACCATCTTGTGGAATTGCACGGGGGAACAGTGGAAGCCGAAAGTCCGGGCCCGGGACAAGGAACTACAATCATTGTGAGATTACCTCTGCGAGGTTCGCCCCAAGAATTGACAGCGCCAAACCCAGCAGAGTCGGCTGCTTTGTCAGAGCCTTTGAACGACTCAAGCGAGCGAGTCCCTTCGTTAGAAAATTTGCAGGTTTTAGTTGTGGATGATGAAGCTGATACGCGCGAGCTCTTAAAAGTTGTGCTCGAAAGCTACGGCGCCGAGGTTGTGACAGCCGAATCTGCTGCTGCGGCGATGGCTGCTTTGACGGAAAATCCGGGCAGATTTGACGTGCTAATCTCGGATATTGGAATGCCAGAGGAAAACGGATATTCTTTAATTCGGCAAGTGCGAGCTCTTGCTGCTGAAGCTGGAGGAAACATCCCAGCGGCGGCGCTGACTGCGTATGCGATCGAGCGAGAACGCGAAAGGGCGATCGAAGCTGGTTTTCAAACACATATTGGTAAGCCTGTGAAGCCCGTTCAACTAGGATTAATGGTTGCCAATTTAGCAGGGAGATTTTAAATAATTTTGGGGAAAATTCGGCGGTTGAAACCTATAAATAGGTACGTTGTTGGGCTTGGGCCCTCTTTCATGTATAGCGGTTCTCAGAAAGATGAGGTATGTTGTTGGTTCGAGAGCCCTATACGTTTAGAGGTTATATAAGCTGTCAGTCATACCTCATCTTTTTGAGAAAGGCTATATATGCCTAAAGAGGGCCCAAGCCCAACAACGTACCTTAGTTTCAGATTTATTATGGGGAGTATAAAACCACCCTGCCCTTAATAAGAGGGGAGAAGAGTATCATCTTGCGCTTAAAACAATTGCCAAAAATAGCACAATATGAGAGAATACAAAAAAATATAGAAATTCGGGAGTTATGATTCTTGGTAACTATTAAATGTCGGGGCATTACATTCTCAAATATCGAAGCCGTAATCTTTGACAAAGACGGCACTCTAGAGGATTCTCAGGAGTTTTTGAGACATTTGGGGATTAAGCGATCGCGCCTCGCAGATGCTCAAATTCCCGGCGTTGGAGAGCCTTTACAAATGGCTTTCGGTATCGAAGGTGCTAGCATTGACCCCACAGGCTTGATGGCCGTCGGCAGCCGCAAGGAAAATGAGATTGTTACTGCGGGATACATCGCCGAAACCGGCAGAGGATGGTTGGAATCTTTAACTATTGCTCGCCGCGCTTTTGATGAAGCTGACGAAATGTTGAAAAATACTGCTTCTTCTCCTATGTTTGTCGGCTGTTTGGAAGTTATCAAAGAGCTTTCGGAAGCGGGTTTGAAGGTAGGGATTCTTTCGGCGGCTACGACTGCTGCGGTGCAAAAATTTGTGAAACAACACGAATTAAACCCATGGATTCAGTTAGAAATGGGTGTGGATTCTACGGAACTTAATAAACCCGATCCGAGATTGTTTTTGCAAGCTTGCGATAAACTAGGAGTAAATCCCGCAGCAACTTTGATGGTGGGAGATTCGGCGGGTGATATTCAAATGGGCAAAAATGCAGGCGCGGCTGGCTGTATCGGGATTTGTTGGGGAAATGCTGAGGTTAGTCATCTGGAAAAGGCTGATGTGGCGATCGCATCTTTGGATGAGATAATAATTGTAGCAGATTGAGCTAACTATATTCAATCCGGAAGTTTGTAGTGAGGACTTCAGTCCGCATAAAAATCAGAGGACTCAAGTCCAAACAATCGAACCAATTTTAGATCGGTTGTGCGTTTAAACGCAAACCCAGAATTATCACATCTCTTTCCACGCCGTCAAGTTCGGCGACTTGCGGCAGATATCCCCACTGCTGAAACCCAAATTTCTGGAACAACGTTAAACTCGGCTGATTGTGAGCAAAAATTATGCCCATCAGGGTTTTAATTTGCAATTGGGGACTCCGCGCGATGGCTGATTGCAATAATTTTTGTCCGATTCCGCAGCGCTGGCGATCGGGTGCGACGTAGATGCTAATTTCTGCTGTATGCTGATAGGCGGCGCGTCCGTAAAAAAGCTGAAAACTCAGCCAGCCCACGATAGTTTGTTCTGATTCCATTACCCAAATCGGCCAGGAATTGGGGGAGTGTGCTCTGTACCACGCGAGGCGGCTTTCGACTGAGATTGGTTTTAAATCTGCTGTGGCCATTCTCCCCGGTATTGCTGCGTTGTATATTTGGACAATTGCGGGTAAATCGCTTTCTGCTGCAGATCGGATTTTCATCGTTTGGTTGACTGTTGACTGTTAACTGTTGACTAATGACTAATGACTAATGTACAGTACAATTTATCTCAAGTCTTGTTACAAGAAATTTTAGTCGTAGGGTGTGTCGCCCTCAAAAATTCCCAAACAAATATCGACAATCTTATGGCGACGCACCTCATACAATTTATCTCAAGTCTTGCTACAAGAAATTTTAGAGCTTGTTGCGTCAAATATGGTGTAAGGTTCGTCGCTATAAGATTTTCGATCTAATTTTAGGCATTTTTGAAAGCGACACACCCTACAAATACTGTGGACTAATGACTAATGACTAATGACTAATGACTAATGTACAGTTCCATGATATCGCTAACGGCCATTCTTGAATTTGCTCCCAATGTTAGCGGTGATGTGTGTCCTCGCTGCAAGTGTTCTGCCGCCGCACAGCCGATCATTGCTGCGTTGTCCGTGCAATATTTTAATGGGGGAAACAATACTCGCAAGTTGTGTTTGGTTGCTGCGGCTTGTAAGTGTTTTCGCAGTCCGCTGTTGGCTGCGACTCCGCCGCCGACTACAATAGTGCTGAGTCCGAAATTTAGCGCACAGTCGATCGACCTTTTTGTTAAACCCTTCGCTACTGTTTCCTGAAAACTCGCCGCAATATCATTAATTGTAGAGGCAGCCAAGACGCCTTCGCCACCGGCATTAATATCTTGTTTTTTGAGTTTCTGCACTAACTGCAAAACTGCTGTTTTCAACCCGCTAAAACTGCTGTCGTAGGGATGGTAGCCGCCACCAGGTAGCGATATTCTGCCTTCAGGTAGGGGGTATGCTTGGGGATGGCCCAGGGCAGCCAATTTGTCCATCAGCGGCCCGCCGGGATATCCTAGCTGCAACAGTCTGGCGACTTTATCAAACGCTTCGCCCGCCGCGTCGTCGCGCGTTTGTCCTACTGTTTCGTAAACGCCACAATCTTTAACATAAATTAAGCTGGTGTGTCCCCCGGAAACTAACAAGCACAAAAACGGCGGCTGCAAGTCTGGTTCGATTAGGTAAGAAGCGTAGATGTGCCCTTCGAGGTGGTGGACGCCTAAAAAAGGTTTTTGGTGGACTATTGCCAAACTTTTCGCTGCTGTCAGCCCGACTAACAATGCACCTACTAAACCGGGGGCACAAGTCGCTGCAATGCCGTCAATTTCTGACCAACTCAGGTTGGCTTCACTCAGACACTGGGCAATTACTTGATTTAGCATTTCTAGGTGGCTCCGCGAAGCTACTTCCGGGACTACCCCACCGTACTGCTCGTGGATTTTAATTTGTGATGCTACAACATTGCTGCAAACTTGACGATTCTTAACAATTGCTGCTGCTGTTTCGTCACAACTTGTTTCGATCGCGAAAATGGTTGCCATTAACTGGTAATTTTATTTGATAGGTTAGCTATTGCTAGCTTAACGAATTCGGCGCAAGTCCCCGGCTCGATCTGTTCTCAGGTTATTGCTCGCGGGATATTTGCTCACCGAAGGACAGGGCCTGGCGATCGAAATAATGCAAGCTGTGGAATATCCTAGCGGTATTGCTAAGCTCTCGCACTGACCTATGAAACCCGAATCCCTCATTCTTTTGGGCTTTGCCGCCTCTATGATGGAGACTTTACACCCTCAGCAAGTGCGGTAATCTGGATTCTGGATCGGCAAGTTGAAATGCTTGTACAAAAACTTATTGTTTTGTAACAAAAGGAAACAATTTCATGCGACGATTGTTTGCTGCAATTTTAGTGGTTAGTCTGTGGTTCAGTTCTGCGACCGTTGCTTCGGCTTACAATTTGGTGCCGTGCAAGGACTCTCCCGAATTCAAGGAACTGGCTAAAAATGCGCGTTCTACCAATGGCGACCCTGCTTCTGCGAAGGCAAGATTCGAGCGCTATTCTCAAGCTATGTGCGGCCCGGAAGGCTACCCGCACTTAATCGTAGACGGTAGCTTGGACAAGGCTGGCGACTTTTTGATTCCTAGCGTGCTGTTCTTGTATATTGCTGGTTGGATTGGTTGGGTGGGCCGTTCTTATCTGCAAGTTACCAAAAAATCAGCAACCCCAGAGGAAAAAGAGATTATTATCGACGTTCCTTTGGCAATCAAATGTATGCTGAGCGGCGTTTTATGGCCTCTGGCAGCTCTCACGTCAATCACCAGCGGTGAAATGTTTGCGAAGGACGATGAAATTACTGTTTCCCCCCGCTAAAATAGGGAAATGGAGCGAGAGCTAAGGGCTAACAGTTAATCAATTAACTGCAAGTTAGCAATTAGCGGTAGACCGATCGGCAATTACCAACTGTCTCGAATTTTCAGGAGCAAAATTCATGCAATATTTTGTCAAGTTTCTTTCGACCGCACCAGTATTGGCAACGCTTTGGATCGCTATTCAAGCGGCAGGTTTAATTGAATTTAACCGCTTTTTCCCTGACTTGCTTTTCCATCCGATGCCTTAAGAGTTGACCGGAATTAGGTCGCAAAACCTAGGGGGAAAAAGTTGAGAGTTTTGAGTTTTGAGTGATGAGTTAAAGGTTAATTTAAAACTCAAACATCAAAACTCTCAAACCCTATAGACTTTCTCAGTAGCATGGGGGATAGGGCATGGGGGATAGGGCATGGGGGATAGGGCATGGGGGATAGGGCATGGGGGATAGGGCATGGGGGATAGGGCATGGGGGATAGGGCATTGGTACTAAGAACCAATAACCAATAACTAATGACTAATGACTAATGACTAATGACTGATGACTAATGACTAATGACTAATGACTGATGACTAATGACCAATGACTATTGACTAATATTGTGAATCGATGAAGTCTTATCTCGCCGCAGCAATTCAAATGACTAGCTTGCCTGACCTGCAAAAAAATTTGGTTCAGGCAGAGGAATTAATCGACCTGGCAGTGCGTCGGGGTGCGGAGTTAGTTTCCTTACCAGAAAATTTCTCGTTTATGGGAGAAGAGGAGGAGAAGATGGCTCTTGCAGAGGCGATCGGACTCCAAAGCGAAAAATTCCTAAAAACTATGGCCCAGCGGTTCCAGGTAACGATTCTGGGCGGCGGATTTCCCGTGCCGACGGATGGGGGAAAGGTATACAATACTTGCTTGCTGGTAGACCCAAACGGTAGCGAAGTGGCAAGGTACAAAAAAGTACATTTGTTCGATGTGAATGTGCCAGACGGGATTACTTACAGGGAATCTAACACTGTGAAAGCTGGTGAAGATTTGCCGCCGGTTTATGTGTCGCCGGAGTTGGGGACGCTGGGACTTTCGGTGTGCTATGACGTGCGGTTCCCGGAAGTGTACAGGCATTTGTCCTACAAGGGTGCTGATGTTTTGTTCGTGCCGGCGGCGTTTACTGCTTACACTGGCAAGGATCACTGGAAGGTTTTGTTGCAGGCTAGGGCGATCGAGAATACTTGCTACACGATCGCCCCGGCGCAGACTGGACACCACTACGGCCGCCGTCAAACTCACGGTCACGCGATGATTGTAGACCCTTGGGGTGCGGTTTTGGCCGATGCTGGAGAGGAACAGGGTGTGGCGGTGGCAGAGATTAATCCCGATCGGCTAGAACAAGTCCGCCGCCAGATGCCATCGCTGCAACACCGGGTTTTTATGTAAGTTGTGGTGGCTTGGTACTTCGCAGTTTTGTCACCAATTGGTGTCAAAATTGCTGTTTTCGCCAGCCACCAGACCTGAATAGTTTTTATTCGAGTAAGGAATTGTGTACGTTCGTACACTAAAAAAATGTCTAAGGCAGGTTCAATGGGCGTGCACTTCTGCTAAAAGGCGAATGGGCGACAGTAGAATTGCACGAAATGCGTCTTTTTTTGGAGAAATGAAACACACTCTTTCGGTTTTAGTTGAAGATGAAGCGGGTGTCCTCACTCGAATTGCTGGTTTATTTGCCCGTCGGGGTTTTAATATTGAAAGTCTGGCCGTGGGCCCGGCGGAGCAAGGGGGTGTGTCTCGGATTACGATGGTTGTACCGGGAGATGACCAGATTATCGAGCAGTTGACCAAGCAACTGTACAAGTTGATTAACGTGCTGAAAGTTCAGGATATAACGGAAATTCCCTGTGTGGAACGGGAGTTGATGTTGCTGAAAGTGAATGCTGCTAGCGGGACGCGATCGGAAATAATTGAGTTAGCTCAGATTTTTAGAGCGCGAGTGGTGGATATTGGTGATGATACGCTGACTTTGGAAGTTGTCGGAGATCCGGGTAAGATGGTGGCGATCGTCCAAGTTCTAAATAGATTTGGGATTAAGGAAATTGCTCGTACTGGGAAAATTGCCCTGACGCGGGAGTCGGGGGTAAATACTGAGTTTCTCAAGTCGTTGGAAGCGAAAGTTTAAGTTAGTTGTCAGTGGTATAGCGGTTCTCAAAAAAGTGAGGTATGCCCATAGCCCACGGAGGCCATAGCCCATAGCCCATAGCCCACGGAGGCCAGTCGTCCGCGAATATGAGAGCTCGAAAGGCTATAAGTTGTCAGTGGTAAGTTGTCAGTTGTCAGTTGTCAGTTGTCAGTTGTCAGAAAGAATGTTTTAACGGGAGCATCTCAGTTTTGCATTTAATAGTGCGAGCTGTCGCGAGCTCGCGAGCGGTGAAAGACTCGCGAGCTCGCGACAGCTCGCACTATAGAACCCATTTGAGATCTAGCTATGGGCTAAACTTGACTAAACTCTTGCAGCGTTCCATCCATGCATTCGACCGCTCAATTACCCATCGCGTTGCCACCACGACAAATCCCGTCTTCCCCAGTGCCGCTTTTGTGGTATGATGGATAACTCAATAGTTACTGTATTTAAGAAATGAAAAATGTTTATAACAAAATTAAATTACCCGAAGATCAATACATTAGAGTTGGTGTCATCAAAACTCGCTACTGGAGCGCAGGAACTAAGGGAAGCCCTTTGATTTTGCTTCACGGTGGTGGTAGTTCTATAGAAGTTTGGACTTATAATTTTGATGCCTTAGCTCAAAATCATCAAGTTTATGCTTTTGATATGGTAGGTTCTGGTTTATCTGATAAACCAGAACTTCCCTACTCTTTAGATTATCAAGTCCAGTTTTTAACAGACTTTATGAACGCTTTAAATATTGATAAAGCAAATATAATTGCCAATTCAATGGGAGGAGGTATTATACTCAAATTTGCTCTAAAATATCCAGAACGGATAGGAAAAATAGTATTGATTTCCAGTTTGGGACTAGGAAAAGAAATTTCAATCTATCATCGTTTTTTAGCAGCAGTTCCAGTAATAGCTAAATTTGCTCAACCTAGTCGGTTTGGGGCAAAATTGATGTTAAAAAAAAATGTTTACAATCCCAAAGCAATTCCTAGTGAATGGGTAGAAAACAGTTTTCAAAGATTCAAAATGCCAGGTAGAAAACAGGCATTAATTTCAATTCTCAAAACCAACTTAAATTTGGGGGGAGTAAGGGAAGAAGTCTTCATGCCAATTGTTCAACAACTCGCGCATATTCGAGCACCCACTTTGATTATTTGGGGAAATCAGGATGCGGTTTTACCTGTTACCCATGCTCATATAGCTAATAAATACATCCCTAATACCAGTTTACATATTTTTGATAAATGTGGTCATTGGCCGCATGTAGAATATCCCCAAAAATTCAACCAGCTAGTGTTAAAATTTCTTCATTAATTAAATGATAATCATTCAGCTAATGCCCTAAAAAGGCCAGAAAATAGCTATTGTTAAACAGATAGGTTTACATGAAGTTTTCCACCAAAGCTGATAGCTGACGGCTGAATACTTACATTAAATCAAATACAACCAAATACAACAAAAAGGATTAATTAATGTTAAAAATTTTGATGGTCACTTATTTATTGCTATTCCTAGGAGACTTGCTATCCACATTTTTTTACCATATTCCTGAGCACGTTTTTGGTAGTCTCCATCTAAAAACGCACCATTCCTCACAGAAAACCTTTTTTCATTATGCTGTTCTCAGCACCAATGTTCTCGTTATGCTGGATGGAATTCTTGGTGCTTTACCCTATCTGCCAGTAGCTGTAATATTGTGGAAAGTTTCATCTATTGGTGTGATCTGCGGGTTAATTTTAGGTCAATTTCATGTATGGTGGAGACATACAAGTGCTTTAGGCTGGAAAACTCCAAAAGAAATCATTACTTTCTGCGAGATACTAGGCATTACGACTCCTGAAAGACATTGGCTTCATCATCACAAATCTACCCAAGCTTACGGTGATATTTTTACCTTTTTCGACCAGCCTGCTAAAGTTTGGTGGCGATGGTTACGTTTTCTCAAGCTCGGTTTCAAAAAAGCCATGAAAACTAAATTGTAAAGTCCCGCTATCAGATTAAACCTTAAACCAAATCTTTTTCGGCGATTTCTATAAAGGTCAGCTAAAATCTTAAAAATTTTCAGTTTTCGATGAACATGTTCTCCAATTACTCGTTGTCTCGCTATTTTCTATTTTCCGAATCATTCGACAAGCTGTGGATTCTGTTACTCCCCAAGATTGCCCTATAGAACCCATTTGAGATCTAGCTATGGGCTAAACGCTTGAGCATTAACCCGATCATTGACTAAACTCTTGCAGCGTTCCATCCATGCATTCGACCGCTCAATTACCCATCGCGTTGCCACCACGACAAATCCCGTCTTCCCCAGTGCCGCTTTTTCGGCTTTGGTGGGCTTGGGTGAGAGTTCAAACCGGATCTTGGTCAGGATCTGGGGATAGAGTTTTTGCAAGGCGAGACTCAGGGTCTCTGGATGATAGCCATTGTCCAGCAAGATGGTGATTTTAGGAATGTTGACAGGCTTGGCGCGAAAATAATCGAGGTTGTGACTCAACATTTCCAGCAAGCCTGGGTCATCGGAGACATTAGCTTGAGTGCAGTGGGTGAAAAACGGAAACCCCAACGTATCCACTGCCAGATGTCGTTTGATGCCAAAGCGTGCATTTGTAAAAGCAGAAACATGAAGGACTCGATACTGGCGTTGCAGGTATTCTTCACCGCTTGGGAGTCAATCATCAGCAACGTTGTCCACTGGGCTTTTTTTTGACTTGTTCGCGCACTTGTCCATGTAAGAGGCTCATCAGTGCAAGGATTGCTCCTGCCTCCCGCCACTGTTTGTAATGCCAATACACCGTTGAGTAGGGAGGCAGGTCTTTCGGCAAATCTTGCCAATTGCAGCGGTTCTTGAGTTGATAGAAAATACCATCACTCCAGTTCTCGTTTCGTCCAATTACAAGGTCTCGTCTGCTTCTTAACAGGCAACACCTGGGGTAGTAGGGGTTCAAGGATTTCCCATTCTGCGTCTGTGAGGCTGCTGGAATACGGCATGGTGGATTTGGCTTTAGCTTACCTTAATCCAACCTCCTCCAAGATGTCAAATGGGTTCTCTAATAAAAAATGATTTTTTCAAAAATGAGATGCTCCCTATTTTAATTTTTAACTTGCGACTTCTTATTACTAATGACAACTGTCAACTGACAACTGACTAATTACCATTGGGGTTGACTTTCGATCAAACCTGTGGCTGTGATGCTGTCTACCGCTTTTGAGAAAAAGTATCCCTGTCCGTATTCGCATTGCAGCGCTCTGAGCAACTTAAGCTGTTCGATGGTTTCTATTCCTTCAGCGATTGCATCCATGCCTAAATGACTGGCTAAAATTAAAATAGTCTGTACGATGGCTTCGTTTCCTTCATCTTCCGTCATGCGGCTGACAAAAGCTCGATCGATCTTTAAGGCGTCAGTGGGAAAAGTGTGCAGGCGGCTCAAAGAAGAATAGCCCGTGCCGAAATCGTCAATATATAATTCAATTTCTAAATTTTTCAATTGGGCGAGGATAGCGGCTGCTGATTCGGCATTGTCCATGATGACGCCTTCAGTAATTTCTAACTTTAAAGTGCGGGGGTCAAGCTGAGTTTCTTGTAAAATTTCGCTCAGGCGATCGATTAAATCCGGCTGTTTAAATTGTTCGTTAGAAAGGTTGACGCTGACTGTCAAGGGCGGATTTGCTGGAAATTTTTGGTGCCACTCGTGGATCTGACGGCAAGCCGATCGCATCATCCACCAACCAATAGGTACAATCAATCTCGTTTCTTCTGCTACTAAAATAAACTCGCCGGGAGCTACTAAACCCCGCTGGGGATGATACCAGCGCAGCAGCGCTTCAAAACCGCTGATTCTACCGCTAGTTAGAGAGACGATGGGCTGGTAGTAAAGCTGAAATTCCTGGGAGTCTAGAGCGCGCCGCAAGTCGTTTTCCAGTTGCAAAAGGGCGACGGCGCGAGTGTGCATACTTAAGTCGAAAACTTCGTGGCGAGCTTTGCCCAATCCCTTTGCGTGATACATCGCAGCATCTGCATCTCGGAGCAGTTCTTCTGGTCGATCGTACAATATTCGGAACGGAACCGGGACATCTGAGGAGTCGGAAGATAAACAAGACAAAGCAGTTTCCCGATCGACATGGACGAGATTTCCTGGACTGGAAAATTCGTCCATGTCGTTGGGAGGCTGCGGCAAACCAGAACAAACAATGCCAATGCTAGCACTGCTAAAAACTTGATATGGGTTGAGGTAAAAAGGCTGTGCCAGTTCCGCTTGCACTCGTTCGGCAATGTTGATCGCATCATCGGTGTTTTTGATATTTTCCAGCAAAATAGCAAATTCATCGCCGCCGAGACGGGCAACGGTATCTCCAGCGCGCAAACAGATTTCCAGACGCTGCGCGATCGCGATCAGCAAGCGATCGCCCACTAAATGCCCCAAACTGTCATTGACAACCTTAAAGCGGTCTAGATCGATAAACAGCACCGCAAACAAAACCTCGGGACGGCGTTTGGAAAGCTCGATCGCGTGTCCCAAGCGATCCATAAATAAAGCTCGGTTCGGCAAACCCGTCAGCGTATCGTGCAAAGCATCGTGTACCAACTTCTCTTCTGCTATTTTGCGGAGGGTGATATCTTCGACAGTACCTTCGTAGTAAAGCAAATTGCCTCCTGCGTCGCGAACAGCCCGGCCGTTTTCGGAAACCCAGATAGTAGTGCCGTCAGCGCGGTAAACTTGGGACTCGAACTCAGACACAGAACCGTGTTTTTCGATCGCGCCCAAGAACTCGACGCGGCGGTTGGGATCGAGGTAGAGTTGGCGCTCGATATCGTGGATGTTTGCGATCAGTTGGGTTGCTGACTCGTAGCCGTAAATTCTTGCCAAAGCAGGATTAGCACTGAGGTAGCGCCCGTCAGCAGTCGTTTGAAAAATTCCCTCGATCGCATTTTCAAAGATGCTGCGGTATTTTTCTTCGGCTTGTTGGAGTGCGAATTCTGCCTGTTTGCGATCGCTGATATCAGTCAGCGTGCCGAGATAGCCCAGAACTTCGCCGCTGTTGGCAATTTCCGGCACTGCTTGCCAAAATACCCAGGTTGTGAGGTCGCCGTTGCAAAAGCGGTACTCTAACTTACAAGGCAATTTATTTTTGACAGCGCGATACCACTGGCTCAAAATGCGATCGCGGTCTTCGGGATGCAAACTTTGGGCCCAACCTTCGCCCAAGGCCTTTGGTGCAGTCAGTCCAGCCATCTCCAAAAATCGCTCGTTGACATACAAACAATATCCCGCAGCGTCGGCGCGGAAAATCCCAACTGGCAGTATTTTAGCTAAAGTGTAATAGCGGTATTCGCTTTCTAGCAGGGCGCTGGCAGCTACTTTAGTTTCTGTGATGTCAAACATTGCGCCCTGAAGGATGACGGACTTGCTGGCTTCATCGCGAACTGCGATCGCTCGATCGCGGAACCAGACAACTCGGCCGTTGCGGGCGATCGCGCGGTATTCTGAAACCAGCGGCCCGTCGCTAAAGATATCTTCTCCGTCGGTAAATTTCTGTGTGGCGTTTTCAACTAACACGCGATCGCGGTCTTCTGGGTGAACGAGTTTCAGCCACAGGTCGGGGTCTGCCTTCCATTCAGCTACAGAATAACCTAAAAAAGTCTCAATTTGCGGGCTGATGTAAAGTTTGGCAGCGCTGCGGTTGAGGGGAGAAATGTAGGTGACAGCCGGCATTTGTTCTACAAGCGCGCAGTATTTCGCTTCTACGGTGCAGAGTGCTGCTTCTAGGCGCTGCCGCTCTAATTCGGCGGCGGCGCGATCGGCAAAGATGCTGATAATTAGTTGAAATTTGGGAAGATGTGCTTCTAGTAGGGGGCGATCGTGGAAAATACAAATAATGCCTAAAGGTTCGCCGTAGGAGTTTTTGAGCAAGACTCCCAGGAAACTGCGCGCACCTGTAACGATCGGTCTGCGGTCTTGTGGGAAGGTTTCCAGCAGGGAGTCTGGACAGGAGTACATTCCCTGCTCAAACACCAGCGCTTCGGGAGTATGGGCGGTGTTGCACTCAAAGTTTGGCTGCTGCTGTCCGTCGCTCCAAAAACTGATAACTTGCAATTTATCGGGAGTTGCCGAAGCGCGTTTCATCGACTTAATCGATTTGGCTGCGACGGCGCTGCGACAGGCGAGTGCTGAGGCTAAGTGGCGAACTAAGGCATCAAAGAATTCAGATCCCCCCGGCGAATTAGTACCTGCGAGGATGTCGCCTAGCAAGTCTTCCTCTAATTGCGGGGAAGTGCTGGTGTTGGGAGGGTTGTCCTTAGGAGGGCGAGCGGCATTTTGGTCGATCGAACCCTCGATGCTCAAACTAACGGTTTTGCTAGTGGAAGGCCCGACAAGAGGAGAAGAATTCACAGTTGGGCGTTGTTGCTGGGCTAAGAATAGATTGCAGCCAATACCTAACAGTTTACCCAATAAGCTGTGTGCGATCGCCAACAGATTTGAGTTGGGGAAAATCAACAAGTTTTTCCGAATTTTCAATCTCGCAGATAAATCTGGCTGTAATTCTGCCAACTCCGGTGGCTTTTCGGCAGTTGGCAGACTGGGATGCCTTCGGTGCCACTTGAGATAAATCGCGATCGCCAAGACTAAAGTCGCCGATAATCCCAGAAGGTATGCAACAATTTCAAAGTAAAAGAATAAATCTAGCTCGAACATCGATTAGCACCGCTCGACAATTATAGTAGTTACCAGAAAGAATTTGTTTAAACCCGGAACCCCGATCGGGAGAAATTAAAAGAAGACTATTCATTACTCCAATCCTCTTCCTTCTTGGTAGAGGTCGCTGTCAATTGTCAATTGTCAACTGTCAATTGTCAATTGAATTAAAGCCAATCTATTTATTAAAAATAACTAAGTATCGTCACCGATGGGTAACACATACAAGGTAGGATCGGAAGTGAAGGCGAAAATAGAGTTAATACCCCTGATGAAAGCGATCGTTTTTGAAACGCCCGGAAGCCCGTCCGTATTGAAACTGCAAGATATCTCAGCCCCTACTATACAAACAGAAACTGAAGTTTTGGTGCGGTTGCGGGCGGCGGGGATCAATCCGATAGATACTAAGTTGCGATCGCGCGGCACTTTTTACCCCGAGAAAACTCCTCACGTTTTGGGGTGCGACGGTGCTGGAGTGGTAGAGGCTGTCGGTGCTGCGGTGCAGAGTGTCCAAGTGGGAGACGAGGTTTTTTTCTGCCACGGGGGTTTGGGCGGGTCGATCGGTACTTATGCCGAGTTTGCCGTTGTAGACGAACGTTTTCTCGCCCTCAAGCCTGCTGCTTTAAGTTTTGCTGAGGCAGCGGCTGCACCGTTAGTTTTAATTACAGCATGGGAATCCCTGTACGATCGAGGGCGCTTGCAACCCGGACAAAAAGTGCTAATTCTAGCTGGTGCAGGCGGTGTCGGCCACGTCGCGATACAGTTGGCTTCATTGCAGGGTGCTGAGGTTTGCACTACTGTTAGTTCCGAAGCAAAAGCCGAATTTGTAAGGCAGTTAGGGGCAGATTCAGTTATTTTATACAAAAATACCGATGTTGTCGATCGGGTTTTGACTTGGACTCAGGGACAAGGAGTTGATTTGGCTTTCGATACTGTCGGGGGAGAAACTTTTTACCAAACTATTCCGGCTGTGAAGATTTACGGAGATTTGGTAACGATTTTGGAACCCGATCCGGCTTTGGGGAATTTGAAAACGGCGAGAACGCGAAATCTGCGAATTAGTCTGGAATTAATGTTAACACCGATGCTGCAAGGTTTGGTGGAGGAACAGGAACAGCAGGCGAAGATTTTGCAGCAGTGCGCTCGTTTGTGCGATCGCGATTTGCTCAAAATTCACGTCAGCCAAACTTTCCCGCTAGAACAAGCTCAAGCCGCCCATGAGTTGTTAGAAACAGGCTCAGTAACGGGTAAAATAGTGCTTGAAATTGCGGGCGATTGAGATTCCCGGCGAATCGAATTCGAGGCGACACAAACGAAACCCACTCCAAGCGGGTTGAAGAATATTCGATATTTACCTCGCCATCTTCGATTTCGTCGAGGGCTTTTAAAGCTTCGGGATAGGCGGCTAATTCGGAGCGAAATAGGGCTATTTCTTGGGAGGTAATAACGATCGTGTTATTTTGCACAGTCAGCAAAATCAAATCCCTGCGAATACCGTTTTTTGGTCTAGTATTGGTTGGGGATTTGTTCTAGGGGTGTTGGGTGCGATCGCCCTAATCGCGATCGGCCATAAACGGCGCTAAAATAGATTAGCGGCGATTTAGGAATCGGCACAGGAATCGGCGATTTCAATCGCTTCTACAAAAACAAAGTCCGCGCAACGCGAGACTGAAGAGAGAAGAAGAGAAGAGAAGAGAGGTAATAAAATGACAACCGTTACTTTAAACTTAGATAGTGTCGAATTAACAGACGAACAGTTTTACCGTTTATGCCAGATGAATCGAGATTGGCAATTTGAACGGACAACGAAAGGGGAAATCATTATTATGTCACCAGTAGGCGGAGTCAGCGGCAATCGAGAAGCCAATTTAATTATAGATTTGGGCTTGTGGAATCGTCAAACGCAGCTAGGGAGAGTGTTTAGTTCTTCAACTATTTTTCGGCTTCCTAATAATGGAGATAGATCCCCTGATGCGGCTTGGGTTAGCTTGGAAAGATGGTCGGCTTTAACTGATGAACAAAGGGAGAAGTTTCCGCCGATTTGTCCTGATTTTGTCATAGAATTGCGATCGCGCACAGATTCGCTAAAGCCGCTTCAGGAGAAAATGCAGGAATATCTCAACAGCGGTTTGCGCTTGGGTTGGTTGATTAATCCTCAAGACGAACAAGTGGAAATTTATCGCGCTAATCGTGAGGTGGAAATTGTACAGTTTCCGGTTAGTTTGTCCGGCGAAGATGTGTTGCCTGGATTTGTGCTGAGTTTGCCGATGGTTTGAATGAGAATTAGAGGAATCAGTCTCTTTCAACCGCCCGGGCTGTGTCGCCGCGGTTTCCAACCGCCCGGGCTGTGTCGCCGCGGTTTCCAACCGCCCGGGCCTCTGAAATTACTGCCCTTAAGTCGTATACTCCGCATTAATCTTCACGTAGTCGTAACTCAAATCGCATCCCCAAGCCTTCGCAAAACCGCCGCCATTCCCGACAGCAACCTGAATTAAAACCGTGTCTTCCTTCAGATATTCACCAGCAGCAGCAGCCTTCATATAATTACTCGCAGCAGATTTATCGAACTCCTTCGGCTGTCCGTTTTCCATCATCAAAAAATCTCCCAATTGAATCCGCAAATTCTCTTGTTCAAAAGCAACGCCCGCGCGCCCCGCAGCCGCCGCAATTCTTCCCCAATTCGGATCGCGTCCAAAAATAGCAGCTTTCACCAAAGAAGAACCGACAATTGTTTTGGCAATTTTACTCGCAGAAACTTCGTCGGCGGCGCCACTAACTTGTACTTCCACCAAACAAGTTGCACCTTCGCCGTCACGGGCGATCGCCTTTGCCAAATGCACGCAAACTTCTGTTAGCATCGCCTCTAATTTTTCAGCATCCGCCCCCATTTCCGTAATCGCAGGCGTGCGGGATTGGCCGTTAGTCAAAGCAATTAGCGAATCGTTGGTACTGGTGTCGCCGTCAACAGTAATTTGATTGAAACTTCTGTTAGCTGCCCGACTGACCATTTCCTGCCACAAATGCGACGACACTGCTGCATCACACGTTACAAATGCGAGCATTGTTGCCATATTCGGGTGAATCATTCCCGAACCTTTGCAAATGCCGCCGATCCGCACGGGGCGATCGCCAAACATGGTTTCCAGGGCGATCGTTTTCGGCACTAAATCAGTCGTACAAATAGCCTTAGCAGCCGCATCAGAACCAGTTTCCGATGCCTCAGCAACCAATCGCGGAATACCCGCCCTCAGCGGCTCCATTTTAATCCGCTGTCCGATCACGCCAGTGGATGCCAAAAGAATCGATTCAGAAGGAATATTCAGCGCTTCTCCCAACAATTTCGCGCTTTCGAGGGCATCTGCTAAACCTGCTTCGCCCGTGGCCGCATTAGCTTGGCCGGCATTGCACAAAATTGCTTTGGCGCTGGGTTTAGCTTGCAAACGCTCGCGGCAGTAGTCCACGCAAGCAGCCCGGACTGTGGATGTGGTGAAGACTCCTGCGGCGATCGCATCCACCTCGGACAAGATTAAACTTAAATCCGGCAAGCCTGAAGGCTTCAAACCCGCTGTAATTCCCGATGCTCGATATCCTCTCGGTGCTGTAACTCCGCCGCCAATTTCTTTCCAGTCCGACATGATGACCTCCCTAGAGCGTTCTATTCTATTGAGAGGGGATTATATCATTTTAGATTTTAGATTTTAGATTTTAGATTTTAGATTGCCAACAAATGACGAATCAATGAGTTATTTTTTTGTCGTTTAATCGTTCTTTGCCCGATGCGCGATCTCAAATTCTGTAGCATTGGAATTATTAATCTCGGGAGCATCTCAGTTTTGCAATCAGCATTTTTTAAAGAGCGGACTGAAGTCCGTACTACGAACCTTTTTGAACTCCCGACAGCACTGTAATACCAATTTTAAAAAAGAATGCAACAGTATTCTTGTCCCCCCCCTTTACAAGGGGGGGCTAGGGGGGGTGGAAGAGTGTTGCACGATTTTCGCAAAATGGTATAAATACAAAACTGAGATGCTCCCTTAATCTCTCTATTCTCTCTGTGTTCTCTGTGTTCTCTGTGGCCTCTGTGGTTAAATCATTCCGATGCAACCGGAAACGATAGGAAAATATAGTTGAGCAATATTATATTTCATTGTTTGTGTTAAATCAATTCCCTAAAACTAATCGCGACTTATTCTGTAGATATCTAACTCAAGAACAAGTCGCGACGGTTTTGTAACTGTTATTATTAATGTTTAGCTGGCAAACAACAGACTCGATTCAACTGTCTCGCTGTTGAAAAAACGAGTTATTTGCGATCGACACTCACCGCAGAACCAGTATCTAAACCAACTTCAGCAGCCGCGCGGCTGAGCATAGATTCCTGACGGTTTTTGATGAGGTGTTGGTGGCGCATCATCAGACTGCGCGCTTGTTGTTGGGTAGACATCACTGGTTTTCTCCAAATGTAGGTAATAGGCTTGCGGGCAATTGGGGAAATTGAGCTTTGCCTTAGCTCATGGTGGCGTTGCTGCGATCGTAACTGGCTTGAAGGCTGGGCTGCGGCTTGCCTTGAATGTGGCCCCAGTAGTGAGTATCTTCCATTCCGACTTCGGTGGCGGTGCGGTTGAGCATGGATTGCTGCCGGTTCTTCACCATGTGGTGGTGGCGCATCATCAGAGAGCGGGCTTGATTTTCGGTAGACATATCCGGTTCCTCCGTTTTCCTTGCTTAAGGTTGGGCTGCTTTTCTGTTCCTATTTATGACTATATCAGATATTTCTGTATCTAAAGCTACAAAATTAAAATTGTTACAAAAATTTACACTAAGGCGAGAAGTGCCTAAAATGGCTACTTTGCTAGAGTTGTGATAGAAATCAGGTTAGGGAAGGCTGAAAGCATTGTCCCTACTAGAAAGTAGAAAGTAACTTATAAATTAAGCGAAAAATAGCTGTGGCTGCGATCGCCCCCAAAGCAGCCAACCATCCCACAAACAACACGCCTGTGAAAGGAGAATTCGGATAAATCGTCACTGCAGCGCGCAAAGCCGGGAAAAACCACAGCACGGCCAAAGTACCTGCGCTGATAATCAGCATCTCAGTTTGCTCGATCGCCCTGCGGTACTGGCCGTAAATCAAACCCCCCACGATCGCACCCAACAATCCGATGCTAAGGCCAGGAGATGGCAGCAAACTCGTCAGGGCGATCGCCAGCAACCCCCCCTCAAAACCCGTAAACGCAGCCCCACCCAAAATATCCCAAATCGAAAAAGCCCTTCGCGGCCCAGATTGCAGGTTTCCCGGAGGAGTCGCGGGAACAGGCACAGGAGGTTGCTGAGTCGGTGGCGGCGGCTGAGTCGGTAGGGGAGTCGGAGTGGGTAAAGAACGCGGCTGCACGACCATCGTAGGCTGTTGAGAATTGTATTTAAGAGCCGCTTCCACCTCGATCGCCGATTGATAGCGCTGGCTGGGAGCGGGTAACAACATTCGATCGAGAACTTGAGCCAAACGCGGGCTTACCTGTACGTGCGATCGCCAATTCCACTCATTTTCATAACTATCAAACAATTCCGTCGGCGGCAAACCGCTAAGCAAAGTAATGCAAGTCACAGCCAAAGCATAAAAATCCGTTGCTGGATAAACTTCTTGCCCGTTCATCTGTTCGGGCGGAGCGTAACCCAAAGAATAAATACCAGTCGAAGCCTTAGAAGTACCCGCAGTTTGCGTCACCTGTTTAACAGCCCCAAAATCTAATAAATAAAGCCGACCACTTTTAGCCCGCATAATATTAGCAGGTTTAATATCCCGGTGAATCGAACCGCGAGAGTGGACAAAATCGAGAACCTTCAAAATTTCCCGCAGCACCTCCATTGTTTCCGCTTCCGAAAACTTGCCTTTAACAGCAAGTTCCTCCTCCAAATTTTTACCGTCAATAAATTCTTGAACCAGATAGAAAAACGGGTCATTTTTCCCCGGCTGCAAACTCGGAACAGTCAGCTCAAAAAACGCCAGCAAACTCGGAATTTGCGAATGTTCGTTTCCCAGTTCTTCCAGCACCGCTGCTTCCCGTTCAAACAGAGTTTGAGCAATTTTTAGCTGTGCCGGAGTCATATTTGCCGAAGGCTGCAAAAGTTTAGCAACGCACTGCCGCATCGCCGGAGTATAGCGGTCTCGGGCCAAAAACGCCGCCCCAAAACCGCCTTGACCCAACAACCTCACGGGCAAATAGCGGCCGCTCAAAATCAGAGGCATTCCGCAAGTCGTGCAAAACTTTTGCTGCACCGTTTTCAGCATCGAACTGTCATCGAGGTCGGGAAAATTGTTTTGAGGGCGCGGGCAGCCCGGACGGGTGCAGTAAACTTCCATTTTTGTTTGCTAATTGGTCATTGGGCATTGGGCATTGGGCATGGGCATTGGGCATTGGCCAAACAGGGCATCGGGCATTGGGAATTGTAATTGGGAATTGTAATTAATTTAATTCCTAATTCTAGGCGGTTAAAGTTTTTAATACCAATCCCAGTTTATTTTACCCTCTTTATCTAGTTTTGGTATTAGGTTTTGGTATCAAAAAAGCCAATTGCCGATTCCAGATTCCCCATTTTCAATTCCCAATTTATTGATTTTTCCAGGGGTTTTGAAACCAGATTTTAACTTCTAAACTACGCGCGAACTGCTGAATGCGAGCAACTTAATAAATCAACTTACCCCTGAGTTGGGAGTTGCTATTTCTATCAGTCCCAAATCCATGACCGAAGGTTCTTTCTTATCATGGGTACTCGAATAAGTAGCGAAGGAAGGCAAAATTTCATTGCTGAAAGCCTCTGCTGCTTTAGAACGGTAGCGGTTGGGGTTGTAAATCAGCGATAAAATCCTAGTTACTAAAACTTCGTCCATTTGAGATTTGTGCAAGACACCCATCATCAACTCTTTTTCGATCGCCGAAACCGACACAAAAGCAGCGCCCAGCCCCGCCTGAACGGCATTTTTAATGGCTTCGATCGAATTTAGTTCCATCTCGATTTTCAGGCGGCGCGTGTCAATGCCGCAGCGAGTCAGCACCTGATCTATGACTTTGCGGATAGTAGACTGCGAATCCAAGGAAATAAACTGCAATTTGTAAAGGTCTTCTTTTTCGATGCTTTCTTGTTGTACCATCGGGTGAGACGGAGGGAGAATCAGAGCCAGTTCGTCCTCAGCGTAAGGAACAATTTCTAAAGCTTCTACAAGTTCGGTAGGAATTTCTCCGCCAACAATTGCTAAATCGATTTGCCCGTTGGCCACACTCCACGCCGTGCGGCGGGTGGAATGTACGTGAAGCTGTACCGCTACATCCGGGTACTTTTGCCGAAACATCCCAATCATTCGGGGTAGCAAGTATGTCCCCGTGGTTTGAGAAGCGCCGACGATCAAAGTACCGCCTTGGAGATTTTGCAAGTCTTCGAGAGCTCGACAAGTTTCTTGACAAAGCGATAAAATTTTCTCGCCGTAACTCAGCAGCAGGTGTCCGGCTTCGGTGAGTTGAGCCCGCCGCCCCCCCCGATCGAACAGCGGCACGTCCAACTGTCTCTCTAGGTTCTGCACTTGCAAGCTAACTGCTGGCTGGGATACGTAGAGGCTGTCGGCGGCGCGTTTGAAGCTTCCTTCAGAGGCGATCGCCTTGAGAATGCGTAACTGGTCTAAAGTGAAAGGAAGGTCAGACATATATCTAAATTGTCAGTTGTCAGTTGTCAGTTGTCCGTTATCCGTTGGCAGTGGGTAGCGGGCAATTGTCAAGAAAGCAGTGGGCAGTGGGCAGTGGGCAGTTGTCAAGAAAGCAGTTTTCATTTGTCTGTAGCTGCGATTTGGCCGAGCGCTAATGACTGATGACTGATGACTAATGACTGATGACTGATGACTGATAACCGCTGAATGCTCCTATAGATACTTTGTGACACAATTTGGCAGACAATCAATAACTTTTCTTAATATTTGCAATGACGATCGACTTAGCGCTTGACTCCCACTTAGTTATTCTCGGACTTTTATTTGGTTTTGCGATCGCCCACAGCGGTTTAGCAGCCCTCCGCCCCAAAGGTGAAAAGCTGATCGGGGCGAGACTTTACCGCGTTTTATTTGCCCTTGTCAGTTTGCCGCTAGCCGTGATTTTGGTTGTCTACTTTTTCAACCACCGCTACGACGGCGTGCAGCTTTGGCAAGTACAGGGCGTGCCCGGAGTTAAACCCGCAGTTTGGATACTGTCAGCAATTTCCTTTCTGTTTCTGTACCCAGCAACCTTCAACCTCCTAGAAATTGCCGCCATCCAAAAGCCGGAAGTTCACCTCTACCAAGCCGGCATCATCCGCATCACCCGTCACCCGCAAATGGTGGGACAGGTGATTTGGTGCGTGGCCCACACCCTGTGGATTGGCACTAGCTTTACCCTCGTCACTTCCATCGGTTTGGTACTTCACCACCTATTCGGAGTCTGGCACGGCGACAGCCGGCTGCGGGCTCGTTTTGGCGAATCCTTTGAAACCATCAAATCTCAAACTTCAATTATTCCATTTTTGGCAATCCTGCAAAAGCGTCAAACCCTTGATTTGCTTGAGTTTTTGCGCCCTTCCTACCTAGGCGTAGTCATTTTTACAGGCCTGCTGTGGAAAATTCATCCTTTTCTGATGCGTGTCACTGCGAACATATACTGGTAGCATGATCCCTAGGATAGAAAAAAAATTATTAAATTTTGAGGGATCATGGTGTTGTCGGTTAGCGAACGCACTTTTGCACAAGAGGTGTTTCAAGCCTCTACCCCCGTTTTAGTTCACTTTTGGGCGCCTTGGTGCGGTTTGTGCCGTGCTATCGACCCCACGCTTGCGACTTTTGAGGCACAGTGGGCAGGAAAAGTCAAGCTCCTAGGGGTGAATGCCGATCAAAGTTTGAAGTTGGCCAACACTTACCGGCTGACAAGTCTGCCCACACTGATTTTATTTGAGGGCGATCGAGTTCTATTTAGATTTGAACAGTATCAAGGCCGCGAGGAACTGCGGCGGACTCTGGATTCCTGGATGCTCGCCGCTCCGAATTCTCCCCAAACTCAACGCCTGCAACCTCAGGAAGCATTGAACAGGTAACAATTCCAAGGCATTTCGCCCTGAGGAAACAAGGAATTCGGGAATTGGCCATTCGATCGGCAACCCGACACCTAAATAAAGGCAGAAACCGGGTTTTTTTACGAAAATACCGCATCGAGCGCGAGGGTATTGGTGGAAAAACCCGGTTTATTTATTCCTATGCTGTATCCAAAATTTGGAGATTTGTCAATCTATCTTTTGCCATAGATTTAAATAAGATTGAGCGGTTGAAACCGCGTCTATACAAACTTTCACCCAACGGGAGCGGGTTTCCGAGGGGGCAGTTAAAATTACGTTTTACGTAATTTTATTCAGTGGGCCCGAAAGCAGACTTCGTTTTTGTAGTTTGACCTTGAACTCGTAGGCGAATGCCACTCCAAGCGCTTATGACGGGCGCTTCGCTACATTCGAGTTCAAGGTCAAAAGCGGTTTCAACCGCCGTCCGATCTTGAGAATTAGAACAAGTATTTCTGCCCAGTCGCGCAGGCGTGTGTCACAATTGTTAACAGTTTTGGCAATATCTAGTAGAAACTTTAAACTACCTATCAGTCATGGAACTGCTTTATCAATACGCTTGGCTGATTCCAGTCCTGCCGCTGGCAGGCGCAATGCTAGTAGGTTTAGGCTTAATCACCTTTAACCAGGCAACCAACAAACTCCGACAAGCGAATGCGATTTTAATCCTTTCGACCCTCGGAGGGTCAGCGGTAATGTCTTTCGCATTGCTGTGGAGTCAACTACAGGGCCACGCACCCTACACCCGAACCATTCAGTGGGCCTCTGCTGGGGACTTCTCGCTGAACATGGGCTATATCATCGACCCCCTCACGTCGGTAATGCTGGCGATCGTCACCACGGTCGCCTTTTTGGTGATGATTTACACCGACGGCTACATGGCACACGATGACGGGTACGTGCGATTTTACGCCTACCTGAGCATCTTCAGCGCCTCAATGCTAGGTCTAGTAATCAGCCCGAACATCGTTCAGATTTACATTTTCTGGGAACTGGTAGGTATGTGTTCGTACCTGCTAGTCGGATTTTGGTACGATCGCAAACCAGCAGCAGACGCCTGCCAAAAAGCCTTCGTCACCAACCGCGTCGGCGACTTCGGCCTCCTGCTGGGCATCCTCGGCATTTACTGGGCCACCGGTAGCTTTGAATTTGAAGTAATGGGCGAACGCCTGCACTCCCTAGTCGAATCCGGTGCTTTGAGCGCAACTCTAGCGACAATCTTCGGAGTCCTGATCTTCTTGGGCCCAGCAGCCAAATCCGCTCAATTCCCCCTCCACGTCTGGCTCCCAGACGCCATGGAAGGCCCCACACCAATTTCAGCTCTGATCCACGCCGCCACGATGGTAGCCGCCGGCGTCTTCCTGATCGCTCGGATGTACCCAGTGTTTGAAGGGCTGCCGGCAGTCATGAATTTGATCGCCTGCACCGGCTGTTTTACAGCATTTCTGGGTGCGTCGATCGCAATTACCCAAAATGACATCAAAAAAGGCCTCGCCTACTCCACCATCTCCCAATTGGGCTACATGGTAATGGCAATGGGAATCGGCGCCTACAGTGCCGGACTCTTCCACCTAATGACCCACGCTTACTTCAAAGCAATGCTGTTCCTGTGTTCGGGTTCAGTCATTCACGGCATGGAAGATGTCGTCGGGCACAACCCCGCCCTCGCTCAAGACATGAGAGTCATGGGCGGCTTGCGGAAATATATGCCGATTACCGCTACTTGCTTTTTAATCGGCAATTTAGCAATCTGCGGCATTCCGCCCTTTGCAGGTTTTTGGTCAAAAGACGAAATCCTCGCCCAAGCTTTCCAAGCAAATCCCGCACTGTGGGCTGTGAGCTGGGTAACTGCGGGGATGACAGCGTTTTATATGTTCCGGATGTATTTCAGCACCTTTGAGGGCGAATTCCGGGGCAATAACAACGCCATCAAGCAACAACTTCTCCAACCGGGTTTGGTTTTCGGCCCTGGGGCGATGAACGTTAAGGAATTGGCATCCACTGGCGAAAGTCACGACGCACACGACCATTTCCCTCACGAATCTCCTCTGACAATGGCTCTGCCGTTAGTGTTGCTGGCAGTACCTTCTGTGTTTATCGGTTTTCTCGGTACGCCGTTTGCCAATTATTTCGAGCAGTTTGTGCGCGCGCCTGGGGAGTCTCTGGAAGAAGTTTTGGAACACGCCGCCGAGTTCGATTTGACGGAATTTCTAATCATGGGCGGAAGTTCTGTAGGTATTGCCTTGTTGGGCATTACTTTGGCTTCTCTGATGTATTTGAGCCGGAAAATCGATGCAGGCGCGATCGCCCAAAAAATCAAACCGCTCTACGAATTCTCCCTCAACAAGTGGTATCTCGACGATATCAACGAAGTTCTCTTCGTTAAGGGCAGCCGCCGTTTAGCGCGGCAAGTCATGGAAGTTGATTTGCGCGTTGTCGATGGTGTCGTCAACCTGACAGGGTTTCTCACCCTGGTAACAGGCGAAGCCTTGAAATACATTGAAAACGGTCGCGCTCAATTTTACGCCCTGATTGTGTTTGTCGCAGTTCTGGGTTTTGCGATCGTTTCTGGAGTCGGTTAAATCGATCGGAAAACGGCAATGCCTATGGGTGTCAACAATCGCCTGAAACCTTTTGTCTTTCTCGTTTACTGCCGAGGTCTGATCCCCCTAAATCCCCCTTAAGAAGGGGGACTTTGAGCAGGCTCTTGTCCCCCCCTTGTTAAGGGGGGATAGGGGGGATCTGGCCTCAGCGATCGACGAGAGATACAAAGGTTTTCAGGCGATTGTTTACACGCCTTCCTGGTTCCCCGGCTCTGCGAAAGGAACCGATATTTAGAGGCTCTGCCTCGCTCTTGAAAAGGAGGCAGAGCCTCCGGATCTGCGTTACCAGGCTTCAGCCTGGTAACGAGTAATATTTTAAGCAATAGTATTAGCTCAATAACTCAGAATTGACAATTAGCAAATAGAAATAAATTTTGCATTAAACTCAAATCGTGCGATCGCACAAATCGTCGCAAACATTACAAAAAGAATTGTTTCGTATAAAGAAAGTATAAAATTTAGACCAAAATCGTCAAAATATGTTTAAACCTAATAGTTGATGGATAATTTTAAAACGCAATGGATACAGCTAATTTTCCGTGGTTAACAACAACAATTCTGTTTCCCATTGCTGCGTCCCTGCTAATTCCTTTGATTCCCGATAAGGATGGCAAGACGGTGCGGTGGTATGCACTAATTGTGGGTTTGCTCGATTTTGCCCTGCTTGTTTACGCTTTTTGCACTCAGTACGACTTCAGCAATCCAGACTTGCAACTGGTAGAAAGTTATACTTGGGTGCAGCAACTCGATTTAAATTGGTCAGTTGGTGCTGACGGTTTGTCAATGCCGTTGATTTTGCTGACAGGTTTTATTACTACCCTGGCTACTTTAGCAGCTTGGCCTGTCACATTTAAACCAAAGCTATTTTACTTTTTGATGCTGACAATGTACGGCGGCCAAATCGCAGTTTTTGCCGTACAGGATATGTTGCTGTTTTTCCTGGTTTGGGAACTGGAATTAGTCCCGATTTACCTGATTTTGTCAATCTGGGGCGGCAAGAAGCGCCTCTACGCAGCAACTAAGTTTATCCTGTACACCGCAGGCGGTTCGCTGTTTATTTTGGTTGGGGCGCTGACGATGGCGTTTTACGGCGATACGGTGACTTTCGATATGCGGGCGATCGCAGCCAAAGAATTCGCGCCCAATGTAGAATTGCTCCTGTACACAGGATTCTTAATAGCCTACGGCGTCAAACTGCCAATTTTTCCCCTCCACACTTGGCTCCCTGACGCCCACGGCGAAGCAACCGCACCCGCCCATATGTTGCTAGCAGGAATTCTGCTAAAAATGGGCGGCTACGCCTTGCTGCGGATGAATGCGGGAATGCTCCCCGACGCTCACGCTATTTTCGCACCCATCTTAGTAATTTTGGGTGTAGTTAACATTGTTTACGCCGCCTTAACCTCCTTTGCTCAGCGCAATTTGAAACGCAAAATTGCCTATTCTTCAATTTCCCACATGGGGTTTGTGCTGATTGGGATAGCTTCCTTTACCGATTTGGGAACTAGCGGCGCCATGCTGCAAATGGTTTCCCACGGTTTGATCGGGGCCAGTTTGTTCTTCATGGTAGGCTGCACTTACGATCGCACGCACACGCTCATGCTCGACGAAATGGGCGGAGTCGGCAAGAAAATGCGGAAGGTTTTCGCCATGTGGACTGCTTGCTCTATGGCTTCTTTGGCCTTGCCGGGAATGAGCGGTTTTGTCGCAGAATTGATGGTATTTGTAGGCTTTGCAACCAGCGATGCTTACAATCCGGTGTTTAAGGTTTGCGTGGTATTTCTGGCTGCTGTCGGCGTAATTTTGACTCCGATTTATCTGCTGTCGATGCTGCGGGAAATCTTCTACGGCCCGGAAAATAAAGAGTTGGCGGAACACGAAGAGTTAGTGGATGCTGAACCGCGAGAAGTGTTTATTATTGCGGCTTTGTTAGTGCCGATTATTGGCATTGGCTTGTATCCGAAAATTCTGACTCAGGTTTACGATGCGACTACTGCACAGTTGACTGCAAAGTTGCGGGATTCTGTGCCGTCGCTGGTGGCTAAGGCTGCTGCTGATAAAACGGTGTCTCTGCGTGCTCCGGCGATCGAGCCGAGCAAGTTCTAATTTGAACTGAATTTAGGCAGAAAACCCCCAAACCTTTTTAGAAATAGGGTTTGGGGGTTTTCTGTTTTTGTTGATAGACAAATCCGGGAAACTTTGGTTCTCAAGTAATCTGGAATTGGGTTTGAGAAACAAAGTGGGTATGCGGTCAGGGAGTGCGATGGAGTGTTAGATCGCAACAGTAGTATAATTAATAGTTAGACAGTAAGGCTAAAAAGCAAACACAACATCGCAGACTTAGGAGACTGACTTTTGAATAAGCTAAAAAGATTAACCCTCAATGGGTTTAAATCTATTAAGGCAATAGATATTGAGTTGCATCCCCTAAATATTCTGATTGGAGCAAATGGCGCAGGGAAGAGCAATCTTATCTCGTTTTTCAAGATGCTTAATGAGATGATGGCTGGACGCTTGCAACAGTACATTGGCACGTCGGGGCGCGCTCAATCTCTCTTGCACTTTGGGCCTAAGATAACGCCCCAGATAGAAGCAAAGCTGGAATTTGAAGTTGACAACGGGGTAGATACCTACCATATCCGGCTGTTTCATGCGGCTGGTGATACGCTGATATTTGCCGAAGAAACCTTGAGCTTTCTACAAACGGGTTGGCCATACCCAAGAACTGACGAACTGGGTGCAGGACATCAGGAAACTCAAATTAGCAAATCAGCAAACGAAGGAAAGCAAACGGCTAAAACGCTGAGTTTCTTGCTTAACCGCTGCCGCGTGTATCACTTTCACGACACATCATCTACAGCAGACGTGCGTCAATCTTGTTATGTTGGCGACGATCGATGGCTAATGTCTGACGCTGGCAATTTAGCTGCATTACTTCTGAGGTTTCGCAAAGAGAATGAGGGTATAACTTATCAGCGCATTATCGGAACAATCCGTTTGATTGCACCGTTTTTCGATGACTTTGTTCTTGAGCCAGACGCATCTAATCGAGTCATTCTTAACTGGCGAGCAAAAGAGTCCGATCGCGTATTTGGATAGCATCAATTTTCCGATGGTACTTTACGTGCCATCTGCCTTGCCACGTTGCTTTTACAGCCTGAAAATGAACTGCCAGAACTCATTGTTGTTGATGAGCCGGAGTTGGGGCTTCATCCCTATGCCCTAAATGTTGTAGCTGATTTATTTAGCAAGGCTGCACTCCATACGCAAATTCTCATTAGCACTCAATCTAGTTCTTTCTTGGATAATTTCGATCCTGAAGATGTAATTGCGGTGAACCTAGATGGTAAGGAGTCGCAATTTAAGAGGCTAAATCCTACAGAATTAGATGCTTGGCTTGACGAGTATAGTCTGGGAGAAATTTGGGAGAAAAATATCTTTGGTGGAGGGCCGCATTAATGGCGCGTGTTTACCTATTTGCCGAAGGACAAACCGAGCAGACATTCGCTGACACTTCGATCAAACCGCAGTTAGCTCAATATGGAGTGTTTATGCACAATCCCATATTGATTGCTCATGCAAAAAAGAAGGGTAAGGTACATCGAGGTGGCGGTCGTAACTATGCGCCGATGAAGAATGACATCATGCGTTTTATGAAGCAAGAGAAAGCCCCGGATGTGTTTTTCACAACTATGATTGATTTATATCCCACATTCCGCAGATGTGGGTCGGATTTTTTTATCAGTTGTGAAAACTTGGAAGCCAAACGCTTTTGGGCTGAAATTATGCAGTGTTAGCCTTAC
>RDYN01000095.1:21338-36468 GCA_004293365.1 Oscillatoriales cyanobacterium | reverse complement strand
GAGGACTTTAGTCCTCTGAAAAATGCGGACTGAAGTCCTCACTACGAACATATCAGTAGGTTTGTAGTGAGGACTTTAGTCCTCTGAAAAATGCGGACTAATACCAATTTTCTAAAGTAGCGCTAGATATGACCCCCCCAACCCCCCCGCGATTTCGGGGGGGCTAAGACTTCATCCATAGCATATAGGTCAGAAAAATGGTATAAAGTCCTCACTACGAACATATCAGTAGGTTTGTAGTGAGGACTTTAGTCCTTTCTTATATAAGGACTAAAGTCCTCACTACGAACATATCAGTAGGTTTGTAGTGAGGACTTTAGTCCTCTGAAAAATGCGGACTAAAGTCTTCACTACGAACATATCAGTAGGTTTGTAGTGAGGACTTTAGTCCTCTCAAAAATGCGGACTAAAGTCCTCACTACGAACATATCAGTAGGTTTGTAGTGAGGACTTTAGTCCTTTCTTATATGCGGACTAAAGTCCTCACTACAAACTAAATTATTTGAAAATATGGGAGAATGGCGATTAATTCCACTCTCCCATTTGTTTATTTCTGTGCTGTTTCCTGCTTCTTTAAAGCTTGTTCTTCCATCTTCAATAACTCTGGAACTGTTACAAATTTGTACCCTTCCTTTCTCAGTCTAGCAATAATCTCGGGCAAAGCTTCTACAGTCCTCGATCGATTGCCTCCGCCGTCGTGCATCAAGACAATGCCGCCCGAATTTGCCTGCCGCATCACGTTGTCCATCAACGATTGTGTCGCAGTCCGCCAATCTAAAGAATCCGCAGACCACATGATAACCGCATAATTTTTCTTCTGTGCGTAAGCTGCCAATCCATTGTTTAAAATGCCTCCTGGCGGTCGAAACATTGAGGTTTTTACTCCGGTTACTTCCTCAATTAATGAGGAGGTGCGATCGATCTCGCGAGCGGCACCGTCTTCGTTATACTTAATGTATTGGTGGTTCCAAGTGTGGTTGCCGATCGCGTGACCGGCCGCCGCGACTTGTTTGCCAAGTTCGGGATATGTTTGCAGGTATCTTCCTACCCAGAAGAATGTCGCCTTAATATTGTTTTTCTTGAGAATATCTAGGATTTGTGTAGTAGTTGTCGGCCAGGGCCCGTCGTCAAATGTCAGGGCGATCGCCTTGTGCTGCTCGTCCAGTTTTGCCTGACGCAGCATGGTACCTTTAAACTGGGATGGTAGGCTCGATTGAAAGCGGGTTGCCTCCAAAGAGCCTATAGCCTGTTCGGAAAACTCAACTCGATTGGCGATCGCCCCTTTGATCCCATTAACATTTGATATGGGTTTTGCCGGTTGCGACTGGGATACAGCCAAGACTTGCGCCTGCATCGGTGCCGCTGGTTGAGTGGCCCGGAAGTTCATCGGTAACGTCACACCCAGCAAAAAACTGCCTGCGGCGGCCAGAAAAGCAACGATTATTTTTTTTCGCCGCCTCAAAAGCCGTTTCATATTTGTCACGTCATTCTCTCCTTCACACCTTGCACAATTAATTCTAGATTTTATGTTGATATCAGTTAGTTCACTTTAGAGCATAATCTTAAATCAGATTGTCCCTGGAAATGTTACTCCAACTAACCGATCGCGGGGAAGTCCGCCCGGATCGAAAAATTTAAGACTTGTGTACAAGAAACCCGCTCACCCATCAAAACGGGAAATAGTGGAAATTTTCCCGACGGCGCTCGAATGCCGTTAGCGGCACGTTTATATTGTTAGGGACTCAGGCCAAAGCCCGCGTCCCTACCTGACGCCAGGCCATCGCAGCGTCCCTCAATTAACTTTTAGGGCAGATTCTCTCTTGATACAAGCCGACAATCCGATCGATAACTTCGTCAACAGTCAGATTATCTGTTTGAATGGACACAGCATCGGCAGCTTTCCGCAAAGGTGCGATCGGGCGGGTGCTGTCCTTGGAGTCCCGCAGAGCAATGTCTTGTTCTAACTGGGCCAAACTAATATTAGCCCGATCGGCGTCTTTAAGTTCTAACATCCGCCGGCGCGATCGCTCTTGTACCGAAGCCGTCAAATAAATCTTCAATTCCGCATCGGGAAAAACATTGGTTCCTATATCGCGGCCTTCTGCCACAATCCCACCTTTTGTACCGCAGCGCCGCTGTTCATCTACTAGAAACTGCCGCACAGCCGGAATTGCCGCCATTTCCGAGACGCGAGATGTCACTTCCAAACTGCGAATTGCTTCGGTTATGTCTTCGCCGTTAATCTTCAGCATGAAAGATGCCGGATCGAGATTGTATTCCAAATAGCTGTAACTGATTAATTCGGCGATCGCACATTCATCCGACATCGGCGTATTTGTTTTCAAAGCCAGCCAAGTCAGCGCCCGGTACATCGCGCCAGTATCCAAATAAAACAAGCCCAAAGCTTTTGCTGCTTGGCGAGTTACGGTAGATTTACCAGCGCCCGCCGGGCCGTCGATCGCCACAATTGGCCTGCGGTTCCTCAGAATTATATTATCAATCAAGCGAGTAGAGCCGACTCTGGCTGCTACCGCTAAAAGTCCCGCTGTTTCCACCACCTCCAACGGCATCAGAGTGTCGGGATCGACGAGTTCGGCGTATTCGAGCTTGACTGCGGGTTCTCCAGCGACTTCCGCGCGCGCAGCAGCGAGTGCGGCTTCGGCAGTGCGGTCGCCTGAAGCAAAAGTTTTTGAGGCTTGTTGCAGCGCGCGGTAGAGGGCGCAGGCTTGCTGTTTTTGCTCTGCTGTTAAATACTGATTTCGAGAACTCATTGCTAGTCCTGACTCTTCGCGGACGATCGGGCAAGCAACAATCTCTACAGGCAAGTTAAAATCCCCGGCCAGTTGGCGGATAATTGCTAGCTGCTGGGCGTCTTTCTGACCGAAATAAGCTTTTGTCGGCTGTACCAAACTCAAAAGTTTGGTCACAATTGTCGCGACGCCTTGAAAATGACCGGGCCGAGATTTGCCGCACAACACCGATGTCATCGCGGGCGGCGGCACTACTTGAGTTAATGATGAAAGTTGAATTTGTGTTTGGGCGGTTTTGTCGGTTGCTGCGGGATCTACCGCTGGGTTGCCAAACATTTCTGTGGCTGGGGGAGCAAAAATGGCATCCACGCCAGCTTGTTCGCACAGCAGCCTGTCTCGCTCCAAATTTCGGGGATAATCTTGAAAATCTTCTGTCGGCCCAAATTGCAGCGGGTTGACAAAAATGCTGACTAGGACTCGCGCATTGTCTTGTCTTGCCCGCTGGATCAAGCTGAGATGTCCGGCGTGCAAAGCTCCCATCGTCGGCACCAAACCGACTGTCACGTGAGGTGCAGCAGACTTTTGTGAATTTAAGTAGCAGCGAAGTGCTGCAATGCTAGTAAACAGGCGCACCGGTAGATTCTCCTGAAGGCATTCGGCAGAATGCAGAATTTGTTTGTCGGAATTTGTTCGATCTCACATCTGGCACCAATGTTAGCAACAACCTCGCCTACAAGAGAGCGGGACTGTGGCTGCGAGTGCCAGATATCACTTTGATTCTACTTTCTGCCTACACTTCGGATAACTTTTGTATTGTGCCTTACCGTTACATAAGACTTACCCCAACGATGGATCTCGGAGGGCAAGCTGTCAACTGTCAACTGTCAACTGTCAACTGTCAACTGTCAACGCCCTACACTTGTTTACTTTTTCGGTTCGATCACTTCGATTTCCACTCTCGCAACGCCGCTGCTTATCATTCCCAGCACGTTGGCTGCGCCGGCGGACAAGTCAATTACCCGATCGCCCACGTAGGGGCCGCGATCGTTAATCCGAACGACTACCGAGCGCCCGTTGTCAAGATTTCGCACCATGACTAGAGTGCCGAAGGGCAAGTGGCGGTGTGCAGCAGTCAAGGCATTTTGGTTAAAACGCTCGCCGCTGGCGCTGAGGTTGCCGTCAAATCCGGGGCCGTACCAGGAAGCCCAGCCGCTGAGCCGCACTTGAAGTGGGCCCAAAGATAGAACGGGGGCTTCTGGTTCGGGTTGGGGTTGGCCTGCGACTTCTTCCAAGGGTGGGGCGTTGCCCAGGAGTCGGCGGAGGCGATTTGTTACTTGCAGGGCATCTCGGCTGAAGTTGCTGGTGGTGTCGGGGAGGATGTTTTGAGCGTTGATGTTTACCAAGTCCTCGCCGTTTGCCTGGATTATGTAGCGATCGCCTGTTTCCCACTTAACGGTAATGCTGTTGGGATCGATGTTGTTGCGGTTTAGCTGGTTGAGTCTTGCTGCTAAGCTAGATGCCCGCCACATTGGATCTGGTTCTTGATTGGTGGAATTGCTGGCAGTGTTTCCGGCTTTGGGATTTTCTTTTGTGCCGGCTACTTTCAACTGACTGCTACCACTGGCTTTGCGATCGCCAGTTTCTCCAATTTTGGTGTTGGTTTCCTGGCTTGGGTTCAGAAAGGTGATGACTGGAATGTTTCGCACGTAGACTGTCACTGCTTGTCGCCCCTCCAAGTCGTGGGGCTGAATTTTGACGATCGAGTCTTGGTCAATGTCAGCTCTTGCTTGGTACTGATACTGTCCGACTTTTTGTGCTTCGGCCCGAGTTGCGTTTAACTGCGGGGACGGTTGGGTGGCAATTACTTGCTGTTTTGAACCCTTAGAGTCTGGCTTCAGGGCATCTGTCGCTTGTGCGTGACAAGAAGATGCCGTTCCTACAACAGGAACTAACAGCACAGCGAGTAAACCACCAACAAATTTTTCCTTCATAGGTCCATTTTTGTGAAGAGCCATTGCCAACCGAGATTGGAGGATTGGCCATTTGGCAACAGGCGTCAAGGATTTTTCTCGATCCCTGCGCCATTCCCCCGTGAGTCAAAGCAAAGTACCCGGGTGCGTTTTTGCTCTAATGCTTCAGCCCCAAAAAAATTTGGCTGAAACTTCCCCGATCTTTGAGAACTCATAACTCGATCTGCAATGTGTGTTTTGGTAACGAACTGCAACAGACTACCACAAACTTTTGCGCTTGGGGATCGCTGTTTCGATACATTTGAGCAATATTGCTCAAATCCGATCAGAACTCTGTCTGACAAAATCCTTTAATTGCAGTGGTTACAGCCATTTTCGGAATTCCTGAAAAATTTACAAAAATTTACAAAATTTTTGCGTATTTTATGGTTTCCGAAGGATTAACCTGAAAAAATCAGTTTGTCAAGTATTAAAGGTTGAGTTCGCCCAAAAAACGGATACAAGTTTCCGACTGTTGTGGGGGGCCGCCTCACATTTGAGACTAAGGTTCAAATTCCCAGATTCGTCTGTTAGCCGTTATCGGCATAAACTTAAAATTTAGAAATCGATTTGGCAGACTTATGGATTATCGAGCAGCAGGTGTGGATGTTGAGGCGGGTAGAGCTTTTGTCGATCGCATCAAGAATACCGTCAAAAGCACCCACCGATCGGGAGTTTTGGGCGGATTCGGCGGATTTAGCGGATTTTTTAGCGTCCCGGAGGGTTTAAAAGAGCCAGTGATGGTTTCGGGCACTGACGGCGTGGGAACTAAGTTGAAATTGGCCCACGATCTCGATCGGCACGACACAGTAGGAATCGACTTGGTGGCGATGTGCGTCAACGACGTACTGACATCCGGCGCCGAGCCCCTCTTTTTTCTAGATTATTTAGCCACGGGAAAGTTAAATTCCGAACAATTAGCTGCGGTGGTGACAGGAATTGCTGACGGTTGCAAACAAGCGGGCTGTGCTTTGCTCGGAGGGGAAACCGCAGAAATGCCTGGTTTTTACCAAGCCGGCGAGTACGATTTGGCTGGGTTTTGCGTGGGAATTGTCGAAAAGAGCAAATTGTTGGACGCTTCGCAGGTGCGGGTGGGAGATGTGGCTGTCGGGCTGGCTAGTTCCGGGGTGCACAGCAACGGTTTTAGTTTGGTGAGAAAAATTGCTGGGGATTTGGGTTTTGATTGGAATTCCCAACCGGAAAAATTGGGCGGTCAAACTTTAGGAGAAGTGCTGCTGACTCCGACTACAATTTATGTGAAACCAGTCCTCGAAGCCCTTAAAAGCGGCTTGGAAATTCACGGTATGGCTCACATTACTGGCGGCGGTTTGCCGGAGAATTTGCCCCGCTGTTTGGGAGCGAATCAATCTGTGAAAATTGACACCAGTAGCTGGCCGAGTTTGCCAATTTTTGACTGGATTGCTGAAGCTGGCTCTGTGGCGACTGCGGATATGTTCAATACTTTTAATATGGGTATTGGCTTTGTGCTGTTGGTCGATCGCCGGGAAGTTGAGCAGGCTGTGAAGTGGTTTGAGTCTCAGGGAATTGGTGCTTTTGCGATCGGCGAAGTTATTGAGGGTAACGGGGAATTGGTAATGGGCGTCGATTAATTTTAGTTGCGTGAATTAAAAAAAATCGCCCTTTTTTTTCGGGTTAAATGCTTGACTCCTGGCAGCAAAGGAAGTACAATTAGATAATGGAAATAGTGGCAATTTTAAAATTAAAGTTACCACTCCCATCATCTAAAATATACCACAAAAATTCTCAAAAAGTCAACAGGTAAAAGTTCCTTTTTAAGACAAATTTTTCAATAAGATTGGAACAAAGCAGATTTATTAGAATTGAAGTGCATAAATCTTGGATGAGACAGGAAAGTTGATGTTTAGGTACGTAGTTGCGCTTCAGCGCTCTTTTCTTATATATGAAAGTACGTAGTTGCGCTTCAGCGCTCTTTTGATAATATAAGAGAGCGCTGAAGCGCAACAACATACCTTAGAGTAATGTACAAATTTAAATCAAAGTAAAATTTGCTGCATTAATACTGGTAGGCGAAACCCCATTTAAAACAGCTATAATTTCCCCAGTCGGCACAAACTGGATCGACGTTTTACCGCTGAGTTGAGTAACATTTAATTGCTCGAAAGTCAAGCCATTACCTAGAATCAGCAAATCTTTTCCATTCTCAAAATCGGCAATAATATCGATCCCGGAATTGGTAGAGAGTAAAAAGCGATCGCTAAGAGCACCTCCAATGAGACAGTCATCCCCCAAACCGCCAATCAAAGTATCATTTCCCTCGCACCCGTCTAGCAAATCATTGCCAGCACCTCCACTCAGACAATCATTGCCAACACCTCCGCAGAGGGTATCATCACCATAATTGCCGCCGAGAGAATCCTCGCCATCGCTGCCGAAGATTAGATCGTTTCCCTTGCCTCCAAAGGCGCGATCGCTGCCTTTGCCACCATCGATAAAATCAGCACCTTCACCGCCATAAATTAAGTCGTTGTCTTCTTTACCATTTATGGAATCATTGCCGCGATTTCCGAAGATGATATCTTCGCCTTCACCGCCACAAATTAAGTCATTTCCCTTGCCGCCTAAAAGGATATCATCTCCCTTGTTGCCGTCAATAAAATCATTGCCTCGGTTGCCGTAAAGGATATCGTTTTCTTCACCGCCGTAGAGGTTGTCATCGCCTAAATCGGCATCGAAAATATTTGAGTTTGGAGTGCCGTAAAAAGCATCGTTTTCCGGTGTGCCAAATTCAATTTCACCGCTACCACTGCCGTTGATGGTGTTGTTAGTTTCGTTTGGGCGATCGATCTTTGGATACTCGATCGTATTGCAAATACACTCTGGCGAAGCAGGCGTTGGTGTCGGCGCAGGCGTTGGAGTTGGTGTCGGCGTGGGAGTTGGCGTCGGGGTTTCCGCAGGCGTGGGAGTTTCCGCAGGCGTCGGCGTGGGAGTTTCCGCAGGCGCAGGCGTGGGAGTTGGCGCCGGGGTTTCCGCAGGTGTGGGAGTTGGCGCAGGCGTCGGAGTTGGCGTCGGAGTTGGAGTTGGAGTTGGAGTTGGAGTCGGAGTTGGCGTCGGAGTTGGAGTTGGAGTCGGTGTCGGCGTCGGAGTTGGAGTCGGAGTTGGAGTTGGAGTCGGTGTCGGAGTTGGAGTCGGAGTTGGAGTTGGAGTCGGTGTCGGAGTTGGAGTCGGAGTTGGAGTTTCCGATGGTATTGGAGTCGGCGTCGGCGTTGGAGTTTCCGATGGTGTTGGAGTTGGAGTTGGAGTTGGAGTTGGTGTCGGTGTCGGCGTTGGAGTCGGAGTCGGCGTCGGAGTTTCCGCAGGCGTTGGTGTCGGCGTCGGCGTTGGAGTCGGAGTTGTTGTCGGCGTTGGAATCGGAGTTGGTGTTGGAGTTTCCGCAGGCGTTGGTGTCGGAGTTGGTGTCGGAGTCGGAGTTGTCGGAGTCGGAGTTGTCGGAGTCGGAGTTGTCGGAGTCGGAGTTGTCGGAGTCGGAGTTGTTTGGTTGACGGTAATATTCACACGATCGACATCTGTGAGAGCACCGCCTAATTCTGCTGATGCGCGATCGTTTGTCGTCACAGTCAGCGTATCGGTGCCACTAAAGTTCAGATTCGGCGTATAAGTTAAACCATCTAAAGCAGCATTAATATCAGCCTGTTTCCCCGTATAAATCAGGATGTTGCTACCATTCCCCGATCCGGTAATTCCTGTCAGCGAATTGAGTGTAATAATTCCGCTGGTAACGCTGAGATTAACTTCCACCGACTCGCTATCTGAGTCAAATACAGAGATACTATTGCTGTTGCTAGCAGAGAAGATGCGAGGAGTATTTTGAGTCGTCGTTTCTTTGCCGATATCAGTAGTAATATCGAGACTCCAACTAGCAATATTTCCTGGAATAGTAGCACCGGATGAAACACCATTATAAATGTTGGTATCAACTGCATACAATTTCCAAGTGCCGTTGGGATTAGTTTTGTTAAAAACAGAAAGAGTCGAACCGTAAGGCCCTTCTGGTGCTCCTGTTGGCGTACCGGGTGGTATAGCGAAAGTATAAATATCGCGAAAACCGTTTGGTGAATAGTTGGTTGGTTTGTAAATTCCTGAAGCGATAGTTGGGGGCAGTGTTGGAAATGTAGAACCAAGAAAAGAGGCAGCATTATCATCAAACTTCAGAGTAAGGTTATTGAGCGGTGCGGATGGAATATGAGACATTAACACCACATTTTGTCCTTGTGGACCGACTAGCAAAAGGTTGATTACCTGTGAGGAGTCTAGCCTACCCTCAGAAGTTTTGACATTGTTGAGAGTGACAGTAACACTGTCCGCTTTTCCCGTCACACCTGAAACATCAATAGCAGACGGATTTGGTGTCGCTAAAATGATAAAATTAGGTATTCCTTCGCTGTTGAGGGTAATGTTGTTAGGGTTAGTTGTGGTGGTAGTTGTTCTTCCCGGTATTGAATTAATCGGAGATTGATTGCGACGGGAAAATTCCGACGTATCGCCTGTGGTTTTGTTAGTAGCAGTAGCAGCGAGAACAGATTTTCCTGCTACTGGAGTGTATGCGAAGTTGATATTAGCATTGCCAGCACTATCTGTAGTAACATCTTGGAAACCTAGAAAAGTTTCACCTTGACCTGCACCTGCGGGGTCATAACTTTTATTAGCAAAGAATTCAACGCGGAAGTTATTGTTAGGAGTGCTGTTGAGAATGCCCTTGACTGTGTTGCCGCTAACTGAGGTCAAAACCGGGTAATTTTGCAGGTTGTTGCTGCCTTTATCCCCATCGCCCACATCGTTGGGAGTCACGCCAGTAGTACCGATCAAATCAATGCCTAATCGTTGGTTATTAAAAATCCTATTCCCTTGAATGGTATGACTGCCGAAATTTCTCGCAATCTCAATACCGCTACCTTTATTGTTAGCAATGATATTGCCTTCTCCAGGTCCAGTTCCACCGACGATCGTACTATTTGTATCTTTGCGAAGGATAAAAATACCATCGCCACCATTACCTAAGTCTATTGTACCCGTTGAATCTGTACCGATGTAGTTGCTAGTAATTTTGGTATTGCTTGCTGTCCCTGAAATAAAGATACCACCTGTTCCTAAATCACCGTTACCAGAAATGACGTTTCGCGAGATAATAGTGCCTATGACGGGGATGGGGGTGGGATTAGGTGCAAAAGGATCGGTGTAACTGTTGATTCTAATGCCACCAGAAGTGTTACCTACAGCAGCAGTCCCGCTAATATCCGTGCCAATGTAGTTGTCTTGAATAGTATTGTTATTAGTCTGTACCCAAATGCCAAAGCCACCGAAGAAGCTTTCATTTTTTCCAAATCCATTAATAACTAATCCTTGAATGGTACTGCCGCTGGAGTCTTCTTGAGCGCCAACAAAACTCTTGCTCAATCCTATACCATTAGTACCAATATAGCCGCCACTGCCGCCAGGTCGTACTAAACTGCCATTGAGTTCGATAATTGGTTTGCCTGCATATCCGGGTTGAGATTTGCCGTCGATAATAACTGGGCTGGTGATGACAGGTAAGGCTTGAGTACCAAGGGTAATTGTATGAGGACCCGTACCGGGAATGTTAAAGTTAATTGTGTCTAATCCGGGATTGAAATTGGCTTGTTGAATCGCATCTCGCAGAGAACCCGTACCGCTATCGGAAGTATTGGTAACGCTATAGGTAGCCAAAACAGACGCGTAATTTTCCATTGCGTCTGACTCGAATGCTAGGGGCGATTTAACGTTGCCTATTTTGACTTCTAATTCCCAATTTCCTCCTAATTTTGCACTTCCCGTGAGATGCTTGGATGCGGCAATATTTGCACCGGTGAGAGTGGCAATGCGGTGGAGGAAGCGCTCACCATCTACGGCTTGTTCATCGAGTACGCCGGGGGGTGAAACCCCCGTCTCATAGCAAAAGTCCTCTAAAGAGGACTGTTTAATGAAATTGTTTTCAGTCGGTTTCAACCGACTTTCGCTATGAGACAGGGAATTGATTCCCTGGCGGACTCTCGGATAAACGCGGGATGCCGGTGCCGCATTATTTGTAGCGCTTTCAAAATCCATCGCCCGTTCAAAATTTATGGCATATTCCTCAGATCCGCCGGGGGTTGAAACCCCCGTCTCATAGCGCAAGTCCTCTAAAGAGGACTGAAAAATTTGATTTTTCTCAGTCGGTTTTAACCGACTTTCGCTATGAGACAGGGAATTAATTCCCTGGCGGAATTTCTGGCAAGCGCGGGATGCTGCTGCTACATTACAGCCGTAAATCAGGATGTCTGCATCAACTGCTAAAGCGCGCCGCCATTGCTGCAATTGCTGGCTATAAGCTTCTAGGTTATCGACAGACAGTCGAGTTTTACCGAGTTGCAAGCTTCCCGGTTCGCCGTGGGAAACTAGATGAATGCTGTCAATATTGGCGCGATTCGCTAAGACTTCGCTAATTTGTTCGACTCCATCTCTGTGGGCGTCGATAATTATTGCTTCTACTCCCAATTTCACTTGATCGAGGAGAGTTTGATAGTCTGCTACTGCCGCATCGATAAATACTATTGTACTGGGGTTATTTGTACGATCGCCCTTTTCGCCAAAACTCCCTTGGCCCGCGTTGATGTGATTCGCAAGTTCGTTAAGCGAAGCTATCCCGTAGGGAATCGATCGTCCTGACAAAACTGATATCATGGCTGTGTACCCCCGATCCTAAAGTGAATAATTTTTCATAAATCTAGGACGATCGCACCCGAACTCAAAAAATAAGTGTCTTTGACAGTACAAATACCTAAATTTGTGATTTTTATGAGAGCAACTCGGTTTGTTTCCCAGTCTTAAATTTATTGATTCAGACTAGATTGTTTGTGGCTTTGTTTCTTAACGGCCCAAACAGATTTTTTTACAAAATTTTTGTCTGAAGTCAAATATAGCCAGTATACTTGCGTAAACCCAAAGTCTTAATAAAAATACATATTTTCAACTCCGGCTAATCGGGGTAAATCCGCTGGCATAATATATTATTTCCCACTTACTTAATGTGCCGATCGCGCTTCCTGTCAATTTTCGCCAAAACAGCACCGGAAACATCCGCCAGAATACTGATAATCCGATACAAAGCCACCGCACTCAGAATTATACCCACAGAAAAGCGATCGGACAATAGCGCGATCGCCGTTGCTTCAAATACTCCCATTCCTCCAGGCGCACCCGGTACAACCAAACCCACAACAAACGCCAAACCAAAAGCACCGAACAAGTTGGGAATATCGAGAAAACTCGCCGGATTTAAAGCCATTACCGTTAGCAAAAAACCGCTACCCCGCAATCCGATAAAACACATTTGTCCGATTAACGGCACTAAAGGATAGCGTTTAATTGGTAAATTATTTTGGCGCTGGGACTTGACATTAGATATTTTTTTAGCTAGATTGGAGCTAGACTCTAAAGGCGAAATTAGTCGATCGCCCGCAGCATCCCCAACATCTGAATTTTCCCCCTTGTTCTTGGATAACTTCAACCGCTCCACAAACAAGACGATCGGATTTAAAATTAGGGGATGAATCGCCGTCAAAATAGCAGCACAGCCGAAAATTCGCAACCACCCATTGATGCGCTCAAAACAAATCAAGCCAATCAGCACGCCCGCAGAAGCCATCAGCAGCGGTTCTAGCAGCACGCTGAGAGTAGCAGCTTTGGGGGCAATTCCTGCTTTTTTGGCGTCCAAGATTCGACCCCAAAAATGCCAAATATTACCCGGTAAATACTTGGCAATATTGGTCTTGAGAAAAACTTGAATCGCCCAGGCGGCATTTACAGGTTGGCGGAATTCCCGCAAAATTAACATCCACACCCAGCCGACAAAAATTAGAGACAGTAAAGTGACGCCAAGGGCGATCGCCAGCAACGGAAAACTTTCGGCTCGAATTCGGATATTCGCGACTTCTCGCCAGTGAGTTACAAAAGCTTTGGCAATAAATAAAAACGTGCCGCCCAAAATCGCATAGCGCAAATAAGGCTTTAAATGCGATTTGGCGAGGTTAAAAAAATTCTGAATTCGATGCAAGTGTTGTTTTCCCATTTTCCGTTCCTGATTAATGAATTTGGGATGGTAGATTTATTAAGGACAATTTCATGTTTTGAATCTAAAATTTAGATTGATTTTATCTAAGGAGTAAATTTCTATGCCCGGCCCGAGCCCTGACGGATTTTCCTATCTTTTAGATGATAGCCCCAATAGTTTGACATTAACTCCGGGCTTTTTGACTCCTTATCCTAACGGACTTTTTGCCCTCGGAGGTAACGATTTTATTGTCGGTGCCTCGGATGCCGATCGCATCAGCGGTGATAATGGTAGCGACAGACTCCTCGGCGGCGGCAATTCCGATACACTCTTCGGTGGTGTCGGGAATGACTTGCTTAACGGCGGTGCCGGCAATGACTTCCTATTTGGCGGCAAGGGCAGCGATACCTTGCAAGGAGGTAGGGGAGATGATAGCCTCAACGGCGGCAACGGTAGCGACGTTTTAGTGGGCGATGGAGGCAAAGATACGCTGACGGGGGGTTTGGGCCCGGATACCTTTGTGCTCCGCAGCAACTCTGCTGTTTCCAATCCGGCGGTTGCTGACATAATTACTGACTTTAACAGTTTTGAGGATGCGATCGGACTAACTGACAATCTTACCGAAGCAGACCTCACTTTAGAAACAGTTTCCGGCACTCCCAATACAGTAATTAAAATTCGTCAATCCAATGCAATTTTAGGCTTAGTCGCCAACACATCACCACAAAACCTCAGCGGTAAGTTTATCTCTGCAAATGCTGTATTGGGCAACCAACTCAGCCAAGCCCGAGATTTAGGCGTTTTGAGCAACACTCAAACCATCGCCGACTCGGTTAGCAACGCGCGCCCAGACAACCTTTACCGCTTTACTTTGCCTGCAAATAACGACTTTCAATTAACTGTCAGCGGTTTTAGTGCCGATGTTGACGTGGCTGTAATTAAAGATATTAACGGCGACAATTCTATTGATTTGAACGATATTATTGGTTCTTCTAAAAAATCTGGTTTGTCGCCAGAGTCGATCGACCTCAAAAATTTGGCAGCCGGAACATACTTTGTCCGAGTTTATCAAAACCAAGGCAATACAAATTTTACCCTAAATTTATCTGCAACTCCTGCAAATATTGTTCCTGACAATCCCGGCAACTCATCGGGTTTTGACTCTCGTTTTGGGTTCGGTTTAGTGAATGCAGCAGCGGCAGTTGCTTCTTCTCAAGGTGTGCCAACTTTTTCGGATGTTCCCGATTTGGGTGGCGACGAATGGGGCAGAGATTTAATTAAAGCTCCAGAAGTTTGGGCGAAGGGCTTGACTGGAGACGGCATTGTTGTAGCAATTATCGACAGCGGAGTTGACTACAATCACCCGGATTTGACCGGGAATGTTTGGAGCAATGGGGGGGAAACGGGCGTTGATGCCGCAGGTAGAAATAAAGCTAGCAACGGCGTAGATGATGATGGAAATGGGTTTGTAGACGATTTCCGGGGATGGGATTTTGCCAACAACGATAACGATCCGATGGATGATAACAATCACGGCACTCATATCTCGGGTTTAGTTGCTGCGAAAAAAGATGGGGTGGGAATTACTGGAACGGCTCCGACTGCGAAGATTATGCCTTTGAAAATACTCAATAGCGCGGGAGTTGGGCAAATTAGGGATGAAATTAACGCGATTAATTATGCGGTGGCAAATGGGGCGAAGATAATTAATGTAAGTTTTGGCGGTCAACAGTTCAACGAGCAAGAATTGAGTGCGATTCGAGCCGCTGAATCTAAGGGCGTGGTGGTGGTTTCGGCGGCAGGAAATGATGCTCGCCCGGAGGTGGATTATCCGGGTAAGTTTGCAACTGAGGTAGGCATTACTGTCGGTGCTGTTACCCGAAACGGCTTGTTTGCGGCTTATTCTAACCGCGCGGGATCTGACACAATTAGTTATTTTGTTGCTCCGGGCGGCGATGGCGGTAGGGCTGATGCTGGGGACGTTTATTCAACGGTGGCGCTGTCTCAACCGGGGGTTCCCTATGGATATTTGGCGGGTACTTCCATGGGAGTGCCGCACGTATCCGGCGCGATCGCTTTGATGTTGCAGGCCAATCCCAGTCTGACTCCTGCTCAAATTAAGCAAATTCTAGCTGAAACGGCGAATCGAAGAGTTTAAACTCGATCCAGTTCGTAGTAAGGACTTCAGTCCTTCCTCATAACAATCTAAAGAAGGACTAAAGTCCTGACTACGAACCTATAATAAAGTTTGTAGTGAGGACTTTAGTCCTTCCTCATAACAATCT
>RDYN01000095.1:0-21308 GCA_004293365.1 Oscillatoriales cyanobacterium | reverse complement strand
TGTAGTGAGGACTTTAGTCCTTCCTCATAACAATCTAAAGAAGGACTAAAGTCCTGACTACGAACCTATAATAAAGTTTGTAGTGAGGACTTTAGTCCTCATCTTCTGTAGTTGCGGTATCAACCACCCCAGGACGATCTTAATAATTGGCGGCGTAAGTCAAGTCAAATTGGCGGCACAGGGTGATGCAGCAGTAGCCTGGGCGATCGAATACTAACTCGTAATTCATCTCCCCGTCTATTTTGGTAATTGGCTGCTTTAAGGGGATGCCGTGAATGTCGTATTGGCGGCGTTCTAAGGCACTCCAGTCGATAATTTTGATGTCGATTTGGTTCTGCAACTCACTTGCGATCAGGTATAAGTGCATCTTGTCTTGAACTTTCCCAGTCAGGGGAATTTTGATCGACATTGACTGAGTGACAAGGGGTTTTTGGTCGTTGGGATGCTTCTGAGTGTGGCAGCTTTTGAGTTCGATATCGTAAGGTTCTAACTTAAATTTCTCTCCATTGGCGATCGCAGACGTGTGCAAGTCTTTCAGGGATTTTTCTAGGTGAGGAATCAGCCCTAAATCAGGATCGCACAGCAGTTTGCGAATATTGGAGGTTTCAGTTACTGTCATTTTAGATTTTTGATGTTATGTTTGTGATTCTTAAATTATAGCTTACCGCGAAAAGTAATTCTGTTCTACTATACTTGCGACATAGTTCCAAAAACCAGGTTTCTGGGCAGTATTTCCCGGCAAACCAGATTTTGATTCGTCAATGTTTTTATAGCCTTTCTCAGAAAGATGAGGTATGACTAGAGCGGACTGAAGTCCGTACTACGAACCTTTTTTGAGCGGAACGACAGCACTGTAAATGCTTGCACTGAGATGCTCCCTGCAAAAGTGAGATGCTCCCCTATAAATGGAGTTTTTTATGCGACCTCGCTTCTATATAATAAATATAAGAGGGCTAAAGCCCAACAACGTACCTCACTTTTTTGAGAACCGCTATAAATTATTTTTTGGTAATTTTCCAGAGATTGAGTTCGACATTAGCAACCGCCGGATTTATTTGATAGTTTTGCTGTTCAATTGCCGATCGCAAATCTGAGGAAGGCCTGTATAAAAACAACTCGCCCAAACCGCCGGGAACTTTGGGGGGTTGTGGTTTTTTTCGTGCCAACTCTCGATTTTTGTAGCAAGAAGTGTAACAGCGGGGTTCGATTAGCAGTTTGACTTTTGGTTGCAGGTGATAACTTAAAGGCATGATGTATGCTATATTCGCATCGCTGATGATGAGGGGATTGCTGGCAGAATTGACAGTCGCAGCGACTTCTAATTCGGCGCGCAACCAACCGCTGCCTTTATTCCACCAACTATCAGCTTGAGAACTAACTCCACCGGAGATGATGCCTGCACAAAACAGTGCAACTATAACTATTTTCCACAGTCTTTGCAGTTTTGAGTTATCAAAATTGTTGCTAATTTTCGCAGACAGCAGGTAAGCAACTGCTAGCTGAATTCCCACATAACAAGGAACTAAATATCGCGGATTTGCCGATCGCCTCCCACCTTTAAGTATATCTGGCACTGCCAAAAATAAGGCTGTTGTGGCAATTAACAATAATATCAATAACCAAACCCGTTTTGGTGTTTGCCGGCACACAAAATAAAGGGAATAGCCGACTAAAGCTAGAATCAGGATGCCAACAGGAATGATTAAGGCTAGTTGTGCGGCGCTGGCACTTCCATCAATGCCAATATCAAAAAATCCTATGCTGACGGCGCCCACCCACCTGCTGACTAATCTGAAGAGATTTGTCTGTTCTGCCCATACTGTGGTACTTCTAACTTGATTGAAGTTTTCTACAGTATTTACGAGGGAAGGCATGAAGCCAATTAAGGCGACCATTGCTGCTGCATAATAGGCAATAAATGTTTTAACATCGCGCCAGTTGGCGATGACTGCGACGTAGATTGCGTGGGCTGTGGCTACCCAGATATATAACAAGTGGGTGTACAATCCCATGGCTGCTGTGACTGCGTAGAGTGTCCAGTGAGAGACTAGCAACATTGGATTTTGATTGACATCCGGGCGCATTGCTCGCAGCAAGGCTGCACTGGATAAAATAGTAGTTAATGTCCACAAACTGTACTGTCTGGCTTCTTGGGCAAATAAGATGTGGTAGGGAGAAATGGCGAAAATTGCGATCGCCATCCATGCTACTGTCGGAGATTCAAATAACTCCCAAGCCAGCCAATAAATGGCGGGAAATACTAGCAAGCTAATGACGGCGGCCAAACTTCTCATTGTTGCCACGGAACTGCCGAACCATTGCGCCCAAAATCGCGCTAGTATGTAATAGAGTGGCGGGTGTTGGGGGTCTTCGGTTGCTAAGGAATTGAGGGTATTGCTTAAAGTTTTTTGAGAGTTGATCTGCTGGTATTTTTGTAAATCTGAGGATGAGGTTATTTTTGCGTAGGAAATTTGTTTGATAATTTCTGCTTCGGTGTAGCCGGAAACTCTTAAGGAAGTATAGTTTTCGTCGATCCAGTAGAATTTGCGATCGAGATTGACAAAGCGAAATAAAATGCCGATCGCTAATACGGCTATAATTAAAAATCGCAACCACTTCTCAAGTGGAGGGTTGTGAGAATTTAGTCGATCGCGATTTTTAGTAGATTCCATTTTATAACTAGCTAATCTCGCCTAATTTTTTTCTGTTACCCCACAGACAACACGGTTCGTAGTGAGGACTTTAGTCCTTATTTCTTAATAGCCAGAGAGAGGACTGAAGTCCTCACTACGAACCTTAGGAAAGGACTGAAGTCCTTACTACGAACCAAAGAATGATTAATCGTCTACTCCTGCAATTGGTGCAAAACCTTGCCGCTGAATATTTTCAGTTATGGTACGAGGTTCGAGGAATTGCAGCAAATAATCCGGGCCGCCGGCTTTAGAACCAACTCCCGAAAGTTTGAATCCTCCGAAGGGTTGGCGCGATACCACAGCGCCGGTAGTTCCGCGATTGATGTACAGGTTTCCGACTTCAAAATCGGCTTGGGCGCGATCGATATGCGAAGGCGTGCGAGAATACAATCCGCCAGTTAAAGCGAAATTTGTTCCGTTAGCAATGGTAAGCGCTTCATTGAAATTTTTTGCCCGAATCACCGATAAAACCGGGCCGAAAATTTCTTCTTGGGCGAGAGTTGCAGTCGGCGATACTTCCGTCACAATGACTGGGCCGACAAAATAACCGGTTTGGGGCGCGGCCATTTCTAAGGCTATCTTAGCTTCGGCGCGACCTTTTTCGATGTATTCGCGGATGCGCGACTGGGCGCTGGCGTCGATTACAGGCCCGACTTGAGTACCGGGATTTTCGGCTGGGCCGACATTGAGCGATCGCGCGGCTTCTACTAATCTTTCTACAAAAGCATCGTACACCGACTCGACCACAATTACTCGCGAACAAGCGGAACATTTTTGACCGCTGTATCCAAAGGCCGAATAAACTACGCCCGCAACTGCTTGGTCTAAATCCGCACTTTCATCGACAATAATTGCATTCTTACCGCCCATTTCCGCAATTACTCGCTTCAGGTGTTTTTGTCCCGGCTGCAAAATCGCAGCTTGGGCATAAATCTGACAGCCAACTTCCTGAGAACCGGTGAAGGTAATCATGTGAACGTCGGGATGTTTCACCATGTAAGCGCCGACAGTTGAACCTTTGCACGGCACGTATTGAAATACGCCTTTGGGAATTCCAGCTTCTAGCAAAATTTCCGCTATTTTTGCAGCAATTACTGTGGAAAATTCCGCAGGTTTTAGCAAAGTACAGTTACCTGCAACCAGCGATGCAACTGTCATGCCGACGGGAATTGCTAAGGGGAAATTCCAAGGGGAAATAATCAGAGAAATGCCGCGCGGCTGATAGGTGTAGCGGTTAGTTTCTCCGGGTATGTCGTAATTTTGCCCTTGTTCCAACCGTTCCATTTCGTCGGCATAGTAGCGACAAAAATCAATGGCTTCGGAGACTTCAGCATCGCATTCTCTGACAGGTTTACCGACTTCAAACACCATCCAAGCTGACAGTTCGTGGCGCCGCTGTTCCATCAATTCGGCTGCTTTGCGGAGGACTCCGGCGCGCTGGCGGACGGGGGTTTTGCGCCAACTTGTGGAGGCTGCTTTGGCTGCTTCTAGGGCTTGTTTGGCTTGTTCTTCAGACAGCAATCCGATTTTTCCGACTACTTCTTCGGGATTGGAAGGGTTGAGGGAGTTAACTGTTGTTTCGGTGTTTTGGTACTCGCCGTCGATTAGGGGTAAGTAGGTTTTGCCTAAGCTAGCGCGGACTGATTTGATGGCTGTTTCTGCTTGTTGCCGCAGTTTGGTATTGGCGTAGTCGGTATCGGCGACGTTGGGAAATACTTTGCTGTAAGCTATCTGGTCGTTGCCATTGGCGACTGGGGCGGCTAATAATTGTTCGATCGGCATTTCTTCGGAACTTTGCCGGATAAACGAACTGTTGGCGGTATTTTCCAGCAATCGGCGGATCAAATAAGCCATTCCCGGCAGCAAATCGCCGTAGGGACAGTATACTCGGACGCGATAACCCCGATCGACCAAAAGCTTGGCTAATTTGTCGCCCATGCCGTACAGCACTTGCATTTCAAACCGGCGGCGCGGTATATTCAGAGTTTCGGCAATCGCGATCGCCCTAGCTTGCGATCGAACGTTATGACTTGCGATCGCAGCATACAAATATTCGTGATTTTCCAGCAACAACTGAGTCATTGCTTCAAAATTTGCATCCGTAGCAACTTTGTCATTGTAGACAGGCTGCGGCCAATCCTTCTGCATCGCCTTGATAGTTTCCTGATCCCAGTAAGCGCCTTTTACCACACGCACCGTTACCGGATTTCCGCGTTTTTTTGCCCAAGCAATAATGCCTTGCAAATCTTGTTTGCTGTCGCGCAAATATGCCTGCATTGTAATGCCGACATCCGTGCGACTGCGGAACTCTTCCTCTAACAATAACTCTTTGAGAATGCTGAGAGTTAAACTCTTATATTCGTACTGTTCCATGTCGAAATGAACCGCCGCACCCAACTCTTTAGCGCGCCGCAATAACAGGCGAATTCTCTCGCTAACTTTTTCCTCGCTGCCTTTAGCATCCAGCGGATCGAACTGAGAATAAAAAGCCGTTAACTTGACCGATACTTGCACTCGCGGCAAAGTTTCGCCGTCAGCTTTGTCAATGGCATCAACCTGCGACCAATTCTTAGCTGCATTCGCGAGTTCCGCCATCAATTCCAAATAGCGGTTAAGATAAACTTCCGCCTCAGTTTCAGTAATTACAGCTTCGCCCAAAAGGTCAACTGTAAAACCCATTTTATCTTTGCGAAGCCGTTCTAAGGTTTTAATTACCTGCTTGATATTTTCCCCAGAAATATACTTGTGCGCCAAAGTTTCTACAGCAGGCGCAACCGTCGTCGCAGCCAATTGTCCAGGAATCGAATCAGCGTTAGTAAAACTGAGCAATTTTTTCAAAGCATCCGGCAATTCTACCTCTTCCACAGTCAGGTATTCTTGCAAGTGGCGGGCAATTTCCGGCTTGCTGCGGAGTGCGGGCAAACAGTCAATAAATCGAAACAATTGCACCCGCAGTCCGGGGCTGGCCATTGCCCAATCCATCAGCTTGTCGTCCCAGCGCATTTGGTCTTGCAGTTGGCCGAAGAACGATCGCTTTTTGTCTTGAGTTGCCTTAAGGATTTCTTTAGCAATTTCCTGAGTCTTGGCTTCGTAGATGCTTGGAGATACTTGTGCGACCATTGGTAATTAGTAATTGGTAATGGGTAATTGGCAACCAGGGTGGGTTGATGTATTTTGCAACTACCCCCTGATACGATTATACTTGCTATTTGACTTCAATTTTCACTCCGTAGTTTGCTTGGCGATCGCCCGAAATTTCAATAATATAATCGCCGCTGCTGGCTAGTTGACCTTGCCACTGACCTGTGCTATCAACAGTACCTACTTTTTCACCGTTAGGAGCAATAATGTCTGCACTAACTTGACCTTCTTGCACCTTTACTGTCATGCTTTGGCCGCTATTGCATTCTAGCAAGTAGCGTTTGGATATATTAGCTCGCAAACTATTGCTGAGAGTCGTTCCCGTAGCACCTGCTTGAAAGTTAACTCGCTCAGTTACAGGGGTTTCCACCACAGCGGGAGAAGGTGACGGCGACGGCGAAGCAAGTTGCGGAACGCCTGAGAGCGATGGTATTTGAGTCGGAGTAGGGGACGGTGCGATCGTGGCGGGCAGTGTTTGCTGGGGTGCTGGGGGGACTCCGGGTTGACGGTAGGCGCGCGCTGTTGGGACAGGTGGAGGGCTTTCGGGGAGGGGTACGTCGGAGTGCAGTTTGATTTGAAGGTTTGCTCTTTCTTGATACATTCTCCACGCTATCAAACTGCCGAGACTGAGCACGGAACCGACTAACATTCCGCTAAGAAAGACTGCCAAGATTTGCCAGATTGGAGTTGGTTTGCGATCGGGATTTGCTGTGTAACTTGTGGGTTGAGAATAACCGACGATTTGACTGGTTTCCGGCGCATTGTCGGCGGGTATTGGAATTGTTTCTGTTTCCTCTATTGTCGGTGAAATATCTTCGGGCGCGACAATTTCAGCGGGAGTTTCAGCAGGCGCGGAAGTTGCACCGTCACTGGTAATTGCAGTGTTCGCGAACTCCTCGCTGGCCGTTGAAATTGTTTCCGGTTGCTGAGTCAAAATTTGGTTTTTTTCCTGTTCGTCGCTCATGGGGCTAAATTTTTTGTAGAAATGCTGCTTTTAGATATTTTACGCGATCGGGACTTGTGCATTAAGACCAAAGAAACCGGGTTTTTTACCTAATCTCTGCATTACAATGAAGGATTTTCGGAAAAAACCCGGTTTCTGACTTCCCGTGCATAAGCCGTAGGGTGCGTCGCTCATATATTGTCGTAAATTACCGAGATTATCGCAGCGACGCACCCTACTTTCACTCGCGTCCGGGTGCGTCGCTCATATATTGTCATAAATTACCGGGATGATCGCAGCGACGCACCCTACTTTCAATCGCGTCCGGGTGCGTCGCTCATATATTGTCGTAAATTACCGGGATGATCGCAGCGACGCACCCTACTTTCAATCGCTGGTAACAATAAAAAATCGAATTAATTACCGATAAAGCTAAGAATAAGACAGTGGCGGTACATCGAAATCGTTAAACGATCGAACATCATAAGATGTGCCGACTAAAGCTCTGACTAGCTTTTGATCTAGAGTTAGCAAAGGCGCGCCAACTTGTTCTGAAAGAGCAACGTAACTGCCATCATAAGCAGAGATTCCATGATTTAAGGCGATATCTGTTGCATCTAAAATCAGTTCATTAGTAGATACTGCACGCAAGGATAAACCTCTAAGATTAGCTAAATCTGTTGAAACATCAGCAGCAGCATAAAGTCCAGCACGGACATACTTCCAGATAATATTTGCACACTCAATATAAAACAGATCCGGTACAAATATTTCAGTCTGTGGGATTTCAAGATGGGTAAATAATTGAACGACTTTGGATGACAGCGGATCGGGGATAAATTGCTTAATCCCCACGCTAGCATCGACTACGCACCTCATAGGATTGGTCATCTATCGCGATCCTCTCTAATTAAAGCGGTACTATCTAATATCATCCCCATATTTGCGGGACGAGACTCGCGACGACGGCTGATTTCTGCCAATAGTTCTCTTACAGACTTTTTACGTTGTCCTGAGAGGGGTTTTATCTTTGTTGACAACTCAGATTCTAAAATGGCGATCGCAAATGCACTAATCGAGCGGTTTTGAGCATCGGCTAACTCTTGGAGCCTCGTATACAAATCCTCTGGTATATTTTCTATTTGCAGGGTAGCCATCTCTTAAACTCCTAGCATAGTTCTCCTAAATATTAGCATATGGAGGCGAGTTTAGGAGGTATCTTGGGATTTACGGTTGGGTGGGGGCGGGTTTATGAGATTGTTCGTTACAGGCGAGTATTGTTAGTGAAGCCGCCCCTACAAATTCCCGCTACCCGATGCCAGATTCCTAATTACTAATTATTAGGCAAAGACTGCCAAAAAGGTCGCGGTTCAGGCTTCCTCACAGTATTCGTCGCCGACTGCACGTTTCCTTTCAATTCTTGATAATACCTGTCATCGAGAAAACTCACGCTAACGCCAGCAGGAATCAGCAATTGGCGCAATCTTTCTTGAGTGTAATCTAGACCGTCAATCATTGCCCCGCGCGGATTTGAAACTAACAACTTGCCGTTAACCGGTACCGAATTGACCATATTCGGCCACCAAGCATAACCGCTGTAGCCAAACATCGCTGGAACTTGGATAATTTGGTCGTCGGCGAGGGCAAACTCTCTTTTCAACTTCTCTAAAATCGGATAGATTTTCTGCTTTTGCAGATTGAGATTGTGTTGAATTAAAGCGGGATTTTTCAAAGCAGCGCTGACTGTAGTTTCCGTGCTCAAGCCGCGATTGATCGTAACATCGCCGTAACCTTTTCCCGCCAATTCTTCCAACAGCCTAACTCCGGCTTCTGGACTGGCGATCGCCATTATATACTTTCCGGGAGTTTGACTGGGAATAAAATTGATAATTTCATCGACTTGGCGAGTCAAAAGCCAAGAAGTATCAATATCCACCGCCGGCCCTTGAATTCTCTGAGCTTGAATAAAATCAAGTACCTCGGGATTAAAACCAGCATTCCCCGAATTCCCGTAATAAACTCGACCCATTGGGTATCCGGGAATCGGCGGTGTCACCTGCAAATTGCCGTAGCCATTTGACCACTGACTTACAGGATTTTCATCGCGACGGTTGCCAATTTTAAATACTCTCAAATCCCGCTCTTGAGTTGATTTAGCAGGCTTGTCGAGCCCTGGATTGCTAGGGCTTTTTATGGCGACATTAACTTGGCGTACTTCCGATTTTTCGGGAACTTGAACGTAGCCGTTTTTCTGAATGTCTTGCATCCAAGCATTATCGCCCTGGATAATTTTTACTTGAGCGCCCGTAGGTTCTACAGCTTGTTTTAGTTCGGAGATAAATTCGCTGTTTCCCGAGCCTCTGTCGCTGACCGCAACTTCTGTTACTGGTGCGGTATTGGCAGGCATTATCCAAGGACTGACGCCCATTTGGATTGTGGCGGCGGCGATTTGTTGACCGTTGTTTTCGGCAGTTGCTTTGAGATTAACTTGGCCGTTCCAGTTGCGATCGGCAAATTGTTTTGCTTCCACTCCTAAAACAATATTCGTGCTGAAAGTTAGGGGTTTATTACCGGATATATCTACAGGTAGCCAGCCGCCGTCAGTTTTCTGAAAAACGCTGATGTGAGGGCTAGCAATGCTGTCAGCGGTGATAAATAATTGAGAGTTTTTGAAGTTTTCAGACAGTGTTAAGTTAACTTGAGAGAGCATTGCTGCGCGGCGGGGGACGCTAACTTTGGTTTGTTGCCAAGTCGGTATTTTTGTGCGATCGCTCTTTTGCTCGTTAAACAGAATTAGCGCGCCGCTGGACAATGACCATTGTTCTTTTCCGGCTTCGTCTAGCTGATTAATTTCGCCGTCTCTGTTGGTATCTCCCGCAAAGAAGAAGTTCGACGGCGACGCGGCCGGCGCAACTGGGGCTGGAGTTGCGGTTGCGGTTGATTCGGGAGTTGCGGTTGCGGTTGACTCGGGAGTTGGTTGGGGAGTTGCTGGTTGATTGAGTTCTAATAGTTGTCTTTGTTGTTCTTTTAGGGCGAGTTCTTGCTTTTCTAATTCTTGCCTTTCTAGTTCTTTTAGTGCTAATTCTTCCCTATCTTTTGCTTGGCGGGCGAGTTCTTGTTTTTCTTGTTCTTGGCGGACTAATTCTTGCCTTGCAAATTCTTGTCTTTCTAGTTCTCTGCGGGCGAGTTCTTTTTTCTCTTGTTCTTGTCTCTCTATTTCTCGGCGAGCAAATTCTATTTTCTCTTGCTCTTTTCTGGCGATTTCTCTTACCTGTTCTTCCTCGGCTCTAATTTTCTGTGTAGAACGTGCTACTTGCCATTCGTAGGTAGCGAGAGTGAGGTTTCCTTGATATTCGATGGTTTTGTCGATCGCCCGTTCAGCCAAAAAAGAACCGTGGGGAATGAGCCGGAGGTTATTGATAGCCAATTGCCAAAAGCGTTGCGACTGTTCCCAAGTAGCGGGATCGGCTTTAGAAGTGCGTCCGATTACGACGGCTTGGGAAGCTATTCTAGCAGCTTCGTCCCAATTATTTTTGGCTTGTTTTTCGATTTGAATCTGATTTTGAACGTTTTGAAGTTGCTGCGCCAGAGTTTGGGATTGGTGGCGGGGGCTTTCTGGTTGCCAATATTCGGGAGAAAACAGACTGCTGTCGGGAGTTTGGGCAAGTTTATCTAATTGTACCTTGAGGCGATCGCGCAATTTGTAGAGTTCCGGGAGGGATTGCGGAGTGTCGCCGTCTGGCTGTCGCGGGGAGAGTGCGAGTTGGTAGTTTAGGGAAGGTTGGGAGAGTGTTGCGGGGATTGCAACCCAAATTATACCGATGACGACACCGAAAGAATTGACGATCGCGATCGCCACATATCGAACCCAGCGCATATAGTTAATCCTCAGACACCCAAATGATTTTACCTAATCTTGGTGCATTTAGTAAGATTTTAGGATAGGTTTGGGCGATTCACGCTCGGGATAGCTACGCTTTACGGCTTTTTTTCAGTTTTGGGGACGTACCACCCGAATCAATTTACCAGTCAAAGTTTCTTCAGCGGAAATAGCATCATCGATACGTGATGCTAGCATTTCCCAATTGCGATCGTTAGTGCAAGTAATAATACCAGAATGATTGGGTTGCAGGCGATGAAGTCGGATGAAATCTTGCCTATTCAATGTTAACACCGATCGCTCGTCACCCGTTGCAAATGCTAATACTCGATCGTCAGGAATTTTCAGTCCAGCATTTCCCGCTTCTTGAACAGTTAAAACATCGTGACCGAGAGTTCGGAGAATTTTTACAACAGCTATTGGGTATTGCTCATCTGAATATAAACGCGCCATATTTTAGGCTTCCTCATTTTCTCGGATTGCCAGTTCAATTTCATCAGGATATGCCTCAGCATAAGCCCAGGTATTTGCCAGATCTGCTGCACCAATAGTGGGATAATTTTCTAGCAAATCGGCTTCACTGTATCCTAGACGACGAGCTTCAATCATTACCCAAACAGGGATGCGAGTCCCAGCGATGCAAGCCCTACCGCCACACACGCCCGGAGTTTTTTCTATTCCTTGCCAAGTATTGCTTAAACTTTGGACTAATAGCTGTATTGCCTGAGTTTTTTCACTAGGAGTTAAGGCAAGGAGTTGTTTTTCTAATTCTTTCAGTGTCATTGTTTACTATTCCATTTTTATCGAAGTAATATGGGTGCGATATTATATTATAGCAAACTCACCCCTGTGTAAAAATATTCTAACTTTTAATAAACATCGCTTTCTTCCATAACTTCATCATTTTCTTTGATTGCTTGTTCAATTTCTTCTGGGTAAGCATCGGCATAAGCCCAGGCATTTACCAAGTCAGCGGCGGTTAGATCGGGAAATGATTCTAAGATGATAGCATCGGAAGCACCTAAACGGCGATCGCACACCAGCGACCAAACGGGTATGCGAGTATTGCCGACACAGGCATCCCCTCCACAGACACCGGGAGTCTTTGACTTGTGATATAATCTCATATATGTAGTCAACTCTTCCAAATAGTTATGAGTTTAACAGCCAAAATACAAGGAACTAAAAAAATATTAGATGCTCAAGATTACAACAAGGAAGAACACAAAACTTTAGTATTAGACAAGTTCACCGATACCCCTTGTATTCATGTTTCAGGGTATGACAGAAAAACCCAGTATGGCTATACGACAAATGTAAGATCGCACTTTCGTTCAACTTATACGGGAGAATTTCCTATAGATATTGAATTTTCTGATGAGTATTTTAAAAAAGGCGAAAAATACTCACCAGGGGAATCAGAAGAACACCGAGAAGGCAAACGATGGATAGCTGACAAGGTAGAAGAATTATCTAAAGGTTTTTTATCCAAAGAAATTCTGGAGTTTGAAAAGTTACTTAAACTGGAAAACGGCAAATATAGAATCTGCGATGTAGCTTTTAATTTCCCTTGTGGAGAACTTTTTGTGTTTGAGTGTCAATTATCTGCAATTACTCCAGAAATGTTAGAGTCACGGTCTGAAGATTACCGCAGTTTAGGTGTTACTTTTGACTGGTTGTTCGGAAAAAGTGCTCATACAAATGATAATATTAGTTGGTATTATAACTATTTTGGCAAATATCCTTACATTTTAAATTTTGAAAGAACCATACAAGACTCGGAGGCTACATGAAAATTTCCTTAAACACTCATTTCTTAAATTTAGGTAATTTAGAAATACAAGCTACTCGTGACAAGACAACATTAAATGTGGTTAAGGAACCACTTTGGATAGAAAAATCTATTGATTGGTGCGTCCCATTTTTAGAACATTCTCTTGTGTATAAATCTAATTTTTTACAATTCAGTGACTTGCTTTTTGACGAGCTTGGTTTTTTAAGGACTCTTTATAAAGAAGAAAAGATGCACGGTGTAATTAAGTGTCTAGAGAGATTACACAAAAATTATTATTGTAATTTTTGTAATGAGGATAAAAAAAAGAATGGCGTGTACGAACCATCAGTAGTTAACTTATGTTTCTCTTGCACTGTTTATCAATTAATACAAAATGAATGGGTTAAAGCATGGGAATTTTATGAGCTAGATAAAAAGCAAACTAAAGCTGTGTTATCACTTTCGTCTGTCGAAGCCTTAGAAAAGTATTGCATGAAGCTGATTTACGGATTAACATCCAATTATCATGAAGTAAAAAGAATTGATTTAAAATTACGTCTAACACATACAGGTAACGTGACTTATTTTGAAGACTTTCAACCTTTAGATAGTCATGTCTTTTATATCGATCTTCAAAAATTAGTTTTAAATTTGTTTCAAGTATGGGGGAGTTTAAGTTATCAACAAATATTGAGAGGACTTAAAATATCTGATAAACCGCAAGCTGTTTGTAGTGAGATTCAAACCTTAGAAAAAACCGGAATAATCAAGAGGACTGCTGGGTTAAAAATTAAGGATGGTCGCTGGGAATTGGGAGAACTTAGTAACATAGACAATCTCCCTATGTACAAGAAAGAACAGGTGCAAATCTTAGACCAAAACAGAATCAGAGCAACTCAGCTTAGAGCTAGGGAGCTTACCGCAAGGTAGATTTACATACACCCATCTCCACTGAATATTTGAGTCAAACCCGATCGCCCAAATCGACAAAAGTGCAAAAGATGCGATATAATATCAAGTAAAACTATAATTGTTTGAGCTTGGCAGTCCGCCACTTCAAATTATGAAGTCAACACAACAGTTTACAGCAATAATTGAACGAGAAGGCGACGGATATGTATCCCTTTGCCCAGAACTTGATATTGCCAGCCAAGGTGACAATATAGAAGAAGCGCGACAAAATCTCATCGAAGCGTTGGAACTATTTTTTGAGACAGCCGATCCTTCGGAAGTCAAGAATCGGTTGATACTCGGCGATTGAAATCGCGACTATACAAACGAAGTCTGCCTACGCCGACTGAAGAATATTTATATCAAAATTAAATCCATATAAAAACCCGGTTTCTTCGATCTTGGCGAGTGGCCAGAAACCGGGTTTTTACGAAAATTATCCGCCGTAGTCCATAAATTAGGAAAAAAACCCGGTTTCTTCTAGCTTGGCGAGTGGCCAGAAACCGGGTTTTTTACGAAAATTATCCGCCGTAGTCCATAAATTAGGAAAAAAACCCGGTTTCTTCTAGCTTGACGATCGCAAAATCCTACAACTGCTTCACCTCAGCAACCAACTTCGCAACCACATCCTTAGCGCTACCAAACAACATCATCGTTTTATCCTTGTAAAACAACTCATTGTCAACACCCGAAAAACCAGCATTCATCCCGCGCTTGATCACGATCGTATGCTTGGCCTTATCCACCTCCAAAATCGGCATCCCGTAAATCGGACTCGCCGTATCGTGGCGCGCCGCCGGATTCACCACATCATTCGCCCCGATTACCAAAGCAACATCGGTTTCGTCAAATTGCGGGTTGATATCGTCCATATCGTACAACTGCGGGTAAGGCACGTTTGCTTCCGCCAACAACACATTCATGTGCCCCGGCATCCGCCCAGCCACGGGGTGAATCGCGTATTTCACGTCAACACCCATTTTTTCCAAACCGTCGGCTAACTCGCGTACCGAATGCTGGGCTTGCGCTACAGCCATTCCGTAACCGGGAATAATTACTACCGATCGCGCGTAGCCTAACATCATCGCACTTTCTTCGAGATTGATGCTGCGAACAGTTTTGTCGATCGCCCCACCAGCAACCCCAGCAGCCGCAGCACTTCCACCGCCGCCTCCAAACGCGCCAAATAACACGTTAGAGATCGATCGATTCATCGCCTTGCACATGATCTGCGTCAAAATGATTCCAGACGCGCCAACAAGTGCACCAGCAATGATTAGCATATTGTTCATCAAAATGAACCCAGCCACACTCGCCGCAATCCCCGAATAAGAGTTAAGCAGCGACACCACCACCGGCATATCACCGCCGCCGATCGGCAGCACAAACATGATACCGAGGATATTGGAAATCACTACCAAACCGAGGAATACCGGCACATCCTCGGGGTTAAATACCATATAACCGCTGCCGGCTAAAAGCGCGATCGCCAACAAGGCATTAAACGGCTGTTGCAGCGGAAACGAAATCGGAGCACCAGGTAGCAATTCTTGCAGTTTTGCAAACGCTACAAGGCTACCAGTAAAGGTAATTCCGCCGATTAAAACGCCCAAAAGAATCGTAATTGTCGCATCGGGCGCCGGCGATTGGGGGATGCTGAGATAGCGCCAGAATTCGCCCACAGCAACGAGTGCAGAAGCCGCGCCCCCGAAACCGTTAAGCAAACCCACCATCTGCGGCATATCCGTCATCGCCACGGTTTTCGCCATAATTGTTCCCAAAATGGAACCGACGATGATGCCGACAGCAATCAATTCGTAGCTGACTACTTGCTTTTCGAGTAAAGTACCGACGATCGCAATTAACATCCCGATCGCAGCTAACACGTTTCCTTGACGCGCAGTCGCCGGTGAACCCAACTGTTTCAAACCGACGATAAATAAAGATGCGGCTACTAGATAGCCTAGCTGAATGCCACTGGGCAGAAAATCGCTCACGCTTTAACCTCTTTTTTCTTGAACATTTGCAGCATTCGATCGGTTACTAGGAAACCGCCGACTACGTTGATTGTGGCCAGGGCGATCGCGATCGTCCCCAAAATCGAAGTAACAGTCACATTTCCCTGGCCCGAAATCAGAATCGCGCCTAAAACCGCAATTCCCGAAATCGCATTAGAACCCGACATCAAAGGTGTATGTAGCGTCGGGGGGACTTTATTAATTACTTCAAATCCCACAAACGATGCTAGGGTAAACACCACTAAACCTGCAATCAATCCTTCTGCCATGACAATTGGTAATTGGTAATTGGAAATAACTCGTTTCCGGTTGCGTCCGCCAGTCCCCGGTTGCGTCCGTCAGCCCGCCAGGGAATTAATTCCCTGGCTAATAGCCAAAGTCCTCTGAAGAGGACTAATAGAAATCTCCCATAATTCTTGTGGAACCAGGATTTTGCCTGTTCAAAACAAGCTTTTATGGAGAAATCTAATGAGTCTTCAGTCCTCATAGCGAGGACTTTAGCTTTGAGGCAGGGGTTTCAACCCTTGCCGGACTTTGCCTCATAACGACAAAATCTAACTGACGGCTGAAGCTTCAGCCGTCAAAGCATCGCGAACTCGCTGGTTGCTAACTTCGCCATCGCGGGCGACGCAAGAACCAGCGATGATATCATCTTCAAAATTCAAATTGAGTTCCTTATCTTTCAGCATCAACTGAAGCAAAGCCGAGACATTCTTCGAGTAAGTTTCGCTGGCGTGTACAGGCATCGACGACGGTAAATTAATCGGGCCGATGACATTAACTCCGTTCCATTCAACATCTTTCCCCGCTTCCGTACACTCGCAATTGCCGCCTTGTTCCGCCGCGAGGTCAACAATTATTGCTCCCGGTTTCATTTGAGAAACCATTTCTCTGGTAACTAAAATCGGGGCTTTTCTACCAGGAACTTGAGCGGTTGTAATTACTGCATCAGAAGCGCCGACGTGCTGGGTGAGCACTTGGCGGGTGTGTTCTTTAGCTGCTTCTGATAATTCTTTAGCATAGCCGCCTGCTGCTACAGTTTCTTCTTTGAGTTCGACATCAATAAATTTAGCGCCCAAACTTTGCACTTGTTCTTTTGTTTCCGGGCGGATGTCAAATGCTTCGACGACTGCGCCCAAACGACGTGCTGTGGCGATCGCCTGTAAGCCCGCAACGCCCACACCCATCACCAATATTTTCGCGGGGCGAATTGTACCCGCCGCTGTTGTCAACATCGGGAAATATTTCGGTAATGCACAGGCTGCAATCAGTACGGCTTTGTAGCCGGCGACGTTGGCCTGGGATGATAGTGCATCCATGCTTTGGGCGCGGCTGGTGCGCGGAATCATTTCCATGCTGAATGCAGTTATTTTGCGATCGGCCAACCGCTGTACTAACGCCGGATTTCCCAAGGGATTCAAAAATCCGATGAAAACTCCTCCTTCGCGAAGTTGGTGAACTTCTGATTCTTTGAGCTCCCCGATTTTGACGACGACATCGGCTTCGCCCCACAGCGTAGCGGTATCGGCGACAACACGAGCTCCGGCTTCTTCGTAAGCAAGATCCGAGAAAAAGGATTTTGCACCCGCACCCGCCTCAACCCAAACTTCGACGCCTTGTTTGACTAATCGGGCTACAACGTCGGGTACTAAGGCTACCCGGCGTTCCTCTGCTTCGACTTCTTTGGCGATCGCTAATTTCATGGACTCTCCTTATACTCTAGACACAGACATAGACAGGGCGGTTGAAACCGCGTCTACACAGACACTCACGTGACGGGAGCAGGTTGAAATTCAAATTTCCCAGTCGGCGTCCGGCGGACATCGTTTGTTTGGCGTGCGATTTCAATCGCTGGCTGTCTTCGTTTGTTTGGCGTGCGACTTCAATCGCTGGCTTCTCACGTTGATACTAAAGCCGATCCCCAAAATTACACTCGCTTCTTTAACTTGTCTTATAGATTCAAATTCACTAAACTGTTAACCTTGCAGCCCAGGGTGATATGATACAATGCTGCCTAATTCCGTAGTTTCAATGTCTGTTGTCAGTATTATTACGCAAAAAAAATTGAGCGAGCGCGGGCGTTCCGGCTGATATAATTATTGCGAAATTCGGTATATTGTAGGCTCGATCGCAAATTTCGGGCGATCGATATTTAAGGTTCACCAGCAGTTTGATTAGAGGAGTCAGGAACTCAGGGCTTAAGCCACTGAGCTTGTAAGAAATTACAAGCTGTTCTGACCAGACCCCTATACGGAGGAGACGTTATTTAGGTCACGACATCGGCGAATGCGACGCTAGTTTGCCGCTCTGTCATCTGCAATTAAACAGTTTTAAAGTCACTGAAACAGTGTTGCAGGTCTAACAAGCCTTTATAACCAGGTCGAAGCGAACATTACCCCGAAAGGGAGATCGAGGCAACCATACCTCACTCCTTGGGGCAACCATACGCCTCCAACCCTCGCCAGAGGGGATTCAAGGCGGTTGAAACCGCCCGCGTCGTTTCCCTCTCAGGGCTAAAGCCACTGAGTTTCCCACTTACCGAGTGTTTTTGTGATTATGAAACGATTATTTTCAGCACTAGCAGTTACAGGTTGCTTGCTGACAGGCTTACCGGCCATCAGTTTAGCCCAGTCGATGCCCGGATTCACGATTTTCGGCGGCCCAGAACGCGCCAACCAGTTAAACTATCGCTTGGATTACGGCAAAGCCGGAATGGTTGGCGACAGATACCGGCTGCGAATTCCTTCCAAAAAAGTAAGTTTGGCGATCGCCCAACTCAACATTACTTATCCAGACTATTACAAAGGCGAATTCGACCAAAAAGACATTAAAGTGCGCGTCAAAGACAAAACAATAGCATTGCAAGAAGTAATCTGGGACAAAGAAAATCGATTCATAGAAATTTATCCCGCAGAGCCAATTCCTGCCGGAAACAACGTTGAAGTTGTCCTCTCCAACGTCAGAAACCCAAGTCCGGGCGGAATGTACCATTTCAACGTCCGCATTCGCACTCCTGGGGACGTTCCATTGATGCGTTATTTAGGGACTTGGCTGTTGAGCATTGATTGAGGTTCCCGGAAGCAAATTTTAGCTAAACAGGCGATCGCGACAGAAAAACTCAACTGTGGCGATCGTTTTGCTGTAGGGAAGAAATTAACAAGATAATTCGCGATCGCACCGATGGCCAGAAACCGGGTTTTTTCTCAAAAATACTAGATTGCAGCCCGCAGATACGCAAAAAACCCGGTTTCTTTGCAAGGAGTGCATAAACCCTGAATACTCAAATCCTAATTTTCCGAAATCCTAAAATAGAACCAGAGGCCCATACCGCAATTCTATTTGATTCCTAAAATAAGTCTAGGGGAAGCCCACGGATGTTTGCCCCTCGCTAATTAGGCGTAGGCTTAGGGGTGCTATCCCGACAAAATGTTTACGAATCACATAGGATTGCTCAAGCCGTACTGATACATGAATCTACAAGCAAAAATCAAAAAAATCAAACTTCCGCCAGCCCTGCGATCGCAAAATTACCGCCTGTTTTTTGCAGGACAAGGCATCTCGCTGATTGGCAGTTGGATGACGCAAGTCGCTACAGTGTGGCTTGTCTACAACTTGAGCGATTCACCTTGGATGCTCGGCGTAGTAGGATTTACCAGTCAAATCCCCACATTAATTTTACTGCCTTTTGCAGGAGTTTTAATCGATCGCACGAATCGGCACCGAGTGATAATTACCACTCAAATCTTAGCGATGATTCAATCCTTAGCCCTAGCATTTTTAGCGCTAACAGGAGTCATCAACATTTGGCAAATCCTGATACTGAGTTTCTGTCAAGGAGCAATCAACGCCTTTGACGCGCCCGCACGGCAAGCATTTGTGTCCGAGCTCGTAGAAAAAAAAGAAGACTTAGCAAATGCGATCGCCCTCAACGCTTCCATGTTCAACGGAGCGCGACTCATCGGCCCAGCAATTGCCGGATTAGTGATAGGTACAGTCGGCCCGAGTTATTGTTTTCTGCTGGACGGAATCAGCTACATCGCCGTCATTGCAGGCTTATTAGCAATGAAGATCAAACCCCGTAAAATAGCAGCAAGCAATACCAAACCCTTACAAAGATTAAAAGAAGGATTCGATTACGCCTTCGGATTTCCCCCGATTCGAGCCATCTTACTGCTATTAGCATTAGTCAGCTTCGCCGGAATGTCCCACACAGTATTAGTCCCAATTTTTGCCACCAAAATTCTCAACGGCGGCCCGCAAACCCTCGGATTTTTGATGGCAGCTTCCGGAGTCGGAGCATTTGCAGGCGCGATTTATTTAATCGGACGAAAAAGTATCGTAGGCATCGGCAAACTGATTGCAATTTCGCCAGCAATCATGGGATTTGGATTGATTGGTTTTGGCTTGTCCCGCATTTTGTGGCTGTCATTAATCATGATGTTGTTTGTAGGATTTGGTTTCATCATCCAATTTGCCGGAGGAAACACATTTTTGCAAACAATAGTAGAAGACGACAAACGTGGCAGAGTAATGAGCATCTACACGATGGCATTTTTTGGAGTGACACCGTTTGGTAATTTAGTAGCAGGTGGAATGGCAAATTATATCGGCTCTCCCAATACAGTCATACTTGGTGGTATAATTTGTATTTTAGGTTCAATAATTTTTACCAGACAGTTGCCAGCTTTAAAAAACTTAGTTCGACCAATTTATCAAAAAATGGGTTTGATTTCCTAAAAAAATGGTAAACTTTTCTCCTTCTTTCTTCCCCTCTCTGTCTCTGCGCCCTCTGCGCCCTCTGCGGTTAAAACATCCAAATTAATTACACAAGATGTAAAACCAAAGGCAAATACCACTGCAATTTCACAGCAAATGATTGTTTTTACTGTACCGGGTGCAGGTGGTGGAGGATGTCATTGAGAAAGTACGTAGTTGCGCTTCAGCGCTCTTTCATCAATCAAAGAGCGCTGAAGCGCAACTACGTACCTCCGTTTTTTAGTTTATTCACCATTCTTGTTGGGCTTCTGCTTCTGCTTGGATTAAGTTTTGCCGCAGTTGCACCCAATCTATTTGATTAGATGGCAAGTCTTCGATGATTTTTCCGCGCTGTAAATGCAGAATTCTGGTGCTAAATTGCTCGGCTATTTCTAATTGGTGGTTGACCATTAAAATTGTGGTTTGATTGTTAGTTAGCTGTGTCAATACTTGCAAAAGGTTGGCGGCTTTTCCGGCGTCTAGGGCGGATGTTGGTTCGTCTAAAAGCAAGATTTTTGGTTGTAGAATGATGCCGCGGGCGATCGCCACTAACTGCTTTTGGCCCGTGGAAAGCTGCAATTCCGTGCGATCGAGCCATTCCTGGGGTATGTGTAATTGTGCGATCGCCCCGCTAATTCTCTGTGCAATGTTTGATGAAGCCACACCCCGCAGCTTCAAAGGATAAGCCAACGCTTCCCGCACCGACATCCCCAGCAGCTTCGATTCTTGCAGAATCAGGGTGATTTGTCTGCGAAGTTCGATCGCAGGTATTTGCCGGTATTCCGTATTTTCAAGATAAATCGAGCCAGTCGTGGGGCTGCTGAGTCGGTTTAACAACCGCAACAGTGTAGTTTTCCCAGCCCCCGAAGGGCCCACAATTGCGACGCGAGATCCCTTGTGTACCTGAAACGAGATATTATCCAATAAGTAGCTGGAGGCGATCGGTGTTTTCACGCTTACACCATCAACTCGCAATTGAGCAGTTATTTCTGTATTATTTTCCGAATAATTAGGCATTTAATTAATTAAAATTAGCAGATTTCCGTATTTGTAAGGTGCGCAGTGCGCACCTTACCCATGCCAAACCCAAAATTTACGGGCTTGACTTCTCTGAAATAAACCAGTATTTGTAGGGTGCGCACTGCGCACCTTA
>RDYN01000094.1 GCA_004293365.1 Oscillatoriales cyanobacterium | reverse complement strand
TGCCATCACAAGATTGACAAAACTTATATTGCCGATGCCAGCTCAAATTCACTCATCTTTCTAAATGCTGTTTTCTGACTTTTTCAGCAAGCCCTACTTTAGCCGCATCTCTAGAAAATTTGCGATCGACAAATCATGCAGAACACACTAAACTGGCAAGAGATGCCGAAAGTGCGATCGCCCAACTAACCTCGGACGGACAATTTCTCAACCACGTCCGCGAAATCATCCGCTTCTTCAAAGAATCGTAAAAGAAGTCATTAGTCATTAGTCATTAGTCATTAGTCATTAGTCATTTCGCCAGTTTCCAATTACCGATTACCAATTACCAATTACCAATTCCCGATTACCAATTACCAATTCCCTACCTTTAGATAGATGTCAAATAAGCGCCCGCTGTGAAGTTTTCAATTAAAATAGAACTTTATCAGTCTTGAGGAAGACTCAATAAATGTGTTTTAGATAACAGCAAGTTTCAGGAAACTCTAACCAAAGATAGTTAGTGAATGAGTTAGCTTAGGCTTAATATTTAAACATAAGCCAAAGACCTTTTTGAAAAGATAACTCAGGAAAAAATCATGACTAATCGCCAACCAAAACCGGCCGACGAACAAATTAGCAAATCAACACCGACCGACGAACAAATCGAAGCTAATATGGAAGCCCCCCACTACGATAGGGGCATTACTCCTGCTGAGACAGCAGCGCGGCAAGAACGCGAAGGCTCTCACTTCATGCACACCACCACCGAAGATAAGCAGCAAAGCGCCAAAACCGACGACCAAACCGATGACGAAAGCATTCACACCACAGATGGTTATACAGTGGACAAGGAAGGTCTGGTTAACAATTATGCGATCGAACCGGAAATGTACATCAACGAACCGGGCGATTTGAGAGAAAAAGAAGAAGCCGAAGCAGCAGAACGCGCTCGAATTCTCGCAGAAATCAAAGATAAAAAAGGCGAAGAAGGACAACTGACAATGGATGCAGACACCCGCGGCAAAGGGCCGGGAATTATCTAGGTTGTCTGGTTGTAATTGCGCTTTGGCGCGCGAGGTTGCAACTGCACAGCCGAGGGGCTGGTTTTTCTAGATACGGGAATTGTCGATCGATCGTGGGCGGTAAAACCCGCCCTTATTTTGCTTTCGACTGATGTTTTGATAATATACCTCTTGCAAAAATACTTAGGACGGGCGGGACGCCCATCCCACAATTTTTTTTCTTGTGGGATGGGCGTCCCGCCCGTCCTAAAATTTCATTAAAAGGACTTTTGCAATTCAGGTCTAATTTAGGACTTAATATTATCCTCCGTGAATTACCTGCAATAAAAACAGCTCGATGCCGATCGCGCTTCAGTCAAGCGTCAGGGATGAGGGCTGAAGCCCTCACTACAAACCAATATTGTATTCGGAGATGATATTACGCACGGGTGGTTAAAAAACCGGGTTTTTTAAGTAGGAGTGCTTCTGTTTTGAGATTTTAAAGTTGACATCAATGCGAATTGAATTAAAATTAATCAAGCCCTCACATTTTCCCTCAGCCAATTAAACTTAGCCTGAGCTAGCGCCAAATTTTCCAGAACGTTTGGATTAATATCCTCCCGATCTAATTCCTCCTGCTCCAATTCTATATTGCGACCGTATTCTATATGTCGGATAGTACCGCGCATCCTGTCTGCCAGACACAGCGAAATTCCATAATAAAATCTGGAAGCAAAACCCATATCGTGTTGAAGTTTTACGACTAGCTGCCGCCGAGGAATTGCCAACAAGTGAGTTTCTTCGATCGCCATCACCGTTGCCAAAGGAGGGCGAGCGTCAATGAAAGAAACTTCTCCCACAAGTTCTCCGCTACCTATTTTAGCGAGTTCTTTGCTCTCCTGTGCCTCGATCCAAACGCTCATACTCCCATTCAAAACAATGTAGAGCGCATCGTGCTGTCTCCCTTCGTGGATCAAAATCTCGCCCGGTTCGAGAATTTCTTTTTTGCCTTTTTGGACGATCCAGTCGATATCGTCATTATTTAACTGGCTCAAAATAAAAAGTGCTTTTTTTCGGCTGCTGTCAGGCATAAGTTTAGCTCCCGATCGCTTTTTATATTAAATTTAGAGGGCGCGCGGTCGCAACTTCTTCCGAAGCAGTCACTCCTCGCTGAATACAGTTTTTTTATTCTGCCTAACTGCTTGGCAAAATCCTATTAGGGCAGACCTTCCCAATAACAGATGAACCAGACTCTATCACGATCTTTCAATACTAGCATTGGTTGAACAATCTTTTTTAAATCGATCGGCATTCCACAACATCCGGCTTCATCTCCGTCTTAAAACCAATCCGGTTCTCCCGCACAGCTTTGCAGCCGGATGGGGCGTGGAGTATTGTCTCCCGCGCCCCATCTCGTTAACGACGGACGCTAAATCGATCGCAAATCAGGATAGCCAGCCAACATATCATCAGCAGTCAGAGTGTCGCCGTTAGCTTGAGGAGTCCAAAGCACCTCAACCGCCAACAACTGCTCGCTCGATACTCCCCCAATTTGGCGCAAAGCTTGGCGCAAATCTTCAGAGTTTCTCACTGTCGGCAATTGCAACTTGCCTTCAGTACCGACAATCACCGTCACGACAATAAATTCCCCAGGATCTGAATTCATGTCAGAACCAACTAGGGCGCCGTTTTCCTGCACAACTGGCAGGTTATTGCTGCTCCCTGCTTGCCGGAGCTGGTTGTTATAATTCGAGAGCGTTTCTTCAGTAAACTTGCTGCGTTCTGCCAAAGAAAACTGGTTAAATTTAGCTTCGGCTGCTTCCAAGCGAGTTTGCATAGATTCAGCGCCCGCGTAAACCCAGTATTCAGGATGCCGCAGCAGCGCCAGAGTAGATTCTTGCAGCACTTGAGCGCGGCCGGCCACTGTATCGGTATTCGCTTTGCGCGCTAGCGAGTCGAGTTCGGCTTGCAAACCGCGGGCCTCTGCTAGCAAACCAACTTGCAAGCGGGCCACAGATACCGTGGTAGTAGGCGCGCTGTTGCCGAGTTCGTCAGTTGAATCCCCTGCGCGACGGAAGCTTTGAACGAGGAAATTCGCGATCGAAATAAAAATCAAAATCGAAAACAGGCCGCCAAATCCGCCCCCAAAGCCAAAAAACGGCAGTAAGAAGGGGAATCCGAAACCGCCACCAAAACCGCCGCGATAGCCACCACCGTAACCACCAGACGGCGCGTAAGTGCTAGTCGGAGACGAGTAACTGCGCGCCGGAGCTCTAAAAGATCCGCCCCCCATCCGTCCTCCGCTGCGAGCAGCCAGAGCTCCGTCAGCGTTACCGAGGGCTAGCGTCAGTACCAGACCGATCGCAAATAGTGATTTCAAAAGCGGTTTGATCTTTGAAATTAGTTGCTTGTACATAAGACCGTTACTATTCGATACACTTTTGACACTCTTCGACCTAAAAGCCCGAGGATTCTTGGATCCACGACTGACCTTATTATTCACTATCCTTACGGCAATGCTTAAACCTTTCAACCGTGGCATACCACCTATTGACGAGCTTAACTTAGTGAATCCCAGAGGGTCTATCTCCCCAAGCGTACTAGGATACGAACCTAGAGTTTAGGCGTGCCCCGCCTTACTTGAATCGTCAACAAAGTGTTTCGTTCTCAGGATATTGGGATGTTATTTTTAAATCCCTAGCTGTTTTAAGAGTTTTCGCTGCTCTTTGCCCCTAAATTCATGCCTGAAAGTGTGTCTTAACTGTTTCACGATGGCAAGGGAGTTTCACCCTGGCAACTTAATTCTAACCTGGTTTGGGGTTGTTTTGCCAATCGTAAATTCACGCTCATCTAATAGAAAGCCGTCCTAGAAGGACGGGGTTTTAAACCCATTCTTTTAATAATTTACAGTCTATCCTCGCTTATGGGCAACCCAGTTGCAGGTGTGCAGCGTGGGAGATATCCGTACCAACCCATCCCAGCACCCTGACAGAAGCAGAAAGACCAAATAGTAGAGTCCAAAGTCACAATCCTATCTGCTGTCCAAAATTCCCTTCTTCTCATCCGGCACAAATTCCGTCACCACTTGGCCGCCGGCACCGTCACCTTTGACAATCACAGTTTGATTTTTCAACTCTCCCGCCGCCCTCGGCCCAGTCAAATTAAACACCGGATTTAATTGCTTGTAAACCACATTTCCTTCCGCATCGAAGGTCTGGTTAGTTAAATACCACGTTACGCGATCGGTATTTAATTGAGATTCACGTTTCTCCCCGATTCCTACCACATTTCCCGTCAAATAAAAAATCTTTTTATCTAAATCTCCCCGCCCCACATCCCCAGTCATCGTCACCTTTTCTACGCGGTGAAAAATCTTTACAGGCCCGGGCGACACCACAATTTGCGCCGGAAAATTCCAACTCATCAAACTGCTTTCTATTTGCAGCGGCGGATCTGATGGCATCAATTGAGCGTTTTGCGTCAGCGTCGCAATCTTGGTTTTTAAGTCTACATCTACCTTATCTGCAAAACCGCTGTCTGTTACTGTTTTATCTTTATATCTGTCAATTTGAGTCGGTTGGTCGCTGTGTACCTTTTGTTGCTCCACAAACCAAACTAAATGTTCGGTTCGCAATTGCAAAATTGGATCTTTAACCTTCGCCACCACAGAACCGAATAACTCCATCCTCTTAGCCCTGCTGAAAACCCGCGCTTCCTTCGCTGAAGCAGTCACCTGTTTGTTCTGTCCAGTCAAATTATTGCGGACAACTAAAACATCTTCCTTCGGTCGCCACTCCAACTCATTTCCCCGCAATACCACGCCGTTTTTCAGATCGGTAGCGACTATGTTACCTTTGAGAAAAACCTGATTACCTTCTTGAAATACCTGCCCGGTTTCTCCCTGAATGTCGTAAATTTCTTTGCCGTCCTGAAACAATTTGCCCACAGGTTTCTGAACGTTAACTATCTTTTGGTCTTTGCTGTAAACGGCGTTTTTTGAGTTTACTTTCCAGAACGTCTCGCCCTTTTCGTTTGCTTGTTCTAGGGTTACTTTGTTCAAAGTTAAAGTGCTATTTGACTGCTGAGCAGTTTTGAGATCCTCAGCTAATTTGTTCTTTTGAGTCTCTTGGGGAGCCGCACAAGCATTAATCCCCAAAATCAGTGCTGTTAACAATAGCAGCATTAATTTCGGGGATTTGAGATGGGGAATTTTGGATTTGAGATTAATCATTGGTAATTGATAATTGGGCATTGGGAATTGGGCATTGGGCATTGGGCATTGATAATTGGTAATTGGGCATTGGGCATTGATAATTGGTAATTGGGCATTGGGCATTGATAATTGGTAATTGGCTAATTAAAAACACTAATCAAAAATCTGTCATACTTGAGCTAAATTTTTAACTTCTAATTTTAAATTATTCAACCCATCAGCTATTACCCCTTACCCATTACCCATTCCCCATTCCCCATTCCCCATTCCCCATTCCCCATTCCCCATTCCCCATTCCCCATTCCCCATTCCCTATCTGTCGTCGTGTTCGTCCATCAAGCTCAAACCCGACAACGGGCGGTAGGCATAATTAGGACGCGAAGTTTTTTGGATGTCGTCTTTAATCATTTCCAAATCGATGTAGCGATCGGCTACATTAATCAAACTGTCACTGGTCATCGATCGCAAACTCACCACCTCCACCCGCACGCCGCGATAGCTCACAGCATCCACAGCATAGGCCAAATCGCCGTCGCCGCTCACCAAAACGGCCGTGTCGTAGGAACCCACCAACGCCATCATGTCCACAGCAATTTCTACATCCAAATTCGCCTTCTTAGAACCGTCGGGTAACTGCACCAAATCCTTAGAAATCACGCGGTAGCCGTTGCGGCGCATCCACAGCAAAAACCCCTGCTGTTTCTCGTTAGTGCGATCGACACCCGTGTAGAAAAAAGAGCGCAGCAGCCGCGATCCCGCAGTTAAACGGCACAGCAGCTTAGTGTAATCAATTTCAATTCCTAACTGCAAAGCCGCGTAAAAAAGGTTAGAGCCGTCAATAAAAATTGCTACTCGTCCGCGATTTTCCAGAACCTGTTCAGGCGTAAAAAGGTCGTTGCTTTCTATTCTATTCAACATGATTGTTATGCCTCAATTTTTATGAAAGATTGGTAAGGAAATTAAGTGCTAATTCATAATCTGTCATAGCACCCCGATCGCAAGCTGCCGACTATGACGCTACTGTTTCCAGCAGTTCCAGCCGCTTAAACACTGGTTGGGGTTCTCCCAGAGTTTGGTTGGCAGGCAAAGCGCCCCAGGCAGCATGAACTGCAAAAGTCGCTAAACTGTTAACTGCAACCCGATCGTTAAAGTCAATTGAAAAACCTAGCTGCTGATAGATAGCGTTGCTGATATTCGGAATAATGGGCGATAAAAGGTAAGATGCTAGTCTAACAGATTCCAGAACAGAATATAACACTTGTTGAACACTTTCGCTCTGTCCCTGCTTGTACAAACTCCAAGGTGCTTGTACGTCAATAAACTTGTTACCTGCTCGAACTAATGCAAGCACAGCTTCGCAAGCCTTACTAAAAGCTAACTCTTCGTAAAAACCCGCCACTCGATCGCCCAAATCCACGCTCATACCCTTGAGAAGGTTGTCGCCGGAAATGGTTTCCCCCGACACATTTGGCACTGAGCCACCGCAATATTTGCGAGCCATGTTTAAGGTGCGGTTAAGCAAATTTCCCAAATCATTTGCTAGCTCAGCATTCAATATATTGATAAACCGAGTTTCGTTAAAATCGCCGTCCTCTCCGAACTCAATTTCTTTGAGGAAATAGTAACGAACTGCATCAGCGCCGTATTTATTGACCAATTCGACTGGGTTTAAAGTATTGCCCTCCGTTTTTCCCATTTTTTTGCCGTCTTTGGTCAAAAAACCGTGAGCGAAGACGCGGCCTGGCGCCGACATACCGGCTGACATCAGCATTGCCGGCCAATAAACTGCGTGGAAGCGGAGAATATCTTTGCCGATCAAGTGCAGGTCAATCGGCCACCATTTAGATAAAGCATTCTCTAACAGCGGGTCGCTGTCCGGATCGAGCAGAGCAGTCACATATCCCAGCAAAGCGTCAAACCAGACGTAAATGGTGTGGCTGGAGTCAACTGGTATTGGCAGGCCCCATTCTAGATTCACCCGAGAAATCGAAAAGTCTTGGAGTCCGGAGTTGACGAAGCTGAGCACTTCGTTGCGCCGACTTTCCGGCGCGATGAAGTCGGGACGTTCTGCGTACAATGCCAGGAGTTGGTCTTGATAGCGCGACAGGCGAAAAAAGTAATTTTCTTCGTCGCGCCACTCAACTTCCTTGCTGGCGTGGATGGAACACCGATTTCCGGGGAGCAAATCGCGTTCATCTTTGAATTCTTCGCAGGATACGCAGTACCAGCCTTGTTGCTGGTTCAAGTAGATGTCGCCGGAGTTCCAGACGCGCTGGAAAAATTCTTTGACAATATACTCGTGGCGGCGGGAAGTTGTGCGGATGAAGCGATCGTACTGGATAGAGAGTTGCTCCCACAGCGCCTCAAACCCGGGAACTACTAAATCGCAGTGAGCTTGGGGCGATCGTCCTAAATTCTCGGCCGTGCGCTGAATTTTCTGCCCGTGTTCGTCCGTCCCCGTAACCAGCAACACTGATTTGCCCCGCAGCCGCTCAAATCTGGCTAGGGCATCGGCTGCCATAGTCGTGTAAGCGCTGCCAACGTGAGGTAAATCATTGACATAATACAGAGGCGTTGTTATAGCAAAGGTATTCTTAGTTTTATCGCTCGATTTCATTGAATGGTAAAAGAAAATTCCCTAAATTTAATTTCGATCTTAACTCAGCGGTTAAATCTTTTATGGAGCCGCAATCAAGCCAAAATTGCTGCAACTTGTGGGCAATTGTCTAACTTGGGCTATTTCCAAAAGAAATATACCTTTCCTCTCAACACTAATCTTTTTTAGATCTTTTTGACGAACTCTCTAAAATGTCTTAAGATTTTGATATTTTGCTGCCTTAGGGCCCATAGAAGTGCTGTTCCCGGGTCTTCAATTCATTTCTCGCAGGCACTATCCCGGAGTGCTTGGGATCGCCGACCGGACAGTGCCGGCAAAACTCCTCGCTCAGGCTGCTTTCAGCAACCGAGCGAGGAGTGCTCCGCGAGCGCTTCCTGTAAATGGGCGATCGGGGCTCACTCGCTATTTCGTCAAAGCCGATCGCCCGCAACTCCTGCCAGTTTCCGAGCCACTCCTAGACGCAGCAAGCGGGTTGTTTGCGAAAATCTCTAGTGAAGCGCGATGCTTTGGTTTCTTGCCCCAGCAAGAGCCGAAAAGCAAATGTTTATTGACAAAAAAAATGGTTTTTTTAATGTTGCCACCACATCCGGTAAGGATAATTAAACCCCAAGCTAGTTAGGCTTGGGGCTATCTCAATTATGGTGAATATAACAATATGTTATCCTTCGGGAAAATTCACTCGATTTCCGCCAATAGCTTCGGACAAATAATCCGCTGCAGCTTCCACCACCGCGATCGCATTTTCGTAAACCATCCGCGTCGGCCCCAAAACCCCAACACTACCCACCGGCACTGATCCCCGGCGGTAAGTCGAAGAAATCAGAGTACAGCCCCGAATTGGTTCTAACGAATTTTCTGAACCAATACGCACCGTTACCCGCTTCCCGGGCGAGTCCAAATCAGGCGATTCAAAAATCAAAGGCCAAAGCAGTTCTTGCTCTTGTTCCAGCAGTTGCACCAGGGTTTGAACTTGCTGCAACTGCGAAAACTCAGGTAAGCGCAGCGCTTCTGCCAAACCGCCGATCAGAATCCGCGTGTAGGTTGGATTGCTTTGGCGGCTGCTCAAAGCAGCAAGCATGGTTTCCATCCACTCAGCGTACAGTTCAAAGTCCCGGTCTAACTCGCTCCAGTCTACAGCCGAGAGTTCCGAGAGCGATCGTCCGCGCAACTTGCTGTTCAAAAAATTGGACAAAATCTGCAATTGGCGATCGACAATTTCAACATCCGGCCAATTACCTTCTGCGCCCTTCGGCAACTGTACTAACACCGAATGAGTTTCGTAGGCATCCGTCACCACGATCAGCATCACCTTTCCCGCCTCTAGCTGCACCAGTTGCAAGTGTCGCAAGCAAGCCATATTGGTTTGCGGTATGGTAATCATGGCAATATAACCGCTGATCGTTGCCAGAATTTTAGCAGCGCCGCGGAGTGCCCCATCCATGCGACCATCCGACCAATTAAGTTGATCCAGTACCTGTTCCACCTTACGGGCCAGCGTATCAGACGGCTGAATCAACTGGTCTACATAAATTCTGTAGCCGGAGTCAGAGGGGACTCGTCCGGCAGAAGTGTGGGGCTGATAGAGCAGTCCAGCTTTTTCAAGAGTCCCCATCGCATTGCGAATGGTAGCTGGGCTGACGCTGAGGTTGTATTCGTCAACCAAAGCTTTTGAGCCAACGGGTTCCGCTGTTGCTATGTAGTGGCGAACCGTTGCCCAAAGGATGTGTTGTTGCCGATCGGTGAGGTTAACGCGCACAGATATTTAAGTAGAATTAGAATTTAGAGTTGAAAGTCGCTATTGATTGAAAACCTGCTATACAAATCCTAGACAAGTCTAGACATTTGCTTCTTACTTCAACGGGAGCATGGGAGCGGCTATCCCTCGGTAAGCTTTCACGATGAAAGCCAAGCGCGATAAATTAATTGCTGCGTTCAAATCCCTGTCCATCCAATGACCGCAACTTTCACAATTGTAAATTCTTTCTTTTAGGGGCATATCTTGAATATATCCGCAGTTAGAACAAGTCTTGGTTGAGGGAAACCAACGGTCAGCAATGATTATTTCACACCCAAACTTTTGGGCTTTATACTCTAGCTGTTGCTTGAATTCGTAGAATCCGCAATCAGCGATTACCCGTGCTAGCTTGTGATTTGATAACATCCCTGAAGTGTTTAAATCTTCTACTACTATCTTGGCGTGGTTTTTGCATAAGTAAGTAGTGATTTGATGAAGAGTTTCTTTCCTAAGATTTGCTATCCGAGCGTGACATTTTGCCTGTTGAATTTTCGCCTTGTACTTATTATTTGAGCCTTTGACTTTTCGAGCAAACTTTTTTGATAATCGTTTGAGCTTTTTGAGATGAGCCTCGTAATGCTTTGGATTCGGGAATACTACGCCTGTTGACAGCGTAGCTAGAACCTTGACGCCTAAATCAACGCCCACAATCTCGTGTTGTTTGAGAGTCGGCTTGTGTTCTTGCTCTCCGGCGAACGCGATAAACCAACTGTCGGCAGTACGTGAAATAGTAATTGATTTGCAAGTGGTATGCGGTAAACCTTCATAGGTCTTTACCCATCCAATTGTGGGTAATTTAATTGAAGTACCGCCCACAGGAATTGGTTTGCCACCCGCATCAATGGTGAAAGAGTCGTGAATTCCTTTCTTTTTGAACTTCGGACAACCACCTTTACCAGAGAAGAATCTAGAAAAAGCATCACCCAAATTGTCAAAGGCGTATTGAGTTATTTTCTGACTAATTCCCGATTGTTTAATCCATGTAAACTCAGGCTTGACGTGATTGTTAAAGAACTTTTTGAGGAGGTATTTGTTAGGCTTCAATCCATCCTTATAAAAACTATTCCAAGTAGCCAATCCCCAATTATAAGTAAACCGAGCTATTCCAGCGTGCTTGCTCATTATCGTCTCTTGATTTGTACTCAGCTTTAGCTTTGTTTTGATGGATAAAAGCATTGTTCGACCTCAACACTGTGGTTTTTACTTTTTGAGTATACATCTTTGTGTCTAGGGTTATTCTTTTTGCGGGTAGCTTCCCAGAAATATCCCAGCGCTGCAAGGTTTTTACTGTCACACCTAATTTTTTTGCTTTCTGGAGTGCGACTTGTACATAAGGTCAATGTCTATACTTCGACCTTATTGTACATTATTGTCTATATTTTCCTCATCTAAGGACTTGCTCTGTCCGAAAAGGGCGATCGGGCAGACTTATCTACTTAAACATAACAGATTTTAGGTTAAGGAAGAAGTCAGTGGTTACTGGTTATTGGTTATTTGTTATAGCCTTTCGAGCTCCCATAGGAGGTACGACTGGCCGGGCATTGGGCATTGGGCATTGGGCATTGGGCATACCTCACCACGCGATCGAACCGCTATATTGGTTATTTGTAAGTTCTAATGCCCCATGCCCCATGCCCTGCGCGGGCCACGGAGCCCCATCCCGGAGCTTCGCGCGGGCCACGGAGCCCCATCCCGGAGCTTCGCTAGAGCCCTGCGCGGGCCACGGAGCCCCATTCCCTGCGCGGGCCACGGAGCCCCATTCCCTGCGCGGGCCACGGAGCCCCATGCCCCATGCCCCATGCCCTTTAAGTGTGTTCTTTCAGAATATTTTCCAAATAACTAGCCACTGCATCTGGCTGTTCCACCATTGCCAAATGGCCGCAATCGGGAAGCTGAAGGACATTTTCGCCGCAACCTTGGAACATCCAGTGAAAGCTAGCCAAATGCAGCACGTATTTTGGTTCCATAATTTTGTCTTTAGTGCCGGCAATAAAATACACGGGCTGCTTGAGTCGGGACACTATTTGCGGCAACAGGTGAATCTCGGCTTCTGTGGTGGAGTCCAACAAAGCTCCCAAAGCTGCATCTGGATGGGCTGCCACGAAATCTCTCAAGCGCTGCCTTCCCCACGATCGCCCGATCGATCTTGCCACAGAATCGCGGGCAAACACGTAATCTGCTAACGGCAAGTGAGGCAGCCAGCGCGGACGCATTTTTACTAGCTGTTTGCCAACCGCTCGAAATCGCTCGAATTCTTCCTTTAGATAGATGCCGCCGCCTGCATTGATGCAGACAACACCTTTAATGCGATCGCACAATTGGCTGGCTCCCCAAAGGGCGATCGTACCGCCGAGAGAGTGTCCCACCAGCCAAGCATTAGAAATATCCAGTTTTTTGAGTAAAATTTCCAAATCCCGAGCGTAGGCTGCGGGAGTGTAGCAGGAATTTAGCGGTTCCCCATGCTCTAGATGGCTCTCGCCGTCGGATTGAGAATCGCCAAACCCGCGCAAATCGTAAGTCAGGCACTGATAGTTGGGTGCCAAGCGATCGGTTAGAGGTTGCCAGTAGCGGCGGCTTAACAGCCAGCCGTGGACAAATACCAGAACCGGGGAAGTTGGAGTGGGAGCCGTCAAATCGCAAGCGTGCCGAACCCCTAGGATGTCGATGGTTGCCATAATTTTATCCTATCGCGAAATCAGCACAGAGGGATCGGCAGTTACACTCCGGGCGATCGGCTCAGTTTAACTTTCTCTCGATGAATATCAGGTTTTGAGCAAAAACCCAGTTTCTGAACGCAAGAGAAATGGAAGTCGGAAGTAGAAATCACAAAGAAGTAATAAAATCAAGGGTTTCAGGAATTAAGAACGTCCTTAAGCTCGATCTGATAGCTCCGAAACGTTGTTGTGAGAAACCGGCTTTCACCAGCGTCAGGCGCTATTCCTAAAACCGCTCGCCCAGCAATCTTTGTCGCACCCCCTCAGCGATTTTCTGCCCCAGATACTCAGGAATCAAACTTTCATTGGGGCCCAACAAGTAGAGAATCAAGCGAGTTCGCCCCCGCCAAACCAATAAATTTGCATTTACCACCAACAAATCCTCTTGCCAGATAGCATACATAACTTTGTAAAAAAGTCCAGGCTGGTTGTCTGCTTCAATCAGCAAAGCCGGCAAGTGGAAAACAGGATCGACGTAAAATTCAGTAGCCACATCCTCCAAACCCGCGTCTAAATTAAATTCCACGGCCAACATCTCTTCCACCTCAAAATGCCCCGCCAAGGCCTCTCGAACCGCCCTACAGACGTTTTCTGCGGTTTTATCTGCCAGTACCTTGCCACCGCGAGATACTACCAATTTGATAAATACCAGCATCGGCGGGTAAATTTGACCGTAGAGACTCAGACTGTGAATCGTCAGCCCGTAGGCAGCCAGCACACCGAAAATGTCGCTCAGCAGAAAAGACTGGTTCCGGTAAGCAAAATGCAGGGCACTTTTGTTACCTTCGGCTCTAATTTCGATGACGGCTTGCCGAGTTTTGTAAAGTTGGTAAGCTAATTTGAGGTTTTGCAGTTGGATTTCGCTGCTGACAAATTGCTCGTAAAACTGTGGAAACGCTCGGTTAAAGCGCTTGAGAAGTTCTAGTGTAGATGGTTTTAAACCCGAAGCCATAATTGAGGGGAAGGTGCGGGAGATATACTAGGTATTGACTGATACATTTACGCGACACTTGCCCGGCTATTACCGGACAAAGTAACGAGAGCACTATCACCCTCATAGGAGATAGAGGCGGTATCCCGCAAAGCTTTCAGTAATATACCAAAAGCGCCATTGTAATCTCGTGGGATTGAACAGCCACATTCAGGACAAGTAAACACTTTAGAACCACCTAGCTTTTGATGTACGTGACCGCAATGGGTACAAGTTTTAGACGTGTATTCTTCAGTGACATCAATCACATTGACATTTCTAACATTTGCCTGATGTTTGATGGTTTGTTTGAATCTGTAATGCGCCCATGTCAACATGGCTCTAGCAGTTTTTGAACGAATCTTTCTTCGTGCTTTGGCGACCATTTGGGAAGACTCAAAAGTCGGAAGAAATATGAATCTATAGTTGCTAGTTAAATAGCAAGCGGTTTGTTTCTGGCATTCGTCTACTAAATTACGAATGCGTATTCTCATACGGTGAGCCGCTTGTCTCATTCGTTTTCGGCGCTGTTTCGTAGCTTGAGACATTCGGCTCATTAGGTTATCTAGGTGTTGACAGAGACGAGCTATTCGCCCCATGTCACCACCTCCAAACTCAAGGAATTTATTGCCATCAAACCCGGTCATAAATGTTCTTACGCCGGGATCTAATGCAATAATTCCTGTTGCGTCCGTAGGCTCTGCGGTAACTGACAGAGGAAACACTGCAAACCAACGACCCTTGCAGTATACCAACTGAGTACCTCGATCGCACTCAGGAATTATCTCAGAAGTATGATAGGTTAATCCTTTGGTTAAGGAAGGATACCAAGTGCCTTTTTTGAAGTTTGAATCGTTAAACTTTATGGTTTGAGAGTAATCTCTGATGCTACGGAACTTGGCGTCTGAACTTGCCTTAAATGCTCGGTGAGCATCAAAAATAGCATTCTGTCTGATATGACAAGGCGTTTCTTTTACCCATTCTGGTAAATCGCCTCGCATAACTTCGTTACGCAACTGCAACTTACTTAAGGGCTTTTTGCGCTGCATTGCTATTGCTTGGTTGAAACAATAACGACAGGCTGCTAGCCATTTACGCCAGACTTTATTTAATTCCTGACTGGGATAAATCCTGAGCTTGTGAGATTTGAGTTTTCTACTGTCGCCGTCCGTACAATCTACTACTCGATCGGTGGAGGACTGCAAGCACGTCTTCAAGCATTTTTTGTTCTGGACTAAGGTTTGTTTGGTTCGGTACCAGGAGTTTACACCAGTTTTGCTCGCTGTTCCATTGGCATTGGTCAAAGCCTCTTCTTGCCAATCGGTTTTTGTGGGCAACGACAACCATTCGGACATCTCATGAGAAAATTCGTTCCAATAGGGCAAGAAGCTTTTGGATTTTTCACTGGCTTTGTTCCCAACGTCGGAGATTTCTTTCGTTGACTCCAAGGATGAATGATGGTGAGAGTGGGACGTACTTGACAATAGTTTTTTCCTCAACTCTTGTTTGATTGTATCAGATTGTCCCGTAATGTCCGGCAAATTTGTTATTTAGTTAGTCCTCCCATGCCTTATGGCAATGGGATTTTCGATTTGACGATCCGACTTAAATTTCGCGCGTCTCCTCACTAAAAACAAAAATCAAATCTGTCGGGGAATGTATAACTAGAATGTCGCGGTTGCGCCATTCGGGTGGTATTTCCCACCAATTGTATGAGTTCCGACGCGATCGGCGGTACTCAAAAGAAGCAATTCCTAAATGCCTCTGTCCTGGTTGGGCAACAAATTTTACCTTAACACCGGGTTGTCCCGGCACAGGCTAGCAGAACAGTTCTACCAAACTTGACGGGAAGCAAAAAAGAGCAGAGTCAATGTTGGACGACAAATCCCTGTTTTCGGCGTAAGATGAGTGTACCGTAAACTGTTCCTCAAGAGGCTACCCGCAATTCATCCCACCCCGGTCGGAGTGGGTTTATCTATCGGGCTCTCTTTCACGTCGTCCAACTTCTACTACCTTAACCGCGCCTGCATGGGTTTTTGGAAAAACTTATTTAGTAGTTCTGAGTCTGCCTCTGTACCCCAAACAGCGGAATTTGAGGAAGATGTGGCTCTTGGGTTAGGCGATCCGCTTTCCCCAATGTTTCGCAAACCCGCCAGCGGCAACGCTCGCATCTTTTTTAGTTGCGATCGGGACATTGACCTCTACGAACTCGAAGAACTTTGTAATGCAGTGGGTTGGTCCCGCCGTCCCCTGCGTAAAGTCAAAAAAGCAATTGTGCACAGCTTCCTAGTCGTCTCTATGTGGGAGATACGGGGCAGCCAGCGACGGCTGGTGGGTTTCGCCAGAGCGACTTCAGACCATGCTTTTAATGCCACGCTTTGGGATGTGGTAGTTCATCCTGATTACCAGGGTAAAGGCATGGGCAAGGCACTGATGAAATACATCATTAAAAAACTCCGCAGTGAAGACATCAGCAACATTACCTTATTTGCTGACCCTCAGGTGGTGGATTTTTACCGAAATTTGGGCTTTATGTCCGATCCAGAGGGCATTAAAGGTATGTTTTGGTATCCAGATTAGCTCGTCCGGTGGAGGTCAGCGTTGATTTGTTGAGTAAATGCAATATTCAAGCTGCCAAACACCTCACAAGCCTGTGGGCTGCGGTCAGTTACGCTCTTAATGTATCCCCGCAGCTTGGCAGTTATGAAGCTTTGCCTTGCAAAGCTTGTCAAGCCGCGCTGCATCAAAAGCTAAAATTCAAAAAAGCTTGACAAGCAGGTGGTTTTGTGCGTTAATGGTTGAGAGATAGCAAATACACCGGGATGTAGCGCAGCTTGGTAGCGCGCCTGCTTTGGGAGCAGGATGTCGCAGGTTCAAATCCTGTCATCCCGATCGCACAATATTAAATAGTAGGTTCAAGCAGAAACTGCGGCTGAGGTTTACATTTGTTCAAAATGCCAACCGATTGAGGCAGTTCTTGTCGATCGTGTCAAGGAGCCAGTCTTTGCGTTAATGTGTTTCAGGATCGCGGATGGTGGAAAAACATGAAATCATTAGTTCGTTTAGGCGCAATATTGGGGATTGTGGGCTGCACTCTGCTCGGCCCGGAGCCCCTTGCCAAGATGTCTGCACTCGCATTGCCAGTGCCACAAGTTGTAGAAAAGTTACGCCCGGTGCCGGTATTTACGATTACAGACGGTCAAGGTGCGTTCTTCATCGCTTCTGTTCCCAAGCAAGGTCAGGGTCAAACTGGTAATGCTTCGGTAGCCAGAATTTTTATCAGCCAGAAAGATGCTCAAGCTTTTGTCGATCAACTGAAAACGGGAAATCCTCAGTTGGCGGCGTCGGCGCGCGTGACACCCGTGTCGCTGGGGGAAATTTATCGGCTGGCTCAAGAAAATAAAGGCAAGCCGGATCAGGTGCTGTTTGCTTTTATTCCCGCAGCGCAGCAGGTACAGTCGGCGAAAACTGTACTTCAGCAGGCTGGGCAACAAGTTAACGACTTAAACGGTGTACCTCTGTTTTTGGCCAGAGGTGGCCCGGAAAATGGTTATTTGACGATTCAACGGGGCGATAAAGAAGAGCTTCCCCTGTTTTTTAACAAGGAGGACTTGCAGGAAATGGTCGAACGTTTTAAGCAGCAGCAGCCGAACGTGACTTCCACAATTAAGATTGAGGTAGTCAACTTGGAGAGGATTTTGGAAGCTTTGGGTACTGAAAATGACCCGTCTTTGAGCCAAATGATTTTAATTCCGTCGCGGGAATCGGTAGAATATGTGCGATCGCGCCAACCGGCTGGTGCTGGTCAAAATCCACAGGCGGCTCCATCTCCAGCTCCAGCTCGACCGACTGCATCTCCAGCTCCAGCTCGACCGGCTGCATCTCCAGCTCCAGCTCGACCGGCTCGCTAATAGTCATTGGTCATAGGGCATTGGTCATAGGGCATTGGTCATGGGGCATGGGGCATGGGGCATGGGGCATGGAGCATGGGGCATTGGTCGTAGGGCATTGGTCATAGGCCAAACAGGTCATTAGTTACGGACAGGATTTACCCGAAAATTGGTTTCATGTGCTACTTAATAGCGGTAAGGTGCGGTGTGGATGGAACCCTACATAATTAGGTTTTGCGTTCGGGACTGAGTTAGTAAATTGGATTTTTGGATCTCTCGACTCAACCTACTATTTACCAATTCTCAATTCTCAATTCTCAATTCTCAATTCCCAATTACCAAGGACTAATGACTGCTGACTAATGACTACTGACTAATGACTACTGACCAATTCCCAAAAATTCTTATAGTGGCTCTCAAAAAAGTGAGGTATGCGCTATGCCCTATGCCCTATGCCCTATGCCCTATGCCCTATGCCCTATGCCCTATGCCCTATGCCCAGTCCTACCTCATCTTTTCCTTGAAAGGCTATATGTTTGTTTCCGGTTTAGAGCTTTGGCAGTGGGTGAATCAAGCTAAGATTGATGCGAGCTCCTCCAACATTCCCCAAGCAGAACTCGACTGGCTGTTGCAAGAGCTGGCAGGTTTGGATAAGTTGGCTCTGCGTTTGGAGTTGTTTAAAGATTTGCCAAAAATTGAATTAAAGTTGTCTGTATCAGAACTCGATCGACTGTGGCAGCGGCGGTTGCAGGAACGGGTGCCGGTGCAGTATTTAACCGGAGTTGCACATTGGCGGGATTTTTCGCTGAAAGTAACGCCGGCGGTGCTAATTCCTCGTCCTGAAACGGAATTGCTGATCGATTTGGCTGTGGATGCTGTGAAAAGCTATTCAGCGAATCCAACATCGCATTGGGTGGATTTGGGAACGGGCAGTGGGGCGATCGCGATCGGCTTGGCTTGTGCGTTGAAAAATACTACGATTCATGCAGTAGATTGCAGTTCGGAAGCTTTGGCAGTTGCTCGACTGAATGCTGAAAATTTAGGCTTTGGATCGCGAATTAATTTTTATCAAGGTTTGTGGTGGCAACCGCTAGAATTTCTCAAGGGTAAAGTTAGTGGCATGGTGTCTAACCCGCCTTACATTCCCAGCAGCACGGTGCTGACTCTGCAACCGGAAGTTTTGAAGCACGAACCTCACCTGGCTTTAGATGGCGGTTTAGACGGGTTAGATTGCATCCGGCATTTGGTAGAAACGGCTCCCGATTATTTAGAATCTGGGGGAGTTTGGTTGGTTGAGATGATGGCGGGACAAGAAACGGCGGTGGCTGATATGCTACAAAGTCACGGGAGTTATTGCGATGTTCAGATATTTGCGGATTTGGCAGGAATCGATCGCTTTGCTTTAGCCTATCGTCTTTAGATTCCAAAAATATGCTGCAATTCTAAAATAGACTTGCATGGGATTTATTCGCTCTCCGATCTTGAAATTATCTGCGTCGATCTGTGTTGATCTGCTTGACATCTGTGGTTAACTTATCAATCAAAGATTTATGCAAAATCTAAAATCTAAAACCTAAAATCTACAATCTAAAATCGGATGACTCAAGTTTCGATCGCCTCCTTGATTCAAGGGGCAATTTCAGGAGATTATATTGTCAGCTTTCCTACCGATACTGTACCCGCTTTGGCGACGCGGCCCGATCGCGCGGAGTTGATTTTTGCAGCTAAAGGGCGCCGTCAAGACAAACCGCTGATTTTGATGGCTGCATCGGCTGAGGCTTTGTGGCCTTACGTGCAGGGGAGTCCAGCAGAGTTCAATTTGTGGCAGCAAATGGCCGCATCCTATTGGCCTGGGGCGTTAACTTTGGTGCTGCCGGCTTCGCCACTGGTGCCGGCTGCCATGAATGCGATCGATCGCACTACGATCGGAGTACGAGTGCCTAACTTTCCCCTTGCACTCCAGATTTTAGGGCAGACAGGCCCTTTGGCAACTACCAGTGCTAATTTATCAGGCCAAGCGCCTCTAGAGTCGGTGGCAGAAATTGAGGCACAGTTTCCCGAAGTTTTGACATTAGTTGCTACTGAATTAGCAACAGCGCCAACCGCACCGACGGCTTCGAGTTTGCCTTCGACTGTGGCTAAATGGACTGGTGGCGGTTGGGAAATATTGCGACAAGGCGCGATCGAGCTAAAATGCTAAAAGCTAAACTCCTAGGCAAAGTAATATGGCGCCGATCGGCTGGAGCGACTTGATATATTTAGGTATGGGACTGGGACTGGGTTTGGGAAGCAGTTTGATTTGGCGCGGGCGGCAAAAAAGCTTGCAACAGCCAGAACCTGCGCCCTACGTGCCCCCAACTCCTCAAGAAAATGATTTAGAGAAGTTTGATGCCCTTGGAGAGCAACTGAAGCAAACTCAATTGGCTTATCAGATGGCATCGGAGATGAGTCTATTTAAGGCGGGTTTTTTGGCTCGAACTTCTCACGAGTTGCGATCGCCCCTCAGCAGTATGATTGGTACGCTGCAATTAATTCTCTCGGATTTGTGCGACGATCCTGCTGAGGAACGAGAGTTTGTCGAACAAGCTCACGGCGCAGCACTCAAGCTGGTGAAATTGATAGATGAAATTATCTCTGTTGCTAAAACTGAACACGGCACTGACAAGATGGATATTGAGCCGATTCAGTTAGCGAAGGTTTTTGATGAAATTGATGATTTAACTTACTTGCAAGCTGCCAATCGCAGCATTCGTTTGGAGATATTGCCGCCCGATCCGGGGATTTATGTATTGGCAGATTTGCCGAGGTTTAGGCAAGTTTTAGTCCATTTGATAGATACTGCTATTGCTCAGATGGAGGAGGGAAGTATTTCTGTTTCTGCACACTCTTCGCCGGAATCTGGATGCGTTCACATTTGGGTGGACGATCAGCGTTCAGTTAGTGCTTGGAGCGAATCTTGGGATTTGCTGAAGCACGATTTGGAGTTGGATGCTACTAAGAGCAGCGATAATTCTCACGTCTCTTCTGGCATGAGGTTGTTGATGAATCAGACGCTTTTAAGTTTGATGAATGGAAAGTTGGAAGTTTTGGCTGTGCCTTCTGAGTCGGAAGAGTCCAATTTTAATCGGACTCAGTGTTCTATTCCTTTGGCAAAGTTGTGATTGAGGAAGAAGGAAGAAGGAAGAAGGAAGAAGGAAAAAGGAAGAAGGTAACGACCAATGTACGGGATTTAACGCAGGGAGGGAAGAGGGAAATTATTAATAGGTAGTAAGGTGCGCATTGCGCACCCTACGTAGGAGAGATTTTGGTGCGATTTTTGTGGTGCGATTTTTGTGCTGGTTTAGCAAATAGCAGTTAGCAATTCGCCTTTGCTAGTAAGGTGCGCATTGCGCACCCTACGTAGGAGAGATTTTGGTGCGAGTTTTATGCTGGTTTAGCAAATAGCAGTTAGCAATTCGCCTTTGCTAATTTCTAATTCGATATTCTCTTCTAGGAGCTGATTTTCTAGTACCATAGTGGTGCTGGCGTTGTGCTGAAAACCGATGCGCTCGTAGAAGCTTTGTTTGTAAGTTGTCATCAGGTAAACTCGCTCTACTCGGCACATTCGAGGGTGACTCAAGACGGTTTGCACTAATTTGCGGCCGAGTCCTGCACCTTGGTAATCGGGGTGAATGGCGACATCCCAGATGGTGGCTCGATAGATGCCGTCTGAGGTGGCTCTAGCAAAGCCGATCGCCCGCGGGCCGTCCCAAACTGTAACTACGGGTTCGCTGTTGGCGATCGCAATTTCCCAATCTTCTATCTTGCGCGCCCTCGCCCAAAAGGCGGCGGCTTTAAATAGTTCTTGGATTTGTACGATGTCAACGCGATCGCGACTGGTGCAAAATTGAATGTGACTGGAATCCCTAGTCGTTGATGTCATGCTGAACGTGCCTTTAAGTTGTATCTAAACTGTGTTACCTTTACGGTCTTGCAGGAATGAAAGTTAATTTTGCTTGGGAACGATCGATGATTAAATTCCCAATTTACAAAACTTCTTTTATTTACACATAAATTATAACTGATTTCAGTAATTATTAATACTTTTTTGTATAAAGTTTGTGAAAAGTTTTTGACTCAAAATTCGCCAGATTAGACGGCGGTTGAAACCACTTCTAGACAAGGGAAGTCTGCCTCCGCAGACTGAAGAAGAGCGCGTAATTTTTACCCCCTTGCCTTTAACCCGCAGAGGCGGGTTTTGTGTACAGACGCGGTTTCAACCGCCGAGTATTCCGAACCCAAACCTATTGGGGTATCACGAATGTCTCAGTTTTGCAGCCAGCGGGCAGCATCTTTGGCGTGATAAGTCAAAATCAAATCGGTACCAGCACGCTTGAATCCTGTCAAGGTTTCCATCACGACTCTTTCTTCATCAATCCAACCGTTGAGGGCGGCGGCTTTCACCATCGCGTATTCTCCAGAAACGTTGTAAGCAGCAACTGGCAAATTAGTTGCTTCCTTGACGCGCCAGATGATGTCCATGTACGCTAAAGCGGGTTTAACCATCAGCATATCCGCACCTTCGGCTATGTCGAGAGCAATTTCTTTGAGAGCTTCCCGGCCGTTTCCTGGATCCATTTGATAGGTGCGCCGATCGCCAAATTGCGGAGCAGAATCCGCCGCATCCCGGAACGGGCCATAATAAGCTGAGGCATATTTTGCCGCGTAGGACATGATGGGAATATCTTCAAATCCAGCCGAGTCCAATCCTTCGCGAATTGCTCCCACAAAACCGTCCATCATTCCCGAAGGTGCAATAATATCTGCACCAGCTCTAGCTTGAGCAACGGCTGTTTTTTTCAGCAATTCTAGCGTCGGATCGTTCAAAACTCGGCCGCTTAAATCTCCGACTTCTAAATAGCCGCAGTGACCGTGACTGGTATATTCGCACAGACAAGTATCGACCATGACAATTAAATCCGGTACGGCTGCTTTAACTGCTGCCGTCGCTTTTTGCACGATGCCGCAGTCGTGCCAAGCACCTGTCGCGTCTGTATCTTTGTCTGCGGGAATGCCGAATAAAATAATCGCGGGAATGCCGAGATCGTAAACTTCTTTTGCTTCTTCTACGATTTTGTCTACCGATAGCTGGTAAACACCGGGCATCGAGGTAACTTCTTTGGCAAAAGCTTCCCCCGGTACGGCAAATAGGGGGTAAATTAAATCGCTGGTTGTCAAGATGTTTTCGCGTACCATCCGGCGGAGTTGGGGATGGTTGCGGAGGCGGCGGGGGCGGTGAGTTGGAAACATAATGTTTTTTTACGGTAGATTAAAGTCCGGATTTCTGGGAGTCGCGGCGTTTGTTTAAAAGTCTAAAGCTTATTGTTGGTCGATCGCTCTCAAGCTACGTAAAGTTCTGTAAAACTTGTGATGTCCGTGGTTCGCAGTTAGGACTTGAGGCCAATGGCACTAAAAATCATGGCATAAAAAGCTGTAAGGTAACAGCTACATCTCTCGTGGCCTTACAAAGCCAAATATCTCTCAGGGCCGGAACTCGGGCGCCATCTTCACCCTATGGGGGCGTACAGGAAATTTAACGCCAAACTCGCCTTAAATTCAACACAAATCCGGGCAATACATCCTCTCCGGACAACTCAGTTGGATTGGCCAATATTTCTACTTCTGCTTGCTGTCGGTAAATCTCTACGCGCCGATTTTGCGGGTCAATTAACCAGCCCAATCTCGCACCATTGTCAATATATTCTCGCATCTTTGTTTGGAGGGTGGAGAGACTGTCAGATGCCGATCGCAACTCTACTACAAAGTCGGGACATAGAGGAACGAAGCCTTTTCGCTGTTTTGGTGTCAAGGCTTCGAGGCGTTCTCGACTCACCCAGGAAGCGTCGGGAGAACGGTTAGCACCGTTAGGAAGGATGAATCCTCCCGAAGAGTCAAAACCCGATCCTAAATCCTCGTTGTCATCGCACCAGCGAGCAAGTTGCCCGGTAATGTTGAAATTCCTTTCGCTGGATTCTCCGCCGGTGGGTGGATTCACTATTAATTCTCCTTGTGATGTTCTTTCTAATCTCAAGTCGGGATTTGCGAATACTAAGGCCTCGAATTGGTCGCCGGTGACGGTTAGGGCGATCGAATTCGGCACTTCTAGAGATATGGTTTCTAGTTGAGTAAATGTTTGTACCATATTCAATTGCAGCCTTTTTTGGGTAAAAGTTGGTAACAAAAAAACTATTGTGTAGGTTTCTATAGGTTTGTAGTGAGGACTTCAGTCCGCATCAAAGAGAGGACTGAAGTCCTCACTACAAACTATTTTTTACAACTGACCGAAACCTTTTTTGTCCGCATCAAAGAGAGGACTGAAGTCCTCACTACGAACCATTTTTTACAACTGTCCAAAACCTTTTTTAGGCTTATTTTTTTTCTTTTTCTTCTGGCCGCCCATTCCCTGCATTCCCTGCATTCCCGGCATTCCCGGCATCCCCGGCAATCCTCCCATTCCTGTAAAGTTGCCTTGACTCATTTGCTGCATCATGGTACGCATTTTCTGGAAGTCGCTGACAAGTTTTGTTACGTCGTTTTCTGCGTAGCCGGCGCCTTTGCCGATGCGGCGGCGGCGGGATGGAGAACTTGCTAAAAGTTCGGGATTGCGGCGTTCTTCAACTGTCATGGAATTAATCATGGCTTCGGTGCGTTTTAGCTGCACTTCTCCCTGCCGCATTTGTTCGTCGGAGAGTTTGTTCATCCCCGGAATCATTTTCATGATGCCGCCGAGGGAACCCATATTTTTTAACAGTCTGGTTTGCTTGAGAAAGTCGGTAAAGTCAAACTTTGCCGTCAGCATTTTCTCTTGCATTTTTTCGGCGTCGGCGATGTCGAACTCTTCTTGAGCTCTTTCGACTAGCGTCAAGACATCGCCCATGCCGAGTATTCTCGATGCCATGCGATCGGGATAAAATGGTTGCAATGCTTCCACTTTTTCGCCGACGCCGACAAATTTAATCGGCGCGCCGGATATTTGCCGCACGGATAGGGCTGCGCCGCCGCGGCTGTCGCCGTCTAGTTTGGTTAAGATGGCGCCGGTAATGCCGATTTGTTCGTGAAAGGTGCGGGTTAAATTTGCTGCTTCTTGGCCGGTCATGGCATCAACAACTAACAGTGTTTCGTGGGGTTGTACTGTTTGTTTGATGCGAAGCAATTCAGCCATCATGTCTTGGTCGATTTGCAGGCGGCCTGCTGTATCGACGATGATGGTATCTACGCCTAGTTCTTTGCCGCGTTCGATGCCTTGGCGGGCGATTTCTACGGGATCGGTATCTTTGCCTAGTTCAAATACGGGTACGTCGATTTGTTTGCCGAGGGTGAGCAATTGGTCGATCGCGGCGGGTCGATAAATGTCGGTGGCGACTAGCAGTGCGGTAAGATTTTGCTTGCGGAGTAAGAGTGCTAGTTTGGCGGTGGCTGTGGTTTTCCCGGTTCCTTGCAAACCGGCCATCAGGATGACTGTCGGCCCGGATTCGGCGGTGGCGAGGGGTACGTTGGTTTCCCCCATGACGCGGACGAGTTCGTCATGGACGATTTTGATGAATTGTTGGTCTGGACGGACGCCTGAAACGACTTCTGCTCCTTGTGCTTTGGCCGTTACTTCTGCGACGAAGTTTTTGACGACTTGGAGGTTGACATCGGCTTCCAGGAGGGCGCGGCGGACTTCTTTGATGGCGTCTTGGATGTTGGATTCGGAGATTTTATTCTGTCCGCGCAGTTTTTTCCAGGTGGATTCGAGTCGATCGGCAAGGGCTTCAAACATAGGGCTTTGTTGGCTAGTCAGTATTTTTAATTTTAAGTCCTGGACGCACCCCGACCAAAGAAACCGGGTTTTTTACCGAATCTGCGGGTCACAACCAAGTTTTTTGTAAAAAAACCCGGTTTCTGAGCCCCCGTGCGTAAGTCCTATTTTAAGGCTAAATGCGGGTATTGGGATTTGAGATTTTAAATTTTAGATTGGAGAATTAATTGACGCTGCGGATAAATCTGGGCGAGTTATGCAGATTGCTCGAAGGTGTGAGTTTTTATGTATTCCGCGATCGCCCGTTGGAGTGTGAAAAGGGTGCGATCGCCCTTTTGGACTTTTTCGATTAACAACCGCCGTCTCAAGGATTCGACAGCTTTTAGGAATTCTGAAGGGGATAATTCCAGAAGGGCTGGCTTTTTTGAGATTTCGACTGCTTTGTTTTGATTTGCCAGCCAGGACATGACTTGTTTTTCGGAGTCTGACAAGCGCTGAAAATGTTGGTGCAATAAATATTCTAAGTCTCCTAAAACTAGGCTATCATAGGATAAAAAATCAGAAATATTGCCGCTAAATAAATCTTGAATTGCAGCGGCTATTGTATTTAACCACAAGGGATTGCCTTGGTAAAACTCAATCAATTCTGACCAGTTTTCTGATTCTGCTAAGCCTTTTTCTGTGAAGATTTCTCGGGCTGATTCGCCTAAACCATTGAGTTGCAGAGTTTGACAATTTTTCGGGTGGCTTTCTAAGGCTGCAATTTCTCTGGGTTTTTCCCAACTAATCAAGATTATGCAACTGTTGTGGCATGATTCTACGATCTGTTTGAAGAAAGCGCCATAGTTTTCATATCCTGGTTGGTAGTTTCCTGCTAGTTGTTGGCTGCTAAAAATTGTTTGCACATCATCGACGATGATGAGACAGCGGTGCGATCGTAAATGGTGGATTACCCCCCCCAACCCCCCCTTGCTAAGGGGGGGAGAAAGAGGCTGAATCTCTTCGCCACGCCTGGGATAAGGAGGCTGAATCTCTTCGCCCCCCCTTGATAAGGGGGGGTTGGGGGGGTTAGTTTCTTGCTGCTGCGATAGGAATTTAATTATGTCGGTTTGGAGTGTTTGGAGGGGTGGCGCGTTGTGGAGGCTTCGCCAGATGATGCAGTCGAATTCGTGTTGAATTTGTGGGATTAGTTGGAGTGTCAGGGCGGTTTTGCCAATACCGGATAAGCCGAGGATGGTGATGAGACGGGTGCGGCTTGAAATCCAGTTTTCGAGGGTGGTGAGTTCGGATGTGCGATCGAAAAATGTGGAGATTTCGGGTGCGTCGCCTAAGTCGATGCGGGGCTGTTTTGCTGTTGGTTGGGGGTTTTGAGGTGTTTTGGGCGATCGCACTTTTTCAGGACAAACATTAAGGTTTTTATTAACTGTTATATTCTCACCTGTTATATTTTCAACAATACTTGATTTATAATTATAAACTATACCCTTTTCTAATACAGTCCTAAGATTGTTTTTAGTAATATTTCTTTTCAATCCTTTAGAAAGTGTTTTCCAAAGGTCAGAACCGACATTTCTAACATGACTTGGACTTGAGTAAAGTTCTTGAGCAATTTGCGTGTAAGTTGCGTCTTCTAATGTCCCTCGCAGAATAGCATCTTGCACGTAATCTAAATGCTTTCCCGTCTTAGCAAAAATTAGCTGATCTGCCAGTGTCAAGACTTCTGCAATATCCATAGATTCGGGAAAAGCTGGAGTTTACGCTATTCATTATACCTGACAATTCGTACAAGTGTGACATTTTTGATTTTGTCATCTGTCCAAAGTTAGGATTTTTCCTACACAGCTCATCCTTTATATTAATTGGTTAAGGTGTTGAGAGGATATTTTATATGAAGCGCGATCGGTGGCTCAGCGGTTTGTTCCTCGCTGGGATGTTATGTGTGATGTTAGGGACGGTTGGCGCACAAGTGGCTCAGGCCCAGCGGCCTATTCCTTTGGCTGACCTGCAATGTGTGAAAAGATCGGGTAACTGGGAGAGTCGCCAACGAGATATTTCTGTCGGAAGACAAATTTATACCAGTGTTTTATATATTCAAAATGGTACTGCTATGACTTGTCGGCTTCCTGGTGGCCCCGCTTCTCTCCGACTGGAGTTTGCGATTCCTGACACCGAAAACTCCCCACCAGCACGAATAGATGTTTATGTAGACGGAAATCAAGTAGCTTCTCGCACTGGGGATCAAGGTCAAGTAAATACAATGCTAGTAGATATTAGCAATGGCAAAAGTCTAGCAGTAGAAGTATTTTGTGCTAGAGCCACAAATTGTCAGAGTTATACTCCCTACTACTTTATGAAAGCTCAAGTTGAGCTGGGGGCGCGCTCTCCTGGGAGAAGATAAAATGAGTATCAGCCGCCGTCAATTTAATCGGATCGTTATCTGGGGTGGCGCTTCTTTTGCTGCTTCCGCAACATCGGGCATCTTTTTCCCCAAACCTGCCGAGGCTTATTCCCTAGAATTTCCGATTAGTGCCTTATCAGCCGATCGCGTTTTCAACGGCATTCAAAAATATTGTGGAACACAGCCCATCCCCGGTGTTCTTTCACCGATATTGCAAGGAAATACTAATGTTAGCAATAAAATAGAATCAGCAGCAGCTAACGCCATTCGCACGGCAGACAAAGAATTTGTCAGGCGCAATTTTACTAACAAAAGAACCGAATTAGCCGTAACTGGCAGCGGTTCTAATTTTGCATCAGATACCAGTCGGCTGTGGGGGCGGCAAAGACAGGAGCAAGTCGGCCCGAATGTGGGCTTTGGCTTCGTACAAAAGTGGGAAGATCAATATAGCGATGCCAAAATTTCCGGGCCGACAATGTGCGCGATTCATAACGCTCAAAGAGTCTTAGCCGACCAAAGATTAACACCTCCAGAAATCGCGGCTTCGGTATTGCCAACTCGATCGACATTAGATGATTTGAGTGCTTGGGGAGGGGATGCGGATGCGTCTGCTGGGAGGAATCCCGGTGCTGTTTTTGCTCAATACAATACAGCGGCGGGGACGGTGACATCTCGCTACGATTTAGTTGAACCCGGGCCGAAAGGTTTTGGGCGTGTTGAGTTTACTATTGAAGCGGAAAATCAGCCTCGGCGGGTGATTTTGGTGACGGTGAGGTTTTAGGGGAATAGGTAATATCTATTCTCGCGTTTGTTGTCGGGTCCGACGGGGGTTTAAACCCCCGTCTCATAGCGAAAGTCCTTTGAAAAGGACTGAAATGGCGATCGATCGTCATAGGGATATTTGGTAGGGACACAGCAGTGCTGTGTCCTCTTTTTGTATTTATTTCGATAGTAGGGACACAGCACTGCTGTGTCCTCTTTCTGTATTTATTTCGATAGTTTGCCTGCGGCGGATACGGACACGGCAGTACCGTTTCCCTACAAATATTCTGTGCAATTAATCCGATTTTATATTAGTCCTCTTTAGAGGACTTCAGCTTTGAGGCAGGGGTTTAAACCCCTGCCGGACTGTCGGACTATTGCGAATGCCGGACTGTGGAAATCTTCCTAATTTTGGAGTACCGGAATATTGCGACAGGTGCACAATATCAAATCAATTTTACTTTTGCAGTTGCCCGATCGCATCTAATGCTTTTTGAGCATCTGCATTCATTCCTTGAGCCCTAAATAAACGGGCGGCTTGCTGCAAATCGGCGATCGCCCCTGGCCTATCTCCCATTCTCACCAACGTAATGCCTCGATTAGCATAAGCCTTGGCATAACTGGGATTGAGTTGAATTGCTTGCGTGTAATCAGCTAAGGCAGAGCGATCGTTATTGATGCGAAATAGCGCCAATCCTCGGTTAAAATAAGTGTTAGCGCGACCGGGATTAATTTGCAGCGCTTGATTGAAATCGTCGATCGCCCCTTTTTGATCGCCCAAGTCCGAAAGCGCCAATCCTCGGTTGTTGTAAGCTGCTGCAAAGTTTCTATCCAAGCGGATGACTTGAGTATAATCGGCGATCGCCCCCGGTTTATCTCCCAATGCTGACAAAACCAGCCCCCGATTGTAGTAAGCGTCAACATAACTGGCATTAAGGGCGATCGCCTTGCTATAATCAGCGATACTCTTGGGCATTTGTCTCAAATCAAAATAAGCCAGTGCTCGATAAAAATAAGCTTCTACATAATCCGATTGAGTTTGAATCGCTTGGTTAAAATCGGTAACAGCACCGGATAAATCTCCCTTGTCAAATCGAGTTAAACCGCGAACATAATAAGTCTTAGCATCGTTGGGATTGTTCAGTTTCAGAGGTGCAGTAGCAGTTGGAGAAGTATTTATCAAAAGAGCCGATCGATTTAATCCTGCATCCGACAGTTTAGCTATAAAAGTGTTGATAGGAATTGCAGAATTAAACCCTGTCTTATCAGTGAATTTATCTGTGATTTTTCCTTCGTTATCCGTTATATAATCGAGGTCTCCTTGTCCGTGAATCCCAATTACACGGCCTTCTGTATCAAATACAGGCCCTCCACTCATGCCCCCTTTGGTAATAGCACTGTAGCGCAAAGTATAACCGCGTGGATGAGTCGGGCGACGACTGGTAACAAACCCCGATGAAAATTCAAAAAAGCGTTTATTTCCGTACTTTTCTTCTAAATGATTCCCTGGATATCCAAACACAAAAATTGGTGTAGCCACTGTCGCTTGTTCGGAATCGCCTAAAGTTACAACTGGATAAGATTCTGTACTTTTAAATGTTACTACTGCTAAATCTGGAGCATTCTGACCTTTCTCCAATAGTACACTACGTGTTACTTGATAATCTTTTTTGGTAGAAGTGCGAATCGTATAGTTATCCCTTATGTTAGCAACAACATGATTAGAGGTCAGCACAGTGTAAGTCGTACCTTGTCTGGAAATAATAAATCCAGTCCCGCTACCAGTTGTTCCGTTAATTTGAACGCTGACAGATTCAGCGAATTTGGCAATTTCTTGAGGAGTTTTTGCGAAAACTGGTGATGCTGCAAAGACGACTATTCCTGCTACCGTTGCTGTTCCTGCTAGGATGCTGGCGAGGGAATCAAACCGCGAATAATCCCTATTCATAAGTAATTGCACAAGAGTGAGATTTTTTATACTCCGAATAGTATAGGCGAAAATGAAATGTTCGCAGGCTTGAAACGGCTGAGGTTTTCAGAGAATTGCGATCGTTCTGACAATTCGTACATTTCGTACATTTTTGGCATTAAGCTGAGCCGCCTCTAACCAATGATAATTAAATAAATTCCACAATAATAATTAAAATTGTAAGTTATTTAATTGGCGATCCTAATTTAAAAAATTCTGTTTATTTAAACAATTAGTGGGTAGCCATCTTCCCCGCCCCGAATAACAGCCAAGATGCCTGTTCTACCACCATCATTGTATTTTGTGGGGTGGGCATCTTGCCCGCCCCGAATAGTTAAATTTTAACCCTTAAAAAGGTTCGTAGTGAGGACTTTAGTCCTCTCTTTGATGCGGACTTTAGTCCTCACTACAAACCAGAGCATTCATGACTAAGCAAAACACCGCAATATTTACAACTAAGGTGCGCACTGCGCACCCTACAAATAACTAAGCCAAAAACTGGAATTGAGTACCGTTTACTGCCAAAGCAAACGGACTAGCTTGTTCAAATGCACCGATCAGTTCAAAGTTGTTCGTGTTTAAAACAATCCCCAAAATCTGTCCATTTATTGCGTTTTCAATCACCATATCGTTGAGAATTCCGTCGTTGTCGTAAGCAATCAGATTGTCGTCAGTGAAGATGAGGTCTAGTTCTGTTAAACCATCTGTTAAACCGATGCGATCGCCCTCGTCAAAGTTAAAATCGGTAATTACATCGGCTGCATTGACTCCAAACTGTTCGTTGCTTCTAAGCACGAATATGTCAGCACCAAGGCCTCCCGTCAGCACGTCCACTCCCCGATCGCCCGCCAAGAAATCGTTGCCCTCATTGCCGTCTAAATCGTCGTCTCCTTGCCCTCCCCGAAGAATGTCGTTCCCGGGCCCTCCAAAGATCAGGTCGTTGCCGCTGTCGCCCCTAACTACGTCGTTACCATCATTTCCATCCACACCATCGTTACCTTTCCCGCCGTAAATGATGTCATTTCCCCCGCCACCGCCGATAATATCATCCCCATTATTTCCCAACAGCCGCTCGTTGGAATCCGACGAACCTGCGATCGTATCGTTGCCGTCGAGTCCCCATACTCCCCAGGGAAAAGACGACAAATTTCCATCCTCTACGTCAATCTCATCTGGTGTAGCGAATCCCAAAAGACGCGGCCCGCCGCCAGCAAATACAGGAAATCCGGTGAAATCGCCGATGAGATTGTTAAGGGTTAAAGCCATAGGTATGTCCTTTCAAAAATACTGTTAGCTGTATTATATATTTAAATTATTGCATTGCCAAATAGCAAGTTTATTTAGATTGTTACCCTAATTTTTTTGGCAAAATTACTGACTCGCAACCAGCTTAACAATTACCAATTCGCAATTACCAATTCCCAATTACCAAGACTGTTCCTCATTCAACCCAAAGCTACTATATATCTCACATCTGAGTCAAATAGCATTAGTCCCTGACACTATCCACTACGGCACACCACTTATAATGGGTGTTACCAGCCAGGTCGCAAACACGTTAATATCACTTATAACGTCAAGACCAAGAGCTTGTTTGTGAAGAAAAGTAAAAATTTAGGTACCGCTCGTCCGAGAAAACACTTAGTTTCGGATACATACACAGAAACTTTACAAACAGGCTCTAAGTTCTTGACAAATCCATAAATCGCCGATCGCTCACATTGTTTAACAAAATCTACCGCTTTCAGGTGTTTTACTCATGCCTACTCCTAAATCATCTTCCCCTCAAAACAATAACAACTCCGTAAAATCACTGCCAACGGCAGATACAGATATCATTGCGACAGAGCAAGACAGCGAGAATCTGCCCAAGGAACCAGACGTGGAACAGCTACTGGAAGCTTTGACGGCTCAAGTACCGAGTCAATCTGCTGAAATTGAACGCTTGAAAACTTGGAAACAAGATTTAGAGCGACTGTTTCAATTTCTGGGCGATCGCCGCGTTTTAATCGCGGTGATGGAACCGGGAACTTTTGCTCTGCGTTACGCTAACGCGGCATTTTGTCGCTTGGCGGGCTGGGAGGGAACGCCTTTGGTAACTCAATCTCATAACGGTTGGTTTACAGAAACTGGGATCTCTTTGCTAGAACTGTTCGAGGATTGTGATGCAAAAATAGTAGAACAATTGTACCGCCGCCACCTTTTACACTGGGTATTTAAGCAATTTTATCAAATAAACCTCGATAGTTTGCGGGTGCTAGATGAACCTGTCACGGTGAGCATTAAAAATTCGCAACAGCATGAATCGAGATTTATTGAATTTTGGCTGGGTTCGGAACAGTTGAAAATTACTCGGATTAATTCAAAAAAAGATGAATTTGCAGATCTTCCATTAAATTTAATGCCTGTTGCAGAACGGGAAGGTTGGCTGATGCAGCCCAATCAATTGGGAACTTTAGCCGATCGCCTAAATTTAGATAATTACCGCATCGAAGGTTTGCTGCTGCTAGAAGGTTTTGATGTCACGGTACAGGAGCAAATTCGCCGCCTGACTCAGTTATTGATCGATCGCGATTCCATGCTGCGCCCTGACAAATTTGAGAGAATCGATCGCTGTTTGCGATCGCTCTTCAATGCAGACGGCACTTTGCTAATGCGCCCCGACGGCGAACAGGTACAGCTATTAGTTGCTAAAGACGGCCAACATTTGCAGCCGGTTGTTTATTCAATGGAGTCCCTAGAAGCTTCTCACTTTATGAAGGCCACCGCAGCAAATCAAGTTTGGAACGTCCCAGACTTGCGCCGCGAGTGCCGCACCGAGTGCGAGCGAACTTTGCGGAAAATGGGCACTCAGTCGATGCTGCTGGTGCCCCTGGTAGTCAAATCAGTCACCCGCGAGGGCTGCGGGCTGCGGATTTTGGGCGTGGTGGGGCTGTTGTGCGATCGGCCCAACCACTTCAACAACATTGACGCCCAACACGCCCAAGAACTCATTCCCGCCTTCATTGCAGCCCTGCGGCAAGCCATCCAGCAGCGGTTTACCCACATTCACAACATCCATCCCGCAGTCGAGTGGCGCTTCGCCCAAGAAGCAGAAAGGCGCAGTTGGGGACTGCCCCAAGAGACGATCGTATTTGCAGACGTTCATCCCCTGTACGGAATTTCCGACATCCGCGGTTCCAGCGACGAAAGAAACCGAGCCATTCAAACAGATTTGCTCGAACAATTCCGCTTGGGTTTAGCCATAGCCGATGCCGTTTGCGAAACACAAACTACCCACCTCGGCGAGCAACTGCGGCTCGACTTGCTCGACTACATCGAGCATTTAAAAGAAAAAGTAACAGTCGATATGGAGGTGCGAGCAGCCGAGTATTTAAACGAGCGTTTAGAAGTGTATTTTGACTATTTTGTGCAGTGCGGGCCCAGGGTTCAGGCAGCAGTTGAAGCTTACCGAGCCGCCTGCGAAAACGAGCACAACTGCGTTTATGGCGATCGTACCCGCTACGACCAAATGCTCAACCTAATCGGCACCAAACTCCAAGAAACCTGGGCCCGCTGGCAAGAAAAAATGCAGCAAATCCTCCCCCACTACTGCGACATCGAATGCACCGACGGCATGGATCACATGATTTATGTTGGAAAGTCGATCGATCCCAAATTCAGCCAATTTCATTTGCACAGTTTGCGGTACGAACAACTGCGAGCAATTTGCGACTGCGGCCGCACAGTTTTTCGCCTGCAAGCCGAGTCTCAAATTAACATGGAACTAGCCCATTTAGTCTTAGTACAAAATACCACCATCGACATTTTTCACAACGAAAACACCGAAAAAATGTTCGACGTAAAAGGCACGCGCGACATCCGCTACGAACTCGTCAAAAAGCGCATCGAAAAAGCCGTTGACAAAGACGCACAAGAGCGAATCACCCAATCAGGAATGCTAACCGTAGTTTATTCAACCGAAGACGAATGGGAAGAGTATCAACAATACTTGCGCTACCTGTCACGCGAAGGTTGGGTAGAAGCAAAAGTGCAGACCGGCATGGTAGAATCACTGCAAGGAGTCAGCGGTTTAAAATTCGCCCGCGTCCGTATTTTGCCGGAGACAAAAGCTCTTGCAGAATATCGCGAAGTTACAGTTGTTACCGATTGAGAATCCGTCCCGCAAATTCCCTTAATTGTAGGGTGCGTCAGGGCTAAGTATTTTGAACGTAGACTCATGAATTTTACCCTGACGCACCCTAGGAACTTTCCTCGCTCCAGTCCCCCCCTTTTTAAGGGGGGTTAGGGGGGATCGAAAGCATTCGGAACTCACACACAAAACTGATATTAAACTTAAGATGTTTGTTGATACCAACGAACACCACCGTATTTTCACTTAGTGTATGTAACCTGTGATTTGTGACAGCAAAATCTCCGACCAAAATCACAACAACTCAAGACAAAATAGTGTAAACTTACTGATAATTAGCTCCTCAAGTTCTTAAGTTAAATTATGTTAAGATTATCAGAATACCAAATCGATTCCACTCTGCACGAAGGCATCGAAACAATCATCTATCGCGCACAAACACCCACAGACGGCACCGCCACAATCCTCAAAGTCCTCAAAGCCGAATATCCCACACTCGAAGCCATTACCATGCTCAAGCACGAATATCAAATCCGCCAAAATTTAGACAGCGCACAAATCGTCAAAGCCATCAATCTCGAAACCTTTGACAACCGATTAGGAGTGGTATTAGAAGACTTTGGCGGCGAAGCCCTCGCCCAACTCCTAGAAACAGAAACATTAAGCCTGCAAGCAAATTTAAACATCGCCATCCAAATAGTCAAAGCCCTACAATACCTGCATTATCAGCACATAATCCACAAAGACATCAAACCCAGCAACATCATAATTAACTCCCAAACAAAACAAGTCAAACTCACCGACTTCGGCATTGCCACAAAACTCAACAAAGAAAACCCGCAATTCAACAATCCCAACTGCGTTGAAGGCACATTAGCCTATATGTCACCCGAACAAACCGGGAGAATGAACCGCACCCTCGACTACCGCACCGACTTTTATTCCCTCGGCATCACCTTGTATGAAATGCTGACCGGAAAATTACCTTTCCCCAGCAACGACCCCTTAGAAATAGTTTACAGCCACATCGCAGTTCAAGCACTTTCTCCACATCAAATCAATCCCGAAATCCCCGCCACCATCTCTGAGATTGTGATGAAAATGATGGCAAAAAATGCCGAAGACAGATATCAAAGTACGGCCGGATTGTTAGCCGATTTAGAAACTTGTTTGCATCAGCTAGAAACCACAGGCGAAATAGCAGATTTCCTCCCCGGTCGCTTAGATATTCTCAGCCAACTGTTAATTCCCCAAAAATTGTACGGTAGAGAACAACAAGTCAACGAACTATTAGCAGCATTTGAACGTGTAGGGGCCGCTTCGCCCGAATCTGTGCCACCAAACCAAAACACAGCAGCATTTGAACCTGTAGGGGCCGCTTCGCCCGAATCTGTGCCACCCAACCAAAATATAGAAAAACCCGCCCTCCCCAAGGCCAATTCCCAAAGCGAATTAATGCTAGTATCCGGTTATTCTGGCATCGGCAAATCAGCCGTAGTCAACGAAGTTAGCAAACCCATAACCAAGTCAAAAGGTTACTTCATCAGCGGCAAATTCGACCAATTCAAACGCAACATTCCCTACGCCTCATTAATCCAAGCATTTAACTCCTTGCTGCGGCAATTGCTAACAGAAAGTGCAGCTTCATTAGAAACATGGCGCACCAAAATATTAACAGCATTAGGAACAGACGGTCAAGTAATTGCCGACGTAATTCCCGAACTTGAATTAATCGTCGGCCAACAGCCAGAAGTGCCAGAAGTCGGCTTGACAGAAGCACAAAATCGCTTCAATCGCCTGTTTAAAGAATTTCTGCGGGTTTTCGCGCAAAAAGAACACCCGCTAGTCATATTTTTAGACGATTTGCAGTGGGCTGATTCAGCAACTTTGAAATTAATGCAACTGCTGATTGCCGACCCGGAACAGAAATATCTCTTGGTAATTGGTGCTTATCGAGATAATGAAGTTAGTCCGACTCACCCGTTAATTCAGACGGTAGAAGAAATTGAAAAAACTGGTACAATTGTCAACAATATTGTGCTGCAACCGCTGGATTTAGCAAACGTGACTGAGTTAGTCGCTGATACACTTAACAATTGCAGTGAACAAGTCACGCATCTAGCAGAATTGATTTGGAACAAAACGGGCGGCAATCCTTTTTTCTTGACACAATTACTCCAAGCACTTTATCAAGACAATCTTTTGACATTTGACTTTACTGCGATTACAAATGATGGAAGCAAAGGCGCATGGGATTGGAGTATTGATGAAATCCAAGCGATTGGCATCACCGACAAAAGTGTAGTAGAACTCGTAGCTTCTCGCATTGAAAAGCTCCCCGCAGCCACGCAAGAAGTATTGAAATTAGCAGCTTGTGTGGGCGATAAATTTGCTCTCGATGTGCTGTCTATTGTCAGCCAACAGTCGGCTAATGCTACAGCCACCGAACTTTATTGTGCTTTGCAATCCGGGTTAATTTTGCCCTTGAGCGATTCTTATCGCATTCCTTTACTATTTACGCCAGGAGAGGCGGTTAATTTGAGTTTTGACACGTCGCGGGTGGGATATCGATTTTTGCACGATCGCGTCCAGCAAGCCGCCTATTCGCTCATTCCCGAAGACGAAAAGCAATCTACCCGTTTAAAAATAGGTCAATTACTGTTAGAGAATACTCCCAGCGAAAAGCTAGAAGAAAACATTTTTGATATCGTCAATCAGTTGAACGTCGGAATTGATCGTCTCACCCTCCAATCAGAAAAAGATGAATTAGCAGGATTAAATCTGATTGCTGGGCGTAAAGCAAAAGCAGCTAATGCTTACGAACAGGCCGTTAATTATTTGAATGCGGGAATGTCGTTATTAGCACCTGATAGCTGGGTTTGCAACTATAGTATGACGCTACCGCTGTATGTAGAGACGGTGGAAGCGGAATATTTAAACACCAATTTCGAGCAAGCAGAAATTTTAGCTGACGTGGTTTTGCGCTCGGCTACAAACCAGCTCGATTTAGTGAAAGTGTATCAGTTAAAAATCCTATTTTATCAGGCTCAATGCCAGATGATTAAAGCTGTTGAAACAGGCTTAAAAGTGCTGAAAATGCTGGGAATAAACCTCTTAGAAAACCAAAACATTGCAGTACCAAAATTGCCACGAATTGAGGAATTAGAAAACCTGCCAGTTATGACAGATCCGTATCAACTGGCAGCTATGGAAATCCTGATAGTTCTCTATCCTCCTGCTTATATTGCCAAACCAGAAATTGTGTCTTCGCTCATCTTGACTGTGGTCAATCTTTGTATCGATCGCGGTCATTCAGCATTGGCTGCTTTTCCCTATACTCTTTATGGAATGATGCTGTGCGGAATCGAAGGCGACATCGAAACTGGCTACTACTCTGGACTGATCGCTTTAAAGCTGCTAGAACAATTCAATGCTAGCCCACAAAAAGCTAAGGTTTATGTCATGTTTAATGCTCATACCAGAATCTGGAAAGACTCTGCTAAAAATACAGTTTCTTCATTCCTAGAAGGAATGAAATTTGGTGTGGCAACTGGCGATATAGAATGGGGGATTTATAATTCTATGCACTATATTGCCAATTTATTTTTGGTGGGAGAACCTCTCGAATATGTCGAAGATAAACAAGCAGTATATATGCAGTTTTTGCGAAGGAATAAACACGAATTTGCCATAGGTTATGCTAAAATATGGCAAGTAATGGCTTCAAGCTTAAGAGGCAAAACAGCAGAGCAAGTACGGTTAGTTAGCGGCGGGTTGGATGAAGCTGCTGTGATGTCGCGTTGGCAGAAAGACAATAATCGAATGTCGCTGTTTGCAGCTTATGTTGCTAGATTGATGCTACTTTATTTATTAAAAGATTATGCTGCGGCTGTTGCCAGTGCTCAATTAGCGGTAGAATACGCAGATGGGGCGATCGGCTTAATTACTGTTGGGGTACACAATTTTTACTATTCGCTGGCTCTCCTCGCTCACTATCCTCACAGTGACGATCGAGAAGCATACCTAGCTATTGTTAACTCTAATCAGCAAATTCTGAAAAAATGGGCCTACCATGCACCCATGAATTATCAGCACAAGTACGAGTTAGTCGAAGCTGAAAAAGCGCGAATTCTCAGCGATAAACTGGCAGCAATGGATTTGTACGATCGCGCAATTTATGGCTCTGACAAAAACAAATACATCCAAGAAGAAGCATTAGCTTATGAATTAGCCGGAGAATTCTATCAATCTTTGGGCAAAGAAATAATTTCTCAGGCATACCTTACCAAAGCATATTATGCCTACATCCGCTGGGGAGCTTTAGCTAAAGTCAAAGATTTAGAATCTAGATATCCTTTCTTAGTCGCACAAACCCGGATCGCAGAAACTCGAACCCTCGATGTCACCCGCACCAGCACGGGAAGCACTACAAGTAACGGTTTAGGCCATTTCTTGGATTTGAGCGCTTTTGTCAAAGCTTCCCAAGCGATTACCAGCGAAATTGTTTGGGAAAAGTTATTGACTAAGTTAATCAAAATTCTGTTGGAAAATGCGGCGGCTCAAAAAGTAGTGCTGCTGCTGCTAAAAAACAATGTTCTGTGTATCGAAGCTACTGGCACTCTTGGGGAAGATCGGGTGACACTTTTACCGTCTATTCCAGTAGAAAGTTGTCAAGATGTACCCGTGTCTGTAATTAATTACGTACACCGCAGTCAAAAGCATCTGGTTTTAAACAATGCGACTGTCGCTGAACCTTTTAATGGGGATGCTTACATTGGGAAATATCAACCAAAATCCATCCTGTGTTTGCCGATTATTTATCAATCTCAGCGACGCGGAATTATTTATTTGGAAAATGCTTTGACGGTAGGAGCTTTTACCGATGAGAGGGTTGAAGTATTAAAAGTGTTGGTTTCTCAAGTGGCGATTGCTGTAGAAAATGCTGGTTTGTACGCGCGGGAGCAAGAGAAATCTCAACAGTTAGAAAAATCTTTTAATGAACTGCAAGAGGCGCAACTGCAACTGATTCAAAGCGAAAAGATGTCGGCTTTGGGCAATTTGATTGCAGGGGTTGCTCACGAAATTAACAATCCGCTGGGTTTTATTGCGGGCAATGTTGCTGCTGCTGCTGAGGCTAGCTCTGATTTGATTGATTACTTGCAACTTTACCAGGAAAAATTCCCGAATCCGGGTGAGGAATTGGAGGATAAAGCGTCGGATATTGATTTGGAATATTTGATGGAAGATTTGCCGAAAATGCTGTTATCGATGAAGTCGGGGACTGAGCGCATCCGCAATATTAGCACGTCTCTCCGCACTTTTTCTCGCGCTGATACTGCGAATAAGGTGTCAGCAAATATTCATGAGGGTATCGATAGCACTTTGCTGATTTTGCAGTATCGGCTGAAGGCTAAAGATACTCGCCCTGCGATTCAAATTATCAAGAAATACGGGTATTTGCCGCCTGTTAGGTGTTATTTTGGGCAGTTGAATCAGGTGTTTATGAATTTGTTGGCAAATGCGATCGACTGTTTTGACGAATTTAATGTGGGTCGCACTTATGCTGAGATTGAGGCTGTACCGAATACGATCGCCATTATCACCCATGTCTCGCCGGATAACAACAGCGTGGTGATTTGCATCAAAGATAACGGCGCAGGGATGTCGCCCGAGGTGCAGGCGAAGATATTTGACCATTTGTTTACTACGAAGGGAGTCGGAAAGGGTACGGGTTTGGGGCTTTCTATCAGCCGCCAAATTGTGGAGGAAACCCACGGCGGTAAGTTGAGTTGCGAGTCTGTGTTGGGCGCAGGTACGAAATTTGCGATCGAAGTGCCTTTGAATTAAGGGACTCGGCGGTTGAAACCGCGTCTACACGAACGAAGTCTGCCTCCGCAGACTAAGAGTGACTAACATAAATTTTAAAATTTGTCAATGTCTAATTATATCTGAAAAAGTCCGCTGTTCACAGTTTATATTCGGCAATATACAGTTACATTATTAGCTAAATGTAATAAATGTATTTGATAGGAGTTTTGCCAGTGAATGCTGCCGAACAAGCTAGAAATATTGAACTTACGAGCAAAATTGCTGCGGTTGTTAATTTATTTAAGTCGGAATTTCCGGATGCGAAAGTTGATTTGAAACCTTGGATGAATGACCAGGATACCAGAGAACTTGTCGATCCAGATTCGATCGACATTGGCTTCCATTTTCCCGGTAGAAGTCGCTTGCTGCAAAGCCGCAGTATCTTGATCCAAATCCGATTTTACCAAGATCCGGTCGAAGGATCTCGGCGGGCGATCGGGGTTGAGGCGGCAGGTTACGATCATACAGGCCAACAGTGGCGCTTTTCTACGGTGGAAAATTGGGGTTTTGTGGGTGCAACTGAGCCCGCTGCGGAGTCGGCCGAAAAGCTCAAACACTTTTGCCGCGAGATATTCGGTTTGTTTAATGGCTGATATTAATTCCCGGTTAATGACTCATCATAAATCAGGTTTGTAGTGAGGACTTTAGTCCTTCTTGTATTAAATTCTCCACAGATGGAGAGGACTGAAGTCCTTACTACGAACCACAGATGGAGAGGACTGAAGTCCTTACTACGAACCACAGATGGAGAGGACTGAAGTCGGAGAGGACTGAAGTCCTTACTACGAACCACAGATGGAGAGGACTGAAGTCCTTACTACGAACCACAGATGGAGAGGACTGAAGTCCTTACTACGAACCTGATTTTAAGTCTTGATTGTCGCAATTGTCGATCGACCTACAGCCCACTGCATAAGCCGATTTGTATGTTGTCGATCGCTTGCCAAACAAAGTATAGCGGTTGTCGCGCACTTGTTCGTACACGCGATCGCCCATCCACTTCATCCCCGGCATCGCCCGGTAAGCCGCCACAAACACCTCGCCCGCCGGTAATATCCGCCCGATTTCCTCCGCCGCATCGCTACCTTGCCACCGTTTTTCGGGATGATTCTTATCTATCAAAATCATCCCCATTTCGCAGTCGCTAGCAGTGATATCAAACCGCTTTAATCCTTCTAAATCTTGCATGGAAATATATTCAAAGTTCTGACCTCGATCTAAATTTTCTAGTAACTGCACCAAGGTGACGCAGAGATTGCAATTGCCGTCGTAAATTACGTTGTAATTCATAAGTCAATACCCTAGTTAAGAAAACTGGGCGGTTGAAACAGCTTCTATACAAGCAAAACCCGGATGGTGCGCGGGTTGAAGGCAATGCGGTTAAAATACATTATCTTCTTGAGTCCGCGCACCATCCGGACATTGTTTGACAAGACGCGGTTTCAACCGCCGTCTCCATCTATGTAATTATAACTCATAATTTCCAATTTTACCGCTAACTTCTAGCGACAGGAATCTCGATCGCAAATTCCGTACCTTGGCCCGGTGCGGAATTGCACTTCAGACGCCCGCCGTGCTTTTCCACCACAATTTGATAGCTGATAGACAGCCCCAAACCAGTACCTTTACCCGGTTCTTTCGTAGTAAAAAACGGATCGAACAGCCTTTCATGAACATCTATCGGAATCCCCGGCCCGTTGTCAGCAATCCGAATCACAATATGAGAAGGACGGCGAATAGAATCATCAGAAACAGCAGCCTGTTGGTATTTTACCTCAGTACAAATCCGCAGCGTCGGCGAAGGACAATAAGGAATAGGCGCCAGTTCCCCATCGCCCCACTGTCCGGTTTCCATTGCCTCTTCCAAAGCATCAATTGCATTGCCAATAATATTCATAAATACCTGATTCAACTGTCCAGCATAACACTGTACGCGGGGCAAATTGCCGAACTCTTTGAGCAGCGTAATTTTCGGATGTCCTGCTGTTTCTTTCAACCTGTGCTGCAAAATCAACAAAGTGCTGTCAATCCCTTCGTGAATGTCCACCTGTTTTTGTTCTGCTTCATCCAATCGCGAGAAATTCTTCAGGGATAGCACAATCTGGCGAATTCGCTCTGCTCCCATTTTCATTGAACTTAATAGCTTTGGCAAATCTTTGAGCATGAAATTTAAATCTATATCATCTATTTCTTCTCGAATTGCTTCTGTTGGTTCTGGGTATTCCCGCTGGTAAAGTTGCAGCATTTTTAGCAAGTCTTGAAAGTAATCGTCAGCGTGCATGACGTTGCCGTAAATGAAGCTAACGGGATTGTTTATTTCGTGAGCGACGCCAGCTACTAATTGCCCCAAACTTACCATTTTTTCATTTTGAACCATCATGCTTTGAGTTTTATGCACGTCCCGCAGGGCTTTCGCTAATTCTTCATTTTTAGTCCTCAATTGACTTTCGGACAGGCGCACCGCTTCTTCTGCTTGTTTGCGATCGGTAATATCCTTGCGAATTGCTACATATTGATGGGGTTCTCCCCGAGAATTTAAGAAAGGCACAATTGTAGTATCCAACCAGAATAATGTGCCGTCTTTAGCTTGATTTTTCATTTCTCCCCGCCAAACATTTCCCTGGCGGATTGTTGACCAAAGCTGCTTGAAAAAATCGGCTGCATGATAGCCGGAATTAACAAGTCTATGAGTGTTTCCGAGCAGTTCTTCCCGAGAATATTTGAAAAATTCGCAAAATTGGTCGTTGACATAGGTAATGGCGCCGAATTCGTCGGTATTCGAGACAATCGCCGATTGATCTAAGGCAAATTTTTCAAATTCCAATTCTTGGAGAGTGTGACGCAATTCTGCTTCGGCTTGTTTGCGATCGCTAATATCGGTAATCATCCGCAAAACCCCCGCAAATTCGCCCTCAGCGTCGAACATTGGCGTTGCTGAGACGATCGCCCACAAGTGAGAGCCATCTTTGCGGGTAAACTGAAAATCGTGGCGTTCGCGAATGCCTTCTCGCCTGCGCTGCACGTAACTTTCGGCTATTTCCCGAGCCTCGTCGTCAATAAACTCAAATAGCGATCGCCCCAGCATTTCCTCCACAGTATACCCCAGCATTTCGGCCATCCGACAGTTCGCAAAAGTCGTGTTGCTGTCGGCGTCAAACATCCAAACGCCCTCCGAAGCAGTTTCGACGATGCAGCGGTAATAACTCTCGCTTTCCCTGACAGATTCAGTAGCTTGTTTGCGATCGGTAATATCAGTTTCCACCGCAATAAAACCTTCAAGTTCCCCGGTTTCTAGATAAATCGGAGCGATCGAAAGCGCCACCCAATAACCCTTTCCATCCTTCCTGTAATTGTAAATTTCCTGATTAAACGGCTCGCCTGTATCCAAAGCCGATCGCAATTTAGCAATAGTTACCGGATCTGTTTGAGGACCTTGCAGCACATCACCCGGTTTTTTTCCCAGCATTTCTTCTAACACGTAACCGCTAATCCGAGTAAATGCTTCATTCACCCATTCAATGCAGCCTCGAGCATCAGTAATAACCACACCATTTTGCGTTTTTTGAGCCACGATGGCCAAGCGCGACAATTCTGTTTCAGTTTTTTTGCTTTCGGTAATATCTTGAGAAATACCCAGAATGTACTTAGGCGCGCCATCTGCGTCAAACAAAGGAACTTTTTTTGTGTGCAAAATCCGTTTTCCCCGGTGGGGAAGTTGGATTATTTCTTCTGGTATATCAACCTCTTTTCCCGTAGCAAATACTTCTAAATCTTGTGCTTGCAAGTAATTTGCCTGATCTGCTTCCAACAAGTCAGCAGCATTATTTCCCAATACTTCATCGCTCGAATAGCCAAACAATTCTTCGCTAGCAGCATTCCAATAAATAAATCTTTGTTCCACCGCATCTTTAATAAAGACGCTAACCGGCAGATTTTGCAGTACCGCATTCAGAAAATCTTGAGTGTTTCGCAGCTTTTCCTCAGCGCGCTTGCGCTCAGTAATATCCAAAATCACTCCGTCGAGATAGACAACTTGACACAGAGAATTTGCGATCGGCGAAACCGACGAAACCACACCCGACAAAAATTCCTCAATTTCCCCTTGTCCCTCTTGTCTTTCTCTAGGCTCATCCCCCTCCCCACAAACAGCTTGGCCTTTTTCGTAAACCCAGCTAATTTCGCCGTCAGCCCGAAAAATGCGGTATTCCAGGATGTACGGAGTTCTAGTTGCTACACTTTTTTTGAGAGCCTCCTCCATGTTTTTGCGGTCTTGAGGATGGATAATGCTCGCAAAAGAACGGACGCGATCGTTGATAAAATCTGAGGATGGATAGCCAGATATTTCTTGAACAGCCTCGCTCAAAAACGCCATTGTCCGTATTAATCCGCCGTCGGGCCCAGTCCAGTCGCAGTTGCAGCGGTATACAGCACCGGGAATATTAGCTACTAAATTTTTATATCGTTCTTCGTTGCTTAACAAAGATGAGCCGTCTTCCTTAGGGCGATCGCCCTTCTTAAGTTTACAAGAATTCGAGGAAATTTGCATGATTTTTTCACTTGTAAGTGCGGGGGCAAGTGTTAGAGTAGATGACCGTATAAAAAGTGAATTTAATTGGCGAAATAATACGCTATCAACTAATATAGTACAAAATTACTTGTCCGAACATTCAGAAAATTTGAGGGTGGATAATAGCAAGAAGGAAGTTCGGCAACGGATTACGTAACGGATGTAATGGATGGAAGTTCGGCAACGGATTACGCAACGGATGTAACGGATGGATGTTGAGGGAAGATTTTTCCGACTCTCCCCATCTCCCCATCTCCCCCTCTCCCCCTCTCCCCCTCTCCCCATCTCCCCATCTCCCCATCTCCCGCTCCCCCAATCCTCCACTCTCGTTACAATAAGATAAGTTGCCTTGCGATCGCTCGCCCTCAAACAAAAACCATGGCTCAACAACAACCCCGGATTTGCATTCTCGGCGGAGGCTTCGGCGGACTCCACACAGCCCTGCGCTTGAGTCAGTTACCCTTCTCCAAAAGCGAAAAACCCGAAATAGTCCTAGTCGATCGGCGCGATCGATTTTTGTTCGTTCCCCTGCTGTACGAGCTCCTCACCGGCGAACTCCAAACCTGGGAAATCGCCCCGCCCTTTGCCGAACTCTTGCAAAACACAGGCGTGCGCTTTTGTCAAGGCACTGTCTCCGGCATCGACGTGGAGTCCAAGGGAGTGCAGTTGCACGACGGGCCAGAAATTCCGTGCGATCGCCTCGTTTTAGCTTTAGGCGGCGAAACTCCCCTAGATATGGTCAAAGGAGCCGTTGAATACGCTTACTCGTTCCGCAGCCTCGACGACGCCTACCGCTTGGAAGAAAGACTGCGGTTTCTCGAAGCCAGCAACACCGATAAAATTCGGATTGCGATCGTCGGCGCCGGTTATTCGGGAGTAGAATTAGCTTGTAAATTAGCCGATCGACTCGGAGAAAAAGGTCGCGTCCGATTAATCGAACAAGGCGACACAATTTTGCGGACATCACCCGAGTTCAACCGCGAAGCCGCCAACAAAGCATTAGAAAAACGCAAAGTCTGGATCGACTTAGAAACAGCCGTAGAGGCGATCGAATCCGACACCATATCCTTACTCTACAAAGGACAACTAGACGTTCTCCCCGTAGACATAGTATTGTGGACAGTAGGAACCCAAGTCAGTCAAGCAGTGCGATCGCTCCCCCTCAAACAAAACCGCCGCGGTCAACTAATAGTTAACTCCCAGATGCAAATCATCGACCATCCAGACATATTTGCCTTAGGAGACTTAGCCGAATGTCACGACGCCACAGGTCAAAAAGTCCCCGGAACAGCCCAAACAGCATTCCAGCAAGCTGACTACACTGCCTGGAACCTATGGGCCTCTTTGAGCGATCGACCATTACTACCTTTCCGGTACCAGCCGCTAGGAGAAATGATGACATTAGGAATAGACGAAGCCACCCTCACAGGTTTAGGAATCAAACTCGACGGACAACTAGCACACATTGCACGCCGCCTAGCCTATCTCTATCGAATGCCAACATTTGAACACCAACTCAAAGTTGGTTTCAACTGGATTAGCCAACCAATTCAAGAACTGTTGAAAAAGTAATAGATGCACACGGCGAATAGAATTCACGTCTATACAAACGATGTCCGGATGGTGCGCGGACTCAAAAAAATAACTTAATTCTATTCGCCCCGTCTTATTCTTATTCTTCAACCTGCCTCCGCAGGTTTCGTTTGTGTAGACGCGAAGGAACGCGAAGGACCTTCGCCCGGTCTTATTCTAGGTCTTATTCTTCAACCTGCCTCCGCAGGTTTCGTTTGTGTAGACGCGAAGGACCTTCGCCCGGTCTTCTATTACTCGTTTTCAAATTCATTCTAACCAATGACAAAAATTATCTTTTTAGATGCCGCCGGAACACTCTTTGACCTTCGCGACAGCGTCGGCGAAGTCTACGCACAACTAGCCAAAAACTTCGGAGTAACAGTTAAGAGTGAAGACTTAAATGCAGCATTTTACCAAAGCTTCGCCTCAGCAACTCCGATGACATTTCCAGGAATCGAAGCAGCAAAAATTCCCCAACTAGAATTTGAGTGGTGGCAAACAGTGAGCGCAAAATCATTCCAAATAGCAGGCGTTTTCAATCAATTCTCAGACTTTCCCAAATTCTTTACCGAACTCTACGCTCATTTTGCCACCGCCGAAGCTTGGTTCGTCTATCCCGACGTATTCCCAGCCTTAAATAAATGGCAGCAACAAGGAATCGAATTAGCAGTAGTCTCGAATTTCGATTCGCGACTTTATCCAGTATTAAAATCCCTCAACTTAGCAGAATATTTCACATCAGTCACAATTTCCACCGAAGTAGGTGCAGCAAAACCCCAGCCGGAAATTTTCACCGCAGCCTTGCAAAAGCACAACTGCACAGCCGAGAATGTTGTGCATATCGGCGACAGCTTCAAAGCAGATTATTGCGGTGCCAAATCCGTCGGCTTAAAAGCAATTTGGTTGAACCGACAACAGGAAAAAGCAGAATCCGGCACATGGCCTTTAACTCAAACGAAATTAGAACAGTGCAGCAGCCTTGATTATTTAACCTTTTAACCTGATAACTGTAGTTTAGACTAAAAAATGAGCGCAGCTAAAAGTAGCCACCTTTAAAGATCAGGCAAGCTGTTGCTCAAAAACTCAAAAAGTAGAAGATTAAATAGCTAATCTTGAAGACTTTTTGCGCCCTTGAAACCCGTTTTTTGACAGTGGGATAGCATGGTGCCTTAGTTCGTACCCTTCCTTTTTCCCAACCGGGGGAT
>RDYN01000093.1:10078-30643 GCA_004293365.1 Oscillatoriales cyanobacterium | reverse complement strand
TGGGAAGGACTGAAGTCCTTACTACGAACTTTTTGGGAAGGACTGAAGTCCTTACTACGAACTTTTTGGGAAGGACTGAAGTCCTTACTACGAACTTTTATTTTACTGTTATTGGACGGAGGCAAACCATTCGGTAATGCCTTGGGCGATCGCAGAAGCTAACTTTTTCTGTTCTGTCGGATTCACAATCCATTCAAACTCTTCGGGATTGATCGTAAATCCCAATTCCATTAAAACAGATGGAGTAACGGCAGGACGAGTCATCGCTAGGTTGTTCCAGAATACACCATAGCTCGGACGGTTCAACTTGGCAACTAAGTAATTGTGCAAAAACATTGCCAAACTGTGGGCTTGCGGGTGAAACCAGAAAGCGCCGACGCCTTTGGTATTTATGGCGTCGCCGTTATCGGGCAAAGCATTGTAGTGAATCGAAATTGCGATCGCAGGTTCTTCTTTTTGAATCATTTCCACCCTCGGTGGCAAATCCAAATCGACATCTTCCACCCGCGTCATTACCACATTTGCGCCCCGATTTACCAATTCCTCCCGCACCAATTTCGACACAATTAAAGCTACTGTTTTTTCCCTAACTCCCGTCGGGCTCACTGCACCCGAATCCTGCGGGCCGCCGTGTCCCGGATCGATGAGAATCTTAATTCCTGACAGCGGTTTTTCTGAGGAATTGGGCACGGCGCTGGTATTTGTCGGCGGGTGTTTTAAAGACAGCACTAAAGTTGTGCCTTCGTATCTCAATTTATATCCCCACTGCTGGGCAGATTTGAGATTGAAAGTGTATTGTACTTGCTGCGGCGAGATTTGTTGCCAGGCTAAACGGGAAATTACGGGGTCATCGTCGAGGCGAATAATGTCTGTTTGAGCGGTGGTATTGTACAGCGTTAAAGTGAAAGTGCGTTCTCCTTCTTGCACCGTGACTGGGACGGGTATTTCTAAGGGAAATAAGACTTCTGTCCAGCCGGAAACTTGACGCGATCGCGCGCTGCGAATTAGCGATCGCGCAGGCACTGCATCCTTGACAATTCGCACCTCGGATGCTTTGATCCAAGCGCCGTAATCGAGCCGAATCCATTCTCCTTCGCGCCCGATAACTGTGGCGCGGGTTCCCTTGGGTAGCGGTGTCATCCGGGAGAAATCGGTGCTCGCCCCGGTTCGGGCAACACCGGGTTCTGTGGTGACTTCTGCTACTTCTAAATCGGCGGGAGATAGGATAGAAATTTTGCCAGTACCTTGTTGGGTGATAGTTTTATCGTTCATTGTTAGCTCAAACAATGGTACTCCTAAATCTATTTTTTGCCCCTTAGATTCGCCGGAGTTTTCCGGGGTTTTAGCGCAGCCTTGATATTGTTCGCTGCTGCTTTTTAGGATGGGGGAGTTTTCACCTAACAAGACTGATTTGTTGTCGGGGAGTTCGACTTGCGATCGCGCTTTTAGAGGAATAGTAACGCCAGCCAATTTTACCGCAACTCGCGCATTCGCCGGAGCGATCGCCCCAAAGCAGATATATTCCCCCGGTAAACTCGCCACATCGACTTTCGGCGTCAGGGAATCTTTGGCAAAAGCCAAGCCTGCGGGGACTTCTGGCTGATTCGACTCGCGCGTCACCTTAAGAAGGACTTGCTGATTTTCGTAACGCAAGGTAAAGACATTTTCGCCGATTTTCAGGGGAAATGTCGGGGCGAAATGGCCGGCCCCGCTGCGCGCAATTTGCTGGCCATTTACCGATACTTGTCCGGTTGGCGGGGCTGTACCGATGAGAAAGATGCGATCGGCTGTTGTTTTGTGGTTGGCGGGAGGATAAGCGAGGAACAAAGGCTGAGCGGCCACAGCTACAGAGGCGATCGCCATTATCATCCCAAACACAACTAATGCTAAAAATTTTCTCATTCTAAATTGCAACTAATTGACAGTCTGTTGGTTATTTATACTCGAACTTCGGCTAAGAAGCCCGGTTGATGAGGGTTAGGCGTAACTTTTATTTACTATACAGGCATCAGTTTATCAGGTTTGTAGTGCCAAGGGGGCGATCGGCGACCAGGTTCGATCGTTCGGAATAAGAGTCCGCAAAAATTAAGAAGGACTAAAGTCCTCACTACAAACCGGGGGAAGGACTAAAGTCCTCACTACAAACCGGGGGAAGGACTAAAGTCCTCACTACAAACCGGGGGAAGGACTAAAGTCCTCACTACAAACCTTTGAAACATGAATGAAAAAACCAAACAGTCACCCGTTAAATTATCTCGTCAATTAACTCGTAAAACTCGCGCTAATTATCAGCATCTGAGTGCCCAAAATTTAGCCAGTCAGCCTCGAAAATTCTCTATACAATATATTGAATTGCGACGACAAAAACGAAGTCTGCCTTCGCCGATGCAAGAATAAACAAAATATTAAAGCCAAAATTGGTGGTATGATACACTAATCTCACAAATTAACAGACAAGATACCTGTCGTACTGACAAACAATAAAAAAATAAACTTCTTCTCGATCTTCCTTATTTTTGGTTCTTCCTTCGCGCCCTTCGCGCCTTCGCGGTTCGTCAAATACGAATTAATGAAACAACGAGAGATAAAATAAAACCAATCCAAACACAGCCATATATAAAACCGTGAATCGAGTTCCTCCCGCCATAATTATCTTAGGTCAAAACAGCCTAGCGATCGCCCAAACAATCTCCGCAGTCTTCCCAGGTTCCCAGATTTACGGTTTAGCCGATCGCACATCCGACACAGACATCAACTTTAGCAACTTCGGCGAAACCTTGCGAGAACTATTCGCCACACAAACCCCAATCATCGCCATCTGCGCCGCCGGAATCATCATCCGCACCCTCGCCCCGCTGCTGTCAGACAAACGCGCCGAACCCCCAGTCTTAGCCGTCGCCGAAGACGGAAGCGCCGTAGTACCGCTGCTGGGAGGTTTACACGGAGTCAACGACTTAGCGAGAGAAATTGCAGCAGCCCTCGGCGTACAGCCCGCCATCACGACGACGGGAGATATCCGCTTTCGCACCGCGCTGCTGAGTCCTCCCCAAGGCTATTATTTGGCGAATCCAGAGGACGCGAAGACTTTTATTTCAAATTTGCTCGCCGGGGCGAAAGTACAGCTAGAAGGGGCTGCTAGCTGGCTTTTGGAGAGCAATTTGCCGTTAGCGCAGCCCGCCCCTACGGGAGGCTCATCAACGGAGAGGATTGCCCCCGACGCCCAATTAACCATCCGCGTCACCGCAGAAGACATTGTACCAACCGCCAATCGTTTAGTTTACCACCCGCAAATTACAGCCTTTGCACTCACAAATCTATCCTGTGTTGAGCCGGAAATAGCAGTTTCTTACGTGCAGCAAATCTTAGAAAATGCAGATTTAGCAGCAGCCTCTGTTGCCGGATTTTTTGCTTTAAAACATGAGATGGGAAATCCGACTTTAGAAGCAATCAGCCAATATTTTAAAGTCCCAGTTCGTTTTTTGAATCTTCCCGAACTTGTGGAATTCGACACAGTTAAATTAATACAATATAATTCCAGTTTTGAAGTCACATCCGCCCAAATTGCCCTAACAGCAGCGGGTGCAAACAGTCAGTTAATCGGGTACGATCGCACAAACGCCTTCAGTTGCGCGATCGCCCTTGCTAGCGAACCGATTGATGCAAGCGCGATCGGCATCAGCCGCGGCAAACTGGCGATCGTCGGTACGGGCCCCGGAGGCGCGCCCTGGATGTCCCCGGAAGTTAAAGAAATTTTGCGGGAAGCCACGGATTGGGTGGGTTACAAGTTCTATCTCGACTTAGCTGGAACGCGGAGGGAAGGACAAAACAGGCACGATTCCGACAACCGGGAAGAGATCGATCGCGCGCGTTTTGCTTTAGATTTAGCAGCATCGGGAAAATCCGTTGCCGTCGTCTCTTCGGGGGATCCGGGGATTTTTGCGATGGCGGCGGCGGTGTTTGAGGCGATCGACTTTGACAGCAAACCTGAATGGGAAGGCATCGACATTCGGGTAGCACCGGGTATTTCTGCCATGCAGGCGGCCGCTGCTGCGATCGGAGCACCCCTCGGACACGATTTTTGTGCGATTTCGCTTTCGGATATTCTCAAGCCTTGGGAGGTCATAGAACAGCGGATTGTGGCTGCGGCTTCGGCCGATTTAGTGATGGCATTCTACAATCCAATCTCGAAACAGCGGATTTGGCAATTGAAAAGGGCGATCGAGATTTTGTTAGAAACTCGCGATGCAAAAACCCCGGTTGTATTGGGGCGAAACCTCGGGCGATCGGGCCAATCCGTCCGGGTTTGTACGTTGGGTGAATTTCAGCCGGAAGACGCGGATATGAGAACTTTAGTAATTATAGGTTCGAGTCAAACTCGGATTATTCCCCGGAAGTTTGGAGATATTTGGGTTTACACGCCGCGCAGGTACGATTTAAGTTTGTAGTGAGGACTGAAGTCCTCATCTTTAAGGACTAAAGTCCTTACTACGAACTTAATTGATGTCGGTGTTTGTAGTGAGGACTTCAGTCCTCAAAAAGTTTGTAGCACCTTACAAATTAGACGCGGAAAAGTTCACAGATGCCATTCTCACCTTTACCAGAAAATCATTGAGAGCAACCTTTGCATTAGGATTTGATGGTAAATGACTTGTGAAACTTGCATCTTCTAATACATTAATTAGCCGATCGCGCTCCTGGTGATAAAATGCAATATCTGTATCCTCCAGCACCGACTTTTGGGCCCCAGCCAGCTTGCGATCGATCAAATCGGGAATATACGGCAACTGGAACTTCTCATTAAGTGTAACCAAATTCGCCTCAACTTCCCCCGTTTGCATCAAATGAATCCCCGCCAGCAACACCCGGTAAACGTACAGCAGCGGCTTCACCCGACGCGGGCTTTGTTTCTCAAACAATCGCCATTGAGTTTGAGCAAAACCGAGATAGTGGTGGCTGTGGTGCTTGGTAATGCAGTTCGAGGCGAGCTGCTTTAACTCCTCATGTTCCTCGCTACTGTAAACTATAAGCGGCGAATAGAGTTGTTCCAACACATAGCCGTTGCGCTTCAACAGCAACTCCAGAAACTTCTTAATATCGTGAGTGACTAAATCGAGTTCCATCTTCTCCCGAACTTCCGAAACTTCGATTGTTTCGTCTCCAGAAATCAGTCCAATTACTTTCGGTAGCGGCAAGATATGTACTCCCCGCAAGTCGAAGTCAGAATCTGCGGAAGGAAAACCGTATAAGTGCGAGCCGCTGACAGTCGCAAACAGCAGCGGATAAGGTCGATCGGAGATAATCTTGGCTAAATTGGAAATGTATTCAATCATCATTTTATACGAATTTTATGTAGGGTGCGCAATGCGCACCTTACGAATTTTACTCACCTTATATTTGCTCGCTCACAACTTTTCGCCGATCGCCCTTCGACGCGATTCAATCAAAAACAGATTAGCCTTATCATAATTAGGACGTTCTGGTAATTTAGTTTCCGCAAAAGCGCGATCGAACTCTGAGTGCAAGCTCAACCGCCAGCGATTCACCTCATCCCAGGATATCTCTTGATTGCGGATTGATAGCAATTGCGATCGACAATCCTGCACCCGCACCGGCACAAACCCCTCCTTAAGTACCGTAATTCCTGACAACAGCAAGCGAATCAAGTGCATCGCGTGCTTCCAGCGAATTTCGCCAGTATTGCGGAGGTCTTGCTCCATTTTTTTAAACTGCGACAAAACGTAACTATTGTAAGTTTGATAAACCAGTTGCGATAGAAAGATTTCGCGAATTTCCAGCAATTCGGCTGCTACAGGAGAAACCGTTTCTACTAAAGGCGTGTACAAACATTCGAGCACATTGGGATTAGCTTTTAGCGCCAAAACCAGAAACTTTTGCAATTCCCAATAGCATTCTTGATTTTCCTGGTTTTCCAATTGTTCTGGAATGCCGTAAAGCGACCAATGAAGAATTGCCGGCGGCTGGTAAATTCCGCGCCTGTCTGTATCAGATTGCTCGTTATCCAAACCGTAGGCTCTAGAACCAACAATGCAGCGGTAAATTACAGAATCATAGAGGTTGTATTCTGCAAGAAAATCTCCTCTTGACTCCAATCCTTCGCTTTGAAACTGCTTGCGAATGCTGAATTCGTGTCGCCGCAGACTAACTTCTGTTCCGTCTGGGAGTTTGACTAAATATGCGTGGGAATTGTCTGTAGGCGATTTGACAATCACACCTACTGCGCCTTGTTTCCAAGATTGGTCGCCGCCGGGGTTTTTTACCTCAATTTTGGTGACAATTTGGGTTCCGGCGGGGACGATTAAGTTGAAATTTTGAGGAAGATTGGGGTTTGTCACGAGGAAACCTCCGGCGGGGGCACGAGCTACAATGTTATTGTAGCATATGTGTAGTATGAAATTGACTAAGTAACTAAAATTGAGAAGCACCAGAGTTTTCGCGCTTTTGCTTTTGTAAGTAATGGGGATATGACCTTATTTCTGGGATGTCGGAAACGAATGGACGAGTTTTAATTTCCCTAAACTGGGGCAAAAACCTGTTGTCTGAGCAGAGGAAGAGGTACAATGACTTTGCTTATGAATAACATCACCCACGACATCGTTGCCAAACTCTGGAATCTCTGTAACGTCCTCAAGGACGACGGAGTGACCTATCACCAGTACGTGATCGAACTCACTTACCTGCTGTTCCTTAAGATGGCCAAGGAGACCAGCACGGAGAACCAACTTCCAGACGGTTATCGCTGGGATGACCTCGAAGGTCAAGCCGAACTTGAGCGTCTAGAGTTCTACAAGCTGCTGTTGATCCATCTTGGTAATCGCGGTTCTACACTCGTTAAAGAAATTTTTGCCAATGCCAGTTCATCCATCAAAAAGCCCACCACCTTTTCTACACTGGTCACTGAGATCGACAAGCTTGACTGGTACAGTGCCAAGCAGGAAGGTCTGGGCGATGTGTATGAAGGACTGCTGGAGAAAAACGCCAATGAAAAGAAGTCTGGTGCCGGTCAGTATTTTACGCCCCGTGCGTTGATCGACTGTATGGTGTATGTCATGCGCCCTACGCTAGAAGACATTATTCAAGACCCGGCCGCTGGTACGGGCGGCTTTTTGGTTGCAGCTAATCGCTATATACGCGAAAACGGCGACCCGGATAGGTGGACAGAAAAACAGAAACGCAAATACCGCCACAACACTTTCTACGGCATGGAACACGTGCAGGACACGCACCATTTAGCATTAATGAACTTGATGTTGCATGGAATTGAATTTGACCCACAAGGGGCTGGTATCCACTATGGCGATACGCTCTCGTTCGAGGGAGAAGCCTTGCCAAAAGCAACGCTAATTCTCTCCAATCCACCCTTCGGTTCCAAGAAAGGGGGTGGCTTACCTACTCGCAAAGATTTTAATTTTCCTACTAGCAATAAACAGTTCTGTTTCCTACAACACATTTACCAAGGTCTTAAGCCTGGTGGTCGCGCTGCGGTGGTGTTGCCTGACAATGTACTGTTTAATGGCAATGCGGGAAAGCAGATTCGCGCTGACTTGATGGACAAGTGTAATCTACATACTATCCTGCGCCTACCGACTGGCATCTTCTACGCACAGGGAGTTAAGACTAATGTCTTGTTTTTTACTCGTGGTAAGAAGGAAAAGGGTAACACTCAAGAAGTCTGGGTATACGACCTACGTGCTAATATGTCGCAGTTTGGCAAGCGTACCCAACTCACGCGCCAGCACTTTGCCGAGTTTGAAGTTGCCTTTGGCGATGATCCATTCGGTAGCGCTGCGAGTCTTGCCAAGCGTGTAGATACTGGAGAACAAGGGCGTTTCAGAAAGTTCACCCGCGACTGGATAGCAGAACTTGGTGATAACCTCGATATTTCTTGGCTCAATGATGAAAGCGAAGACGAAAACGGTAAACTAACAGAACCAGCAGCACTTGCACAAGAGGCTATGGCTGAACTGGAAGCCGCGATGGAACAACTGCGCGGAATTCTAGAGGAGTTGGGTGAGGAGGTAGAAGTATGAGCAAACAACCTCCAGGATGGGTAACAGCAACCCTCGCCGATGTCACCGAATACATATCTCGTGGAAAGTCGCCGAAATATACCCATCACAGCAGTCTTCCGGTCGTAAATCAAAGAGCGATCCGATGGTTCGGTATTCAACAGGAAAATCTTAAATACATTGATCCCGCTCAGTTCGATCTCTGGACACCGGAGCGGTTCATCCGCATTGGGGATATACTTTGGAACAGCACAGGTACAGGAACAATGGGACGAGCTTGCTTAGTCACGCAACGCGACGTAAAACAACCAAAGGTCGTAGACAGCCACGTCACTATTGTCAGACCCAACCAGTCAGCAATAGAGCCTCGTTTCTTGTTCTTCTGGATTCAAAGCCCTGAAATCCAAGAAAACATTTCGAGTTTTGCTACTGGTACAACGAATCAAATAGAACTTAGTCGGTTAGCTATTGCTTCTATACAGATTCCGATCGCTCCCCTCAACGAGCAGAAACGAATTGCTGATAAGCTTGATGCTCTACTTGCGGGGGTAGATGCTTGTCGAAAGAGGCTCGATCGCATCCCCCTGATTCTCAAACGCTTCCGCCAAGCTGTCCTCGCAGCAGCAACATCGGGGCAATTCACAGAGGATTGGCGAGAAGAAAATTTCGATATAGAGCCTGCAACCAATTTGGTAAAGGAGACAAGATTCACACTAGCTGCTTCAGACGATAATTTGCCGTTATTGCCAGACAATTGGGAATGGGTAGCACTTGGAAATTACGCTCAATGCTCAAGAGGAAGATTTTCTGTCCGTCCGCGAAACGATCCTGCTTATTTTAACGGTGAACATCCATTTATTCAGATAGGTAATCTTCCGAGCGAAGGGGGATGGATAACGGCCCACAAGCAGACACTCAATGAAAAAGGGCTAGCAGTCAGCAAGAAATTTCCAAAGGGAACGGTTGTCATTGCCATTGTTGGAGCCACTATTGGCAACACAGGTATTCTGGCTTACGATATGTGCTTCACTGACAGTATGGTTGGCATTGATAGCGGTGATGAAATCAGTAATAGATACATTGAGCTTTTTCTGCGTCACCGAAAAGAAGACATACGACAAACCTCTTATGCAGGTGGTGGACAACCAAATATCAAACTTGAAGTGTTGAATCCCTATCCATTGGCTCTACCACCGCTTGCCGAACAACGCGAAATTGTATGTCGAGTTGAGGTGCTGTTCGCCTATGCCGATCGCCTCGAAACTCGTTATCAAGCCGCCCGTACCCAAGTCGATCGTCTGACACCCACGCTGTTAACTAAAGCTTTCCGTGGCGAACTGGTACCCCAAGACCCGAACGATGAACCAGCGTCGGTGCTGTTGGAACGGATTCGTGCTGAACGAGCAGCCCAACCAGCCAAACCGAAAAGAACCCAGGCTTCTAGAAAACCAACCATAATCAAGATGACTGAAGAATCTGTTAAGGAAGCAATTCGCCAATTACCCAAGGACAAGTTTTCATTTGATGAACTGCGTGAAAACATCCCTGGTAATTACGACTTACTGAAGGACATTCTGTTTGCACTGCTCAGCGAAGCCGAGCCGAGTCTTAAGCAAGTCTTCGATCGAGAAGAGCAAACAATGCGTTTCGTTCGAGCAGGTAAATGAAACTTTTAAGGGTTCACATCATTTCAGCTAAAACCTGCGGCGGGTTACTTGATGGACTTGATCTACACTTACGAAGTCCATTGAGTGACTATTCCGCGTTCGATCCTCTATGTCTGATTGGGCCGAATGGTGCAGGTAAATCTCAATTTTTGCAGGTATTAGCAGAGATTTTTCAGTGTATATTCCACAAATGTATTCGTGAGGAGGAACGTCTTGAAGGAAATCCTGACCTGCAATTCGAGCTTGAATACCTCATTCACCCAGACGATGAGCAGCTACCTGTCCGCATCCGCATTTCACGGAAAGCCACTGGTAGAAAGCGTCCGACCCTTATTATTGAGCGGAGAGATGAAGAGGAATACGAGTGGATAGACTGTGACCTAAACGATCCTAAGACTCGCGCATCATTACCTGAAAAAATTATTGGCTATACATCAGGTGATAATGAAACACTCAGCCTACCATTCTTAGTTAGCCGTAGTGGATATGCAGACGAAGTGGGTGGAGGAGCATTGAACACAGCAATGCGCGATCAACCTATTCCCGATACTAGATTAATGCTGATCGATTATGGAACACATCTTGAGGTTCTTGTAGCTAACCTTTTGTTGGGTGATGCTCCACAGTGGCTGGCTCTGTTACAGGACGCGCAACTAAAAGACCTGCATTCATTTCGTTGCATAGTCCAACTTGCACACAGCGCGGCTCCGAAACTTCCAAGCAGAAAAGGCTCACAAAACAGTCGAAAAGGAGTGCAACTCACTAAAGAACTGGAAAAATATCTCGACCATCTCAAACGCTGTGCCACTTGCTACACTTATGAAGAACAGACAGAAACGTACACCTTTGACTATTGGATTAATAACCAGACGAGGGAAGCGTTTCGAGCCTTTTGGAACAACACACTCGATTTATACTCGTCATTCCACAAGCTTGCAATGTTAAATGACTTGGCACTTCCGAGGGAGACACGCAAGCGATTTCAGAAAGAGAGTAAAGAAAGAAGGTTTGCTTCACGTCTTCCAGAACCTCAAGATGAGGATAAGGTTTTCCGATTTGAACGGGTTATGTTTAAGGCCAAAAGGACTGGTAAAGAGGTAGACTATGTATCCCTTTCTGATGGTGAACATCAGCTTGGGCAGATTCTTGGGATGTTTTGTATGTTGTCATCTCCTAATGTGCTGTTCCTGCTTGATGAGCCTGAGTCGCATTTCAATCCGCTATGGCGAGTGAAGTTCATTTCCCGAATACTCGATCTGCCTACAAGAGATGGCGATCGCAGAAAATCTGCAAAAGCTACTGAACAAGAGTGCTTACTGACAACACACTCGCCCTTCGTACCCTCGGATATGCACAGAGAGAAAGTTTTGATTTTCAGCAAAGACGAAGAAGGGAAGATTCAAGTCAAAAATCCCAATATTGAAACATTTGGCACTACATTCGATACGATAATTGAGGAGTGCTTTAACGTCCGTCCGCCTATGTCACAAGTTCCTCTCGACGAGATCAAAGAGCTGATGCAGAGTGACAATCCCGAAGATATCAGGGAAGGGATGCAGGGTCTAGGTGATTCTGTCGAGAAAGCATTTCTTGCCGATCGATTGTGGCAACTAACAAATAGGGATGGGGTGTAGGATGCTTTTTGGATATCCCATTTCAGCAACAGCGACAAACTGGCTCCACGAATGCTTGTGCGAGATTCTGCGTTCAATCCATGCCAGTCTAAAGCCAGCAACAACGCTGCCAGACTGGCCTGAAATTATTCCAGAACTTTACCGCAAAAGACTGCACAGGCGTACAGGACTGAAAGACAGATTGAATACTTACCGGACGGCTCTAGAAAACCTTACCCTTGGACAACAGGAACAAATCCTTCAAGCGCTTCATGACCAAAATGAGATCGCTCTTCTCTTGTCTTGCCAGCACAACTGTGAGGCTATAACTGACCTACCACAACCTATTCGTGACCCAGCAAAAGAACTTTTTAAATTTGCGTTTGAACTTCTCACCGATCTGGAAATTCGTGATAAGCATTACAAAGTAATTTATGATGCAGTTCCCTCTCACACATGTCCTTTCTGCGGGTGTGAGAACTTTGATGCACCAAGAATACCCCGTGAGGCATTGGATCATTACTTGGCAGAAAGCAAATACCCATTCGCAGCTTCAAATTTGCGTAACCTTGTTCCAATGGGAAATAAATGCAATTCTCGCTACAAACTCGCTAAGGACATTCTTATTAGGGATGACGGTACTCGTCGCAAGTCGTTTGATCCATATAACTCTACAGGAATCAAACTTTCTCTCGAAAACAGTCAGCCTTTTGCTGGCACACCTACAACAATTGGTCAAGCACCAAGATGGCAAATCGAGTTTGAATCGAACACTGAAGAGGTACTTACTTGGGATGAGGTGTTCCACATCCGAGAACGATATGAAAAAGACGTGCTAGATCCCAAATTCAAGAGCTGGCTCGATGATTTTAAGCATTGGTGTAAATCAGCAAACATTGTACCTAATTCTGACCAAGAATTGGTGGATGGGATCGATCGTTATGCAACTTTATATGAGGAAATGGGAATTAGCGATCGAGCGTTCTTAAAAGCTGCTGTATTCCGAATGCTGCACACACATTGCAATAATGGCGATCGAAGGCTCATCTTCTTTATTAGGAATGTGCTGATACCGCCAACTAAGAAATGATTGCCTCTTTCATAACTTTAGGTAACGCCCAATAGGATACAGACAAACTTCAACTTCTTGTCATAACCACATCTAATTTGTCTTGACGACATCCATGTCTCAACAATGGCATTTAATTTGTCAGTATACAACAGAAAAGTATGGGCGATGCAGGATTTGAACCTGCGACATCTACCGTGTGAAGGTAGCGCGCTACCACTGTGCCAATCGCCCGTAGATAACTAACATACCATACTAAGTTCAGATTCGCAACTAAAATTGCCAAAAAAAATCAGCCGCTGGTTTCGGAGTGAAAACTCGACATAACGTGCGATCGCACTTTTGCCCGATCGCACTCCCACCAATCAATCAACCACCCACCAACCCGCCGCAGGCCCAACAAACCGCACCACAATCCACCAAGCCACCAACAGGCTAATCCCGATCCAACTTCCGCGAGATGTCCACTTCACAAAATCTTCGCTTTGGGTTTTCGTGATCGGCAGCCAGGAAACGATGCGCTCTTCTTTACCGTATCCATCGCCGATCGACTCTTTGCGACGCTTAGATTCGCCCATAATCTTTGCTTGCTAAATTAGATTTCAATTGGATAACCAACCAAATTATAGGCCAACAGGTCATCTCAAGCCTGCGTCAACCAAGTCGTATCCAAATAATCAATCCTCGCAAACGGACTCAGCGCCGCTAAAACCTGCTTTCCGTAACTGCGGTGAATCACCCTACTGTCAAAAATCGCCACAACCCCCTGACGTTCTCGCACCGGCGCGATCGCCCGCTGCAACTCATTCAGCGCCGCCGGCAGCAAATACAACCGAAACCAATCCCTCCGCTGTTCCTTATAATAAGCCACACGCGCCGTCACCAAAGGATTCTCCAAAGAAGGTAGCGGCAAAGTTGCGATCGCCAGCAAGTGAGGCGCCCTCAACTCCCCCTGATGTTCCCGCCAAAACTCCCATCCAGTCACCAAAATCGCATTCTCGCCCACCTCGGTTTTTTCCACCTGCACCCGAGAACCGAACTCAGAAGCCAAAATCGCCGCCATCCGAGCCTTCAGCGGTACATCGCCCACAATCAGCACCGTTAAACCCGCCACCGACGCACTCATCAACAGCAAAGTCCGAATTTCTTCCATTAAAACACCCTGAAATTCCGGCGTATTCGGCAGCGGCAACCAGTTCGGAATGTACAGTTGAATTAACTCGTTTTGTTGATCGGGCGAAAACTTCACACTCGTCAACTCAGGCAATCCCATCATTTGTCGGAAGATCGGAGCCTTCTGTTCCACATCCACCGCCCCACCAATCAACACCACAGGCACGGCAGACCAAATTTTGCTCAAAACCTCCGCCACCTGCAACGGCGCGCTAAACAGCGAAAATGACCCAGCAGAGCGATTAATTTGCGCCCATCGCAGTTTCCCGTTTGTGTTCCACCGCTGCCAAAAATTGACCCAAGCAGGCGGAATTCCAGGGTTTTGCTCGATCGTTTCCAACAGCCCCTGCAAAATATTTTGCTCTGCTGTTTCCAGCAAATAACACTCGTCTGGTTTCGCCGGATGCTGAAACACAGCCCGCGTTAGCAACACCCGCGCTTGAAGGATTGCATCGGCTTCCAAAGGCCCAGATTCCATTAAATCATTCCAGTCAGCCGGTTCCAAACCCGCCGTCAATTGCTGGCGCGTCCAAACTTCCAAATCATCCACACCGTCGATAATTGTCGGAATATTGCTGTGAAGTTCCGAATTTCCCGCCAAGCGAGCCGCCAGCCAAGACTGCGGATCTGCTAGCATCAACCCTCGTCCCGCGGCATTATGGGAATAAATCTCGATCCTCTTCGAGGGCTTCGCTAACGGCCTTTGAGTTTGCAGCCACTCTTGCAATCGCGGAATTTCCACCATCTGCAAATGTTCCAGCAGCGGTGTCGGCGCCACTAAAATCACCGGTTCGGGCCACATCAAAATCGGCATCAAATAACTGACTCGATACCGCTGTCGGTAAGCTCCCGCCGGCAGCCCAGTTTGGATCAGAGCGCTGCGCCCCAAGCGCAAAGCCCGCGCCACCAACCGCGCCATCGTTAAATGGTGGGGCCAGTGCGGCTCGGAGTGCGATCGCAAAAAGCTCAGCAGCGAATTATGGACTTCTACCTCAATCAATCGATTTCACAGTTGGGATTTCTCAATCAAGATAATCAAAACTTGCCAGAAAATCAACTACTTTTTGACCCACAGCCAAACTAAATTTACTCTCCTGATTATTTCCACTTCGCCGACCAAAATCCTGATGAGACTGCACCGTAAAACTCTCCTGCCCCGAACTAATTAAAATAGTTTGGGTAGGTGACTGAAAAAACTTTGTTTGCAGAGAGACATTTATTGTTGTTTCCAGCATTTTTCTCACCTCAGTTAAATTAGCCATTGCTGCATTCAATGCTTTAGATAACTGTATTATTCGTTTTTTTTCTAAATTTTGATTGGCGATACTTTTGCCAACCGCCACCACATTTTTCTGAGTTTCTAAGGCATCCTTAAAAGGAACAATCGCTAAAAAAGCTGCTGGCAATAAATGCTCGTCGCTATCAAATCTAAAAGTCAGAGTTGTGCGGCGATAGCCGACTTCAATATTGGGAGGAAGGCTCATGGCTCCGTAATGCCTAGCTATTTCGCTGTAAGCTGTTGCTAAAATGCCGTTGGCTGAGTGGTCTAAAAGTGCATCAACCACAATTCGCACTAACCCCGGCGTATGATTTAAAAACTTTCTCGCCTCAGACGACGAATTAAATTGTTGCACCAGACTGCGATCGCCTGCGGGGCTGATGTCAACCCACTGGCAATTAATATCATCTGCAACGATACCAAACCTGGGAACCAAATACATTTTTGCCCCAGTTAAAGTTGCCCCTGTCAAATCTGCGCCCACCCAATCTGCGTTAATCAAATTGGTTTCTGTCAAATCTGCGTGAACCAAACTAGCATTAGCTAAATTAGCATTTCTTAAATCTGCTCCGCTGAGGTTAGCTCCACTCAATTTAGTATCGCTCAGATCGGCGCCCGTGAGATTAGCTCCGCTTAAATCCGCCCATTTGAGATTAGCTCCGCTCAAATGGGCACCGCTGAGATTCACCTCTTGCAAAGAAGCTTGTCTCAGATCGGCATTGCTCAAATTGACGCCGTTAAGTTCTGCTTTCATCAAATCGGCGCCGTGCAAATTAGCGTCTTTAAAGTTAGATTCTTTTGCTGAAGCACCTCTAAGATTTGCACCGGAAAGATTTGCACCAGACAGATTAGCTTGTGTCAGTTTTACCTCTCTTAAGTCTGCTTCAGTCATGTTAGCGCCGCTGAAGTTAGTTTTGCTAAGTTCGCAGCGGACTAATTCTCCTCTAATCAGGGATGCTCCGATTAATTGAGCTCCCGTTAAATCCGCTCTGACTAAGTTTGCTACGTTGAGACTAGCTTTGTTTAAGATTGCCCGCGAGAGATTGGTGCTGCTGAGTCTAGCCACATTCAGGTTAGCTTCGCTCAAGTCAGCTTCGCTCAAGTTAGCGCCGCTGATGTTCGTGACAAATAAGCTAGCCTGCCTTAAAATTGATTGGCTGAGGTTGATGCGGCTGAGATTAGCTTCATTCAGGTTGATTCCTGTGAAATCTCTGTCGCCTTCTGTGTATCTTTTAACGAGTTCAAATCGTTTGAGAAGTTCTTCTGCTTCCATTGTTGTTACCTGACTAAAAGGGCGAGGGACTAACTTTTATGTGGCATTAATATAAAATTTTTAAATAAATTTATATTATTTACTCACCGAGCTGATAAAAGCTTTTGACAAATTCAATCACCGTATTTAGCGGCGGGGTTGTAAATCTTTGGGCATTAATTGCCGGTCCGATCGAGGTTTTGTTGACTCCCAACAAATTGGTCAAGTTTCTGCCAAAGTCGGGGTGATAGTGAACCATCAAAGTTTCGGCGCTGGAGTTTGCCAGTATGGTTTGGGTAGGCGATTGAAAAAAACTCGACATCGGTTCGCGATCGAGGCGAATCGGCTGCATTTTCATTTCCCCTATTTTTCTAATTGTTTTGGTCATGGCGACGTTCAATTGCACTACCAAATTTGAGACTCTGACGCCTAGATTATTCCCGTTTTGGGGTTGAATCATCTTGATCAGAGTAATGAGATTTTTTTGAGTAAATGCCGCGTCGCTAAAAGGAATAATGGCAACGAAAGCTGTGGGAAATAGTTCCTCGTCTTGGTCTATTCTAAATGATATGATTGTGCGCCGCGAATTAACTTCTATGCTGGGAGGATTGCTCAAACCCGAGTATTGACTGGCAATTTGGCGGTAGGTAGCCGCGAGGACAAAGTTAGCATCGGGGTCGAGGGGTCGATCGACAATAATTTGAACTGTCGGCGGTGTAGCATTAAAAAAACGTTGGGATTCTTCTGGGGTAAAGCGCTGAATGTGGCTGCGATCGCCGTTAGGGCTCATATCCACCCAATCGCAGGTTATATCATCAGCTTTCAGATTAAACCTCGACACCGCATAAATTTTTGCCCCAGTCAGGGCTGCCCCCGTCAAATCTGCGCCCACCCAATCAGCGTGAGTCAAATTCGCTTGAGTCAAATCCGCGTGTACCAGAGTCGCGTTCAACAAATTGACGTTGCTCAAATTTGCCCCGTACAAGTTAGCCCCGCTCAATCTCGCTTCATCGAGGTCAGCACCCGTCAGGTTCGCCCCGCTGAGGTCGGCCCACCGGAGATTAGCGCCTCGCAAGTCAGCACCGCTAAGGTTGGCTTGAGACAAATTAGCTTGTCTGAGTTCGGCATTGCAAAGATTCACTCCTCGCAAGTCTGCCCTGCTGAGGTCGGCTCTGTGCAAGTTCACCCGTTCCAAGTTTGCCGCTGTCAGACAAGCGCCTCTAAGGTGAGCCCCGCTGAGGTCGGCTTGCTCTAGATTGGCTTCTCTGAGGGTGGCTTCTCTCAAATCTGCTTCGCTCAAGTTGGCACCGCTCAAGTTGGCACCGCTGAGGTCAGCTCGGATCAGTTCGGCTCTGATCAATGTAGCTTCGACGAGTTGGGCTTCGCTGAGGTCTGCCCGAATCAAGTTAGCCACGTTGAGGATAGCGCCGCTGAGGTTGGCTTTGCTGAGGTTGGCCGCGCTGAGTCTAGCAACATTGAGCTTGGCTTTTCTCATGTTGGCCTTTGACAGATTGGTGCCGCTCAGGTTGGTGAGGCTCAAGATTGCCTCGCTGAAATTAGCCCCAGTCAGATCGATCCTGCTGAGATTGGCCTCGCAAAGCAGGATGGCAGTAAAGTCTCTTTCTCCTGCTGCATATTTGGCGATGAGTTCTTCGGCGTCCATGCTTTTGACTTTCCCTGATGTGTTAGCTAGAACAAAGCTTTGTTTTGCCAACCTTTAAAATAGAATAAGCATTTTTTGTAACTTCATGCAATATGCCTAGACATCTATATTGTGGAAGCCTTTTATAAAATCCAAAATGCTCGCGATATTAGCTTGACCCAATTTTGTGCTTTCAGCTAACTTGCCTGCGCTGGAGTTGTTCGGGTCGTATTTTTTAATCAGGCGCTTGCCGAAGGCTGGGTGGTGATATACGCTGAGTCTTTGGTCGCGGGAGTTGATTAAGAGCATCTGTGTAGGAATTTGAAAAAAATTGATGCTTTCACCGATTTTGGGAAAAGAACTGGAAATTTTGATTTGGTCTACTTTGCTGATAGCTTGGTTGAGAGCTTTGCTGCATAACTGGACGTGTTTGGATTCTTTGACGCTAAGTTTGCCTGCATCGTGGGATTGAATCATTTTCATCAAAGCTATCAGGTTTTTCTGAGTTGTAGCGCCGTCGTTAAAAGGAATAATGGCAACGTAAGCGGTGGCAAATAATTTATCGTCGCTGTCCATTTTAAAGGCGAGTACGGTGCGCCTGGAGCTGACTTCGATCGTGGGTGGCTGACTTAAACTCGGGTATTGTTGGGCAATTTGGTAATAAGTTGCAGCTAGGGCAAAATGAGCGCCTTGGTCTAAGGGCGAGTCAATTACAATCCTAACTGTGGGCAAGCTTTCGTGAAAAAAATCGTGGGTTCCTCCGGAGTTCAACCAGTAAATTTGACTGTGGTCGCCGTTGGGACTCAGGTCAACCCACTTGCAGGTCATGCCTTCGGTTTTGATGCCGAGTCGGGAAGCTGCGTGGAGTTTGGCTCCGGTTAAGGTGGCTCCGGTTAAGTCGGCTCCCACCCAGTCGGCGCGGATCAGATAGGCGTTTGACAGGTCGGCGTGAACTAAACTGGCATTGAGCAAGTTGGCGTGGCAGAGGTCGGCTCTGCTGAGGTCGGCGCCGCTCAATTTGGCTTCGCTCAGGTCGGCCCAGCGCAGGTTGCAGCCGCTGAGGATGGCCCAGCGCAAATTGACGCCGCTGAGGTCGGCGCCGCTGAGTATGGCTTGAGTGAGGTTGGCTTGTCGGAGTTCGGTGCCTCGCAAGTCTGCACCGCTGAGGTCGGCTCTGCTGAGGTCGGCGCCTTGCAGGTTGGCTTGTTCGAGGTTGGCTTCTGTCAAGCACGCACCGCTGAGGTGAGCGCCTCGAAGGTTGGCTTGAGTGAGGTTGGCTCCTCGCAGGGTGGCTTCGGTGAGAGTGGCGCCGCTGAGGTTGGCGTGGCTGAGGTTGGCTCCGCTGAGTTCGGCTCGAATTAGCTCGGCTCTGATCAGTTTGGCTCCTGTGAGTGTAGCTTTTTTGAGGTCAACTCGCACTAGGTAGGCGACGTTGAGGTCAGCGTCGGTGAGGTTGGCGCCGCCGAGATGGGCGCCGCTGAGTCTGGCGATGTTGAGTTTGGCACCGGTGAGGTTGGTTTTGCTGAGGTTAGCTCCGCTTAGGTTTGCTACACTCAGATTCGCACCTGTGAGGTTGGCTCCGCTCAAGTTGACGCCGCTGAGGTTGGCCTCAGTCAGGTTGATTCCGGCAAAGTTTCTTTCTCCGGCGGCATATTTTTTCAGGAGTTCCTCGACTGTCATGGGGGCGGCACCGTATCAAAGTATCCCCATTTTATTGCTAATGAATATCGGTATTGTAGGACTTGGTTTAATTGGTGGCTCGATCGCTCTGGATTTACGATCGCGCGGGTTTAATATTGTTGGGGTTTCGAGTCGCCAGCAGACTTGCGATCGGGCGATCGCAAGAGGTGTTGTCAATGATGCCAGCATACACCTGTCTTTGATGGCAAAAGCGGATTTGGTTTTTATTTGCACGCCCTTAGGAGCGATCGAGCCGATCGTCCAAAAATTAATTCCCCATCTTTCCCCTGATGCGATTGTAACCGATGTCGGTTCGGTAAAAACTCCCATAGTGGAGGCTGTGTCCGCTCTGTGGCCGAATTTTGTCGGGGGACACCCGATGGCGGGGACTGCTGAAAGCGGGATTGAGGCGGCGGTGAGGGATTTGTTTGTGGGGCGGCCTTATGTGGTGACTCCGACAGCCCAGACTCCGGCGCAGTCTGTGGAGAAGGTTGAGGAAATTGCGCGGTTGTTGGGTGCGTCGGTTTATCGGTGCGGCCCTCAAGAACACGATCGAGCTGTGGCTTGGATTTCTCATTTGCCGATCGTGGCTAGCGCGACGCTGGTGGCTGCGTGCGATCGAGAGGGCGATCGAGATATTGTGAATTTAGCGCAACATTTGGCGAGTTCGGGTTTTCGGGACACCAGCCGGGTTGGCGGCGGCAACCCCGAGCTGGGAGTGATGGTAGCCAAGTACAATCGAGAGCAATTGTTGCGATCGCTCTCTATTTACCGCGACAGTCTCGACGAGTTGATGGGCGATATCCAAGCCGAAGATTGGCAAGCTCTAGAACAGAAGCTGAAACTGACTCAACAAGCGCGAAAAAATTACAACTTGTGAGCCAAAAATTGCTGCACAATCAAACTGCTTTCTTTTTGAAAGCGGCTTTGCGGGCTAAAAGAAGTCGGGTTGTGACGACGGTGAGGTATTTTTTGTAAGCTATGAAAGCTGGAATTATTTAGGAGTTGCTGGGAAAAGAAACTGGGTTTCTGACAAAAAATTTTTGTGTGGTTGCGAAGTATTGAGGCAGAAACCCGGTTTCTGATAGTTGCTGGGAAAAGAAACTGGGTTTCTGACAAAAAATTTTTGTGTGGTTGCGAGGTATTTAGGCAGAAACCCGGTT
>RDYN01000093.1:0-10062 GCA_004293365.1 Oscillatoriales cyanobacterium | reverse complement strand
AACCCGGTTTCTGATAGTTGCTGGGAAAAGAAACTGGGTTTCTGACAAAAATTTTTGGGTGGCTGCGAGGTATTTAGGCAGAAACCCGGTTTCTGATAGATGCTGGCGGTTGACAGATTAAAAATGATGTGCCATATTTATAATAATTAGAAAAGTTGCCTTCAGCTTGTCTCTAATAAAGATTGCGGCTGCTGAACCAAAGTCTTTGATTAACTACAACATCTCTTCAATTTGTGGGGGTTGCACTGCAACCCGCAACAGACTACTTATGCAGCAGCCAAAAAACTTGAACAGGCTTTTGCGAGCTTTGTCTCGGCAAGGTCTTGATGTGAGTTACAACAATCGAGTCTACTCGATTTGTCTTAATAGTTCTCTGCAAGAAAACTGGCAAGATGCCAGTTCCACAACAGAAAACAATGAAAATGTTTTTACTACAAGAGAAAACTGGCAAGATGCCAGTTCCACAACAGCAGAAGTTTTGCTTCCTGAAGGTTTTCCGGTGGAAGCAAAGGCGCTGAAACAGTTAGCAAATTTGGCGAATGTCCGTCACCCTCAAGGTGGTTGTGTTTGTCGCGCCTGCGCTACTCCAGACTTCCATCCGGGGGATGCGGGAGTGGCAATTGGCTCGATCGCCCAAACTGACAAAATGGTGATTCCGGCGGCTGTCGGTTCCGATATTAATTGCGGGATGCGCTTGCACGTTGCTGATTTGTCGATCGAACAATTTCAGGGAAAGCGCGATCGATTTGTAGAGTTGATGAAAGGCGATTATTTCTTCGGTACTCGCGATGTCAGCATGACTGCAAAAACCGCCCGCGCTATGTTCCAACACGGCATCCCCGGATGGCTGGATGCTATGCAGGAGTTGGCAATTGGTAGTGTGGCAAATTCTGATTTCGAGCAGTTGGCGATAGAGTGCGATCGCACTTTTCTAGGCGGATCCATGAATGGCGATGTCAAATGGGCTCCCGAAGAATTAGTCCCAAACGATGGCACTGTCAGGGATGGCGGGTTAGCTACCATCGGCGGCGGCAATCATTTTGTAGAAATTCAAGCGGTGGAGGAAGTTGTCGATCGAGCTACAGCTTATACTTGGGGAGTTCGATCGGGACAAATCGCTTTTATGATTCACTCCGGTTCCCGAAATGTCGGCAAATACATCGGCGGTATGTGGCGCGATCGAGCTTGCGAAGCCTGGCCGAAAACCCTGAAACACCCAGAATACGGGCTGTTTCCGCTGTCTGTCGAAGCCGATCCCGAACTTGTGAGCAGCTACCTGCAAGCGGAAGCAACGGCCGCCAATTACGGTTTTATCAACCGCTTGTTGCTAGCAGAACTTCTGCGACTGCGTTTGCGGCAAGTTTTTGGGGATATAGAAGCTCCTTTAGTTTACGATTTGCCTCACAATATTACCTTAGCTGAAGGTGACGGCTGGGTGACTCGCAAAGGCGCTTGTCCCGCACATTCTGGCCAGCCTGTAATTGTACCTGGTTCCATGGGTGCGCCGTCTTATTTGCTAGTTGGTTTGGGAAACGATCGATTTTTGCGATCGGCTTCACACGGTGCGGGCAGGGCGCGATCGCGCTTCGATCTCAGTCGCCAAGGTGCTGACAAAACAGACGGCGCTTTGGGATTAACCGGCGTAGATTGCATTACCTTGCGCCAAGAACGTAGAATCGAAGAAGCCCCGGCCGCTTACAAACCAATTCAACCAGTAATTGACGTACAAGTCGAGGCGCAAATGGTGGGGATAGTCGCTAAAATGAAGCCAGTGTTAACATTTAAAGCCTAGGGCGCCGGTACAGTAGAATATTTTGACAAAAAGAACGAAATATGTATTATGTAGGGCGAAGGATGAGGGTGACAGTAGATCGCGATCGCCAACCATTTTTTGTCCTCATGCGAGAGCCCTGCCAAGGTCTACATCAACATACATACTATGTCGCTTGTGTCAACCTTTAATACTGAACCGACGCCCTAGGCTGGCTTTCTTTGTCCCTGCTCAAAAACTGATTTCACGAACAGCTAAGATGACAGTTCCCAAAGACAACTTCACAACCTGTGAAAATAAGTATAATATCATGTCCGGTCGATTCACCGCAATCATATTAGGTTCGTAGTGCGGACTTTAGTCCGCTTGCATCCGAGCGGACTGAAGTCCGCACTACGAACCGTTTTTATTACGAGTAATCGATATAAGCTGATATAAAATCTAAAATTTGTCCAATTATCCCCATCCTCAATTGTCACCAAATCCCCCTAAACCCATCCATCCCCTGAAGCGGCTGCTGAAGTACGGGCGCCGCTACCGCCTGAAAACTTGGCTGGCAAGTATTTGCTCGCTGCTGAATAAATTCTTCGATTTAGCACCACCAGCATTAATCGGGATTGCTGTTGATGTGGTGGTAAAAAATCAAGATTCTATCCTGGCTCAATGGGGCATAAAAGATGTCTTTTGGCAACTGGCAATTATCACTCTTGTGAGCGCGATTGTTTGGGCGTTGGAATCTATTTTTGAATATGCCTATGATTATTTGTGGCGCAATTTGGCTCAGGATATCGAACACGATTTGCGTCTGGAAGCTTACAGCCATTTGCAAGAATTAGAATTAGCTTATTTTGAAGAACGCAGCACGGGCGGTTTGATTTCAATCCTCAATGATGATATCAATCAACTGGAACGTTTTTTGGACGGTGGCGCTAACGAGGTAATTCAGGTAAGTACGACGGTAATTGTGATTAGCGCCGCTTTTTTTGCTGCATCTCCTGCTGTTGCTATTCTGTCAATGCTGCCGATTCCTTTTATTATTTGGGGTTCGTTCGCCTTTCAAAATCGCCTTGCTCCGCTGTATGCTGACGTGCGGGAAAAGGTGAGTTTTCTCAACGGGCAACTGTCGAATAATCTGACGGGAATTACTACTATTAAAAGTTTTACTTCCGAAGATTATGAAACTGGGCGCATCGAAACCCAAAGCCAAGCTTACCGCCAAAGCAACCGGCGGGCGATCGCACTTTCGGCGGCTTTTATTCCGCTGATTCGCGTGGTGATTTTCTTGGGCTTTATTGCAACACTATTTCTGGGCGGTTTGGAGGTGGTGGCGGGCCGGTTGTCGGTGGGAACTTACAGCGTTTTGGTGTTTTTGACTCAGCGGTTGCTGTGGCCCCTGACTCGACTGGGTGATACTATGGATCGATACCAGCGCGCCATGGCTTCTACTAATCGGGTGATGAATTTGTTGGATACGCCGATCGCAATTCGCACGGGCGACATTCGGCTGCCGGTTAGTTCGATTAAAGGGGCGCTGGAATTTAAAAATGTTACCTTTTATTACAATCAAAGAAAACCGATTTTGCAGTATTTTTCTCTAACTCTCCCGGCGGGGAAGACTACGGCGATTGTTGGCGCGACTGGTTCGGGAAAAAGTACGCTGGTAAAATTAATTATGAGGCTGTACGAGGTACAATACGGTCAGATTTATCTCGATGGCATAGAATTAAATACCCTGAATTTAAAAGATTTGCGGAGAGCGATCGGATTGGTGAGTCAAGATGTATTCTTGTTTCACGGTACGGTGGCCCAAAATATTGCTTACGGCACTTTTGATGCCAGCGATGGAGAGATAGTAAATGCTGCTAAAATTGCAGAAGCTGACGAGTTTATCGCGCAATTGCCGGACGGTTACAACACTATTGTAGGGGAACGCGGTCAAAAATTGTCGGGGGGACAGCGGCAGCGGATTGCGATTGCGAGGGCTGTGTTGAAGAATCCGCCGATTTTGATTCTCGATGAAGCTACTTCAGCGGTGGATAACGAGACGGAGGCGGCAATTCAGCGATCGCTCGAACGAATCACCAAAAATCGGACTACAATTGCGATCGCCCATCGTCTTTCTACTGTCCGAAATGCCGACTGCATTTTTGTCATGGAACATGGGCTAGTGGTAGAATCGGGGCAGCACGAACAACTCATCGAACATAATGGAGTTTATGCCTCGCTCTGGCGCGTGCAATCTGGTATAAAATAAGCATGGTTTGTAGTAAGGACTTTAGTCCTTAAAGCATGGTTTGTAGTAAGGACTTTAGTCCTTCCTAGGTTTGTAGTAAGGACTTTAGTCCTTAAATCCCGGAAGAGAGGACTAAAGTCCTCACTACGAACTCCAAAATATTAGTTTCTAGAAGCAAAGAAAAAAATGTTTTTATTTGGTAGCCCTGAGTCAGAACAAAAAAATCAAAGTAACTGGCGTCGCAAATTAGATAAATTTGTAGCAGCCAACAAACAAGAATTGGCGGCTTTAGCTTGGGGGCTGTTTCAGGAAAGAGGAGACGAAAGCGACGATATTTTGGGAATTGATATTGCCGGAACGCCACGCTTCGTGTATTGTAAGAAAGAAGCAGTAGAAGAGTTGAACCGTCAAGTTAAAAGTCATATTCAGGAAATTTTGGGAGTGCTCAACGCTCACAAACCCGAGAAAGAAGTGGCGATTTTGGCGATCGGCGAAGGTGAAATCAAGCTAATTTTGTTTGAAATTGACCCCGCACCTCCTGATTGTTTTGAAATTGCAGCAGCCGATGTCGATACATTGATCGATCGCCTAGAAAAGCAAATGGCTGAATATATTAAAGGATAAATTATATCCAATCCTGTAAAAAATGCTAATTAAGTTCGTAGTGAGGACTTTAGTCCTCAGAAGACAAGGACTAAAGTCCTCACTACGAACCTGTTTTGTTGTGTTGGATATCAAAATAACCAGCAGTCAAAATAACCGGCGGGCGGCGCATCGTCGGTCAAAATTTCAGCTTTGTCTAAATTAGGTATAATTTCAGCCAATTCTGAACCGATTTTCACATCAAGAGCTCTGTCTGTCAAGGAAAACGAAAAGTCATGTCCATCTTGCAAATATTTGGCTCGGGAAACAATCTCGTTTTTCTCTAAAATAGGGCTGTTACTACCAATTAAAACGCTATTAATATCCTTCCAAGGAAAGACGTATACCTGGCGAAACACGCTTTGAAAAGTCTTCACCTTTTGGGCATAAAACTCATCTCTTTGCAGCAGATTTACTAGCACAACTCCGGCGGTTGACAAGTGTTTTTGACAAAGTTCGTAAAATTCTTTGGTAGCTAGCCGGTGCGGAAAGTAGCCGTTGCCAAAAAACACGTCTGTCATGATTATATCATACTGCATATCAGGGCTTTGCTGTTCTAGATACTTTCTCCCATCCAGGATTGCGACGCTGAGTCTATCGTCGAACTGCACCCCAAAACACTGTGTAGCTGCTGCCAGGGCGATCGCATCTACATCAGCACATTCTACAACAGTTTCCGGCAAATAATGGTGCATAACTAACGGAATTCTGCCGCCGCCAAATCCAGCTATATAAACTCTTTTAGGTTGATTTTGCCAGACTAAACCTAACATCATCGCTTGGGTATATTCTGAAACTAAATGCAGAGGATTGTTGAGGTTGAACACAGATTGCAATAAATTTGTATACAAATTTACCTTTTCAACTAAAGATAGGTTAATTTGATTTTTGTCTTTTTTGAGTGTAACATAGTGAACTCCCGACTCTTTGCAAAACACAACTCCATCCGGCTGTTGTTGCACCCAAGCCAGCCTCTGTTGAATCTTCGCTAAATTGATAGTTTGCCAATCTTTTTGTGCGTCAATCATTATTTGCAACAAATCTTAAACTGGGAAGCACAGGCGATACCGATCGCAAAACTCTGCTTACCAATACGGGGAATTATTGCAAGTTTGATAAAAAAATATTCGGCTTTTAAACCTTAATAACGGCAAACTGTACTGATGCAGCCCAAAAACCTTGTTGAATTGCAGGAGATAACCAGCTACTCTATACGTTGAAGTTCTCTCCTGACGACACATGAATAGATTGCTCCTCACTTTACTTGTAAGTCCCACTCTGTTTGGATCTGTGATGTCTTTGAGCGCGATCGCCCAAAACGCTCAAAACATAGGCGAAACACCGGGAAAATCGGCTGATGCGCCCACCTGCGTGCGATCGCCCCACACCCAGCGCCTGAGTTGCGTTCGGCTTCCGGGCAAAGCTGCTGCTAATCCTAAACAGACAATTGGTTGGCAGCCGCGGGATGCCCAGCCTGTGGCGATGATGGATTTTACGGAAGAAGAAAGCGATGCCGCCGTGGCGTTGTTTGGCTGCGACTGCCCGGTTTGCATGAATTCCCTGCGCCAGTTGCGCGGTTTGCCGCCGTTACAGGCGAGTTGAGGGTACACGGGGCGAATGTTTTTTTTGGTAAGATCGCGATCGTTGCGACATTTGATATTTGCGGGACGATCGCACTTTTGCTCTACAATAATTTATTCGGATTGGCGATCGACAAGCGGGCGATCGACCTTTTGATATCCCCAAAATTATCCCCAAGCGAATTCGAGAACAGTTCAACAAACGAGACTTTTAACAAAAATTTGGGGATTTAATTTTTAACCGCAAATGAAGGCTTCGGAACGCAGATGTTGCAGGGCGATCGCACCTGCTGCTAAAATAGAATGTATAATATTAGCGAAGTAAACCGCTACTCGAAATCATGTCCGCAAATACCGCGCTACCAGCAACCCTAGCTAAAATCGTCCAGCGCTTCCAGCGACACTCCGATCCGAAACAGCGCTACGAACAACTGCTGTGGTATGCAAAGCGACTCCCAGCATTTCCCGAAAGCAATAAACTGCCGGAAAACAAAGTTTCCGGCTGCGTGTCACAAGTTTATATTACCGCAACTTTAGCCGACGGAAAAGTTTCCTTTGAAGGCGATTCAGACGCTCAGCTAGTGAAAGGATTAGTTGGCTTGCTCGTCGAAGGTTTGAGCGGATTGACGCCTGCGGAAATAGTCAGCGTTACCCCAGATTTTATTCAAGATACGGGATTGAATGTGAGCCTGACACCTTCCCGCGCTAACGGATTTTACAACATCTTTCAAATGATGAGAAACAAGGCTCTGGCTTGCGAAGTTAGCGCGCAAGCCGAAGTAAATTAACAGGAGAAAAAGCCGTGACTCAGACTGCTGATTTAACCAAATCTAATTCTAACAACTATCCTGCAACAGTTCAAGAATATCTCTGGAACTGGAAAGGAACACAAATCAAAGTTATTTACGAAATCAGAGGACAGGGAAACACAGTATTATTGCTGCCGGCTTTTAGTACGGTTTCGACGCGATCAGAAATGCGTCCTTTAGCAGAATTGTTAGCTGCAAACTTTCAAGTTGTGAGTGTAGATTGGCCTGGTTTCGGCGACTCGGATCGCCCGCGCACCGACTACGAACCGCAATTATACCATCAATTTATTCAGGATTTTGTTGAGTCAACTTTTAGCATTCCTGTGGCTGTAGTTGCGGCCGGTCACGCTGCGGGTTATGCGATGCAATTAGCTCAGTCAAAGCCGAATGTTTGGTCAAAGATTGTGTTAGCTGCACCGACTTGGCGCGGGCCTTTACCGACGATGAGCAAACAGCAAAGCGGCTGGCACTCGGTTGTGAGAGAATTAGTACGATCGCCCTTACTAGGTCAATTCCTCTACAAACTAAACACTGCGCCCTCATTCCTGGGTTTGATGTACCGCCGCCACGTCTGGGCAGATGCAGCAAAAGTCACCCCCGATTTCATCCAAAACAAGTGGAAAGTCACGCAGAAACCGGGTGCGAGATTTGGTTCTGCTGCTTTTGTCACAGGCGGTTTAGATCCGGTAAAAACCCGAGAAGAATTTGTCGCCAACTTCCAAGAATTAGCAGTACCCGTGATGGTTGTAATTGCTGAGAAAGCACCGCCCAAATCTAAGGCGGAAATGGAAGTATTAGCCCAATTACCGGGAGTAGAATCGCGAGTTATCCCCGGTTCTTTGGGCTTGCACGAAGAGTATGCCGCAGATTTGGCAACTGCGGTTAAATCTTTTCTTTAACGGTTCGTAGTGTGGACTTTAGTCCGCAGCATTTTGCGGACTTAACGGTTCGTAGTGTGGACTTTAGTCCGCAGCATTTTGCGGACTTAACGGTTCGTAGTGTGGACTTTAGTCCGCAGCATTTTGCGGACTCAAGTCCGCACTACGAACTAATCTTCTTGCAGTGGTAAAAATTAAGTGTTTTTTGTTCGATCGATTAAGTTAAAAATTGCTGCAATAGTTGCAATTTTTTGTATTGTTTGCTGTGGGTTTTGTCAGCCTGTTTGTGCTGTCGGAGATTCGCAGATCGAAAGTGCGATCGACTTTCACATCCATTCGTCTCCCGATGTGATTCCCCGCCGGTTAGACGATTTTGAGGTAGCTGAGTCAGCCGCGCGATCGCACATGAAAGCAGTTGTACTCAAAAATCACTATGGCAGTACCGCAGCGCGGGCAGTTCTAGTCAATAAAATTGTACCGCAAATCCAAGTTTTCGGGGGAATTGTGCTCAATCGTGCCGTAGGTGGGCTCAATCCCGACGCTGTAGAAGCAATGCACCGCATCGGCGGCAAATACGGTAAAGTAGTGTGGCTGCCAACCGTTGATGCCGAACATCATTTAAAGGTTTTTCACAAGTCAGGAATCGGGATTAAAGTAGCAGAAAACGGCAAAATTTCACCGGAAACAGCAGCGGTACTAAAGATTGTAGCTAGAGATAATTTAGTGCTGGAAACCGGGCACATTTCCTCAGAAGAAGTGATGGCAGTTGTCGGTGCAGCCAACCTTCTCAACATTAAAAACATCCTGATTACCCACGCAATGGCCGATGTACCCGGTTTGTCCCTAGAAAACATGAAAACAGCAGCCCAGATGGGAGCCTTTCTAGAACTCGCATTTGTCAACGATTTGATGGGACAAAATGCCGCTGACAAGGGACACAGAAACTGGCATCACGTATCAATTAATCGGATGGTAGCAGCGATAAAACTCATCGGTGCCGAGCATTTTGTTCTGAGTACAGATTTGGGAAGAAAACCCGATCCTTTACCCGCAGAAGGTTACAAGTTATTTGTAGAAAAGTTGATGGAGGAAGGCATTTCTCAGCGGGAAATAGATTTAATGATGAAGGAAAACCCCGCTCGATTGTTAGGAATTTATGAGTAAGGTGCGCAATGCGCACCCTACAAAGCTTGGTGCGGAGTCCACACCCTACAGGACTATTCTTGATTGCCTTTCCCGCGCACGTATCCGTTATCTGCAATCCGCCAAGCACCCCCAGCATTGCCCGTCAAATCGCAATCATCCACCGTAGCAATGCTATCTCTATAAACTGCGATCGCCTCGCTGCCATTATCATTAATCCGACACCTGCGCGCAATCAATTTCCCTCCCAATCCGACACCGATTCCCAAACTGCCGTTATCATAAATATTGCAATCTTCCACCGTTGCTTTGCCATCATCCGAAATAAAAATTCCGTTCCACACCCCGTCATGAATTTGACAGCGGCGGATCGCAGAATCAGCATCAGGCCCGCAAATTCCCACCACAGAATAGTCAGCAGAAGTGATATCGCTATCTTCTACAATTAACTCGCCTTTGCGAACATCTACAGCATAAAATTTCCCCGTCGAAATCATTGTTAAACCGCGCACTAAAGCACTGTCTGATTCCATTTTGATGCAGTTTGAATCGGTGCTTTCAATAGTGACGCTACCAGCTTCTGTGCAGCCGATAATTTCTACCGATTTGTCGAGAATTATACTTTCTCTATACAAACCGGGCTGTACGTAAATCCGCGTACCGGGAGCAGCATTTTTTACCGCTTCGCTAATAGTGGTATAATTGCCTTGACCCTGTTGACAAACCACCCATTCTTTACTACTTTTTCCCAATCGGCGAGCCGAAGTAGAGCCTGTTGTTGGCGCTGATTCTGCTTCTGCAAATTCTCGATCGCCCGCTGCGGAAAGTTGCGATTTTAGCAGCAACCTTTCTTGGTGTGCCGTTTCTAACTGCTGTTGTAACTCGGATATTTGAGATTGCAGTTGAGTTTGATTTTGATTGGCTGTCTCGATTTGAGTTTGCAATTGAGACTGTTGAGCATTCAGGTGCGATTCTAACTCGCTCCGAGTTTGATGCGCTATTTCTA
>RDYN01000211.1 GCA_004293365.1 Oscillatoriales cyanobacterium | reverse complement strand
GATGCCTACTCTAGCTGGCAATCTCTTGTTTCATCTGTAGAAAAAATTCTTAAAGAATTTGGAGATAATTATGTAATTAATTTTGCTTAACTACTTATTACTAATCGCTCACAAATTATCAAGCAAGGAGAAATCATAAATGAAGAAGTAAACATAATGTTACTACCTGGTCAAGATATTTTAATACCTATTGAATTTGGGTTCGATACAAAATCTCATCTTAAATACACCAGCGGATTGGAAGATAGTAGTTCCCCAGAATGGGTGATGGATGAGTTGCAAGTTTTGATCGCCAAGCCTGTATCGAGAGAAATTATTAATTCCATAAAAAGCTCAGATTATTTGCGTTCAACGGAACAGATTAATCAACAATATTTAGCTGACTGGACACATCTTTCGCAGGATTTTACAAGTCAAACTAAACCTGTATCTGATCTCAAATCTAATTCTCCCAAACGCTTTGCTGTTGGAAGTTTTTTTGATATTAAATCACTTAAATTTGACGGAAAAGATTTAGCTATATCTTCTCCGAATGACAATCCTAAAATTTCCATATCGACTTATTTCCAGTATGGTAGCTGTCCATATCTCATAACCGTAAACTCTAGAAAAGGATATTGGATTGAGAGAGGAACTATTTTATATGGCAGACAAAATGAGCAAATGGAAGGTGGAGAAATTTATGCAATTGACGAGGAAACTTCCAGGATTAAAATAGAAGAGCGCGATTGTGAAATAACTTTCTTAAGCTCCCTAAGTCTGATTTACATTGACCAAAATTCAGGAAGTCAATGTGTAGTAGAGTGCCTGACCTCAAATCTACCTAGAAACAGCAAAGGTTACTACTTGCTACATGAAGGTGAATCTATTGAGTTAGATATTAACAATCTACTACCAAAAACAGCTAGCAAGATTCAACTCAAAGTAGTAGGATATTATGAAATACTTAAATCCCAGGAAGTAGATATTCTGGATTAATTCCGGTCGCTCTCAATCTTTCCGCTAAAAGTTGCGATCACTGCCTTTCTTCTTCCGCTTGCTCAATGGCAGATTCCTTTGCTAGTCTTTCTCGTTCCGATGGCCCAGTTCCCATTCCTTACTCCCGATCGAACACCTCTATTCATTCCCACAAAAGGGCGATCGCAAATCGCACCGCTTCCCCCATCATCGAACAGCGAACGCTCGCCGACGCCGTTTTCTCCCACCTCAGCAACTGTTCCCGAAAAGCCGGGTCTTGCTTGGCCCGCTCGACGATCGCCTGACTGATGACTTTCCTCTGAATTTGCTCTGTCGGAACACCTTGCTGCTTCAAATAATCCAACAACCGCTGTACGCTTTCAGAGAATTTATCCGGCGTCTGAGACATCAAAATAAACGAAATTTGGCGCACCATTCGCTCGTAGATTTCCTGTCTTCTGAGCAACACCTCTTTTGGGAGTGGCCTCAGTTGCTGCGGTGTTGCTGGCTCCTCCTGCGAAGGGTTATCAGCAACAGCCAATCCCAGCAAAATCAAAATTTCAGTGCCCTTAGCTAAAACCTTTTCCAACATATCTGGATAAAGCGCCAAAATGCGATCGCCCAAAATCTTGCCGTTCACCAAACGGTTCGCGCTCAGCCGCAGTAAATTTTGTTCTCCCGCCGACTCAAAAAAATGTACAGTCAACCTCAGTTCGTAGCTCTCCAACTCCACCTGACGCACCGTAAACACCAAAGCCTCCCAATTAGGAGATTGGGCAAAACACACCTCCACAATGGAACTTTCCTGTTGTTGGTGCTGCCGCCCCAATTCCCCAGACTCAAAATCCCGATCGACCGGAAAGCGATTTGCCGCAACTTTCGCAGTATAATCAAAGTCAGTAAAAACATAGCGACAGTTAACTTTCGACAGATCGACATCTTGAACCTGCCAATTTTGAATGCAGCAACCCGTAAGCTGCGCTCCCTCCAAATTCGTCCGAATTAAATGGCACTCAATCAAACAAGCTTCTCTTAAATCCGCCTCAGCCAACATCGCATCCACCAAATAAGCGCCGCTCAAATCAGCTTTCCGCAAATGGGCACTCCGCAAATTAGCCTCGCTCAAATCCGCCCGCAGCAAATACACTTCTTGCAAGTTAGCTCGCAGTAAAAGCGCCTGCTTAAAACTCGATTTCAATAAATAAGCACCCGCCAGATTAGCTCGACTCAAATCAGCCCGATCCAGCACCGCCTCAGTCAAATCCGCCCCCGCCAGCACAGCTCGGTGCAAGTCAGCGCCCGTCAAATTTGCCGATCGCAAAATCGCACCATTCAAGTCAGCTTCAGTCAAATTTGCACCGCTCAAAATTGCCGATCGCAAATTAGCTTCCACCAAATGCGCTTCCCGCAAATTAGCACCCGTCAAATTAGCACCAACAAGACTCGCGCGGTTGAGATTCGCCTCCATCAATTCCGCCGCCATCAACTGCGCGCCGTCGAGTTTAGCTCTTTCCAAATTAATTTGATCGGATTTAACGTTTTGAAGATTAGCACCGCCCAAATCCGCCTCAGGTAGCGCCGCCCAATTAAGATCTGCACCTTCCAAACAACCCAGACGCAAATCTGCTTTCGCAAGATTTGCTCCGCTCAAATTTGCTCCAGTCAGATTCGCCCCAGCCAGCCCCGCACTGCGGAGATCCGCGCGGCGCAAACAAGCCCCAATTAACTTAGCATTGCTCAAAAAACACCAGCTCAAATTAGCACCGGTCAAGTTAGCACCAGTTAAGTCTATTTCTCGAAGGTTGACACCGCTTAAACTAGCACCGCTGAGGTCAATATGAGCAAAGTTGCGCTCTCCCTCTTGGTAGCGCTGTAAAAATTCCTGTATTTGCATTCGCAGGGGAAGGGGAATGGGAATGGGAAGGAAAAAAACGATTTTTAGTCTGGTAAAATAACAGTTGTCCTGTTTGTAGTGAGGACTGAAGTCCTCTGATTTTATGCGGACTAAAGTCCTCACTACAAACCATTCTCTCGTTTGTAGTGAGGACTGAAGTCCTCTGATTT
>RDYN01000092.1 GCA_004293365.1 Oscillatoriales cyanobacterium | reverse complement strand
TGTGGAAGCTAGTAATTTGCTTAAGCCGGATGTGCTGAAAGGTACAAGTCCGGTTTTGAGGGGAGGGGGTTACAGCGATGTAATCTCTTTACCCGACTTTTACACGAAGAATTAACCGTGATACAAAGATGCCGAGAAATTATATCGGAATGGTTAGCTGGCATAGGTCTGCAACTGAAACCTGAAAAGACGAGACTAACTCACACGCTTTATACAGAGTTGAGTGAGGATGGTAAAGCTGGTTTCGACTTTCTTGGTCATCACATCCAACAATACCGAGTCGGTAAATACCAAAGCGCCAAAAACGCACAGGGTAGGATATTGGGATTCAGAACTCTCATCACCCCATCAAAGGAGGCGAGTAAGGTACACCAAGAGGAAATTGGAAAACTCATCAGAAAACATAGGTCATCGCCACAAGCGAAATTAATTAAAGACCTCAACCCTGTCATAAGGGGATGGACTTCTTATTACTCCAATTCTGACGCTCAAACAGTCGGAGAACTATCTAAACAAGATTACCTCACCTACCTGAAACTCCGTAGATGGGCAAAACGCCGCTGTGGAAACATTAATGATGGTCACATCAAATACTGGCTTTCAACAGATGGCAAAAACTGGGTATTCGCAACCAAAGAAGGGAAAGCGAACCCCCTTCGGTTATTTTCACATAGCGAATTTAGCAGCAGTAGCACCAGCTATGTGAAAGTCAAAGGCGATAAAAGCCCTTTCGACGGTGACACAGTTTACTGGAGTTCAAGACTGGGGATACACCCTGAAATGCCCAGTCGAAAGGCTAAGTTGCTTAAGCAACAAAAGGGTAAATGTCCTTGGTGCGAACTACGCTTCCAAGAATGGGATGTGATGGAAGTAGACCACAAAATCCCTAGAGCGCTAGGCGGTAAGGATGAGTGGAAAAACCTACAACTGTTGCATCGGCACTGTCACGACGAAAAGACTGCTAATGATGGCAGTGGAAGTTCTGTAATGACAAAAGAAAGCACATTGAGTAGCCGTGTGCGGTGAAAGTCGCAAGCACGGTTGCGGATGGGAGGGGAGAAGTAGTAATATTTCTCCTCGACCCTACCCGATTTGGTCGCTTACGTAGGCGCTTCGCCGTGCCGAAGGCAGATTTGAGGATTAAAAACCTAGTGAAGAATCACTGTCTCGCTAAATCAATTAATGACGCAGGTTGGTATCAATTCAGAAAGTGGTTGGAGTATTTTGGTGTGAAATTTGGTCGGGTGACGATTGCCGTCAATCCTGCTTATACTTCACAAAAATGTTCAAATTGCGGTGCAATCGTAAAAAAATCCCTATCCGTAAGAACCCACGCTTTTGACAACTCCCCAGCCCTAAAGGGACGGGGATTCATAAGACCATAACTTAAGTCTTACAGGTGCTGACAAGTCACCTCTACCAACTCCACGCTCGATCGAGTCCAAGTATTGTTGCTACTTTGCGACCAATATTTGCACAACCATTACAATCTGCATTAAATTAGCCACCCCTTCGCAGTCCGATATAATCCACGCTTGATTCTTGTTCCAGAAGCTTTCCACCCTTCGGGTTTCGCACCGAATTTAGGCAGTTCGTCAGCATCTAAAAAAGAAGTTTTCGAGGTATAGGATTCTTCGGTTTCAATAAATTTGATACCGTACTGCTTGCACAGTTGAGCAATTCTATCTTTTAACCGACCCGTGGGAATCTGAACAAATTTTTGATTGGTCTTTGCGCCCAGATTTATCGAATCTTTCTGATTCTTGTTCCATCCAAATACAACTGTACCAATTTTGGATGATACACAATGATTGATAACTTTACGAGGGGCTTTGTTAACCGCATCCCGCATTGTTCTATTTCTGTTTTCGGTCAGCCGTTCCAGTCTTTTCGACCAGAATCCATTGTCTTTCCCAGACATCAAGGTTGCCACTCGTTTGTTGTAGCCTTGATTGATGGACTTGAGATGCCTTCCGTCTACAATGAATGAAGTTCCAATATTGCTGACACAAGTTATCCAGTTGTCCATCCCGTGGTCTATCATCAATACAGAATCAACGTTCACATCGGATTGAACAGTTGGTTTTTGGTAAACCAACTCCAGATAAAAACATCCGTTCCTGGGTAAAATCCTGTACTCTCGAATAGCAGAATAGTCTAAGTTAGATGGCAGGGGTAGATAGAACGCATCTATGCCAAACCAAGCTTTAACTTGCTTCCCTAAAGGAAATCGCAACATTCCATCTTTTAATTTGACCGATCTACCTGTAAATGTCACCAGCGCTAATCCGCCTTGTCTGTATCCAGGCAGTCTGGGATGTTGCGTCACGATTCCTTCTTTGAGTCCATTGAGTAAACCCAAATAGGACTTGAAAGACTCAGCAACGCTAGTTAATATCTGCTGTGCGGTATCTGAATAGAAAACTTTGTAGTGGATGTTTTGATTTTCCGTTCCTAAAACTTTATGCAGCTTGGTTCTACTCGGTATTCTTCCAGTCTTGAAGAATAGTTGTCGGGCATAGTAAGTTCCACAATTAATTAATTTTGAGGCTTCACTGCACAAGAATTCTAAGACTGCTTTCAAGTCTTTGTCTGGACTAATTAGATTTTGCTGGCATCAATACATTCTGTTTTCCTCCTTGGTTTATATTAGCATGGTATTCTTGATTAAAAATTTAAATAGGCCTGCAAAACAACCTATACAAAAAAATATTGAAGGCGGTTGAAACCGCATTCCAAGTTCCTCCCCATGTCTAAAGCCAGGGGCTTCCCGCTCGTTTTTCGGTGAATGTGGATTTGTTATGGATAGGGATTGGAACGCAGCGATTAATATTCTGAAATCAGCCTTGAGTACGGTAGGGCATACCGGAACTTGGGTCTTAAACCCGAACGCTTTGGGAGATTCGACCTCTACTTTGACGCTCAGAAATCCAGTCGCAAGCAAGTTGAGTCTATGAACAAAGAATCCCTTCGCATGCACGGCAGGGGAGTGTCAACAACACCAAATTCTGCCAACATCCTGCATCAGGCATAATTTTTGCTTTTTCCCTATTCCCCCTGGCTTGTTTTAGCAAAACTTAAATTTTGTTAACTTTTCTTAATTATTCGGCTTTGCCCAGTCCAAGGCAATAGAGGCGATCGGTCTGCGGGACAATTTGGGGCGGGACACGTTCAACAGTTGACCGCTTGACAGTTGACAGTTTGAGAGCGACCTCTACCTATAAGTCCGAGGATTGGAGTAATGAATAGTCTGATTTTAATTTCTCCCTCAAAGACTTGGGGCTTTCAACCAATTCTTTCTGGTAACGACAAGGGCGATGGAAGCAAACTCTAGAATTAATTTTTACTGCATTTACATCCTATATTTCAATTCCGGGTCAAAAATCATCAAATCCTTTCCCTGTCTGCTTTTTTGCTCGAATTTTCTCTGATTTTATCGCCATAGGGCCCTCGAACATCACAGACAATCTCTCGATCGGCAGTTTACCGCTGCAATGTGGCATCTATCCCAGAGAGGAGATTTGCCAGCACTCGCCCCACCTCAATTTACCTTCTCAGAGAGATAAGTTCTGTAATAAATTGTAATAAACAAACACTCGCGAGCATTGTATAAAGGTTATCAGAGGGTTGAAACGACAGGCGAAAGTTAACAAAAACACTGATTAACAAGGTTTGTCGCATCTCATAAAAGATGTAAAATTTTCTAAGGTTTCTTAAACGTCCGTTACAATGTCATAATAGTGCAGGTAGCGGAAAGGGAGAGAACGAGCCGACCAGCTAGCGCATAGCTGGCGTCAACCTTCAACCCTGGCAGGCTTACGGGCCTGAACAAATTTAACTTAACGGTTTTATACCGCAACCAAACTCAATTAACTCAAAGAAAGTAGGAGAGTTCGTTCATGTTTGACGCATTTACAAAAGTGGTTTCCCAAGCAGACGCTCGCGGCGAATTTTTGGCTGCTGGCCAACTAGATGCTCTCAGCAGCATGGTTTCTGACGCCAACAAGCGGATTGACGCAGTAAACCGCATCACCGGTAACGCATCCACAATCGTCGCTAACGCAGCTCGCTCTTTGTTTGCTGAACAGCCTCAGTTGATCGCCCCTGGTGGCAACGCATACACCAGCCGCCGCATGGCCGCTTGCTTGCGCGACATGGAAATCATTTTGCGCTACGTCACCTACGCAACCTTCGCAGGCGACGCCAGTGTTCTAGACGATCGTTGCTTGAACGGTCTGCGCGAAACCTACCAAGCTCTGGGAACTCCAGGTGCATCCGTTGCGACCGGCGTGCAAAAAATGAAAGAAGCAGCGATCGCGATCGCTAACGACCCCAACGGCGTTACCCGTGGTGATTGCAGCTCGCTGATGTCTGAAATCGGCAGCTACTTCGACCGCGCAGCTAATGCAGTAGGCTAAAAATAGCCAAGCGCGAACATTTCTTCCTGTAAAGAAGCGAGCGATCGCATTATTTACAAGCAATCATTTTGGTACAAACAAAACAACATTAGGGAGACAGCAGAACAATGAAAACCCCTTTGACTGAAGCAGTAACCGCCGCCGATTCTCAAGGCCGCTTCCTGAGCAGCACCGAATTGCAAGTAGCCTTCGGTCGTTTCCGCCAAGCAGCAGCAGGTTTGGAAGCAGCCAAGTCTTTGAGCGCCAACTCTGCGCGCTTGATCGACGGTGCAGCTCAAGCTGTGTACAACAAGTTCCCGTACACCCAACAAATGCAAGGGCCAAACTACGCTTCTACCTCAACCGGTAAAGCTAAGTGCTCCCGCGACATCGGCTACTACCTGCGGATGGTAACCTACTGCTTAGTTGCAGGCGGCACAGGTCCGATGGACGAGTACCTGATTGCAGGTATTGACGAAATCAACCGGACATTTGAATTGTCTCCTAGCTGGTATGTTGAAGCTCTCAAGTACATCAAAGCCAACCACGGTTTGAGTGGCGATGCTGCAACTGAAGCCAATTCCTACCTCGACTACGCAGTCAACGCTCTAAGCTAGATTTGCGTGATGCCCGGAAATGTAAGCTGCTGTTAGCTTGAGTGTTAACTGTTGTTTACGATTCCGGGCATCTGCGATCGTAGCCGAGTTTTCCAAATACTTTTTTGCAAGGGCAGATTTCAGTTAAAGATTTTGTGCGGGCAATTGCTCAGTCCGAAAATTATCGGAAAAAGTTTTTTTTACCCGAACTCGCAAACGCGGTTAATCGAGCTTAATTACAAGCATTTATGCGGGCCGTTATCCTTACGACGAGTCGGAAATTGCTTTCTACGTTGATTTGTACAGTGCAGAAGGCTACGAAGCTGAAATCAATTCTTACCTTGACTCAGTAGATTATCAAAAGAATTTTGGCGAAAGTGTAGTTGCTTGCTATGGCGGTTTTGCGATCGCAGCCAACTCTACCGAGTCACCGCAATGCAAAATTCGGCTAAGTTTTCGCCCCAAGCGCGGTGTACGACTACCGAATATCTCGTGCCTTACGATCGACTTTCGAGCCGCTTGCAGCAAATCAACAAACGTGGCGGCAAAGTGGTAAGTATTACCACAGCTTAAAGTTTGTAAAGACGTTTTTTTGAAACGTCTTTAACAAATTAGGACTAATAATTGATGTGTACAGACAAGCTGCGCTTCCGTGCACCCTAATTTGACACATCTTGGCCCTAATCCTAAAAATCTCAAGTTCAACCAAGCTTTAAATTTTTGTTATTAATTTAGGAGAAAATCTGGTGGCTATTACGACAGCAGCGTCCAGACTGGGAACATCCGCATTGAGCGATGTGCCGCAGGTAGAATTGCGCCCGAACTACACCAAAGACGACGTTGAAAGTGTGATTCGCGCTGTTTACCGTCAGTTGTTGGGCAACGACTATTTGATGAAATCCGAGCGCCTGAAAAGTGCTGAATCTTTGCTCAGAGATGGCAGCTTAACAGTGCGAGAATTTGTGCGTGCCGTGGCAAAATCGGAACTGTACAAAACCAAGTTTTTATACAGCAGCTTCCAAACACGGACGATCGAACTAAACTACAAACACTTGCTCGGTCGCGCTCCCTACGACGAATCTGAAGTAATTCATCACTTAGATTTGTACCAAAATCGAGGGTACGACGCTGATATAGATTCTTACATCGATTCAGTAGAGTATCAAGAAAACTTCGGCGAAAATATCGTCCCTTACTACCGCGGCTTTAACACGCAGACAGGTCAAAAAACCGTTGGTTTTACCCGGATGTTCCGGCTGTATCGCGGCTATGCAAACAGCGATACATCTCAACTCGAAGGCAATAACTCCCGCTTAGCTGTCGAACTCGGCACTAACAGCGCTACGGCTGTAGTTGGGCCTTCTGGCGGTAACGAAGGTTGGGCATATCGGTCTTCGACACAAAACGTAACTCCCAGCAGCGGTTTCGGCGGCGCGGCAGCTTACGGTAAAGAAGGGCGGCTTTTCCGCGTTGAAGTGTCGGGCATTCGCACGGGTGGCTATCCCCGCGTGCGCCACAGCAGCAAGGCGTTTATCGTACCTGCTGACGATTTGTCCTCGCAAATGCAGAAATTTCAACGCCTGGGCGGGAAAATCGCCAGCATTACTCCAATTTAGTCCTTAGTCCTCAGTCATTAGTTATTAGTTGTTAGTCATCGGTCATTAGTCGTTAGTGAAATTGCTAGAGATTAATAGCCCTTGGCTAAGGTCTAATAGTTGAAAGGGCGATTGAAATCGCTTCTTGTCAAACAATGTCCGCGGAGGCGGACGAAGAGTAAGAATGAATTTAACCCGCGCAGGCGGGTTTCGTCTGTATAGAAGCGATTTCAATCGCCGAGTTTCCCAACCCGCCCAGGCGGGTTTCGTCTGTATAGCAGCGATTTCAATCGCCGAGTTTCCCAACCCGCGCAGGCGGGTTTTGTCTGTATAGCAGCGATTTCAATCGCCGAGTTTCCCCAACCCGCGCAGGCGGGTTTTGTTTGTATAGAAGCGATTTCAATCGCCGAGTTTTCCTAATAACTAATAACTATGAATTATGACGAATCTGACTCACCACCAGCGGGTGTAGCTGAGGGCGAGTCTTTAACAATAGAACAGGCGATCGCAAATTTGCACTCCCAAGACTACAGTCTGCGGTATTATGCTGCTTGGTGGGTGGGTCGATTTCGAGTCAAGGAACCGGCAGCGATCGCAGCTTTAATTGCCGCCTTGCAAGAAGAATCAGAACAAACAAAAATAGGCGACTATTCCCTACTGCGAAATGCGGCGCGGGCACTGGGTAAATTGGGCGACAAACAAGCGTTGCCGGCCCTGATTCGCTGTTTGGAATGCGCGGATTATTACGTGCGGGAAGCGGCAGCTCAAGCTCTAGAAATGCTGGGCGATCGCGATTCCATTCCACCGCTGATGCAACTCTTAGATGGGAGTGTAGCTGGGGCCGTGCGAGTTCCGGGAAAATCGCACCTCGTGCAGCCTTACGACTCGGTAATTGAAGCTTTGGGTACGCTGCAAGCGACACAAGCTATACCGCTAATTTCACCTTTTTTAGAGCATTCTGTGGAGCGGGTGCAGTACGCTGCGGCGCGAGCGATGTATCAGTTGACTGGCGATCGCACTTACGGAGATCGGTTGGTGACAGCTTTGAATGGGGATAATTTGCAGTTGAGGCGATCGGCTTTGATGGACTTGGGGGCGATCGGCTATTTACCCGCAGCGCCCGCTATTGCTGAAACTTTAGCAGAAAATAGCATGAAATTAATTGCGCTAAAAGGAGTTTTGGAGCATCACCTCGATCGACAAGCATCACTATCTTTGTCCGATGAAGCTATCCAAGTTATGAATTTAATGGATAGTTTACTTTAAAAAAAATTAGTTTTTAATTGAAATAGGATTGCTCTAGCGATTCTCAATTGTCAGGCGTATATTTAGGACGCAGCAGTGCTGTGTCCCTACCCCCTATCTGTATTTCAGGCAGTTGAGAACTACTATTCACTCCCTTTTATTCGGGTGAACCGATGGCTGATGATTTGATGGAATAAGAAACGAGGCTTTAGGTACGAATTTTTATAAATTTCAGTAAAAATACTGAGGTTTATAGCTGTTGTTGTTGAAATAGCTCGTGTTAAAATAATATTACAATCTGCATAAGTCTTCAGTTAAAAAAAATTGGTTTTGACTTCGGGCGATCGCGGAATGCTGGGAGATGGTTGTGTAGCAGCTAGAAGTATAAATCGGGGGATTCACCATGAGCAAAGATCCTTTTGAAGTCCAGGTACAACATTTTGCAGCGCTTAAGTTCAAGTATCAAGCAACAAAATATGAAGATTCATCTCCTTCTAGTCTTCTGTATCTCATTCTGCGAAAAGCTGATTTAGAATTTGAAATTACTAAATTTGAGTGGAATTGGTTACAAGAGCATGAGCTTTTGGAAACAAGAAAAGCTATCGAGCAAGAGCCACAACGTAAGAAGGAAGAACCCAAAAAACTAGATGCTAAATTTTCTCAACTCAAGTCTAAGTTCAAAGTAACCAGAGGGGTACCCATGTCCAGTGCTTTGTATCCTATCCTTTGGAAACTTGAATCAGAAAATCAGCTAACTAACTTAGAAGTTAAATATCTCCAACAAGTACACGGGCTTACTGAAACAGTTGCTATCGTTGAAGATATGGCGCGATTTGCTGCACTAAAGGCTAAGTACCAAGCAACTGAATATCCAAATTGTTCGCTTGATAGCCCCTTGTATCAGATTCTCAAGCAACTGGATGCACGACAAATATTAAGTGATGTAGAGGCTAACTGGCTGTTCAACAACCAACTGGTTGATACTCTAGAAATTTTTTGGCAACAAAAAGCTGTACGGGAAGCTGAGTTTGCCCAACTCAAGGATAAGTACAAAGCTAGTGAATACCCAGAAACATCTGTCTCTAATCCGCTCTATCAAATCCTGAAAAAGCTGAAGTGGGATCTACAGTTGAGCGAGTCAGAACTTAACTGGCTGGAAGAGCATCAACTGAGCGAAACGCTTAGCATTGTTTTGGAGATTGAACAGACACGACACTTTGCTGAACTGAAAGTTAAGTATAAAGCTAATCAATCGGAGGATGTATCACGTTCTAGCCATCTGTATAAAGTTCTCAAGAAAATTGATGCAGACAATCATCTAGGTGAGCAGGATATTAATTTTCTCAAAAAACGTAAACTAACTGAGACAATAACTCTTGCGCTTGACAAATTTGCTGCTACTCTCAAGTCCAAAATTCAATCGGGAGAGCCGTTGAGTGAGGCTGATATTGATTGGTTACAAAAGAATGGACGTGAAGATGTAATTACTTTTGCCGAGAAAACTAGATTTGCTGCTCTGAAGTCTAAGTATGAGGTCTCGGACTATAAAGATAAGACACCTTCTAGTCGATTGTACGCAATTCTGCAAAAGCTGGATAAAGGAGAGCGACTGGAACCAACAGATGTTGGTTGGCTTGAGGAGAATAAAATTGAAGCATCTCAACCCAGCTATAGCTATTATGGGTGGCAGGAAGAACGCCGATATCAAGGGCAGAGACTGTTCTCTGGCAAGATTTTTACAGCTTACCACAAAATCGAAGCACTTTTCTATGAACAGGAGTACAAGAATACTGGCAATAAATGGAACTTGCCTAATGCCAGCAGTCATTGGCGCAAGGCAGATGAACCGAAAAGTGCATTGAAGGTGACAGAAAATCTGGACTTCGACAAAATTAAAGAAAATAAGCTCAAGTCAGCTTTGCTAACAACTAGGGGCGGTGCTTTTCGAGATATTCATAAACTAGATGATGCTGAAAAGTGCGCGCTAAAAGCTATTGAGTATCAGCCTCAGAGTCATCATCCTTACACTTTGATGGGAGCTATTTGTTTTGAGCGGGGTGAATTTTTAGAGGGCGAACGTTGGTTTAACGAGGCAATTAAACGCGGTGCTTCACCCAGAGATCAGGATGCGGAAATGAAGCGGGTTGTCAAAAATGCTAAGGATGAGAAGCGTCGGGAAGTTGTGGAATATCTGCTGAAAAAAGATCCGCAGCGCTATGCTTGGGCTAAGGCTTATAGGAAGCGCCAGGGCGGTGAGGATGCACAGCGCAAGAATTCCTAGCGCAGGTATGGAGTCGAGTTTTTGGCGGATTCGACTCTTTAACCAAGATTGTCCTATTTCGAGTATGGTAAGCTTTTTAAGTCCATCGCCGCGCCTTACCCATCCTGCAAAAAGTTCGATCGCGCGATCGAGCCAACCTACAATTACAATAGTCACGGTAAATTGTATAAATAAATGGCATTAGAACTAATTCGCGCCGTCGAACAAGCAGATTCTTCCGAAGGCTTGTTAAACGCAGTCAAAGCACTGGCGGCGGCTGACTCAAAAGAAGCAATTCCTACCTTAATTACAGTGCTCGGCTACAACAACCCAGGTGCCGCCGTGGCCGCCGTTGACGGGCTGATTCAACTCGGAGAACCTGCGGTGCTGCCGCTGCTAGAACAGCTTGACGGCTACAATTACGGAGCGAGAGCTTGGGCTGTTCGGGCTTTGGCGGGAATTGGCGATCCCAGAGGTTTAGAGATTTTGCTGGATGCGGCGGCGAATGACTTTGCTTTGAGCGTGCGGCGGGCGGCGGCTAGGGGTTTGGGGACGATTTCCTGGGAACTTATGCCGGCACAACAAATTGCAGATGCTCAACTTCGCACTGTGAAAACGCTGCTGCAAGCGTCCCGAGATCCGGAATGGGTGGTTCGCTACGCAGCGGCGGGAGGTTTGCAAGCTTTGGCTGGTGCTGCGGCTGTTAAACCGGATTGGTTAGCGGAAGTTTCGGCAAAACTTGAGGAAATAGCCGAAAGCGACGAAACTTTGGCAGTTAGAGCCCGGGCTTTGCTTGCTAAGGAAAAATTTTCACTTGGCTAGGGTTTGGGCGATCGTCTCTTCCAAGTCCCTTTGTGTGAGAGTGGTTAATATAAAGACTTCTTGTACGGTTTTACCCTGTCGGGCAATGATTTTAAATCCCCCGCGAATGGGTACTGACACTCTTAATGTCATGTGGGGGATGTGTCCTTTAACTTTGTTAATGACGCCTGGGGTAACGGTTTGAATGCCCATTCTGAGAGTCAGGCGCTCTAAAATTGGTATCAAACCTGGAAGGTGAGTAGAGTGATTCCAAACTAGGCGGCCTTTGGGTTGTGGGTTCATGACTTTTTTACCAAATCAACATACCCAGTCTAAGTCACCTCCGGCTGGAACCAATTTGACATTCCCTCAATTTATGTATCAGTAAGGTTACTGCGGGCGTCATTGGGAGCAAAGCGATGCAATCTCAAAGCGAGATTTTTGATTTCTCGCGCGCAAGCTGAGATTTGAGCGCGCGGAATTCTCTTGTACTTTTTGATATTTTGGGTTGGTAAGTGTCGGTTTTTCTAGTTGAGTTGCGATCGCCCGGAGGATTTCTCTGACACTGCAAGGTTTCTTGAGATAGCCGTCTGCTTTGAGTTCCAGGGCTGTTTCCATTTCCGAGGCTGTCATGAAAATAAACGGAATCCTGGCGGTGGCAGGGTGCGATCGCAAAATCGCGAAAACTTCAAAGCCGTTGACTTGGGGCATCATGACATCAGACAAGATTAGATCGGGAATTTGGGCGATCGCTAACTCGACACCAAGTTTTCCGTTTTCGGCGCCGACAGCTTCAAAATCGCCCAAGTTCAGAATTTCTAAAACGGTTTCTCGGATTAAGTTATTGTCTTCAATTACTAATATTTTTGGCATTTGTTTGGTCTGGCTGTTTATTTTGTTTGTATTTCTATGTGATAATTTTCCCAGATGGCTGTTAATAAATTCAATAGGGTTATTGCAAAAAACCGTTTTTTATGGGTTAAGTGCTCTCTCGTCTCCGCTGGTATCGCAAGTGTTAAAAATCTCCGGTAAAACTCTGCCATTGAAACCGTTAGAGAGTCAAAGTCTCCTCCCATCAGAGGGAGACTAAAGAATCAAGACGATACTAAAACCGTAATTAGTATCATTTGTTACACTACATCTAGGTTCTATAAAAATTGTTAAGCCGCGCGGCTGATTCAATTTTTTTTTACCCAATCCTGGTTTACTACCCCGCGAACATCGAGTATCTCAGTTTTGTAAAAAAATACAAAACTGAGATGCTCCGACTACTGAACGCTGATTTCTCTCCTCTCTCTATTCAACAATAGAGGGGTTTTTAACCCGGATTTTGCAGTAAGTTATCGTGCATTTAAATTGTATATTTTGAGAACCGAACAACAATCGTCAAATCCTGTACTTATCGGACTCTGAATTACCATACACAATCTAGATGCACAACAGCTTAATCGGCTCGATCGGGGTTCGCGTTAGCCGTGCAGCGCCGAAGATAATCGTTGAATTGCTCTTGTTCTTCGCTGCTAAAGTCGGACAAGATTTGTGCTTCAATCTCATTGGCAATACGATCGCCCTCGCGCAGCAATGCTTCACCACTCGGGGTAATGTAGCTTTCGACCGATCGACCCCGCGAAGGTGCGCGGCGAAAAATTAGCCCTCCTTGTTCCAAACGTTGCAACATGGTTGCTACCGCTTGGGGACTCACGCGGGCAAAGCGGGCGATGTCCGCACCGTTTGCCCCCGGATGTTCCCGCAAAATTCGCAGCGTGTCCCACTGCGGCCCGCTCAGCCCGTAGGCCGAGAGCCTTGTCTCGAAAGCAGCGTTAACTGCCCAGTAGCTTTGCAGAAAATTGATGATTGTGGACTGATGGGAGGATTGATTCACTTCGACTTCGTGCTTGAGGCAAGCTGTGACGGGCATTTATCTTACATTCTGACTTTTTTTGCACAAAGTTTGTGATTGCGCTTGCATATATCAATATATTGATATAACATATTGAATATCAACATATTGAGATGCGTTGAGATCCTGTTGTGGCTGCATTTGGCGCGCAGTTGCCGCCTGAGGATTTCTCGCAACTAGAATCCACATGAACCTTAACTTACTATCAAAGTCAAGTCGATCGACGATCGCCCCAATCTTAGCCGCGATTGCGATTACAGGCGGAGGGGCTTTCTATGCAATCCAGCAGTTTGGGCCGACGAGTAAACCCTCTGAATTAGCACCGACGCTTCCGATCCCGAAGCAAGTTGTGACTTTGGGGCGTTTGGAACCGGTGGGCGAAGTAATTCGCGTGTCGGTACCGGCGGTGATGAGCAACGATCGCATATCTCAACTGCTGGTGCAGCGGGGCGATCGGGTTGAGGCAGATCGGGCGATCGCTGTTATGGACTCGCGCGATCGGCTCGAAGATGAAGTGCAACAAGCCAAAGAACAAGTTAATATCGCTCGCGCAAAGCTAGCTCAAGTTAAAGCAGGAGCGAAACCGGGCGAAATCGCAGCGCGGCGGGCAACGGTTTCTCGCTTGCAAGCAGAACTTGCAGGACAAATTAGCGCTCAGCGAGCCGAAATTGCTCGTTTGACGTCTCAATTGCAAGGGGAAAGTACGGCTCAGCAAGCGGCGGTTTCTCGCTTGCGAGCCGAATTACAAGGGCAAAAACAAGCTTTGAAGGCAACAGTCGATCGAGTGGGGGCCGAAAGACAAAATGCTCGATCGGAGTTGCAGCGCTACGAATCGCTGTACCGAGAAGGCGCTGTTTCTAGTCAGGAAGTCGATCGCAAACGCCTGAGTGCGGAAACTTCGGTTCAACAATTTTTGGAAAGTCAAGCAAATCGATCGAGGGCGATCGCAACTTTAGAACAACAAATTAACGAAGCCAAAGCCAACCGAGACAAAACAATTGCAACTTTGGCAGAACAAATTAACGAAGCCAAAGCAACGCTTTCACAAACAGCAGAAGTTCGCTTCACCGACGTACAAGCAGCAGCAGCAGAAGTTAGCAACGCTCGCGCCTCTCTCAAACGCGCTGAAACTTCCTTAACAAAAGCCTACATCCGCACTCCCGCAGCAGGTCGCATTCTCGAAATTTACGCCAAACCGGGAGAAGTTGTTGGCTCAAAAGGTATCGCCGATTTGGGCCAAACCGATCGAATGCAAGTAGTTGCAGAAGTCTATCAAACTGATATCAGCAAAATTCGCACGGGTCAAAAAGTTATTATTACCAGTCAATCATTCAGTGGTGAAATATCTGGAATAGTTCGACAAATAGGGCTGCAAGTTACTCAGCAAGAAATTAGCAGCAATACACCTGGAGAGAATTTAGACCGTCGAGTAGTAGAAGTCAGAATTACCCTGAATGCTGAAGGTAGTAAACGAGTGGCAAATTTGACTAATTTGCAAGTTCAGGTAGCCATTAATTTTTAGCTTTGCCATGAATGTCAACTCATCAACTTTAACAAAAATGCTGAAACTATTTCGCAGAACACCCCTCGCATGGCTTCAGGTCAAACGAGAAAAACAGCGACTTGCTGTAGCCTTGGCAGGAATTGCTTTTGCTGATGTCTTGATGTTTGTTCAACTCGGACTCAATGATACACTCTACGAATCTGCCGCCAGCATTCAAAACTTATTGCACGGCGATTTATTCCTGATTAACCCCATATCTGAAACCGTAGTAGCACTAAAATCTTTTCCCAAAGAACGGCTATATCAAGCAGCAGGATTTGAGGCAGTCAAATCAATTAACCACGTATACATGGGCAGTTCTCAATGGCAAAATCCCGAACAAAAAAAACAGGAGCGTATAGTTTTAACTATTGGATTAGATCCAGCAAGATCGGCATTTAACTTGCCAGAAGTGAATCAGCAAACCGATCGAATTAAACCTTTAGATCGAGTGCTTTTTGACCGAGCTAGCCGCGCTGAATTTGGAGATATTACCAGTCTTTTCAAGCAATCCAATCCGCTCTCCGTACAAGTTAATGACAGACAGCTATGGGTTACAGGATTATTTAATCTTGGAGTATCCTTTGGGGCCAGCGGTACTATGTTTGTCAGTGATTCTACCTTTTTACGTCTATTTCCCGATCGCAGATCCGATCGAATAGATGTCGGTTTAATCGAATTACAGCCGGGGGTGAACCTCAAGCAACTGCAAGCAGCACTGCGAAACCATTTGCCAGCCGATGTTTTGGTGCTGACACGCACTGAATTTGGCGATCGCGAAAAGAAATATTGGTCTAGCAGTACCCCAACTGGCTTTATTTTTGGATTTGGAACAGTGATTGGTTTTATTGTCGGGATTGTGATTGTTTATCAGATTCTCTATTCCGACGTATCCGATCATTTGCCCGAATACGCTACGCTAAAAGCGATGGGATACAGCGATTCTTACTTAGTTGGTATCTTGATTCAAGAATCTTTGATTCTAGCATTTTTGGGTTTTATACCGGGGTTTATTCTTTCATCGGGATTGTATGTGATTGCTGGAATTGCTACCCTATTGCCGATTGGTATGACTTTGAATCGAGCTATTTTAGTGCTGGCTTTAACTATTGTCATGTGTACCGTTTCTGGTACTGTTGCTATGAGCAAATTGCAGGGAGCCGATCCGGCTGATATTTTTTGAAATATTGCCACCATCAAAGTATTGGGAGCATCTCAGTTTTGCAAGAAGCATTTTTAAAGAGCGGACTGAAGTCCGCACTACGAACCCTTTTTTTGAGCGGGCAGCACTGTAAATGCTTGCACTGAGATGCTCCCAAAGTATTTGTATGTAAAAGTTAATTTTTCCGCTTACTTAAACCTGAATTGCCAGCTACAAAATGACTTGTAAATCAATGTATCTTTCCTGAGATTTGTCGTAAATATGCAAAAGTTAAGTTCGTCAAATTCTGTCAATATAGCCATATCAAATCAACCTGTAATTTCTGCTTGCAACCTAAATCACTACTTCGGCGATGGAGAACTTCGGAAACAGGTTTTGTTTGAAATTAATCTCGATATCAATCCAGGTGAAATTGTGATTATGACCGGGCCTTCTGGTTCGGGAAAAACAACTTTACTAACGTTGATGGGAGGTTTGCGATCGGCACAATCTGGTAGCCTGAAAATTCTGGAACAGGAAATTTGCGGTGCAAGCAAGCAGCAAATGATGTATTTGCGGAGGCAGATAGGTTATATTTTTCAGGCACATAACTTGCTGACTTTTTTAACTGCGAAGCAGAACGTCCGAATGTCTCTGGAATTGCACGAAGATCGCCTGGGAGAAGATATCGATCGAATGTCTGCTAATATTCTTGAAGAAGTTGGGCTGGGACATCGAATTGATTACTATGCGGACAATCTTTCTGGAGGACAAAAACAGCGCGTAGCCATTGCCAGGGCTTTGGTAAGTCGTCCCAAGATTATTTTAGCTGATGAACCAACTGCTGCACTTGATAAAAAGTCGGGTCGAGATGTGGTAGAAATGATGCAAAAGCTGGCTAAGCAACAGGGTTGCACAATTTTGTTAGTAACGCACGATAACCGGATTTTAGATATTGCCGATCGCATTGTTCTGATGGAAGATGGTCGTCTGACCAAAGATAATGCTTTGTAACGTTACTATTCACAATTTTCGGGCGATCGGGTAGAATACAGCTTAATACCGTTCAGTTAAGGCCAATCGCCCCTAACCCCTCTTAAAAAGGGTGGGACAAGAACTTGCTCAAAGTCCCCTACTACCAACGGTATTTAGGGGATATCCGGGGGAGCAACAGTGTTAAATGAACTTTATTGAAATATAACTTGGTGTATCGCGATTTTTTGAGGAATAAGGATATGTCAGAATTTTTAGACTTTCTCAGACATCAGTTTGCCTATGTTGCAATTGGCGAATTTAAATCAGGAAAATTCAAAGAAGCAAAAGAACTTTTTGAAAAAGCCGTTGCAACTTACGCTACAGGTTTTAAGGGAGCATACCTGCTACAATTGCCGAATACAGACAAAGGTATTGCCATCATTTTTTGGGAAAGCGTAGAAGAGATGGCCGCCAATCAAAGCGAAGTTTACCAGCAAATATTGAAGCAGATGACGCCTTTGTTTTCTAAAATTCCTGACGCTGATGTTTATGAAATTGTCAGTGAAATCAAGCCGAAAAATGGATGATTAAAAATTCGGCAATCGGCGCGTCATTCCCATGCCCATCGGCGTCTTGCGCCCGACTCCGCTGTAAAGCGCAAAATCTGCTAAAGCATTAATTTGCTTGACAGCAAGCGGATTGACATCTCCCATAATTCGGTAACTAACCTCGCCGACGCAACCAATAAATTTACTGCGAGAATCCGTACAAACTTCGGTGCGGATATCGAAGAAACTGGGAAAAATAGCTTCTGTGAAAGTAGGTTCGATCGCAATTTCGCTATACTTGTTCCAACGATTTGCCAAACTGCCAAACACACTTTCTCTACTTGGCATCGCACTATCGTACACGCCTTGCCGAAAATTAGTAGGAGTGCAGAAGGTAAACGCAATTTGGCGCTCAGTTTCCGAAGCTTTGTCAAACAATTCGGCGTAACTGGAAAAGTTTACCCACGGCTGGTTTGCAGTGGGTTGGCTGACAATGTTAGTCACGTACAAATCTGTCGGGCCCAGATGCCACGGGCGCTCGAAGTTGAGTTTCTGCCACAGTTGAGTTAGGCGATCGAACAAACCGTCATCCAGCAGAGAAATTCGCCACCAAATCGCTGTATTTTCCCCAATTGCTTGCTTGTGTTCCCACTGTAGGGCCTGGGAAATTGTGCGCGCAGCCGGAGGCAAAACTCTCTTTTGTGGCTGTGGGTTGCTAGTTTTGTAAGTCTCTTTTCTGCTTACTTGGAAAGGGCTTAATGTGAAAGCTTTTTCGTTTGATTGGTCGTGCAGGTACGCGCTCAAATCGCTGTCTACAGCACTCACAAGGTTGAGAAATAAGGCGTGGAGATGCCGTCCCGTTAAAAATTGGGATGGGATTGGTGCAACTGGCAGTAGGTTTAAAATCAGGCTGTGAGGCATCTTTTAATTATATAGCTTTTTTCAAAAAAATAAGTTAGGATTTTAGATTTTAAATTTAAGATTTGTATCTATTCACGATGGTTTATGGTAAGGGCAAGCTAGAAAATATTGCGAAGATTCAATATCCGCCGCTCGCAGTAACTTCTGTAGCAGAATTTTGCAAGAATCATTTTTTAAAGAACGGACTGAAGTCCGCACGTGCGTTCCTTTTTTGAGCGGGGCATCACTGTAAATGCAAAACTGAGATGCTCCCTTATAACTGAGGTCTTGCACCATTCCCAATTAGCTTTTTAGGAACGGGCTAGAAGCCCATTCCACAAGAAATCCATTCTTTGTGGAACAGGCATCTTGTCTGTTATTCAGAATGGTACAAGATGTGAGATTATAATCGACTTCAAACCCTAGTCAACCATTTTGAATAGACAGAAATTGCATTATCTCCAAAATACCCTGAAATTATCTGCGCTCATCTGTGTCTACCTGCCTGATATTTGGGGTCGATCTAAGCAGATGGGTGAAAAAAAATCTTGGTATGTAACAATTTGATCGATCGCAAATGACAAGCAGATCCACACAGATCAAGGCAGATAATTTCCTCTCATAATCTATGAAACCACGCAGCTCTGACACTTTTCTCGTTAAAGCAACCCTGCTGCTAGTCAGCACCCTAACCGTGATGGCAGGAGCCACGATCGCCCCTTCCCTCCCAGCAATGCGGCAGCACTTTTCGGCTGTTCCTAATGCCGATTATTGGGTGAGATTGGTGTTGACAGCCCCAGCTTTGTTTATTGCGATCGGTGCGCCCATTGCCGGAATTGCGATCGATCGCTTTGGACGCAAAGGCTTGCTGGGTTTATCAGTGTTTCTCTACGGCCTCGCAGGTGGCTCTGGGTTTCTGTTGGATCGAATTGGGCTAATTTTGCTGGGACGGATGCTCCTGGGCTTCAGCGTGGCCGGTATAATGACGACTGCAACCACGCTGATTGCTGATTATTACATCGGTGCGGCTCGCGCACAATTCCTGGGATTGCAAGCAGCTTTCATGGGGTTCGGCGGCATGATTTTTCTCACTTTGGGCGGCTATTTGGCCGATCGCAATTGGCGGCAACCGTTTCTAATTTACCTGATGGCGTGGTTGATTCTGCCATTAATTTTGCTGGTACTTCCCAAAGGCGATCGCCATCAAGATGCTGTTCAACAAACCGGTGCGATCGCCTCTGAGCCAGTCCCGCGGACGCTGCTACTGACAACCTACGGTATTGCAGTGCTTACTCAAATCGTGTTTTACCGAAAAATTGGGTATAAAGCCCCGTCCTTCGCTTGACGGCTTTCTCTTGATTTCTCTTTGAATTTCTCTTCTTCTGAGATAAAATACCAGCATGAAAACCCTGAAGTTTAAGCTGTATCAAAATAAGCGGAATAGATTTCTCAAACGGTCAATTAACGCCGCCGGAGTTATCTACAACCACTGTATTGCCCTACATAAAAGGTACTACAGAATGTGGGGAAAACACTTAAACTGCTCCAAACTTCAGGCTCATCTAGCCAAACTGCGGAAGCGTAAACCCTTTTGGCAAATAGTAGGCTCTCAAGCAGTGCAGGATATCTGTCAACGCATTGAGAAAGCCTACCAACTATTTTTCAAGCAACATAAAAAGGGGGTAAGACCACCGGGATTCAAAAAAGTTAGAAGATACAAATCCTTCACCCTCAAGCAAGCAGGATACAAATTTCTCTTAGGCAATAGAGTTAGGATTGGAAATCAGGTTTATCAGTATTGGAACTCTAGAGAAATAGAAGGAACAGTCAAAACCTTAACCATTAAGCGCACACCCCTAGGGGAATTATTTATGATGGTGGTTGTTGACCAAGAAATAAGAGAACCCAAAATCAAATCCGAGACGAGTAGAATCGCTGGATTTGATTTTGGCTTGAAAACCTTTCTGACTATTTCAGATGGAACCAAGATTGAATCCCCCCAATTCCTCAAGCAATCCCTAAACCAGATTAAGCAAGCTAGTCGTCAGCACTCAAGGAAAGTCAAAGGTTCAAATAATCGAGAGAAGGCTAGAAAGAATTTAGTTCGTAAGTATGAAGATGTTTCAAATCACCGTACTGACTGGTTCTGGAAACTAGCCCATCACCTGACAGATAAATTTGATATCCTGTGTTTTGAGACTTTGAGCTTGAAAGGAATGCAAAGGTTATGGGGTAGGAAGATATCAGATTTAGCTTTGGGAGAATTTCTCCAGATTTTAGAATGGGTTGCCCAGAAGAAAGGAAAACTCATTGTTTTTATAGATCGATGGTATCCATCTAGCAAAACCTGTTCTTCCTGTGGTCATGTTCTAGAAAATCTGGATTTATCAGTCAGAGAATGGCGTTGTCCATCTTGTCAGTCTGTGAATGGACGAGATGAAAATGCTGCTAGAAATATTTGTGCGGTTGGGGCATCGACCGCTAAGTTAGGTGATGTTAGACAGGTTTTGCCTGCCATTGCTGTTTGACCTTAGAATCCCCGTGCGTTTACGCCGGGGAGTATGTCAAATGATTCCAGTGCAGATTCCGTTTTATCTTCAGCAGTTAATGGGTGCTAATGCTTCTCAAAGTGGATTGGCGATCGCCCTTGCTACCCTCGCTACTTCGATCAGCGCCCTGAGTTATCAACGCCTGAAAGCTCGTTTCACCTTCACGAACATTTATGCGATCGCCTTTGGGTTGATGGGGATTGGTTATCTGGTGATTAGTTGGGCTCGCACCTATGAGATAGTTTTGATTGGTTTGGCGATCGCTGGTTTAGGTGTCGGGTTACTGATGCCAAATATGAACGTATGTTTGACCTCATCAACTCCCGCATCTCTGCGAGGGCGAATTTTGGGCGGACTTACCACTAGCTTTTTCCTAGGTCAATTTATTTCACCGTTTGTGAGTCAACCATTGAGCCAATGGGTAAGTTTAGGTACAACTTATGGTCTAGCAGGTGGATTGATGCTCGCAACCGCAGCAATCACTTTAGGAGTCATGTTCCGGTAGTTTCTAGGCTGTGTATGGCGGGTCGATCGACTGCTCATTTTTTGGGAATTTTGATGCCAACCAAAACTTTTAAAAGTTATTTTTGTAACAATTTTATTCCGATGCTTTCCTGGATATTCTTAAGATTATGGGTCTATCTTTGTGCAAGCAAATATATGTGTAGGGGCGAAGCATGACCGCAGTAAATATGAGATTATAACTAATAATTTATATGCGGTCATGCTTCGCCCTCTTCAAAACCCAGATGCACCCAAAAATATCTGCGTCGCTCTGCCTGATATCTGCCAATACGGTTAACTTAAGAACAATCTGACTTGCAAAAAATGCCTGTATTGCCTATCAAATCGCGCTCGGAAATTCGTCAAAAAGCGTTAAGTTAACCGTATTGGGATATCAGCGGTTTACCAGCTTTCAAAGAAGCGTGCAATCAGTCTCTTAATTGAAATTAAAATTGCCATGTAAAATCATAGTTTTCTGCTGTTTCGCTGGTTCTCGCTTCCGATCGTGGACGATCGCTCGAATGCCATACTTCGACAACATTTGATTGAGCTAAAGCAAGTGATTGTGGCTTTGTTCAACCCACACCTAGTAAAATTAGGTTCCCGATATACTATACTATTGGCGTAGCATATTCGCCAGAATCCCCACATGATACCTGTAGCCTGGTTGGTGTCGGGATGGATCGGCGAATTGGTTAGTTTCGCTATATCATACTTGTAGCCAAGTTGGTGTATCCGATGTCACTGTTTTAACTCATTTCTTGAAGAGGTTTTTATGAATAGAGTAGAAGGGAAAGTTGCGGTTGTCACAGGTGGCGCTTCGGGAATTGGTCGGGCGACTTGTCTGTTGCTGGCGAAAGAAGGAGCCTGTGTAGCGGTAACGGATATAGCTGAGAAGGAAGGCAGAGGTTTGGTAGAAGAGATTACCGAAAAAGGCGGAAAAGCAGAATACTGGCATCTAAATGTTACACAAGAAGCGAGCGTTAAACAGGTGGTGTCTGAAGTTCGAGAAAAGTGGGGAAAAATTGACATTTTAGTGAACAATGCAGGGATTGTTGGTATCAATAAACCCACCCACGAAATCGCCGAAGATGAATGGAATTCGTTGATGGCAATAAATGTAAATGGTGTTTTTCTCTGTACTAAACACGTTGTGATTTCGATGCTAGAAACGGGAGGTGGCAGCATTATTAATTTGTCTTCTGTTTACGGATTGGTTGGCGGCCCGGATATGCCTCCTTATCATGCCTCAAAGGGAGCAGTGCGGTTGATGAGCAAAACAGATGCGCTATTGTATGCCAAAAATAAGATTCGGGTTAATTCAGTTCATCCGGCATTTATCTGGACACCGCTGGTAGAGAAGTTGTTGGCCGAACAAGGTGATGTGACTGAAGGACGGAAAATTCTTGATAGCTTACATCCGGTGGGACACGTGGGTGAACCTGATGATGTTGCTTACGGTATTCTTTATCTGGCATCGGATGAATCGAAGTTTGTTACTGGTTCTGAATTGGTAATTGATGGGGGTTATACCGCTCATTGATAGTTGATAGTTGACAGTTGACAGTTGACAGTTGACAGTTGATAGTTGACAGTTGATAGTTGATAGTTGACAGTTGACAGTTGCACAGTTGATAGTTGACAGTTGATAGTTGCACAGTATGGAAATCAGACCGTTTCCTCAACTTTTTTGCTTGAGATTAGAACTGATATCATGTCCGGTAGATTAGCATAACAAAAACGGTTCGTAGTGCGGAATGCGAGTCCGCTCTTATTCTGCGGACTGGGTGCATCTGGTTTTTGAAGAGGGCGAAGCATGACCGCATATAAGTTATTAGTTATCATCTCATATTGACTGCGGTCATGCTTCGCCCCTACGGATATATTCGCTTGCATTGAGATGCACCTTGCGGACTAAAGTCCGCACTACGAACCTTGCTTTTATTCTACTGACTAAAGTCCGCACTACGAACCTTATAGCATTGGGTGCGCGGCACGCACCCTAATTTTAGTGTGCTGTGAAGTTTTAGGCGATCGTGATTTCGGGCGATAAATAAACGTCTTGAATGGCGTTGAACAATTTTACGCCTTCTTCAAAGGGACGCTGAAAAGTTTTGCGGCCGGAAATTAAGCCGCAGCCCCCAGCGCGTTTGTTGATTACCGCCGTGCGAATTGCTTCGGCAAAATCGGTTTTTCCCGAAGCACCGCCGGAGTTGATTAAACCCATCCTTCCTGCATAACAGTTGAGCGCTTGATAGCGCGTTAGATCGATCGGGTGATCCGTCGTCAAATCTGAATACACCCGGCTGTCGGTTTTGCCGTAACTCTTGCCGCTGGCTTTAGCAACTGCTGCGTAGCCGTTGTTAAATTCGGGCAACTTCTGCTTGATGATGTCAGCTTGAATTGTGACTCCCAAGTGATTTGCTTGCCCGGTCAAATCTCCTGCTAAGTGATAATCTTTGTCTTGTTTGAAGATATCGTTGCGGAGGTAACACCACAAAATTGTTGCCATTCCGTACTCGTGGGCGTGAGCAAAAGCTTGACTGACTTCTTGGATTTGCCTGGTCGATTCTGGGGAACCAAAGTAAATTGTGGCTCCGACTGCAACGGCTCCCAAATTCCAAGCTTGTTCGACGGAAGCAAACATTATTTGGTCGGCTTGATTGGGATAAGTCAGCAGTTCGTTGTGATTTAGTTTGAGAATGAAAGGGATTTTGTGTGCGTATTTACGAGATACGCTTCCTAACACTCCGAGAGTTGTCGCGACAGCATTGCATCCTGCGGAGATTGCTAGTCTGATGATGTTTTCGCTGTCAAAATAGATGGGATTTGGTGCAAAAGAAGCGGCCGCTGAGTGTTCGATTCCTTGGTCTACTGGCAGGATTGATAAATAGCCGGTATTTGCCAAGCGTCCGCTAGAATAAAGTTGCTGGAGCGATCGCAAAACTTGAGGAGAGCGATCGGTTTGAGCGAAAATGCGATCGACCCAATCCGGGCCCGGCAGGTGCAACAAATCTTTAGAAATTTTCGCTTGATGGGTGAGCAAGTCTTCGGCTTCGTCGCCAAGCCAAGATTCGATCGCACTGGGAACTGATAGTGTAGCTGTCATGCAGATTTACCCTCTCAATTTCAATGGCAGGCTGTTGACATCCTCACCGAGCTGAAGCCACGGTGATTCCCAAACCTCACGATTTGAGTTTCTGTTTCATAGCAACTGCCTCTACCCACAAGGAGTTTTATGGCCTTACATTCGCTCCACAGACTAACCCCGCTAGCCCAGCGGTTTTATGTGTCGAAAACCTAAAAGGAATTCTGTCTACTGTGCGTGATTCTAGGGATGTTTACCATTGCCCCGTCCTCTTTTCCCGGTCTACCGATTTTTCTGCCCCGTTGCGAACAATCGCAAACTTTGGTGTTAGGGTTTATGTCTCCATCGACGGACAGTGGGTCGTAACCACTTTAATTATACCAAAAATATCGATGTAAAGGCGTCCTCAAAGGACGGGGTTTCTACCCAAATTTTTGATGATTGCAGACATTAGCCTTGCTGATATTGTAACTGAAAAATCTTTTTTTCCATCCTGGCAACGATCGCCTGAATTTTTAACAAGATTAGCGACAACAGCAACTAGGACGCGCTACTCTGTAATAAGCCGGCAGTTCAGCTTTCCTCGCTGTTGCCTGCGATCGCCGATCGATACACCACTCCTCCATCACAATGTCACACACTTACTTTGATTCTGAAAACAGCCACAAATCCTTCGAGATGCCCGGTGCAAAGCCCCACTACAACCCCGATCGACCCGGACAAGTAGAGCATATTTTCCTCGATTTAGTGCTCGATATTCCCAAACAAAGTTTTCGCGGCACTTGCAGCATCCGCATAAATCCAGTCCGCAGCGGTATTGACAAATTAACCTTAGATGCTGTCAACCTGAACATTAAATCTGTCAAAGTCGGGGAAACCGAGCAAAATTTCGACAGCGACGGCGAAGTGCTGCAAATTCAACTGCACGAACCAACAACAGCTTACGAACCGATTACAATTGCGATCGCGTACTCGGTCGAAAAACCCCAGCGCGGCCTCTATTTCGTCGGGCCAGACAAACACTATCCCGACAAACCAACACAAGTTTGGACTCAGGGCGAAGACGAAGATTCCCGCTTCTGGTTTCCCTGTTTCGACTATCCCGGACAACTCGCAACTTCCGAAATTCGAGTGCAAGTTCCCCGGCAATATTTTGCAATATCCAACGGCGAATTAGTGAGCAGCAGAAACGACGGCGACGATAAGATTTATCACTGGTCGCAAACTCAGGTACATCCGACTTATTTAATGACCTTAGCTGTCGGAGATTTTGCCGAAATTAAAGACGAATGGAACGGCAAACCAGTTAATTATTACGTCGAAAAAGGTCGCGAAGCAGACGGTAAGCGCAGCATGGGCAAAACGCCGAAAATGATTGAATTTTTCTCTAAAGCATTTGGCTATCCTTACCCTTTTCCTAAATACGCTCAAGTCTGCGTCGATGATTTCATCTTCGGCGGCATGGAAAATACTTCGACAACTTTGCTAACAGATAGGTGCTTGTTAGACGAACGCGCCAGCCTCGACAATCGCGGTACGGAAAGCTTGGTCGCCCACGAATTGGCTCACCAATGGTTCGGCGATTTAGTAGTAATTAAACATTGGTCTCATGCTTGGATCAAAGAAGGCATGGCTTCCTATTGTGAGGTGTTGTGGACTGACCAAGAATACGGCAAAGAAGATGCGGCTTATTATATGTTAGGTGAAGCCCGCAATTATTTAGCTGAAGACAGTTCTCGCTACCGCCGCCCGATGGTGACTCACGTTTACCGCGAAGCGATCGAATTGTACGATCGCCATTTGTACGAAAAAGGCGCTTGCGTCTATCACATGATTCGCGCCGAGTTGGGCGACGAACTATTTTACAAAGCAATTCACACTTTTGTGCGCGATAACGCTCACCAAACTGTGGAAACGATCGATTTGCTCAGGGCGATCGAAAAAGCGACCGGCCGCAATCTGATGTTTTTGTTTGACCAGTACGTTTATCGCGGCGGTCATCCAGATTACAAAGTTGCTTATTCCTGGGACGGCGACAGCAAATTAGCCAAAGTTACTGTTACTCAAACTCAAGTTAAAGATGGCAAAAATGGTAACGGTAACAGTAAAGATGTTTTTGACCTGAAAATTCCGATCGGCTTCGGCTACAAACCGGAAAAAGATGCAGACGAGCGAAGTTCTGCTAACCTAAAAACTTTCACTGTTCGAGTTTACGAACGCGAGCAAAGTTTCTATTTCCCCCTAGAAAAGAAGCCCGCATTTATCAGTTTTGATGTTGGCAATCAATACCTAAAAACAGTTGTTTTAGAGTATGGAGTTGCCGAACTTAAAGCTCAGTTGCAGTTCGATCCAGACCCGGTTTCCCGGATTTACGCCGCCCACGCTTTGGCGAAAAAGGGAGGATTGGAATCTGTGAAAGCGCTGTCAGAAGTTCTCAAAAAAGAGCCGTTTTGGGCGGTGCGGGCCGAAGTTGCGGGTCAGTTAGTTGATATTAAACTAGACCAAGCTTTTGATGGTTTAGTAATTGGTTTGAAGGATAAAGATGCTCGGGTGCGCCGCGCTGTGGTGAATGCGCTGGGTAAAATTAAGACTCACGAGACTTATAAGGCGCTGAGGTCGATCGTTGAAAGAGGCGATGACAGCTATTATGTAGAAGCGGCCGCAGCGAGTGCTATGGGTGCGATCGCAGGGGCGAATCCCGACGAAAAACCCACGGACGAACAGGTACTGAAAGAGTTAAAATTGGTTTTGAAAGAGCGTGAGGGTTGGAATGAGGTTGTGCGATCGGGTGCTATTTCCGGTTTGGCGCAAATGAAAACTTCTGAAGATGCGCTGAACCTGATTTTGAAATACACAGCCGCCGGTACTCCGCAAGCTTTGCGCTTGGCTGCAATTCGCTCTTTGGGGACAATTTCTACAGGTCAAACTAAGCTCAATTTAGAACGGATTTTGCACCGATTGGCTGAACTTTCTAAAGAGACGTTTTTCTTGACTCAAGTATCTGTAGTTGTGGGTTTAGGACAGATGGAAACTCGCAAAGCTATTCGCATTTTGCGTTCTTTGGCCGACCAAACTCCTGACGGCCGCGTCCGCCGCATGGCTGATGAAGCTGTGCAAAGAGTGCAGAAAAATGCTGGTTCCGATGCAGCGGTGAAGCAGTTGCGGGTGGAATTGGACGAGGTGAAGAAGGAGAATCAAGATTTGAGGAGTCGGATGGAAAATTTGGAGGCTAAGGCGAAGAAAGATTAGGCTTTTTTGTAGGGTAAGGTGCGCTGCGGCGCACCGAACGGAATCACTAGCATCGATCTGGCGATCGCAAATGTGGCAGTTGTCTAGTAGGGGTAAGGTGCGCAATGCGCACCCTACACATACAGGTTATTTGTCAAATCATAGAAAAATAAATAGGGTTATATTGTAAAGTTGCAAATAAAAAATGCTGTGTCCATAACACAAAATTCTAATTTTTAATGAAGCCAAGTAAATATTTTATAAAGCAGAGATAATATAGTTAATTGTAGGGTGTGTGACGGCGATAAATCTTTCAATCAAAACCAGAAAAATATGTACAGTCACGCACCGCCCCAGTAGCGATCTAATTTTAACAAAAAATTCCGATACAATTAATGTTGTATTTATTGATAAAACCATTGTCGGAAGGTGCGGAGTTGTGAAATTGTCGATAGGTAGCTAGGGATTGTTCGCAGCGACACACCGACTCGACTTTGCGATATATCAAAGAGTTATAACAATTCTAGCATTAGGTATCCTGGAAGACAGTCGGCCAGCTCAACAGCACCCATCTATTTTGTGGATGAATTTGGCAAAAGTCTCGAAACGCCGTTAGTTGTGTTGGGTGCAGTTAAAGTTGCGGTTGGCGATCGCCCTGTTATTAAAATAATCTTATTTTTTAGGTGTATTGCCTTGAAATTTGGTATTTTAAGCAAAGGTAAAATCCTACATATTTCTATTTCTCACTTAGTTATTGTCTCGACTGAGAGATCGCAAATAGAACTTAAGCAATCCCACTCAATCAATAAACCGGGCTTTTTTTATGAAAAAATAGCTTTCAGTAATTATTTTTCATAAAAAAAACTGATTTTGCTGTATCGGTGGGTAAGTTCTAATAGATCGTCAGGGTGTATCGACGTTTTTATTTTGAATTTTCAACTTTAAATCAAGTTGAAGCAGCCTTTGCACCCTAAAAATTGCATAAATCATGAGTACAAGAACTATTGTATTGGTAGAACAATCGGCTGTCATTCCCTACCGCATTCAAAACGGACAGATTGAAGTAATGGTGATTACTTCTTCAACGGGTAAGCGTTGGGTGATTCCTAAAGGGTTAATTGAACCTGACATGACTCCTCAAGATTCTGCTGCTAAGGAAGCTTGGGAAGAAGCCGGTTTGTTGGGTAAGGTGTTCCCGGATTTGCTGGGAACTTATGAGTACCAAAAGTCTGGCTATATTTGTCAGGTAGAAGTATTTTTACTGCAAGTACAAACTGTTCTGGACAATTGGCCCGAAGCTAGCTGTAGAAAGCGACAGTGGGTAAGTATTCCGAAAGCAATTAAGCGGGTTAATGAACCGGAACTTAAACAAATTCTGGTGGCTTTACCGAATCGATTCTGGTAATTGACAGGTTGGTAGTGAGGACTTTAGTCCTAATTAACTCAAACATAGAGAAAGGTCGGCTCGCATTTGGGCAAAGGTACGTAGTTGCGCTTTAGCGCTCTTTCCTAATATTATAAAGCAATACCGTTTACTTAAGGGCGCCCTGGGGGTAAAATCCGATGAGAAATAGATACGGAGATTGCTTCGTTCCTCTCTTCGGACTATCTTAAGTAAGCCGTATTCTATTATAAAGAGCGCTAAAGCGCAACTACGTACCTAATTTGTCTATCGCACTACACTCGGGAAATCATTATTCTGGTGTTAATGGAAAGGACTGAAGTCCTTACTACAAACCTATGATATCGGTGTAAAAATTTTCACCCTAAGCGTTAGCTGACAGAAAAGGAAGGCTTTCAGCTAAGTTATCCTTAACTTCAATTCCCTGTTTTCTCGCCCAAAACTGGCTGAGAAAATGAATTTGCCGCAACCCGACAATTAAATTTAAACCTGGTACAAAAATCCACCAAACTGTTAGCGGTTCTTTGATTCCTTCTTGGCGGTAAAGTTCGTTAACTGTGTTGTAAAGTTTGAACTGCACGATGTAAATCCAAGCAATTCCCAGGAATGAAAACCAACCAAACCATCCGGGAACGTCGGGGTCGAATATCCGCAGAGCTTGGGGAATGGCTACTCCTAAAACAAAGGGCAATAAGCAAAGTGTCCCCGACCAACCTTTGCCGTTATAACTCCGCAATTCTTCTTGGATAATCCATTTGTACCAGCCGTAATATAGCAGCAAGCTGACTGCTGAGAGCAAAATTACTCGCCACAAGGAGCGGGGTTTTCCTAAGGGTTTTTCGGACATTTTTAGATGTAAGATATGAATGGCTTTATTTATTGTATTAACATTTGTTAATTATGGCAAAATCATCTCTCGGATCGATCGCGCGGTTGCAGGGGCCAATAGCACACCGTTGCGGTAGTGGCCGCTAGCGATGAAAACCTTGCTGTTACCGGGAAGCGTCTCGATAATTGGGGCGGGCCGTCCTTCGGGGCGCGGGCGCAATCCCGACCATTTTCTGAGGATTTCAGCTTCGGCTAAGGCGGGACAAAGTGCGATCGCCCTTGCCATCACTTCATCCAACATATCAGCATTCGCCTGAATTTCCCCGCCGTTTTCGGGAAACTCCACTGTCGCCCCTACCCAATATTCGCGATCGGCCAAAGGTACAATGTGAACGTCATCGCAAGTAATTACTGGCGCAAAATCTGGGTTTCCCAACGGATTTTTCAACCGCAAATGCAGCGCCTGTCCCAACACCGGGCGAATGTCCACCAATTGATTTAACGATGCAGCGACAGCAGCAGAACCTAAGCCAGCGGATACAATTAGTCGATCGAATTTTTCAGTAACAGGCAAGATGCCTGTTCCACAAGATATTAAGTTTATTGTGGGGTTGGTACTATTTTCAGTAACAGGCAAGATGCCTGTTCCACAAGATAGGGAGTTTGTTGTCGGGTGGGCATCTTGCCCGCCCATCATGCCTCCAACTTCCACCCCAAACTCAAAAATCACCCCATTTCGTTCAGCAGCATCAACCAAAGCCAAAGTTAGCGCGATCGGATCCACTTGCCGGTCTTGAGGCGAATAAATCGCAGCAATTATGTTATTCTTTAAATCAAGATGAGGGCAAAACTCGCGCACTCGTTCCACATCCCAAAGTTCCAATTTCCAACCTTGAGACTTGCGAGTTGCTGCTAGCTTTTCCCACTTAGTTAAATCTTCTCCTTCCGAACACAACATCAAAATTCCCTGTCTGTTAAAAGGAATTTTCCGCCCCGTAGCTGCTTCCAATTCAGGAATCAAAGTTTCGTAGCGCTGAAGGCTGGTTTCCCTTAAATGCCAATTTCTGCCCTTAGTTTTGTGGCTGATGACTCCCATCAAAACGCCGAGGGCTGCACCTGTAGAACCTTGTGCAGGTTGTTGTTTGTCGAATACAGTTACTTTTAATTCTGGAAATTTACTTAGTTCAAAGGCGATCGAAGCCCCGACAATACCGCAACCAATAATTGCAACGCGAACCATGCGATTTTAGATTTTAGATTTTATATAAGAAGACTGGGCGGTTAGAAACCGCGGCGACACAAACGAAACCTATAAGAGTTGAAGAAGACCGGGCGGTTAGAAACCGCGGCGACACAAACGAAACCCGCCTCCGCGGGTTTAAGAACGGCCAGTAAAAATTACGTTTTACGTTATTTTCTTCAGTCCGCGGAGGTGGACTTCGTGTGTGTAGACGGGGTTTCAACCGCCGTCTTATCTTCAGTCCACGCACCATCTGGACTTCGTGTGTGTAGACGGGGTTTCAACCGCCGTCTTATCTTCAGTCCACGCACCATCTGGACTTCGTGTGTGTAGACGCGGTTTCAACCGCCGTGTTCCTGTGTGTAAACCGGGTTTCAACCGCCATCTTCCTGTGTGTAAACCGGGTTTCAACCGCCGTCTTCGTATGTGTAAACCGGGTTTCAACCGCCGTCTGCATCGGCGCGACAAACTAAAGCGATTAGGCTTTAGGAATTAGCTGCAAAAAGGTATCGAAATCCTTCACAGCTTTGCTATAACTAGCGGTGATTTTGGCATAGTCAGCCACTTTAGCAGCGTTGTCAATCTCCACCAAATCAGCAAACAAACTCTTGGTCAAATCAACAGCTTGCTGTTGAGATTTCGGCAACAAAGTACCAGACACGGTTTTCATCGTGGCGCGCAATTCGCCGAGAGGCCCGTGAATGTAAGTTTTGGCATCAATCCAATTTTTTTTCTGAATTAGGGTTCCTAGGTTGTCCATGCGCGATCGGAACTCTGTCAGAGTAGGAACATAGCGCTGAATTTGTTGGATCTGGGCTGTTGTGTAAGTAGTGGGAACTTTTGCTTCGACACTGCTGCAACTAACCAGAAATGCCATCAAACAGGCCATCATCAAGGCTAAAAATGAACGGGGACGAGTCATAGCGATTTTAGATTTTAGATTTTAGATTTCTCGTTGCGGGCGGGCACCGGGCTACCGCCCTTACTTTGCACCGAGAGTTAGGTACAAAATATTATTTTACCTCCTTTTGGCGCAGAAAAGTTATCAGAGCACCGCCAACTTTTTCTGACCAATGTTCTTGAGGATAATGGGCGACTTCTTCTAGGGTGACTAACTCAGCATTTTTCAGGGAACTGACTAATTTTTTAGCTGGTTCAACACTCAGCCAAGGGTCGGTTAAACCCCACACAAATAAGGTTGGGCTTGTCCATCCTTGCAAGCCGGATTCAATTTCTGCCATTGACTTTGGCAGTTGAATGTTGCGGATTGTGTTCATTAGCGATCGCCCTGCATCCGAACTCTTCAAAAACGGGCTGCGGTAAACATCTAAATCCTTGTCTAATACCCTGATGCGACTTCCGCCTTCGAGGGTTCTGTCCACCAAAAGTGGGTCTTGCGTCAGCATATCGCCAATAAATGGCAGTCCCAACTGCTGCATTTTCCAAGGCAATTTGATATCTGCTGAAATTGGTGTATTTATGACTACTAAACGATCGATTTTATCGGGGTTTCTCAAAGCGTATTGAATGCCGACAGATGCTAAAAATCCTTGGACAACCAGGGAAAATCGGTCTAATTCTAGAGCTTGAATAAAGTCAGCCAGGGCGCCGACAAAGGCATCGGGAGTGTAGGCAAAGTCGCGTTTGTCTGGTTTTGCCGATCGCCCGTATCCCACCCAATCCGGTGCGATCGATCGAAATCCACTCGTCGCCAAATCTGGCATAATCGCAGTCCAGGTAAAGCTTTGGGACGGTATACCGTGCAGCAGCAACACTGGTGATTTATCACTTTCGTTTACCGGATTTGCTTCCCGATAAAACCATTCCAGCGCGCCTACTTTAACTTTCTTCTCATCAATTGACATTATTTTACTGATTATTTATCAAAGAATAAGGCGGGTATTCCCCGCCCTACTTACCTCATAGTTGGGCAAGCACAAAGCACCATTCGTTTCAACAATTGCCTAAAACCTTTTGTATCTCAGGTTTGTATCGAAGTCTCGATCCCCCTCTCATCCCCCTTAAAAAGGGGGACTTTAAGAATAGTCTTGTTCCCCCCTTAAGGGGGGTTAGGGGGGATCTAGGTCTAATCGTCAGGCAGCAGTCTGGCACTACATAAGACGTATTTGTTGACACTAATGACGAACACTTTACCCAACCAATTAAAGCCCAACTTAGAAATTCATTTCAGCAGCTTGAACTTTTTCCACCTGTTTCTTCTTGAGAACCAGCATGATTTGAGCTAGCATGGTTATAGCCACAAAAGCCATCAATCCTTTAACTCGACCTGCACTTTGCAGCACAATTTCCACATCTTTTTGACCGAAACCGCCCACATTAGGATTGTTCGTCAAAAGTTCGGCGGCTGCAACTGTTTGTCCTTCAGTAACAATCAGTTCGGGGCCTGGGGGAATTGTATCAACAACCGCTGCACCTTCTGCTGGTTGAATTGTCACTTCATAGCCACCATCTTCGGGTTGAGCAATTTTAGAAATGGTGCCAGCTACGGAAGCATTATAAACAGTATTGTTGCTCTTGGCGCCAGTAGGATAAACCTGACCGCGACCGCGATTTCCGCCGACATAAATTAGATATTTGCCGTAGTGAACTGACTTGTCAGTTTCGGGATTTGGCGACAAAACTGGGAATACCAATTCTTTGTACTGTTCACCGGGCAGCGGCCCCACTAAAACAACGTTTTCTTGGGTTTCGCTGTAAGGTTGGAAGTAAAGATCTCCGACTTTTTCCTTCATTTCTTCGGGAATTCTGTCAGCGGGAGCAATCTTGAAACCTTCGGGCAACATCACAACTGCGCCTACATTCAAGCCGCCTTTGCTACCGTCGCCGGTAACTTGCTGCACGCTTTGATCGTAGGGAACTTTGACCACAGCTTCAAAAACTGTGTCAGGTAAAACGGATTGCGGTACTTCAACTTCAGTCGGTTTGGCGCCGAGGTGACAGTTAGCGCAAACAATGCGGCCTGTGGCTTCGCGGGGGGTAGCGGGTGCTGTTTGCTGGGCCCAGAAAGGGTAAGCGAATGCTGCTTGGGGAAGTGCGATGTCGCTGCTGAGAAAAAATCCGGCGGCGGCGATCGCAATTAAGGCAGTTTTGGCGATCGTCCTGGCACTGCGGCGAAATATCGCAGATAAATTAATTTGTGGCATCAGAGTATTCAATCTCAAAGGTTCAGACAATTTAGTCATTGGTCATTGGTCATTGGTCATTGGTCATTGGTCATTGGTCATTGGTCGTTAGCTGATGTGATTAATCCGCAGTCTTAATTCCATAGTTATTAGTTGTTAAATACTGACTAATCACTAATAATTCATGACTGCTAACTAATGACTAATGACTAATGACTCACAACTAAGACCACCAAGGTTCTTCGCCGGTGCGGAAATCTGTTTCTTTCCAAGGGGTAAAAGCGATCTTGTCATCTGCGACAGTGGCGTGGGCCAGGGCCAGAGACAAAGGTGCCGGGCCGCGTACCACTTTGCCCTCATTATTGTATTGAGAACCGTGGCAAGGACACATAAACTTGTTTTCGCTAGCATTCCAAGGCACGACGCAACCCAAGTGAGTGCAGACTGCATTGATGCCGTATTCAGCGATAGTTGAGTCTTTTTCCACCACAAGATAGGTGGGGTCGCCTTTGAGGCCTTGGGCCAAAGTGCGATCGCCCGCAGGGTGCGAAGTCAGATATTCGCTAACAATGATGTCGTTACCCAAGGCATCTTTAGCCGTGACACCGCCACCAACAGCCCCACTCGACGGAGGAACAAAATATTGGACAACGGGATAGAGTGCGCCCAGTGCCACACCTGTGACTGTACCGAACGTCAGCAAATTCATAAATTGGCGGCGCCCCATATCGGGGACATCGGGATTTCCAGCAGAAGTTTGAGCCATGACCTGCCTTTACGGTTTTAAGTTACGTTTGTTTGTGAGCCAACTTGTACGTGCAGACAACTCTGAGTAGGAGTGCTAATCTGCTCGCACAAATTTGAGGCAGCGAAAATTCCTTTTAAGAATGCGCCTTCCAGCCTTTATTAGAGTATTATTACATTTTTTGAACTTTGTCTTTTAATGTTTAAGATATTCACTCAGGAGCAACCATGACGGGCAAGGATTTACACCAGCTACTCCTAGAAAAATGGGGAAAGTCTTACGATATCAGATTGCGGCGGACGCGAGGCAAGATTTTTGTGCAGGTGATGTGGAAATATTTGGAACAGGCGTCTTTTCCGATGACGGAGGCTGATTATTTCGAGCATTTGGACGCGGTGGCCAATTACCTCAACGGCTGGGGCAGCACCGCACAGGTGAGAGAATATATTGTAACTACTCGCGATCGCCCGCGCTTGGGCAAAGCTGTCAGCGTTCCCCTAGATTTGGGCGAAAGAGCCTCGGAGTGGTTGCTTGACGAGTTTTGAGTGCTTAGTCATCAGTCCTGGGTCTTTAGTCAATAGTAGACTTGAATTGCTAAACTCCTTTTAATTAAAAAATTCAAGGACGGGCTCTTCGGCCCATCCCACAAAAATATTTTTTCCTTGTGGGATGGCCCTAAGAGCCCGTCCCAGCTATTTTGGCAAGAAGTCTATTATCAGGCATCAGTTAGGATCGATCGCCCCTGAATCGCGGCTTGTAAAGTTTTGTGTCCGATCGGGGTGGATTTTTTAAGTTGAAAGTCCCAAAAATCGTGAGGCGAACTTGTCAGCCGACTTGCTGGCGGTGACAAACTAAGCACTCAAGCAGCTAATTTTTGCAGTTTTTTTTTGATTCAAACTCTTGTGTGGCGGGCTTTCCGGCGCTAAGACTGCTGTGGGATTTAAATGCAGCAGCTTGTGGGGCTCTTTTAAATTTGGGCGATCGTCCGGGCGACGCCGACCAAAATCATTACCACCAATTTCTGTCAACACTTTCACCTACAATGAGTTTCAGATATCCCGTGAAATTTAGGAGAATGTTGTAATGGGTGTTGCAGTTGGAATGGTTGAAGTCTTAGGATTTCCCGCTGCCGTAGAAGTTGCAGACTCAATGGTGAAAGCAGCCCGAGTTACTTTAGTTCGCTATGAAAAAATAACCCGCGCTTACTGGACAATTATAGTTCGAGGAGATATCTCTGAAGTGCAAGCAGCCGTTGCTGCTGGAATTGAATCAGTTAAAAAGGTCGATGGCGGAAAGTTGCTATCGTATCACATAATTGCTCGTCCCCACGAGAATCTCGATTACATTTTGCCGATCGGCTACACGCCCGAAGTCGAACAGTTCCGAATGTAGACAAAGTTTTGACAAAACTTTGGTGTGGAATTTAAATTTTTAGTAAAATATAGAGGCGCGGGCGATCGCACCTCTATATTTTTATTGCCTGTTTATCCATCTTTTTTTGCTGCGGACACAAGTAATGTTGCAGCAGTTGGGTATGATGCGACATATTTGGTGGAAGCATAAACAAGTTTAATAAGTGCTATTTATTAAATTAATCAATCATAACGCATTATCAATATATCTGCGGTTGTTAAATTAACATGAGAGTGCAATTTAGTGTTTTTACTGCTCTTCGGAAAGAAAATTGGTTGAAAAAATTCCGTATTTTTACCGTTCCAATATGAAGGCATTCCTCCTAATATATATTCAAATAGCTGAGAAGTGACTTTCAACAAGCAATGCTAATTGATGTGAGCAAGCATTTTTTCTAGTTTTTATTGAATTTCATCATTTTTAGAGTCCTGGCATTAAGTAAAGTACAGAAAATAGTTACTGTTAATGAAAACTTGGGGCATATAAAGGGTAATAAATATGACAGATTTTAATTCAAGTGACAACAATACAGTGGAACAAAAGGGTATTGATATAGAAATCTGGGAACCCGCATTTATAGTGATTTCCGTACCGAAGAACAGTACGAATGCAACTACATTTATACAGATTCATTTAGCGATTACTAATAATACATCAACATTATCTCCTTTCATAAATAAATATTTAACGCCGAACTTTTTACTGTTGACGGTCAAGAAATACGCCCTCAAAAAACGAGGGATAGACCAATAGCAACTAACTATTACAAGGGTATAGCAATTACGCCAAAAAACACAACTACCAGAGCTATAGTGCGGTCTTTTATGGCAAAGCTCTTTTGGCATAATAACTGCCTGCAACTCCAAACGAGTCTTTTTTATGCTACCACAACTATTATTGACCCTGAGAAAATTTATTTGTTTCAACCTTTACGACTAGGAACTTACCAGCTTCGATTCATCTACTTAAGTCCGGGCCATAATTTCTTATTACAAGATTCACCGACCGGGGAAATAATTAGAGTAGAAGAAAGTGAGAGAAGTTTGTTTGCAAGTCCTGCGATGAATTTACGACTTATTGAACCTGTGCCGCATCACAACAATCGAGTAGAAGTCGATGGTATCTGCTTTGAAACGCTAGTTCCTGAGCAAAGCTTAAGAGTTCCACTAACCGCATCATCTGCAAAAATTTCCGTACAGATTGGGATGAAGATTACCAACAATACCTCAACTCCTTTTCGTTTTATTTTATTTGATACATTGATTCCCCAACTAATAGGAGAAAATGGTATGATACCTCGCCTCGACTGTGGCGGTAGTCTGGGATGGGTTATTCCTCAAGAATCCGACTTACAACTTGTGAAACCAGGAGAAAGCATTACTTTATTTCTTAAAGCTAGCCTTACAAGGCAAGCAAATAATCTGTTAAGCCTGATAGTTTCAGGTGGAGGTAGATCCTGTTGGAGGTTTAACGATCTCGCCTTCGGTACATACCAGATTCACTTAACATACAGATCCCTCACAGAAAAATTAGAGTTTTTATGTGAAGACCTCTGGATGGGAATGGTGAATACACCTTTTGTGGAGTTTAGGCTGATTCCGCCTTAAAGTGAACTGGAAGACAATTTTTCTGATACCTAAAATTTCTGCTGTCGCTGTTATTTTTTTTGTAAATTTAGTTTTAAAATAACCTCAACATGCTATCAAAAAAATACTTTTTAGCGCTCGGGACGACCACTGTTCTAGTCACTATCTCAAGCCAGTCGAGCTTTGCGTTCACCCTTACACCTCGACAACCGGGAGACAGCGATGGGACTTTCCGTCACTCAGTATGGTATGAAAATCGTCAGGGCTTAGTAAGTTTAGATGCTTGGCCTGAACTAGATGGACGGCGTTACTTACCTCAGCCGGGAGTCGTTCACACAATCAGACCAGGAGGAACAGATGGTTTGCTGTATCTCCTAAATAATCAATTTGGTCGATAGTGGGAATTTATACCGAAAGGTGATATCGAAGGTAGTTTCAATGTCGAAAACTATTACCCTTGTAATCCAGACTTTGCGTGTGAAGCGGATGGAGCTAGAATATTTAACGCGGTTGGGGCTTTTTTCAAGTTAAATTATTTTCCCAAAGGTAACGATCCTGTCGGCAGTACAGTTCACTGGATTCAGCGGGTACTTACTAATTATGATGTCGATAACGATGGTAACATTATAAATGAAGGGATTCCTTTAGATAAGCTAGATATTCGTTCGGGGGCAATAACTCCTTACTATGATGAATCATTTCCTGGCTCGAATTCAACTACCTTCCGAGATTTGTCACACGTCCGAGGATCTCACATACGCACAAACCACTACTTTTACGCTGAAACGTATTTAGTTAACGAGGTTCCAGGGAGAACTACGGAGTTAAATACAAATATCGTGAAACCGAGAGTGGAAATTTACAGTGGAGTTAGATGGGGATGGGAAAACAAATTTGGAGATGGTTTGGGCTGGAGAAGATTTTTGGGCAACCTATCCTCCGGGACTCAAGTAGACAAATACAAGCTGGATGGACTTACGCCTGGTTCAAAATATATAGCCTGGACAAACAATGACCTCCCCTCCAACCGTTGCAACCCAAACACATTCTTAAGCACTCACAACGACTCAGGTTTTCGGCTA
>RDYN01000013.1 GCA_004293365.1 Oscillatoriales cyanobacterium | reverse complement strand
TCCTCACTACAAACCTTTTATATGGGAGATATTAAATCTCAATAATATTACTTTTGCCAGCCGAAAGACTACCGATCGCAATTTTTGCGAGTATAATTAATCTGAAGTGGCAGTGAGGTTTGTTTGTGAAACTTAAAATCTTGGCAAGTGTAACGGCAACTGTAGCAGTTTTAGCGCCGTTTTTGCTGGCAGCTCCGGTCAAAGCTCAAAATCCAGATCGCGTCCAACAGTTGCTGGAAACTAAGGAGTGCGAGGGCTGCGATTTGAGAAATGCTGATTTGTTTAAGGCGAGTTTGTACAGAGCTAATTTAAGAGGAGCTGATTTAAGCGGAGCTAATCTCTACGAAGCTAATTTGCTGGAAGCTGATTTAAGCGGTGCTAATTTGGCAAATGCTAACTTTGTTAATGCCGAGATGTACGGTGCCGACTTGGACAGTGCTAATCTGCGGAATGCGGATTTGTCTAATGCTTTTTTGGGGCGGGCTAATCTGACGAGAGCTGATTTGCGCGGTGCTAAGCTTTTTAATACTAATTTGGGCGAAGCTTATCTGCTGCAAGCTAATTTGTCCAATGCGGATTTGCGGCGTTCGCTGCTGTTTAGAGTGAATTTGAGTCGCGCTAATTTAAGCGGAGCGGATATGTCTTTTGCTGATGTGCGCGATACTAATTTGCAGAATGCTATTCTGTCAAATACGAGGCTTCCTAGGACTCAATTGACCGGGACAAATATCGATGCTGCTAATAATGTGCGGCAGGCTGATTTGGAACGTGCAAATTTGCGGGGTACGAATTTGGGGCCGGGGGTTTGCGTGACGACGAGTTTTCCTTATTGTGTTTTGAATTTGGAATAATATCAGGTTCTCTCGAACGACGACAATCAGATGGGTTTGTAGTGAGGACTTTAGTCCTCATAATCTGAGGACTAAAGTCCTCACTACAAACCGTTTTTATTGCGGGTAATTAAGGGCTGGCGCGCCCTAAGTTGAGATTTCAGCTAAGTTTGAGGTGGTTTGTATCCCCTTTCTAGGGCAAATCTCACAAGTTGGGCGCGATTTTCTAACTGTAGTTTGCTGAATATGCTGCCTAAATGAGCTTGGACGGTGCGGGGGCTAATAAACAGTCGATCGCTAATTTGTTTGTTAGTATAACCCTGGATTACCTCCCAAAAAACCCTTTCCTCGGCTGGCGTTAGCGGTAAAGGTGCTGGGTTCGGCAATACTGCGAGAGTTTTTGGTTCCACCGCCCTAGCGGTAGAAGTTTGCAGCAGTCGGACAATCTCGGCGTGAATGCGGTGGGAGCGCTCTAACTGCGCTTTTACCTTAGCCAAGATTTCTTCAGACTGAAATGGTTTTACCAGATAATCGTCAGCGCCGATCGCGTGACCTTCAACTTTTGCCTCCATTTCGCCTTGACCAGATAAAAATATAAACGGGACTAACTGTCCCAAACGGGTAGTTCGCAAGCGGCGGCAAAACTCAAACCCGTCCATTTCCGGCATCATCACATCTGAAATTACCAAATCGGGGGGTGCATTCTCAAAAATTGAGAGCGCCTCAACTCCTGAATTAGCGCATTCAACCCGGTATCCTTGGCTTTCCAGGTACATTGCTAAGACTGTTTGACAGTCTGCTTCGTCGTCAACTACTAATATTCTTTCCATGAGGGCCTTGCACCAATTCCAGTTGACAGTTCTTGAAACTGCGGCTCCCAAAGTATGAATTTAAATGAGTTTACCTGCTGCAACTTGATAAAGGCTCCCAATTTCAAGACGGCACAATTCCTCAAATAGTCCAATTACGGGCGCCGATCGAATAAAATGAGAATAAGTTGAGGAATGTTGGTCTAAATTTGCATTTGTTTTATTCGTCTCTCCTAAAAAGCTACAACTTTTGAGGAGGGATCGTCAATTTTTCCGCACCAAATAGACGGTAACAGAAATAATTTCATTTTATTATACACAAATTCTGCTGGCTCTTACACTATTCCGAGACTTGACATGGAAAGGTTTTTAGATTTTTCCGGTTCGGAGACAGGTACAAAAGGTATAACACGAGCAGGTGCTGCTGCTGGGGGCCCAGCGAACAAACGCTGGTCGGCAACCAACATACTTTCAATTATCACTGCCGGTTCCGGGCGGCTGAACAGATACCCCTGCATGATATCGCATTGGTGCTGTTTCAAGAAAGCTAGTTCTGCTTCTGTTTCTACTCCTTCAGCAATTACTGTCATATTTAAGCTGTGACCCAGCAAAATTACTGCTGTGGTAATAGCAGCATTTTGAGCGTCTTCGTTGGCATTTCGCACGAAAATGCGATCGATCTTTAAGCTGTCAAAAGCAAATTGCTTGAGATATCCTAAAGTAGCATAACCTGTGCCGAAGTCGTCAATGGCAATCCGAATTCCTAGAGCTTTAAGTTCGTTTAAAGTTGCGCCTGCGACTGTCGCATTTTCTACCAAAGCGCTTTCGGTCATTTCTAATTCTAAATTAGCCGGCTCCAAGCCTGTAGTTTCTAATATTTGCACGATTCGGGCCTTGAGTTCCGGGTCGGATAACTGCCTGGCCGACAAATTTACTGATATCCTAAAGGGCGAAAACCCCGCCGCCAGCCAACTCGCGGCTTGAGCGCAAGCTGAAAGCAGTACCCATTCGCCAATCTGAATAATTAAACCTGTTTCTTCGGCTAAGGGAATAAATTCGGCGGGAGAAATTATACCTCGATCGGGATTTTGCCAGCGCACCAAAGCTTCAGCGCCGATAACTTGTCCGGTAGCAATATTCACCTGCGGCTGATAGTATACCTGAAACTCACCTTGTGCTAAAGCGCGGCGCAGCAAAGCTTCTAGAGCCAACTTTTCAGGGGAGAGGACACAAACCTTTGTAGAGTCGTTAGCTAAATCTTTGAGTCTGGCTTCTGCTTGGTGAAGCGCAACTGTCAGGGGTTGGGTAATAGTTAGTCGTTTCGAGACGCGAGAAGCAATCGCCCCTAACAATTCAGCCTTAGTAAACGGCTTTGTTAGGTAATCGTCAGCCCCCAATTCCATCCCCCGACGAAAATCGGTTTTGGCACTTTGAGCCGTGAGGAAAATAAATGGAATTGTTGCAGCCAGCGAGTTTTGCCGCAGAGTCCGCAACACGTCATAACCGTCGATTTCCGGCATCTGCACGTCGCACAAAATTAAATCCGGGATCTCCGAAAGTGCCATCTGCACGCCAAATCGACCGTTTTCTGCTACGATAACCCGGTAGCTGTGAGATTCCAGGAGTTGCACAAGAGTCTCCCGGATTAATTCGTCGTCTTCAATGACCAAAATTTTGAGCATGATACTTAGATTACAGATGGCACTATATATCAGAACCTGACTAACTCTAGCATACTCAAACTAGACGGTTACTGATTACGCCAATTAGCTAATAAATCTTTGGCCAAATGGCTAAAGATTTTCCCTCGGTTTTTAAGTGACAATCAAAGAGGTCGCCAAATTCGCAATAGTTCGATCGCGCTCTTGGGCAGAAAACTGTTGTGTCCGACTATTATGATAAATTTTTATGACGAAATATCGCTTGTTTCTCATAAAAAATGCCGCCAACACTTTGACTGCGCGGATGGCGACCAGCTTTGTATAATGTCGGGTCAATTCGCTTTAAAAAGTGTTCGTAGTCAGGAGTTTTAGCGATCGGATTTTTATGCGGACTAAAGTCCTCACTACAAACCAATTTTATTGTGTCGTTCGAGGGGACATCGTAGGATGCACTGGATTAATTCACGGGCTTAGTGGAATTCGCACAAAATTTGTTATCTACAATTGCAGAATTGATACTGACTGCCTGCATTGATGATGACGGAATGATGAGGTCTTGCGGAACTACAACTGTCTTTTTGCAAACCAGCTCGCTGCTGCCTACAGAGGCAAAGTTCCAAGCATAAAATTCGGGATTGCTGACTGTCGCACTGGCAGAAGATAAACCCAATGCAGTCATTAATACTAATCCCAAAGTTACTAAAGCTACGATCGCGAATCTCAGCATATTCTTTGTTTGAACTGGAAAATTTACCCGCTCGGGATTACTTCATTATTGCTCGATCGCACTTCCTGCGTCAATAGCCATCAGTCGATTTTAGATTTTAGATTCTAGATTTTAGATTTGCTCGCCTTGATGAATCTTAGAGCTGGAACAAAAGTTTAAAATTTTTGCCTGTTGGCGACTTATAGCGGTTCTCAAGCGTAGTGAGGTATGCCGGAGAGCCCGCCCAGGCCTATGCTTCGACGGAACGGAAGCTGAGCACAAGTGCCCTAGGCCCTAGGCCCGGCGCAGGCCTAGGCCCTAGGCCCGGCGCAGGCCTAGGCCCAGTCGTCCGCGAATATGAGAGCTTGAAAGGCTATAAGTGAGAGCGTTATTTTGTCTCCAGATTCAATTCGTAGGCGATCGGCTCGGATGACTGAGAAACGACTACGAATTCATAAAAACCAGCATCATCCAGGGTTCCAGACCAACTCACCTCCTCTGCATCTTCCAGTAAAGCCTTGGCTTTGTTGGTGCGCCCGGGAGAATAAATTGATAGCAGAGTCGATTTGCGCGGAGCTTGCAAGTTTACGCTCAAAATCTGATTTTGGGCGAACCTGGCAATGTAAGCTTTGCCTTCTCCGGGCTTGAGATTTCCTTTAAGGGTTTTGCTGTTCGCGCGGCGGTCAAATTCAACGGTTTCGACAGTTGCTCCGGCTTGCAAAGCTGTGAGGGCGTCGGCGGTAATTGCTTGCCAAATTTGTCCCACGGGCAAACCGATGATATTTTTATTCCGCGGGTGCTGTGGAAACCAATAAAAGAACTTGGCATCAGCCAAATCGTACAGCGCTCGACTGCTTAAATTCAGCTTGTTAACCTCGGTTTTCGAGCGATCGAGATCGGCGGTGTCGTAACTGCCCAACCGCGCTCTAGCATCGCTGCTGAGGTTTTCCAGCTTGTCGAGCAAGTCGTCGCCGATTTTCTGCCACCTTTCGCGCCACTGGCGATCCTCATCACCTTCTTTTAACAGCCGCCCGTCTAATTCTGGGTATTTGGCGTAGAAATTCTCGTCTACAAGGTTGACGTAACCGTTGTAGAATCGATCGTCAATTTTAAGCCGAGAGTAGCGATCGCGCAAAGCATCTTCTTGCTGCTGCTTCGGGCCCGGAGTCACGGGAATCTTCTGCACTTTGGATTGCAGGTTTAACACGTAATTGCCCGCAAACCAGCCAACTGCCCCCATACTCGAAAGCACCGCCACTACGAACAAAAACATTTGCCAAGCAGGCATCTTTTGCTGATTGCCGATCGTGGCCACTCGCACCGGAGTACCCGGCAGCTTCGGGGGAGGGGCGGGCACGGGTATGGGCGAGCGATCCGGCGGCTGCTGCGTGAGGCCAAAATCTGGGGCAGGCTGCGGCTGCGGCCCTAAAGGTGGATTGCCCGAGAGAGCGAGCAAAACCTCGCGAGCCGAGGAGTAGCGCTCTTTTGGCTGCACAGCGAGCATTTTATCCAGCACCAGGGACAAATTCGGAGACAGAGAACAGTGCGATCGCCAGTTCCAATTCAGCGTCTGGCTGTCGAGCAATTGATGCGGTTCCTTCCCCGTCAGCAACACCAAAACCGTCGCCGCCAGAGCGTACAAATCGCTGTGCGGAGACACAATCCCCATCTGCATCTGTTCGACGGGAGCATAGCCGAGCTTGCCGATGCGAGTCGCGGGGGTGGGAGTGCCGTTAGCTTCATTTTCAGCAAATAGAGATTCTACGGTGGCGGCGACTTGTTTGACTCCGCCGAAGTCAATGAGCACCGGCATTCCGTCAGACAAGCGCAGAATTAGGTTGTCCGGGGAGATGTCGCGGTGAATTACTCCCAAGGAATGAATGTATTCGAGCACTGGCAAAATCTGAACCAGCAGTTGATTGATTTCTGCTTCGATGAACCGCAAACCCTGACGCTTGCGGGCGTCCAGCAGGAAGCGGTAGTTTTGACCGGGTACGTAGTCTTGAACGAGAAATAGGTAGCCCCGATCGACTATACTGACTCGAAACATTTCGCGGAAGCGCGGGATTTGATTGTGTTGCAGCTTGTAGAGCACTCCGGCTTCGCGCTCGAAGAGTTCCTCGGATTTTTGTAAAGCGTAACTTCCTTGTACTTGGGGCGCAAATTCTTTTAAAACGCAGGGTTCGTTAAATCGGTGGGCATCTTCAGCGAGGTAGGTGCGCCCGAAGCCGCCGTGTCCCAGTTCGCGGACGATGCGGTAGTGGTTGTGGAGAGTTATGCCGGGGTAGATGGGATTGTTCATTGAAACTTGCGTCGGATTGTTACGCTTGATTGAGATTGTCCGTTTTGGGCGATCGCGCTAATTAATCTTGACATAGTGTGTCGGTGTTGATGAGTCGATCGGCTGCTCGGTCATCGCCTGCGGTTGTTGTGTTAAAAAAGCCGTTGTCTGCACGCAACTCGATTGCCGGGTGTATTTGTGCGATCGACCACAAAGTGTGTTCAAATTTTTAGTAGCCTGCCTAATCTGCCGCCCGGTCGTTAGCGCTACTAACTGAATCTCGATCGAGCGACGTGCAAATACGCATTTTAAGGAGCCAATCATGCAGCCAGAACCGCGTCAGCGAGCAATTGGGGCGTTTGAACAATTTTTGAGTGCGCCGCTTGAGGAACGATTGCAACAGCAGAGTCGAGATGCAGAATCCGAGGCGATCGCACTTTTTCACAACGTCGCTGCCACAGTACCAGCTTACCAGAAGTTCCTAGCTGCACTCAACATCAATCCCGAGTCTATTCAAACCTTGGAAGACTTCCAAAAATTGCCGCTAATTACCAAAGAGAATTATTTGCGCTTTTACCCGCTGCCTCAGTTGTGCCGCCAGGGCAAATTAGAAACCTGCGATTTCATTGCTGTTTCATCTGGTTCGACAGGAAACCCGACATTTTGGCCGCGTTTTATCAGCGACGAGTTGCAAATTGCCGATCGCTTTGAACAAATATTTCACGACAGTTTTTTCGCCGAGACCCGCCGCACTTTAGCTGTGATTTGCTTTGCCTTGGGGACTTGGGTAGGCGGAATGTACACGGCGAATTGCTGCCGCTATCTAGCAAGTAAGGGTTATCCCGTGACGGTGGTGACGCCGGGGAATAACAAGACTGAAATATTTCGAGCAGTTCGAGAACTTGGGGAGCATTTCGAGCAAGTAGTATTGTTGGGATATCCGCCGTTTATCAAGGATGTTATTGATAGCGGGATTGCTGCGGGTGTGGAGTGGCAAAAATATCGAATTAAGATGGTGTTTGCCGGGGAAGTGTTTAGCGAAGAATGGCGGAGTTTGGTGAGCGATCGCATTAATTATCACAATACGAAGGAAGAAGGAAGAAGGAAGAAGGAAGAAGGAAGAGGGGGAGATGGGGAGATGGGGAGATGGGGAGAATTCATAATTACCAATTCCGAATTACCAATTACCAATTACCAATTACCAATTACCAATTCCCAACTATCAACGGAGAATTTATATTACAATTCTGCGAGTCTTTACGGTACAGCCGATGCGGGCGTTTTGGGCAACGAGACACCGTTGAGTATTTGCATCCGCCGCTGGTTCGCAAACAATCCGGAAGCAGCGCGCAATTTATTCGGAGAATCGCGGTTGCCAACGCTGGTGCAGTACGATCCGAAAAGCCGCTTTTTTGAAGTGAATGATGACGGCACGCTGTTATTTTCTGGCGACAACGGCATCCCGCTCATACGGTATCACATTTCCGATAACGGCGGTTTAATTTCTTACGAAGCAATGCTCGATTTTTTGGCAGAATGGGGATTTAATCCGGTGGCACATTTGCAGGAAGTGGCGGCTGGGGAAAGTGCCGGTTTGCCGAGAGGAATTCGCAATCTGCCATTTGTTTATGTGTTTGGTCGATCGCACTTTACCGTTTCCTACTTCGGTGCTAACATCTACCCAGAAAATGTCACCGTAGGTTTAGAAGTTCCGACTGTTAGCGAATGGGTGACGGGAAAATTTGTGCTGCAAGTCAAGGAAGATGCGGATCGAAATCGATTTTTATCGGTGGTTGTGGAGTTAGCAGCGGGGGTGGAAGGGGACGAGGAGATGAAAGTGGCGATCGCATCTTCAATTCTCGCGCAATTGCGGCGCCTCAACAGCGAATTTGCTAATTACGTGCCGCCCGAATATCAGTTACCCGTCGTGACATTAACTGCCATGGGCGATGCAGAGTATTTCCCGATGGGTGTCAAGCACCGATACACGCGACAGTAAACCGCTGTTTTTGGAAAAGGCGGGCGCTAAATTGTTCGTAGTGCGGAGTTCAGTCCGCTCTCATGCTGCGGACTGAAGTCCGCACTACTAACCAATCTTATTGCGGTACATGATATGATACCACCCATTAAATTGTATCGGGATCGATATTTAATTCTCGCAGTTTTGCGGCCAGGCGATCGGCTCTTTGAGCTTCTTCTCCAGCTCTTTGAGCTTCTTGTCCCGCTCTTTGAGCCTCTGCATCTGCTCGCCGAGTCTCCATCTCTGCAACCTCTTCAGGAGTAGGAACCAGTTCACCTGCTGCTGTAAAGAAACGCAATTGTCCGCTACAAATGCCCAAACTCAAATCAAGCTGTTGACTCCGCAGATGCCCGAATTCATTCGGTGCAATTAGTTGATATTCCCCATCTACCAAATGAAACCCAGCTAATTCTAAAGTTTCTGGATCGAACCAAAAATAATCATGGGTTCGGAAAGTATCTTGATACAGTTGTTTTTTAAAGTTTTTATCTATGTTCGCTGTTTTCGGCGACAATATTTCAAGAATGACATTCGGATACTTTCCGTCTTCATCCCAAACAACCCAGCTTTTCCGAGTTTTGCGTTCGGTTCCGAGTACCACAAAAAAATCTGGGCCTCGGAAGTCTTTCGATTTAAGTTGTTTTGGGCTGTAGTAAATGGTGAGGTTGCCAGCAGCATAGAAGTCATTTCTATCTCGCCACAGCCATTCTAGACATTTGAACAGCAGCATTATTTGTCGGAGATGCAGTTCTGTTTCCACTGGAGGTTCATCACTATATAAATCGACTGGAGGAACCATAACATTTTCTGCTATCTCTTGTTCTAATAGTTCTTGTTCTGATAGCTCTTGTTCTGATAGCTCTTGTTCTGGTATTTCTTGTTCTGGTATTTCTTGGGGAGTAGCTAATGCGGCGGTTGCGGACATGGCTGCTTGGGGAGGAGTAAGAGGTGGTGTGTCTATTTTAGCAAGATTTTTATATCTGTGTTCAGATAGGACGGCGGTTGAAACCGCGTCTACACAAACGATGTCCATGCCAAGCGGACTGAAGAAGATATCATATTTCAACCGCCGTCCGCTCCTCAACCTGCACCAGGCAGGTTTGGTCTGTATAGACGCGGTTTCAACCGCCGTTCGATCTTTATTTCCCATCAGCTTCTCTGAGGGCGGCCAGAATTTCCGGTCGTTTCATGCGCGCGTAGCCCCGCACTTTTCGGTCTTTACCGATCGCCTTCAAACGTCTCAGCGAAAGAGTGTCATAATCTTCCTCTTGGGGCGGAAACGGCAACTCCAACTGCAACTGCGGTAACTGAGGTTTCTGCTGCTTTTTCGGCTGAGTTTTCGGCTGCGCCTTCGACTGCTTTTTCGGCGGTGTCTCGGGCTGTATTTCTGAGTGCGTCGCAGCGGCTCCCAGTTGGCTGCGGAGCGTGGCAATTTGATTTTTTAGGTCATTTTCTACGTCTGCGATCGTGTCAGCCACAAACTGATTAATTATTTGGACAGTGCGATCTAATTTGATTGACAGCAATTTTTCCAGTTCATCCAACTGTCTCAACGCACCTTCAAGATTCATCTCCGAAATAACCTCCGATTGCGGAGAACTATTGCTGCCAGATTGTTCAATTTTTTTAGCCAATTTATCTACCTTTTCATGAAATGTTTTTTCAACTTGTTCTAGCAGATGCTTTATCTGTGTTATTTGATCGCGATCGAAGTTCTGCTCGGCTAGAGCTTTTACTTGTTTTTTTAGCAGGTCTTCATTCTTTTTAACAGATTGTTCTATTTGTTTTGTTAGACTCTCTACCTTTTTTTGAAATGATAGCTCAAATTGTTGCAGTAGAGTCTCAAGTTGTGCAGTTTTTTGAGTCGGCTGCGGAGCTAAATGTTCCATTTCTGCTTGAGCCGCAACTACCTCCTCGTCGGTCATTTCAAAAACCCAAGCCCACATTTGCTCAAGGCCGAGTTCTTTCGCAACAATACACCAATCTGAGCCGCAGACAACTTCGTATTCTTCTTCGTTGCTGTAAGCTTCAGTAGGACGTACAATTAAAGGAATTAAGTTGCTGCCTTGCTCGATGAGACTTCTCCTGAGAGCTTCCCGACGTTCGCGAGGGATTTCTCCCCCCTGAGTCTCTGGTACTGCAATTTGGGAAGTATAAATCTGACTGTGACTAATTGGCTTAATCCGCAAATATTCTACTATTCGGTTTTGATCTTGCGATCGATCCATCTTCTTACAAGTCCCCTTTTGTCATTAAAATCAGGTGTTTGGGTAATTATATATATTTGCACTTTACAGCCTGGGTTTTAAGTGCCACAGGACTAACTCAAGAACTCTAATGATAGGGTGCGAGACAAACACCTTACTCAGACTTTGGTTAGTTAAAGGATTTGTTGGCCTCAATCTCTAAATCTGGGAGAGATATCAGCGGCGTGCTGTACCTGTGCGGCTGGCTGTGGGGTGACAGCCCGGGCGATCCTGCAACGAGGGCTTCGCTAACGGCAAAACTGACTGCAATTCCTACAAAAAATCGACTGTGATGAGTTTAACTGGCTGGGGGACACAAATTATACACTGCTTCACTCATCTTTACTTTTTTTGGCGATCGGGCGATCGCTACCGTGTTCAGGTTTAGCAGGAATTGCCAGTTGTGAGTATTTTTGCTCCTAGTCAATCACCTTTCAGAAATCCGGTTTTAACTCTTGTGGGGTGGGCTTCTAGCCCGCCCCCAAAAAAGCAATTGAGACGGCTCACAACTTACGAGTATTTTTGCCAGTAATCAATAATTTTAATCATTGTTTTGTCGCCTAGCCCTTGAATACGTTCCACCACATTGGCAAATGACACAAACGGCTTCACATCTCGCTTTTCGTCGAGGATTCGTTGTATAATTTTATCGTTCACTAACTTAGTATATTCAAAATTCGCTTTCAGTTGAGCTGGATTTTGAGTATTCAGTGCGGCCAACAGCGACATTGGTTGAGAAGTTACCTGTTCAACTTCTGGTACCGCATCTACCAAACAGGGCTTTTCCGATGCAGACTCTGATTTCAACTCATTAATTCTGTTAGCCAACTGCGCTTCAATTAACAGAGGTAATTGTTGGGCAATTAGGTTTTCAATTTCTTGTATTCTCTCAGCCAATACCTTTTTTTCACGGGCGTGTTCAGCTTTCAATTCATGAATTTGAATTTCTAACCGGGCTTCAATATTTGTCACCCGTTGCTCTAAACTAGATGAGGCTTCTAGAGTTTCAATTTCAACTGAAGCCTCAGTTATAAATGACTCTTTGGGAGTTTCAATTTCACCTAGATTCTCACTGATTGCGGTTTTTCTGAGGATTTCGAGTTGTTCCAGGAGAAGTGCTTCATTTTCTGGTTCCAGGATGAATGCTCCGATTGTCTCGCCCTTGAGAGGTTCAATTTCCCTGGCTCTCGCCGCGGCGTAGTATTCAAGGTTTCCGTCTACTATTTCGTAGGCATCCATGCTGGTGCGGCGGACAACGATCGGATTAATCAAGCCTCCGGCGTCTAAAATAAGTCTAGCTAATTTATCTAAATCGCGATCGGCAAAATTGGAACGGGGAACTGCGGAGGTAATTCTTTTGACTGAAACCAGTGACGGAGATAATTTTTTCATAAGTTTTTACTTACCTATTTTTACCAAAACTTCTTCGGCTAGCATTTCAAATTCTTGGGATGAAGTGCAATCCGGTTTAAAATCTAGCACCGAAATCGGATCGGCGATTTCCATATTGCCCACGATTTTAAATAGTTCTGCACACTTTGCTAAATCCTCTCTCTCATAAATTACGCTGTCCATGATTTCCAGGCCGTAGCGTTTGGGAATAGCCTCCCTCCGCTTGGGCAAACTGTACTGTACAAACTTAGGATTGGGTGAGATTTTGCAAGGGAGGATGCCTAAAATTTCTAAAGGTTTTTTGCCGATTTGTTTTTTGAATCCATTAACTTTTTTAATGAAATCCTTGACATTAATCAATCCTTGATTGGCAAAAGGTTTTAAATCAGAAGGAATAATTAAATAATCCGCAGCAATCAGGGCAACTCTGGCGAAAAAATTCAAAGATGGCGGGGTATCAATCAGTACAATATCGTACTTATCTTCTACTTCCGCTAGTTTTTGAATTAAAATCATGCGACTGTAATCTAGTTGATTTAGTTCCGTTTCATAGTACATTAAATCGATATGGGAAGGAACTACATCGATTTTAGGATTGCAAAAATTAGACTCGCGGGCTACTTCGGCGATGGAGTAAAAATCCTCTGATTGCAAAACTTGAAGAATATTGCAATCTTTCAAATCATCTTGTTCTTCATCTTCAAATTTGACCAAACCAGTTGCAAAGGTTGTGTTTGCCTGACTGTCTAAGTCGATGACTAGGACTCTTTTACCTTCCTTGCTCAGGGCTGCGGCTAAATTGACTACAGTTGTAGTTTTACCGACGCCGCCTTTGTTGTGGTAAACTGCTATTATTTTCATACTATTTTGCGGGGTTTGGGGAATGATTAAATCGGATGATTTAACTAAAATATCTTCAGGTATTTGTTCGGGGGATGAGACTTGAATGATTTCAGGTTCTGCGGTGGCGGGATTGTTTTGTTGTACCGATACTTCGGTAATTAACTCAGGAGTAACTAAATTAGTTTTACTATCTTCCAGTTCTAGATTATCTGGATTTATTACAAACTTTAAACTATCTCTGCCAATTAAAGCTATAATTTCATCAATTCTACTTTCAAGGTCTTGTCCGGCGCACTGAAATGCTAGCTGAATATCATCGCTCACTCTTGCGTAAATTCTAATTTCTTTCCCGTTAGTTATGAGTCCGTAGCGAATACTTAAACTTGTTAAGTAACGCTTGAGTTTTCGCAGATGGCGGTCTAAATTTTCCTTGGGATGTTTTGCCTCCATGACTAAACTCATGGGCGAGTCTGCATCGAGAACTATGGGGATAACTTGGGTAGCAAAGGAAAGGAAGTCTAGGCGAATATTCCCAAAGGCGATTTCTTGGTGCCAAGTGTCGGGAGTATAGCCGAGTTTTGGCAACAAATAACTGACAATGAGTTTGCTTTCTACTTCGCTTTCGTTGCGACAGTTATTGGGATTGAAAGCCATTAGATTTTAGATTTTAGATTTTAGTTGTAGGGTGTTTCGCAGCAGAAAATCCCACATAAATATCGACAATCTTATTAGGTACGTTGTTGCGCTTCAGCGCTCTTTAATATATTAAGAGAGCGCTGAAGCGCAACAACATACTTTATGATTAAGAAAACCCGGTTTGTTTAACAAAACCGGGTTTTTCGGAGATTTATCGCGTTTCAAACTTATTTGGCTTGAGCGTGAAATTCCTGTAATGTCTGATAGCCACCAGCGGGGTTGTACAGGTGACAGTTGTCGGCAATCCGCTTCATTAAAGACCAAGAAAACTTTGTTTCGTAGAGATGATCTTGCCAGTTTTCCTTTAAGCTGCTGTGGGCTAGACGCAAGTTGTACCAGGGTATAGCAGTTGAAAGGTGGTGGGGAACGTGCACGTTAATGTCGTGGCACAGAAACTCAACCCAGCGGGGATAGTCGCAGTGAACTGTTCCCGATAGTTGTGCTTGGGCTTCGTTCCATTCTTCTGGTGATTTAAATGAAATGTCTGGCGCTGTGTGGTGAACAATGGTGAAGGTGCTCATCCAGAAGTGGTAAACCATCCAGGGCATCAACCAAAATTTGATGAATCCCCAAATGCCTGTGGTGGCTATTAAAGTCGGAAATACGATCGCAGCACCGATCAAAACCACAAAAACTGAAAACCGCACTTGTTCGCGTTGTTGGCCTTTGAAGCGCCACCACATAAAGTGTACTTTTGCCCAGTGGGCGATCGAGCCAATCCACCACATTGGGCCGAAGATTAAACTATAAGCTATTTGTAATGCTTTGGGCGCGGCAGCGTAGCTTTCTGCTGTCATTGGTTGCCAAGCATTATCTTCACCAATTTTGTTGGTGTGCTTGTGGTGGTAATTGTGTCCGTGACGCCATGCGTGAAACGGAAAAATTAACGGCAGAAATGCGAGATGTCCGACTAAATCGTTTACCCAGCGACGGTTGGCAAATGACCGGTGTCCGCAGTCGTGGCCTATCACAAAAAACCCGGTTAATCCGGTACCTGTGAAAATCCACATCAGGGGCAGTAAATACCAAGGTGATACTGCTAGGCCAAAATAACCAACAGCAACTAGAAGAACGTTGACGATGACTTTTGTCCAAGCTTTGCGAGGGTTTTTGACAAATACTTCGCGCGGCAGGGTTTGGAGAATATCTTTGAGGCGCAGGTTGGAAGTGTCCCTTGCGGATGTCAAATTTAGTGGTTTTTCGATCGATGCTGTCATAAATTGATGTCTACTCTCCGTATGCCAAGTGGATGGCTTAACAAAATTAACGCAGTAAAATATCAGCTCGCTACTAACAATTAGCAGACGAGTTGAGCACTAGGCAAGCGCGTTTTCGCAAATACTAGCGATCGCTAGCCGCGGATTAAATGGCTAGCGCTTTTGGTGAAAAAAAAACACTGCGGTTAACAAAACTTTACTTTTTATACCACAGGGGCGGCACAATTAGCACGAGTTGTTACTGGTAATTGCCGTTGCCCACAGCAGAATTTTTGCCGATCGCAACTTGAGATCCAGCAACGGAGCGCTGCTGTTTGAGGGTTTGGACTTGCAGCAGCAAGGAGTCGATTTCTGCTTGCAGGTGCAGGAACTTAACTTGCTGATCGGCTTGGTAGGGACACTTCACCGAATCTACTTTGCGCGCAAAACCCGTCGATAGCGTAGCAGAACTAGCGATTTCGGGATTGCTAGCCGTGACTTGAGGCCGAGAAAGAGTGGATGAATTATTTGACATTAGTAATTGAGTAGACATATCTACACATTCACACCATTAAGTTACTTTAACCTGAACGGATCGTATCAAACATTAAATTAACCGATCGAGCTAAAATTAGTGTAAATTCTTTGCCAAAGCCTAGAAACCATTGACATCGTGACCCTGATTCTACCTGTAACTGACTCTGCTGCTAACTCCGCTGCCCGCGCAGCCTCGCCGAAACTTCACGGTTGGCCGGGCTTGATCGAAGCTTATCGCCCCTACCTGCCGGTGACTGAAACCACGCCGGTAGTGACACTCCAAGAAGGCAATACTCCCTTAATTCCAGCACCTGCGATCGCCTCTCTCATCGGTAGAGACGTGCGCGTGCTGGTGAAATACGACGGCCTCAACCCCACTGGTAGTTTCAAAGACCGGGGGATGACCATGGCGATTTCCAAGGCGAAGGAAGCCGGCGCTGAGGCTGTAATCTGCGCCAGTACCGGCAATACTTCGGCAGCGGCGGCAGCCTACGCCAGACGCGGGGGAATGCGGGCTTTCGTGTTGATTCCCGAAGGTTACGTGGCTTTGGGCAAGCTGGCCCAAGCTTTGCTTTACGGTGCGGAAGTGATTTCGATTGTCGGTAATTTCGATCGGGCTTTAGAAATTGTCCGCTCCATGGCTGAAAATTATCCCGTAACTTTGGTCAACTCCGTCAACCCTTACCGCTTGGAAGGCCAAAAAACCGGCGCGTTTGAAGTGGTGGACGCCTTGGGCGACGCCCCCGACTGGCTGTGCATTCCCGTGGGAAATGCGGGAAACATCACAGCATACTGGATGGGTTTTTGTCAATACCATCAAGCCAAAAAATGTTCGCGACTACCACGGATGATGGGATTTCAAGCAGCGGGGGCTGCACCGTTGGTGACGGGACATCCGGTGCCTAACCCAGAAACCCTGGCGACGGCGATTCGGATTGGGAACCCGGCTAGCTGGACACAAGCTGTTGCTGCTTCAGAAGCCAGTCGCGGCAGTTTTAGTGCTGTCACTGACGAGGAAATTTTGGATGCTTACCGCTTGTTAGCATCCGAAGAAGGGATTTTCTGCGAACCGGCAAGCGCTGCTTCTGTGGCAGGCTTGCTGAAGGTAAAAGACCAAGTTCCTACGGGAGCAACAGTGGTTTGTGTGCTGACTGGTAACGGTTTGAAAGACCCGGATACGGCGATTAATCACAGCAACAATCAGTTTAAACAAGGGATTGCTCCGAATTTGGATGCAGTAGCTGGCGCGATGGGATTTTAAGCAGAAGGAAGAGAGAAACGACACGGATTTGAACACGGAGACACGGATGAATTAGGAGCATCCCAATTTTGCAAATATATCCGTAGGGGCGAAGCATTCCGGCAGTAAGTCTCTGTTTATAACTAATAAATTATCGGCCGGAATGCTTCGCCCTGCAAAATTGGGATGCACCCGATGAATTTAACTGAGTAGTACCTTCCTTCTTCCTTCGGCTATAATAGGATTATCTGTTTGTTAAACACTTCTGAGAAAAAGTTATGTTGCTAACTCAGCTTCGTGCCGATAGAGTTGTTATGTATAATATCAGTTGGCAACAATTTGAAAACTTGCTCGTGGATCTAGGTGAAAGCCGTGCTGCTAGATTCGCCTATGATGATGGAACTTTAGAAATCATGACACCCTTACCGGAACATGAATACTACAAAGAAACGATCGGCACTTCCATTAAAGATATAGCAGAAGTGTTGGAACAAGATTACGCAAGTTTAGGCTCAACCACTTGGAAGCGAGAAATCAAAAAAGCTGGAGTAGAACCAGACAATTGTTTCTACTTCCAAAACGAGCCAAAAATTCGCGGAAAACTTAAGTTTAACTTAGAGCAAGATCCGCCACCGGATTTGGCTTTAGAAATAGATGTAACCAGTAAATCGCTCAGTCGTTTTCCCATTTATGCTCGGTTGGGTGTTCCCGAAATTTGGTGTTATGATTCCGGTGAACTCAAAATTTACCAACTTGATGGACAAGAATATATTGAGGTGAAAACTAGCTCAATTTTTCCAACTCTTCCCATACAAGAAATACCTGAATTGATCCAGAAATATCGTTATTCTGGGCGGCTTTCTCTGCGTAAAGCCGTGCGAGCATGGGCGAGAGAAAAATTGGGAGAAGTTTAAGATATTTCTCAATACAATTTAGACTATAACGGTTTTGAAAAAAGCGAAGTACGCTCTTAGCAATTCGCAATCCGTAGCAGGAAAACAAAGCACCTATGCCCAATGCCCAATGCCCAATGCCCTATGCCCTATGCCCTATGCCCTATGCCCTAGCCAACAAAACTTCTTAATATACCCATTAGCTTAGCCACATTATTCAGGAAATATTCATTAGGATCGATTTCAACTACAGAATCAAATAATTTCATAAATTTCCAGTTCGTTCCAGTCGTTACAGCACCATAAATCATTTCATTATTACTTTGACGTTGATTAACTATTTGTGCTGCTACCATCTCGGCAATACACTGACCTAAACCAGATTGAATATTATCATTTTTAGCTTCCACGATTAAAATCACGGGTGATTTAATCATCAATTGAGACGAAGACTTACTAATTATAAAATCACAATAGCCCATCAGCCCTTGTTGACTATCCACATTAAATTCCCTACCGGAAAACAGACTTATTTTAGACCCAATTTGCTGTTTTAGTTCAATCAATATTGGTGCAATAATCATTTCCGATCGCGCTTTTTCTGTAGAAATTTCCAAGGCTAAAGGAGTATTGTATTCGAGACACTGTTTTAAGAAACTACTAATCGGAGCTTCTGGTACTTCGGCGAAACTATCAAGTTTTTCAAGAATACTTAGCCCAAAGACTTGTTCGACCATTTCTAGGGTGAACTGACTATAAGACATTTTATTTATTCCGAATTTTTTTGAATTTATTGAGTTTATTCTAGCATGGGGAAATGGCGATCGTGCAGTAGCGTAGCCAAGTCACGCTAGGAAAGAATATATTGAGGTGGAAAGTAGCCTAATTTTTCTCATTACTAATCCCATCACAGAGATGTTTATCACTATCACTCACATTTGGGTTGCTTTTCAAATAGTCATGCAGCCAGTTACAGCCTCGTGACATTAAATCATCCAAATCTAGATTCCATAAAATAACAGTTCCATCATCACCAGCAGAGGCAATTATTTTACCATTCGGGCTAAGACTAATCTCATTCACTCCACCAGAGATATGTCCCTTGAGACTGCTTAACTCTTGTCCTTGCAAACTCCAAAGTTTTACCGTACCATCCTCACTAGAAGAAATAATAGTCTGACTATCTTGACTAAAAGTAACGCTAGTAACGGGCTGACTATGCCCTTTGAGATTTTTGAATTTTTGGCTATCCACATTCCATAACTTCACCATATTATCATTACCAGCAGCAGCAATCATTTTACCATCTGGGCTGAGACTAATAGGAATAAAAAAAGCACCGTCGCCTTGAAGTATTTTCATTATTTTTCCATCTATATTAAACAGCTTGATAATGTTGCCATTGGAAGTGGCTACAATTTTTCCATCGCTACTGAAACTGATGCTATTGATCGGATTTTTATCTGCTTTTATACTATTAATTGGCTGCCCAGTTATGTTCGATAACTTCACTATGCCACCCTCTGAAGTAGACATCATTTTGCCATTGGCACTCAAGCTAAAACCTCTACCCGTTTTCAGAGTATTAAGTAGTTGTCCATTTAGGTTTCGTATTTCTATTATGCCGTTATCTCCATTTGCAGAGGGAACAGTCTTCAAAGAGAATACTGTCTTACTATCAGGGCTAAAACTGACACTATACGAAGGAGAATATGCGTCGTTTTGTTGGGTATGACTAAATGTTTTAAGTTTCCTTCCTTGCAAATCCCATAACTTTACTATGCCATTTCCTGTTATTGAAGTAACCAACTTACCATCAGGACTAAAGCTGGCACTTTCAACAGAATTATTGTTATCGTAGCTAATTCTATAGTTTTTATATAAGTCGTAGTCAGGCTCTTTCAGGGCAGTGAGTCCCTGTCCTTGTAAATTCCAGAGCTTTACAGTACCATCCATACTGCCAGAGGCGAGGATTTTACCATCTGGACTAAAACCGACGGTACGGATAAGAGCGGTATTTCCCCTAAGAGTTTTGACTGGCGTTGTATCTAAGTTCCATATCTTAATCATTCTATCTCCACTTGCAGCAATCATTTTGCCATCTGGGCTAAATTTGACATCCCAAACTTGACCTATATCTGCTTTAATGGTTTTGACTTCATCTGTATCTAAATTCCATAATTTAACAGTGCCATCCCTACCGCCAGAAGCAACTATTTTGTTATCTGGGCTGATCCTGATACCCCAGACATTACTTTTATGTGGTTCTTTGAGAGTTTTTATTTCTGATTTTTCTAAATTTACTACGGAACCATTTTTAAAGGCTAATAATTTACCATCTACACTACAACTAAAATCACCATTACCATAGTATGGAGGTATTTTTATAGTTTTTAGTAATTTTCCATCTAGATTCCACAGTTTTATAATATCTTTATCATTATTCATGGAAATCATAGTTTTGTATTCTAGTCTTACACAGAAAAACTTTGTCGATTGTAATCTAATAGTTTTTAATTCTTTTCTATCTAAGTTCAACAGTTTAAGATCATTTTGATTGTTGAAATCAGAATAGCTAATAGTTTTGCTATCTGGACTGAAACCCATATATGAGCCTTTAATACTATTAATTTCTCTGCCGTCTAAGCTCCAGAGCTTAAAAATTATTTGGTTAGCAGGATCAAATTTTTGATCGCTCCCATAATTGAACTGGTTCACTTGAGACACAAGTGTTTTGCCATCAGGGCTAAATTCAACATGATAAACTTTATCAGTATATTTTTGGAATCGATTATATTCATTAACTCCATAGACAACTTGTTGTAGCGCTGCGGTAGCTCGTATTTTGGTATCTGCATCCAATACTCCACTTAATTTCTTGAGATTTTTACCTGTTTTCAAACCTTCTATTAGCGCTTCAATATCTACACCAGAGGCAAGGAGACTTTCTAGCTTAAGGCTTTCTGCATTGATTTCAGCATTGGTTTTCCGTTTATCTGCTATTTTTTGCTGAGTCAAAGCCCAACCAGCTAATCCAGTCAGTCCCACAAGTACCGCAGAAACTGTAACAGCTAAATTACGACGGTTCTTTTTTCTATTTTTAATACTTTTCTGAACAAATTCCTGAGTAAATCCAGACAGCGGTACTAAATCAGAATAACGCTTAATATATTCCTCTGCCTTTGCCAATTTTGTTCCTTGCAGCAGATAAGCCGATTCTCGCTGCTTACCTTTATCTCGCCATTCCTTAGCTGCATCTTCAATTGGCTGTTTAATTATCAGTGCTTCTCGATGTTCCTCCAGCCAACCACCTAACAGCCCCCAATTACGAATCAGTGTTTCATGGACGATATTCACTACCGCAACTCGCTGTCCCTCTAACTCTTGCTCACTGGTAACAACTAATTTCGCATCAGCCAAACACTGCACTACCTTATTTACCAATTCTTCAGACTGCTGAGAATTAACTAAATCTTTTAGCCAAACTTGCTGACGAGTATTTGGAGTATTTTCATCTTCACTTAACCGAGTCAATTCTAGAAAAATCCGCCTAGCAGCTTTTTGCTCCTCTGATTCCTTTAACCCATCCGATTTTTGTTCCTCTGACAATAAGGATTGGTACACAGTATCAGCATGGTTTCCCAGTGCCTTTTGCACTCCACCCAAACGGCTATAATCCGAAATTGTCAAAAGATTAGAGCTACTGTTATCCCATAATTGGGTCAGGGTATATTGCAACAAGGCTAAATCGCCAGGGGAATCCGACACATCAGCAATCATCTCATTGACTAAAGCGCCATCAATTTCTAACTCCACCAACTCAGCAGATTTGAGGATAACTTCTTGCAACTCTGGGCGGTTCATTTGTTCAACTGTTACCAAATTATTCTCAATTTTGTTAGCTGATATAGCATACTCTTGCTCGGTAAATTTTTGTTGAAAATCATTCCGCATTACCAACACCAAGCAGAGTTTATTTCCTAAATATTCTACTGCACCCATTAGGTACGCAAAGAACTTTTGTCTCTCTTTTTCATCCCGACATTGGGTAAAAATTTCTTCAAATTGGTCTATCACCAGCACCACTCGCTCAGTAGGAAGACGATCGATGAAATGCACTAAATCATCGGGTGCTGTAAGCTTTCCAACCACTTGCTCTAAACTTTTAATCGGATCAATACCAGGTGTAAATGGCTGATAAATTGTCCATCTATCGCTTCCATGTATCTTCTTACCCAGATAGAGCTGATACAGTAACCCAGCTCTAACAACTGAAGATTTACCACTTCCAGATGCACCCAGTACCGCGATAAAATTACTAGAGCGTACCTTATCAAGAAGCTGATTAGTTAGTTGTGTACGTCCGTAGAAATATCTGTGATCTTCAGCTTCCTCTGGTTTTGTCGGATTGAAATCAAAATATTCTAACCCCTTGTAGGGACAAATATTACCCCGAACTCCGCCTTTGTATGTGAGGATGATTTGACTACCTGTGTTGCCGAAAACGAAATGCTGTGATGCGTTATTTGGTATTGCTTCCAGCCTTGGCTTTAATGTGTAATTAGTAACTCTACCATCATCTTTGTTAGTGGGGTCAAGTGCTTGCAACAAAGCAGGAGTCAGCACTCCTCCGTAAGCTACCTGAAATTCGCGACAAGCCGCAATAAAACAACGATCGAAATCTCGCTGTTGCTCAAATTCTGCTAAATTCTGCTCTATAAAATTGAATAACTCTCCGCTATAACAGCAATCCAACCACACAATCTGCTGCCGCACCGGACTATCTTTTAATATTTGATGTAAGCGTTTCAGTGAAAACAGACCTTTGTCACAGTCCTCTTTAAAAGAAGCTTCACTGGTGACTAGAAAACCTTCAGGTTGTCCATTTTTCTCGCTTCGCCAACCATGACCCGCGAAAAACAAAAGTGCCGTCTCTGGAATTATGCCGCTTTTTGGCTGAAAAAGCTGGGTAATAGCCACCTCTAGTTCTGACGAGGTAACAAGTAAATCTTGTGAGACTTCCCTCTTATCATAAATTGGCAACCGATGTACCTCAAAGCTGCCGTATTCCTCTAAAAGTTGGGCAATCTTCTCGGCATCCTGTGCTGCTGTTGACAGACTGTCTCCGTGAGGATATTCATTGATGCCAATTACCAAGGCTTGTCGCTTCGTCATGTTCGCCCACTCATGCAGTAGTGTCTTTTCTGACTATACACAAGCAAATTAGTTTCTGCCGGATTTAATGTTTTTTTTGTGTAGACTACTATTGCAGCGATTTTGACTTGCTGTATATACTGGTAATATCCACAAAATATTTTTATGACTGTATCCATTGACACCACTTTACTAGCGTTGCTGCTAGCTCTGAGCAACTTAGATGAACCCCTGAGTCCAACTGAACAAGCTGCCCTAAATAAGGTGGGTAAACAGTTAGATGCTAATCAAGCTTGGGATCTCATCGAAAAAGGATTGATGAAGGTGGTTGTGGCGAATGATTCCTTAAATCAGCAATATCAAGTTGCTATAGCTTTGCTAGAAGCCGTAGATGGTAAGATACCCGCTGGACTACTACCGACGGAAGCTGAACTAGAACAGGTACTAACAGTTGAAAATAAACTGGAAAAACGTGCTGGCAAAAACAAGCGAGTTGAAAATCCTCAAAGCAACGAAATTCTCAACATGGGTATCAAAGTTGTGAAAAATACTGACCCAGTAGCAGAGAGCAAAAAAGTGCCTTTGGAAAAACTCAAAGATTTCTTTAAAACAACTTTGAATAAATGATAAACCTCGTCTATCCTAACCTATTTCTGTTTCTTTACGACCTGCGGGAAGGATTGGGCGAAGATTCCCAATCCTTAACAGAAAATCAGAAAGATTTTGCGGCTAAATTACCGACAAATATTCGCTCATCCCTGTTTGACCGCGATTCTGTTTTTGAATCGGACTATCTGGAACTTCTGACAAATGGATTTGAAGATTTTACTGACAGCGACAAACCATTTGAAGGCCATTATTACCCTGTTCGTTTGAACGATACTTATGGGTTACTTTTGGGTTGTTCTTTTCAGGAAGATAGGACTCCTCACCCAGTCACTTGTCTTGCCAAATTTCAAGCTAAAATCAAGGAAAAGCTAAATAATCAGTACCCAAATATCGGGCAAACCTGGCTGATTGTGACTGAGATGGACAACCCAAACATTAGTCCAGAAGAAGTTGCTAAAAAATGCTGTCAATCCTTAAATATCGGCTTGAAATGGGAACGAGATTTCCAAGGTAAAGGGTCTTTTCTGGGAGGGAGTATATTTGAGCTTTCACGATACGAACTGCTGATGGATGAGTCAACACAGAATGCTAAACCGCGCACTATTCAAGAAATACAAAAGAATATCCATCTCATTATCGCTGTAATGCCTAGCAGTGATGCTGCCAAAATAGTTTGGGAAGATTTTAACACTGAACTGCTGCGCTTATTTTGCTATCGCCATAAAGTTTTCTGGGCTTACGCTCAAAGTCGCTATCTGAAACAACAGCTAAAAAAAGATTTCAGAGTCATTAACCAACTCGTAGGAAACATCGGCAGTCAAAATCTCAAACAACTTCGTAAAACCGTCGATGATGCCCAAAAAATATCACCTAAGTATACCATAAAGTTAAATTATCTAGATGCTCAAATTCGCACTATTGAAATTAACGCCATCAACTATAGTAGACGGATCGGTACTATTGGCGATCGCCTAAATCAAATCCAAGCCCAAAACGGACAAAACCCGATCGCTCAAATCCTCCCTATTCTATCCTGGTTCCAATCTGCCACAGCCACCTCAAACCCTACCTCGACGAATCCCACACCGCTGTTATCTCAACTCGCAAACTTGCAACACCCCTACGATCTAAAATTCCTGGAAAAATTTAGCAAAGATGTAGAGGAAAAATACCAATTACAAGTGCAAAAAGACTATGCAAATCTTAGTCCAGGCTCACAATTACTGCAAGACTTAATCAACTCAAGTCGGGCAATTACAGAGATAGAACAAGCTGAGCGCGATCGCAATTTCCAAAACACTGTTGGCATTATTGGTGCTGGACTAGCAGTGGGTTCCATCGTCGCCTCAATCGAAATACCGACTGAGCAAAATGACAACTTCTTAAATCCCCCGCTCGATTTGGCGCTTTCTACTCTACATATTCCAGGCGCTTGGTTGCCTTTTGCCATTAAGATTACCTTTAGCTTGAGTGCCGCACTCGCCGCTGGGTTATTTACTGCTACACTAATTTGGATAGGACAGCGTAGGCTGAAAAAGTAACAACTGAGATCCGGCATCATTTTCAACTAGCCACAGCGAGACACTTTGTCATTGCTACCGGATTTGATATTGCTAATTCCCAAACGGCGGTAAATCGAGTAACTGGTTTTTAGAAGGTGGAAGCTGGGCGGGATTTCGGCCAGTTTGCGCGGGATTTTGGCGGATTTCGATCGCAGTTTCGCTAGGATTTGCGGTGCGAGTAGGGACTATTTCGAGAGAATAGGCTGGTGATGGTTCCATTTTTGTAGTAGGAACAGTTTGTGCTTTGGTGAGCAAGTCAACGGCGTCTCCGAGGGCGGTTGTTAAATTTCTGCTAGTCTCGGCGTGACGGGCTTCTTCTTGTTTGAGGGCTTGGGTGAGTTGTTTGATTTGTTCGATCGCCCGATCGCGCTCTTCGAGAACTTCTGCTAACTTAGTTTTAAGTTCCCCAACTGTATGCAATTGTTCAACCTCCTGCAAGCGTGCAACTCCAGCCTCGTCACCTTCGGGCGCAATCGGGGAGAAACTTTGAAATTCCTGTATTTGTGCTTCCAAAGCATCAATGGTTTGCTGGTTTAATTTAGCATCATTCCGGCGCTGCTCGGCTTCGGTATTGTAGAGTTGGCGCCATTGAGCCGCACTTTCACCAGCCTCATCGCGATCGCGCGAAACCTCTGTTAACTGCTGTTGCAGCCGCTTAATTTCATCTAACCACTGTCTGATATCTTGAGACATATTGTTTATTTTAGATTTTAGATTTTAGATTAGTCATTAGTCATTGGTCATTAGTCATTGGGAATTTGTAAGCTATGAACATTTATTACTGGTTGCGCTACCTGATTTTAGCCTTGTTTAAGGCACTTTTGAGGCTGCTGAGAGCTGTCAAAACGAAATTTGGTGATTTTTGGCAGTTTTGTCGGTGTTTGACTTGGAGCACGCTCAAGGAAGTCGGCATGAAAGCGGGAGAGCAGCGGTTGCCGGGGCTGTCTGCGGAAATGGCCTACAATGCTATGCTGGCGCTGTTTCCGGGGCTGTTGGCTGTCTTGTCGGCGATCGCCCTGTTTGAACCTTTGCAATCAACACTGTATCAAATGGCCGGTCTTTTGGGAGGAATTATACCCAATGACGTGCGAAATTTAATTCGGAGTTCCCTCACAGAAATTCTAGCAATACGCAACCAACAGTTATTTTCACTAAGTTTTGTAGTATCGCTGTGGGCATTTTCTGGAGTAATGAGCGCCGCGATGGCAGCCCTCGATCAAATTCATCAAATCCCGCCTACTCAAACTCGATCTTTTATTAAAGCAAAACTTATTTCTATTTTTCTAAGTATTGGGACAATTTTGCTACTAATCTTAGCATCAGGAGTTGTCTTTGTCAGCGACTTAATTGTGCAAGCTATTGCCCGCCAGAGTTGTTTGTTAGAGTCCGTAGCAATTTGCAATTTAAAAGATGTCAAGAGTTGCCTAATTTTTCTTCCAGATTGTCCCTTAGAAGCACAATTATTAGGTGTTTGGCGACTGTGGCGTTGGCCTAGCACCTTGGGCATTGTATCCCTTGCCTTTGCCTTTGTTTACCGCTACGGGCCGAGTCTCCGTCACCCAAGGACACCGATTTTTTCTGGGGCTGTGTTTGCGGCTCTGCTGTGGGCGCTGCTTTCAGGTTTATTCCGATTTTATGTTTTGAATTTAGGCAATTACAATTGGACTTATGGCACGATCGGAACTTTTATCGTTTTGCTACTCTGGCTTTATCTGTGTTGTTTGGCGATGTTGATCGGTGCTCAGTTAAATGTGACTGTGGGAAAGGCAATGAAACTCAAATAATGGGCATTGGGCATTGGGCCTTTGTTATTTGTTATTTGTTATGACAACAGTGAACAGAGAACACTTAACAGTCAAAAAACTATTATTAATTACCGGATCTGAGATTATCGGCGCAGTACAGTGCTGAGAATACCCGCAATAAAAGACAGCAAAATCAGTATCCAAATAACACCACCGGGCATGAATGTCAAGAAGCCGACGCCTCTGAGAATCCAAACTAGCAAAGTTATCCCGAGGAGTGTCAAGAAGATGCGGGTTGATAATCGAAATTGAAATCTAGGAGAATTAGTCATGTTGAATCTAAAAATCTTATCTGGATCGATGATAGCTGTTTTGCTGGCGATCGCCAGTCATCTCACCTTAATCTCGACTCCCGGCGCTGCTGTGGCGCGTGCGGGTGCAAATACGCGGGGGGAAGTCGCCAATGCTGCTGCAAAACCTTCCTCTGTAAGTGTAGCAATTGGCGATCGCACAATTGGCGAAGCAAAAATCGGCATGACTTTCGGACAAGTCAAGCAGGCTCTAGGTTCCACAGCCCAGTTTAAGGTAGAGTCTCCTTTTATGGTAGACTTCGATGCAGTGGCGGTTAGTCGATCGGGAAAAGTACAGTATCGGATTATCTACGCAGCCGGTACAAAGCTCAAAGATACCGATGTTATTGAACTTTTGATGACAGACAATCCTAATTATAAAACACTTCAGGGCGTCGGGCCAGGAATGACATTAAAACAAGCCGAGGCAATTTACGGCAAAACTACTTTATCTTATAACGTGGATAATGAAATGAGAGAAAATGTAGTTTTTGCCAACCAACCGACTCGAAAAATTATGTTTGTTCCCAAGGCTGATGGAAAGCAATTTGCAGGGGTTTACGGGGCTGGAAAAGGTGGATTTTATGAGACGAATAAGTATCAGCCAAATGCTGTAATTAAGTCCGTGATGGTGCGGAAGTAAGTTATCATTCATGGACGCCAAAACCCGTTTTTTTAACGTAATTGCGTCATTTTAGGTTAATGTCGAGGGCGAGAAACCGGGTTTTTTGATGTTGCTGCCGGCTGTAACGAATTTTCTCGCAAAAACCCGGTTTCCGATCGCCCGCATCCAAGACTATAACAATTAAGGATTACCTGTGGGTAACTCCAAATACTCTTCATTGTCAAGATAATGTCTGATATTTTCCAGTATTTGCGTCAAATACTCTATGACTTCTTCCTTAATTTCTAATAGTTGCTTAATTGTTTTATCTCGCCCAACTTCCTCAAAAGACTTAATTCCGTGCGCTAAATCATTTCTATTACTTTTAATCGCTACAAGATTTTGCCCGTTTTTTGTCTTAGTAAAGTTTGTTTGATATGAAAAACCGTATTTGTCTGCTATTTCTTTAATTAACCTAGCATCCACATTTCCAGAAAACAGTTCTTCACGTTCAAATGTAGCTGTGATGATATCAGTAGAGAGTTGGTTAATTGTTAAATAAATTTTCTTAGGAGAACGATTTTTAAGATTTTGGAGGACAATCAGTTTAATTTCGGGTTTGAGTTGGTCAAAAGTGACTGCTTTATTTTTGAATTCCTCAAATATGGATTCTATCGCATTTCTCATAGTAGATTCAATTAAGTTATACAGTAACAAAAAACCATTTGCTTTGAGCGTTTTTGCTAACTCTGGATCGAGGCTTTGAATTTGGTATTTGCCAGTAGTATCGAATAAGGCTAACTTCGTTGTCTGTTTTTCCAATCTCTCCAGAAAAATGAAGTAATCATTCACCTCTTTGGCGCGTGTATTGAAGTCTAAAAATACAGTATTCATGAGTGTGACATAGCAGTTAATTGCGGAGATATTCAAGACGCGCAACTACTTTATTTCTAAAACGGGTTGCCTCAGATTTTGTGCAGTATGTAAAATGGATTTACATTGCTATTAAAATGATTGTATGCGTTCAAATAAATCTCTTCGGACTTCCTTATTTGCAGCTTCAGTTAATTGGATCGTCCGAACTGTCTTTCGGTTGAAGTTCCTCTGGCGAGGCAGGAGTAAATCACTAAACTTAAATCCATTTAACTGCTCTATTTTTTTGAGTCCACTTAAGGTTAATTCGTTGTTAACAAATCTAGTTAGGGTAAGAATTCGTTGTGCACCGTATACGATCTCTAAACGTGGTTCATCATTTTCATCATGACCGATATCAACAACGAATATAGAAGGTATTGGCAGCCCCCAAATTACCGATTCGATAAACTTTGATTGCCTTGCGTCATCCCAAACAAGTTCGCGTTGGTAGTTGGGAATAAACAATTTATTAGTATCATCATTAACTCCTTCCATATATTTTTGAACAAGTATTTCGAGTGGATAGTCTCTCGTATCGTAATTAATTTGCTTCTGCTTGTCGCGGATTTCCATTTCAGCGGCATTTCTGTCTTGAAGCGTAATTTGTTCTAGTTGCGATCGCATATTTTTAAGTAACGAAGAAGCATTGTACATAGTAGCATTTTACCACAACCCAGGGTTGATAAAGTCCTGTTCGGAGAATTTTAGTGTTGAGGCTACCGCAGTGTAAATTCTGATTTGACTAAGATGGTACGGCCGATCGCACTTATCAACAAAAGTGCGATCGCCCATATTGCATCAACTCAAAACAGCCAGAAAATTACAGTTTATAACGCGCTGCTGAGGGAATTAGAAGCACGATCGCGCAATGCCTCCAAACGATTGCTTTCCCCCTTTAAATCGAACACAACCTCAAACTTAACGTGGGGTATAGTTTGTCGCAAAAACTGAAAATGGCCGTCTGCATCGGAAGGGCTGCGGAAGCGCGCAACAATAATCCATTGCCCAGAGGGTAACAGACGGGCGATCGCCCAACAGCACAAGCGTTGTTTATATGTCATCATAGAATTCGTCTCCATTGAATGTTGGAGCCAGAGCCAGCCCGGAACCTTGGACAGTTTAGGGGCTGGCTTCTGACTGTTTATAGGTTGCAGTATAACATACTATAACGTAGTCTAAGATAGTTTCACGTAATATGACGTACTCGCTCTTAACTCAAAACAGCGTAAGATGGACTGTGTTGATATGTTTTGCAGTGCAACGAATGGCTTCACGGGGAAGAGTTACCGCATATCTGCCAGAGGAAATTCAAAAAGCTCTGGAAGAATGGGCAGAAGAGGACAGCAGATCCGTTAGCAGTTTGGCAACGTACCTGCTGACGAAAGCTGTTCGAGAGCGTCAAGAGTTGAAAAAGGATGAATCTAGAAGCGATCGCCCGAGTTGAATTGGCGCTCAATTGAGAGTGTGCGAGTTTGTTTTTGCGGGGAATGAAAAGCGATCGCACTTATCGACAAAAGTGCGATCGTCAATTTATGAGTTAATGCGAGTTATTGCGATCGGTCTCAACACAAATAATATTGGTTCGATCGTTCGGACTTTAGTCCGCATCCACCCTAGGACTGAAGTCCGAACGATCAAACAGTTTTTTTAGAGGTAGAATTTAGCAGCAAGATATTCATGGAGAAACTGAGTTTTCAAGCAGCTACCACGATTGAAAAAAAATCGCTTTAAAAATAAGGTGCACATTCCGCACCTACAACTGTTCAGGAAACCAGGTTTCTGTGGCTTCGCCGTAACTCCGATAGTTCTAGACACAACTGTCAAATTAAATCAAAAGTACGTTGTTGCGCTTCAGCGCTCTATATGAAAGAGCGCTGAAGCGCAACAACGTACCTAAAAATTCATTCCTCTAAGAGTATCAGTTGCGTTTAGGACTGTCCTATTATTTCGCAGTCACCAACTGGGCCGGCAGGCGCTTAAACGCCAACCTTTCATTTTCGATATCCACAAAAATGGTATCGCCATCGACAAAATCTCCCCGCAAAATACCCTTAGCCATTTGCGTTTCCAACTCGCGCTGGATTCCCCGTTTCAACGGGCGCGCACCGTACACGGGATCGTAACCAATTTCGGCTAAAAAGTCGATCGCCAATTCCGACAATTTTAGCGACATTTTGCGATCGGCCAAGCGTTTTTCCAAGCGCTTGACTTGCAACAGCACGATTTGGCGCAATTCGGCCTTACTCAAACCGTGGAAGATAATCATCTCATCAATCCGGTTCAAGAATTCCGGGCGGAAAGTTCCGCGCATCGCATCCATCACCCGGCTACGCATTTGTTCGTTATCTCCCGCCACATCCAAGATGTATTGAGAGCCGACATTCGATGTCATAATAATCACAGAATTCTTAAAGTCAACCGTGTGACCTTGAGCATCGGTAACGCGGCCGTCATCCAGAATTTGCAGCATGATATTGAATACATCCGGGTGCGCTTTCTCGATTTCATCGAATAGAATTACCGAATACGGACGGCGGCGCACAGCCTCAGTTAATTGTCCGCCTTCGTCGTAGCCGACGTATCCCGGAGGCGCACCAATTAAGCGCGAAACTGCGTGTTTTTCCATGTATTCCGACATATCAATTCGGACGATCGCCTCTTCGGTGTCAAACAGGTATGATGCTAATGCTTTCGCCAACTCGGTTTTACCTACACCCGTGGGGCCGAGGAAGATAAAACTCGCCACCGGGCGGTTGGGATCGGCCAATCCCGCGCGCGATCGCTGAATAGCATCTGCAACCGCCGTCACCGCTTCATCCTGTCCGATTACGCGCTTGTGCAGTTCATCTTCCAAGTGCAGGAGTTTCTGCATTTCCGATTCAACTAACTTGCTAATCGGAATTCCCGTCCACTTAGAAATAATCTCAGCAATGTCAGATTCCGTAACTTCTTCCCGCAACAAAGTTTTACCTGTGGTTTGATTTGCTGAAAGTTGAGCTTCTGCTTCTTGCAATTGTTTTTGCAATTGAGTTAAATTGCCGTATTTCAACTCAGCAGCGCGGTTGAGGTCATATTTTAATTCAGCTTGTTGAATTTCAATATTTACCTTATCAATCTGTTCTTTAATCTTTTGAATGCTGCCGATAACACCTTTTTCCGATTGCCATTGGGCATTCAAACTGCTTTGCTGTTCCTTGAGGTTGGCTAAGTCTTTTTCCAATCTTTCCAAACGTTCGATCGATGCAATATTGCTTTCTTTTTGCAGCGACAGCCTTTCCATTTCTAGCTGCAAAATCCGGCGGTCAATTTCGTCTAGTTCTTCCGGTTTCGAGGTAATCTCCATTTTGAGTTTGGCCGCCGCTTCGTCCACTAAGTCGATCGCCTTGTCGGGAAGGAAGCGATCGCTAATATATCGAGTAGACAAAGTAGCCGCCGCCACTAGGGCGCTATCGGAGATTTTCACACCGTGGTGAACTTCGTAACGTTCTTTCAAACCCCGCAAAATCGAGACAGTATCTTCAACTGTCGGCTGATCGACATAAACTTGTTGGAAACGGCGTTCTAAGGCCGCATCTTTTTCGAGATATTTGCGGTATTCGTCGAGAGTTGTAGCGCCGATACAGCGCAATTCGCCCCGGGCTAACATCGGTTTGAGCAAATTGCCAGCATCCATCGATCCTTGGCTGGCGCCGGCACCGACAACGGTGTGAATTTCATCTATAAATAGGATGACTTTGCCGTTGCTATCCATAACTTCTTTGAGCACGGCTTTCAACCGTTCTTCAAATTCTCCCCGGAATTTTGCACCAGCAATTAACGCGCCCATATCCAAGCTAATTAATTGTCTGTCTTTGAGAGATTGCGGCACATCTCCGGTAATAATTCGTTGGGCGAGTCCTTCGGCGATCGCAGTTTTGCCAACTCCCGGTTCCCCAATCAGTACGGGGTTGTTTTTGGTGCGGCGGCTCAAAATTTGAATCGTGCGGCGAATTTCGTCATCCCGTCCGATTACCGGATCGAGTTTGCCTTGACGGGCGGCTTCTGTCAAATCTCGGCCGTATTTTTCCAGCGCTTCATATTTGCCTTCTGGATTTTGATCTGTCACTTTGTTGTTCCCCCGGACTTGGGCGATGATGTCTTTAAGCTTGGCTTCATCTAGTCTAAATTCTTGGAGTAGATTTTTGCCAAAGCGATCGTCCTTAACGTAACCCAGGATCAAATGCTCGATCGAGATAAATTCATCACCGTACTCTTTGCGATAAGCTTCAGCCCTGTCTAGCAGGGTATCGAGGGAACGGCCGAGATAAACGTTGCCACCGCTTCCAGAGATTTTCGGCTGGCGGGTGATAAACTCATCAGTGCGATCGCGCAATTTTGCCACAGAAACTCCAGCCTTGTTAAACAAGCTGCTAGCGAGTCCCGATTCTTGTTCCAGCAAAGCTTTCATCAAATGTTCGCTTTCTAGCTGCTGCTGCTGGGCTGCTTTAACGAGTTCGGGGGTGCGGGCGAGGGCTTCCCAGGCTTTTTCTGTAAATTGGTTAGGATTATTCGGTTGCATAAATTTTAATTCCCTGAATTCAAAAACATGACTGCTGTCAAGGCAATGGCTTAATTGCTCGTACAATTGTCATTGTAGGCAGTTGCGGACGGCGGGGCGATCGGTGTTCCCGTATGTGGAGATAGGTATTTCCGCCCTGTGTTTGAGCTTCTGGTTTGTAGAGAGGACTTTAGTCCGCAGGTTTGTAGTGAGGACTTTAGTCCGCATAAAATCAAAGGACTCAAGTCATCAAACAGTATAGGTTTGTAGTGAGGACTTTAGTCCGCATAAAATCAGAGGACTCAAGTCATCAAACATATAAAAACTGTTTAAAGTTCAACGCCGAGAGGAAATATCGATGATTCCATTACATCCTGAGTTTATTACCAAAAACGGCAAAAAAGAATTTGCAGTAATTCCTTATGAAGAATTTGAAGCACTGCAAGAATTAATTGCTGACATAGAAGATTTGATCGATTTGAGAGCAGCAAAAGAAGAAGATGCAAATCAGCCTTCTCTGCCTTTAGCAGAAGTGAAAAGAATGTTAGGATTACTCAATAATTAATCCGTCTAAACCTGTGTTTCCTGCAACTGGGGGGCAACTTGAATCTGCGGCATCGGTTCGAGGGGAGTATTTACGGGTGCGAACCTGCAATAGCACACGACAATAGTCTCAAAGTCACCGCTAGGTAAATCTTCCGAGTAAGTTTGAACTCGGACGACTTCCCAATCTCCTACTCAGCTGTGCGTGCTCGCAGCGGGAAATTTTGAATCGGCAAACTTTTCTATCCGGTGAAATTCTCGAAATCTGTACCGGTTTCTGTACTTGCCCATTTTTCCAGTGTATAACAACTAATGACTGCTGATTAATACCAATTTTAAAAAAGAATGCAACAGTATTCTTGTCCCCCCCGCAATACAGCGGGGGGGCTAGGGGGGGTCGAAGAGTGTTGCACGATTTTAGAAAAATGGTATAATTTTGCAAGGTGCGTCGCGGGCGAGATTGTCGATTTTTTTTGGGATTGTTGATGGCGACGCACCCTACGGCTAATGACTTGCCTATTTTTCCAGTGTATAACAACTAATGACTGCTGATTAATTTTGCACCGGTGCGTCGCGGGCGAGATTGTCGATTTTTTTTGGGATTGTTGATGGCGACGCACCCTACGGCAAACTGTCAACTGTCAACTGTCAACTGTTTTCATGCCTGCATCACCACCCGTTCCGGGAGAGTGACAATAAAAGTTGAACCTTTACCGTTCTCGCTTTCGACGCTAATTTCGCCGCCGAGAATTTGACACAAACGCTGGCTAATTGTCAATCCCAAACCCGTACCGCCGTACTTCTTAGTAGTCGAAGCATCAGCTTGAGTAAAAGGTTTAAATATTTGCTCTAATTGCTCGTTTGTCATTCCAATCCCAGTATCGCTGACTCTAAAAATTAAAAATTGAGAACTGTAGTTTGCACCAGAGTTAATATCATTATTTTTCTTTCTTTTCTTAGGTTTTGGCTTTTCATTTTTAATTTTTTCGATTTCGATCGTAATCACGCCTTTTTCGGTAAATTTGGCAGCATTGCTGAGCAAATTGAGGAGAATTTGCCGGACTTTCGGTTGGTCGGCGTACATCATGCCCAGTTCACCTTTTACTTGCAGCGTTAAAGCATTGCCTTTTTTCTCTACTAGCGGTTGAGCCGTAGTCATCACTTCTTCAATCATCGTCGCCACATCGAAGTGTTCTAAATAAAGCGTGACGTGACCTGCTTCTATTTTAGAAATATCGAGGATATCGCTGATCATGTCGAGCAAATGTTTGCCTGCGGTTTGAATTTTTTCTAAGTCGGGGAGAAAGTCTTCGGAACCGGAATCTTGAGCATCTTCTTGCAGCATTTCGCTGTAGTTGATGATGGCGTTGAGGGGGGTACGCAGTTCGTGGCTCATGTTGGCTAGAAATGCACTTTTCGAACGGTTGGCAGCTTCGGCTGCTATTTTTGCTTCTTGCAAGTCTTCCGTGTATTCAGCTACTCTTTGGATCAGTTCGTTGATCGAAATTGCCAGCATTCCCACTTCGTCGGAAGTTGTAACGGGTACTTGCAAGTCAAAGTTTGATTCTTCTGAGACTCGCTGAGCGATCGCGGTTGTGGCTTGTAGCGGTCGGGCGATCGCCCTGCTGGTGTATATTGCCAGTAAAGTGGCGATACCCGCCGATACCAACAGAGAACCAACCAGAATCAGAGTTCCGAGTTGTTCAGCTTTCTCGTAGGTTCTAAAGGCCTCGTCTGCTTTGTCTCGAAAGGTACCAGCCAGTTTGGCCGAATCCTGCGAAAACTGTTCGAGTTTAAAAGCGTTGTTCCCCGTGGCAAAATTATTCAAGTTCCGCTGGAATACCTGTCGCTGCTGCGGATTCAAACCAGATAACTTGGCATTCCCCAGCAGTTTCTGGACTTGTTGGAAGTAAGCTTCTACAGTTTTGCCGTTGGCTTTCGCGAACTCTTGAATCTCTTGGTAATCTGTTACAACAGTGGAATTTGCAGTCGGCGACTGGCTTTGCAGTTGTTCTAGCTGTCCGCTCATCTGAGCAACGCGAGTCAGAAAGTCCGATCGTTCGCGATCGAAAATTTGCGGTTGTCCCGTTAAATTCAGCAGCAATTGCTGGTGAATTCTGACTTCCTGGGCGCTATTATTCAGATTGGTCAAGATTTCGGCTTTATCTCGGTCGATCGCCAGTTTTTCTCTCACTTGCTGTTTGTGATAGGACTCTACTCCCCGTCCCCCGGCGGCGCCCAAAATGGCAATACCAATGACCAAGGCGTATCCGCAGCCGATTTTTTGCCTGATACCCAAGCGGCCCAAAAGACTTTTCAAACCTATTTGAGGATCGTTCTGGAGTTGATTGTTCGAGGCTAAGGTTGAAGACATGGGCAATATACTCGTCACCCTGAGGGGCATTATCTATTATTCTAATTCATGCCTGCCTGAGGATAAATAAAGTTCTGGCGAATAGCCAAATTTCGGCATTTATGGGGTCTTTGCAGGGTTCCACAGCTCGATCGGCTTTACAGTTTGGGGGAGTTATGGTTAAAAAATTATGGCACAAGCAATCCGGCAGAAGCAAGAAGCAATAAAAGCCAGGGTTTAAGACATTAGGAACGTCCTCACCCTCGGGCGGTTGCTATATATAGCCTTTCTCTGATAGATCTGGGACGCTTGTGGTAAAGGGTAATTGGGAACAAGGTAATTGGTAAGGGGGAAAAAGGTAAACGATAGTTCCTATAGGCTCTCTGAGGCTTCTCTCCGGTAAAGATGCTCTCCGCGTGTGTTCTTTTGGCGATCGTATCAGAATTTGGCATAACTCATATTTATGAGAACCGCTATAAGTAGCGAGTGATAAGTTGCGAGTTATGAATTTGATTGGTGATTCAATCCTCAACTCTACTCGCAACTCACAACTTATCGCTATTCTTCTACTGGCAAAGTCGAAATTGTGCTATGTCAGCAGGAAGTTTTGAAGCATTAGGTACGGTAGCACTTGCTGGAACGAAGATTCCCATACCAAAACTGCAACCCTCTTCCTTCGTGCATTCCCCAGGCTTTGCAGTGATTTGATATTCCCCTTGGGATGGCGGAGTAAAAGAGATTGATACCAGTTCGCCAGTCTTTTGACTCGCACCGATTTCTTGGCCACTGTTAGCATCCTTGAGGGTTAGGTTTAAATCCTGGCAATTTCCGTCGCAAGTGGCTACAAAAACATACTCAATATCTGGATGCAGCGTGGCTCTAAAAGGAGATGAAACTTGCTTGCGAACAGTGCCTATCAATGGCCAAAACACCAATTTTTGACCGTTGCTCGAACGCTGGTCAACTTCTGTTTTCAACCGACAAGTAACAGTTTTTTGCTCGTTGGTCAGTTCTTGAGCGATCGCAGTTCCTACAATTGCAGTACCCAGCAGCAGAGCCATGCCGGAAATAACCAAATGTTTGATATTCATTGATGTCCCCTTAAACTAATTTCTGGGTGATTGCAATAGACCGCTTTTCGCGGCAGTCTATTGATTTATCTGGAGCCTATCACATTTGTTGACTTTTCCCAAAAAAAAGTCGCATCTAAATGCGATCGAACTCCTGTCTGGCCGATTATGAATCTGGCGTCTGCTATCGCCCAAACTCCACTGATTGCGGACATTACGAGCCGAACCTCGTCCTCTTTGTATTGTACTAAATTAGGATGCTCCGCATCGGTGTCTAGAAACCTGGTTTCTCAAATGCCTGATACAGGTTCGCAGATACCACATCAACAACATAATTTTGCTGATGTCAATATACAGATAGGTTGAATTTTTTGGCGATCGCCTTTTTCAAAAAAATCCGGTACACCGAAACCTGTGTTGCTAAGCTTTTTAAGTTTGATTGAGTAAATCATTTACCCTGTAATACCAAATCCGGGTTATTCATCGCCGTTATAAGTGGTAGGGTGCGTCACTATAAGAACTCTCAATAGAAACGAGATTTATTCGTGGTGACGCACCCTACATTTACTAATGACGGATGACTAATGACGGATGACTAATAACTAATGACTAATGACGGATGACTAATAACTAATGACTAATAACTAATGACTAATAACTAATGACTAATAACTAATGACTAATGACTAATAACTAATGACTAATAACTAATGACTAATGACTAATAACTAATGACTAATGACTAATGACTAATGACTTCATTTATCGCTGTGCCGAAAATTCCAAGCTGGAACAAACTTAGAATCTCCCCAAATACCGCGGCGATTTTTCTTGGCTTCGGCTTCTGCTTGTTGCACAACACTTGCACTCGGACAGTTTTTTAAGTATGGAGTGTAAACCATTGCTAATCCTTCGCGCACCAAAACTTCTTGAGCAAATGTGCCATTTGGTAAGCGAACTTCGCTAACTTTGCGGCCGTAGCGGTCAGTATCGGTGACTGTCAAAACCACGCGATCACCCCCTTCTTTGACGAGCTGCTGCATTCTTTGCTGGGCTAGATTGCCCCACTTGAACTGATTTTTATCTGCTGCTTTTGTGCTGTTTTTTTCGGATTTTTTGTGGGCAATTTCCGGTGCATCTATGCAGGCAAAACGTACTTTAATATCTTTGCCGGCGGCATCGCTGGCGACAAGGGTATCGCCGTCGCTGACTCGTTTGACAGCATAATTGTTGGGAGGTAGCTTTTGCGGACAGCCGGAGAGTAGGAAAAGCAGAACAACTGCACTCAAGCTGGTGATTGTAGGGGAAAGGGCGATTTTATTTTTGGTCATAGTTTTCTTTTTTTTATTTAGTTTCCATCCAATTTTGCCCCGCGTGGATGTCAACTATCAGGGGTACGCTAAGCGGCAGAGCATTTTCCATCGCCGTTCTAATTTTTGGCTGCAATTCTTCCCATTCATCGGGAGGTACTTCAAAGATTAATTCGTCGTGAACTTGCAGCAGCAGCCGCGCCTGATAGTTTTGCAAAATTTTGTCTACCTCAATCATGGCAAGTTTAATGATATCAGCACTGGAGCCTTGGATGGGAGCGTTGGCTGCGGCCCGCAAAGATTGGGCGTCATTTTTAGTGAGAGACTTAAGTAGGCTGGAGTGAATGTCTTCCGGGTTGCTGCCTTTTAACCTGCGGATTGTGTCGCTCTCGAAATTCAAGTAGCGGCGGCGACCTAGTATAGTTGAAACGTAGCCTAGGGCGATCGCCTCTTTTTTTACTTTTTCCAAGAATTCAAAGACTTTACTGTAACGCTGGTTGAATCGTTCAATAAACTTTTTACCGTCTGCGGAAGATTTGCCCATCGATCGCCCAAACTTAATCGCCCCCATACCATAAACTACCCCAAAATTAATCGTTTTGCCAAACCGTCTTTCATCCGGCGTGATTGTTTCCTTTTCAAACAGCAGTTGAGCCGTCAAGGTATGCACATCTTGATTATTTTTGTAAGCTTCTAGCAGCAGAGGTTCTTGACTCAAATGAGCCAAAATTCGCAGCTCAATTTGAGAATAATCAGCCGACACCATCAGCCAACCCGACTCAGGTAAGAAAGCCTTGCGGATTTGCCGCGAAAACTCGGTGCGGATCGGAATATTTTGTAAATTGGGATTGGAAGAAGAAAGTCGGCCCGTACCCGTTGCAGCTTGGTTGAAATCTGTATGGACTCGCCCGGTATCCGCACGCACCAACTGCGGCAAAGCATCGACGTAAGTTGATTTTAATTTGGATAATGTTCGGTGTTCTAATAAATCATCTACAATCGGGTGGTCTCCTTGCAATTTATCCAAAACAGCGGCGTCTGTCGAGTATCCCGTCTTAGTTTTGCGAGACTTTTTCTGAAACTGCTCGGGGATTTTTTCTAACAAGATTTCGCTGAGTTGTTTTGGGGAACCTAAATTAAACTTTTTCCCCGCGGCTTCATAGGTATTTTCTTCTATTTCCGCTAAGCTTTTTTCTAGCTGGTGCGAAAGTGTATTGAGATAAGCTGAATCAATGCGAATTCCGCAGTATTCCATTTCTGCTAAAACAGGTTCTAAAGGCTGTTCTACTTCTAGCAGTAAATCGTTCAATGGTTTTTCGGGCAAGTTAGCTTGATCGACTTCATCTAACTCTGATTTAAGTTTTGCTACTAACAGAAATGTGGTGTGAACATCCATGCCGCAGTAGTCGGCTACTTTGATAATACTGATGTCAGCAATTGTCTTGTTTTTAGGTACTAATTCTTTGTAACTTTCTGCGACAATGCCTAAGTATTTCCTTGACAGTTCGCTGAGACTGTGGCTGGTTTCTGGGTTGAGTACGTAACTGGCTAGCATGGTGTCAAATACGACGCCGGCGAGTTTGATTCCTTGACAGCGCAGGATCGATCGATCGAATTTAGCATTTTGCAGCGCCTTGGGATAATTCTCGCTTTCCAAAATCGGACGCAAAGCATTTAAAACCGTGGCTTTGTCCAAATTTGTGCCTGTTTTGTGTCCCGTGGGAATGTAAGCTAAATCTTGTTCTCCGGTTCCCCAACAGCAGCCAATTCCGACTAATTCGGCATCTCGCGGTTCGATGGCGGTGGTTTCGGTATCCCACGCCACGGGTGAGTTTTTGTCGGTGAAGGTTTGCAGCAGTTGAATTAATTCGTTTAACTGTTCTATTGTTTGAATTATCCGGGGTTTGATCGGCGATTTAGGAATATCCTCCTTCTTCCAAAACCACAACGCATCTTCTTCAGCAGCGTTAGAATTTGCACGCGAGGCATTTGTTGAATTATTCGCGTTACTTTGTTCTTCGGAGATTGCAACTTCCCCTGTTGATTCTCTCTTCTTCTCAACATCCGCTACATCCGCTACATCCGCTACAAAATCCGCTGCCGAACCTTCCTCCCCCCCGAACCTCTTCTGAATCTGTTTAACCTTACTCAAAAATGTTTTAAATTCCAACTTTTCCAGCATCGGAATCAAGGCGGCTTCATCAAAACCTTTGAGCTGGCAATCTTCTAAGTTAATTTCTAGGGGAACTTCTTGAATAATTGTCGCCATTTTTTGAGAATGATAGGCGGCTTCTTTGCCTTCTTCGAGCTTTTTCTTGGTTGCTCCTTTAATGTCGTCGATCGCAGCATAGATGCCATCGAGGGTATTGTAAGCTTTCAATAATTGCAGGGCGGTTTTGTCGCCGATGCCTTTGACTCCGGGGATGTTGTCGGATTTGTCGCCGCAGAGGGCTTTGTAATCTATTACTTGTGCTGGTAAAATGCCGAGTTTTTCTTTGACTTCTTCCGGGCCGTATTCTTGGGATTTGCCTTTGCCCGATCGCCTGAGTTCATCCGTGCTCAAGTACAATACGCTGATGTGTTTCTCGGTTTCTACTAATTGAAACAAATCTCGATCGCCCGTGAGGATTTTCACCGCATAACCCGCGGCGCTGGCTTTGTTCGCCAAAGTTCCCAAAACATCGTCGGCTTCGTAGCCCGGAGCGGTGACTGCTGGTAAATTGAGATAGCCGAGGAGTTCTTGCAGGTTTTTGATATCCGGCTTAAAATCTTCGGGAGTTTCCGCGCGACCGGCTTTGTAAGTTTCGTCTGCTTCGTGGCGAAAAGTGGGCGCGGCGAGGTCAAAGGCGATCGCCATGTACTGGGGATCGTGGGCGGCCATGACTTCCAGCAGCGACTTGAGAAAGCCAAAACAGACGCTGGTGGGAATGCCTGTCGTAGTTCGCAAGCCTCCGTCTCGACTTTTGGCAAAGGCGAAGTAGGAACGAAAAGCCAGGGAGTGGCCGTCAACTAAGATGAAGGTGGGAGCTTGATTTTCCGACACTGACACAGATGGCGATCGCCCGAAACTATTTTTCCATTGTAGCCAGTTGTCATACCAGTTTTAAAACCGAACGGAACCGCAAAAAAGCTCTAAACCCTTATAAAATCTGTCATTCCCAATTCTTCAATCCCAAATCCCAAATCTAAAATCTAAAATCGCTCGATCGGCGTATTGTGCAGCTTGGCTCAGAATAGTAGAAGATGTTACGTGCGATCGCAAATTATACCAACACCTGCCGATCGAAGCCTATGGCTGACATTAATCGATGCTACGAAATCCTCGAAATAGAGCCTGGAGCTTCCCTAGAAGAAATTAAGCGCGCTTACAGGGATTTAGCCTTTGTGTGGCATCCCGATCGGTTTGTCCACAACGATCGCCTGCAACAAAAAGCCCAACAAAGATTAACAGAAATCAATCAAGCTTACGACGAGTTGGTGTTATTTCTGAGTCAGCCTCCACCGCAGGCGATCGACAAACAATCTCAGCAGCCCGCACCGCCGCCACCAGCAGAAAAGCCGCCCGAAAAGCCACTGAGAAGGCGTTCGGCAAAATCAGCCCGCAAGCCCGGTTCCCAGCGCACTCAAACCCGGCAAAAAAAAGCCGCATCCCACAAAATTTCAACTCCAAACAACCCGAAAAACAAGAAACGATTTACAACTCAAAATCGCCAAACGTGGGGGGGAAAAAAACAATCTGGGCCCACCGCGGCGAGGGAAGCGCGGCCATCTCAAAAATATCCCTACCTTACCCCGAACCGGAAAAAAGAATTTCCGACTCAATACTCACAACCGCGGCTATCTCAAAAATATTCAAGCTTCCCTTGGGGGCCGCTGACACTCGCCGTGGCGAGTTACGCTTTGACGGGTTGGATTTTGACGGTATTCGCCGCCCCGCTGTGGATGTGGACTTTAATCTGCGGTGCGGATTGGCTGTGGGCCGCGATTTTGCTGGCGGAGGGTTCGGCAACGCCTAGAGTGTGGCTGGCGGCGTTAGTTTTGGCTGGGACGGTGGGGGGGTCGATCGCCGGTTTTCAAGCCGGAGGAACGCTAACAGGAGCTGCTTGGGCGCTAGTTGGGGCTGGTCTGGGGGCGATCGCCAGTTCTGAGGCCGAGTCTCGGGCCGTGGCTGTAGTTTTGGCAGCAGCGGGAGTGCTGACAGTGGTGGGATTGATGGCGGGAACGGGTTCCGGGAATTGGCTCAAGGTGTTAGTGGAGGCGGTTTGTTGGGGGATTGTCGGCTTGATGTGCGGGCTGGCGGCGGAACTAGGCCTGCATTCAGGTTGCCCCGTCGGGCTTGGAGGTGCGATCGGGCTGGGGATTGGTGCGTGGGCGGGGGCTTTGACTGCTGCGGGTTCCGGGGATCTCGCCCAAGCCTTGGCTATCGCGGGATCTCAGGCTGTTTATGGGGCTTGGGCTGCGATCGGGATTATTGCGGGAGTTGTGGCGCGGATGGTAGCTGGAGAAAGGTCGATCGGCATAGGTGGCGGACTCTACACATCTATCCTGTTAGTGACTACTTCCGGTTTCGGGTTGTGGTTGGGGCGCTGGTTGGTTGGTCGATCGCATCTTTTTAATTAGTCATCAGTCATCAGTCATCAGTCATCAGTCATCAGTCATCAGTCATCAGTCATTCGTCATTCGTCATTAGTCATTCGTCATTCGTCATTCGTCATTCGTCATTAGTCCTGAGGGAAAATTCCCGATGCCCCATGCCCCATGCCCCATGCCCCATGCCCCATGCCCCATGCCCCATGCCCCATGCCCCATGCCCCATTCACCCTTACCTATAATTTCCAGCACTTATCGCTTTTCAGTAGCGCTGCAAACTCTGGCTTTGGCAAAGCCTGACTGAAAAAATGACCTTGAATTTCGTCGCAATCGCGATCGCACAAAAAAGCAAGTTCCCGCTGATTTTCTACCCCCTCAGCAATCACAGTCATATTCATGGAGTGCGCCATTTGAATAATCGCCACCGTAATTGCTGCATTTTGGCGATCGTCAGCAATATCGCGAATAAAACTCTTGTCAATTTTGATTGCATCAAACGGCAAGCGTTTCGGATAACTCAAAGAAGCATATCCCGTACCAAAATCATCAATTGCTATCTGAATCCCCATATCTCTCCACACCGTAAAAGCTAGAGCTGCCGCTTTTTCATCTTGCAAAATTAGACCTTCCGTCAATTCTAATTGCAGGCATTTAGGAGCGAGATTAGTTTCTCTCAATATCTCGCTAACTCTCTCCGTCAAATTTTTTTGCTCAAACTGGCGGGCTGACAGGTTGACTGATACCCGCAGCGGAGGTAAACCCTCTATTTGCCAAGCTTTAGTTTGCCGGCAAGCAGTCTCTAACACCCATTCGCCCAGCGGTGCAATCAAGCCCATCTCTTCAGCCATGGGAATAAATTCCGCAGGGGAAACTCTGCCCCTTTTTGGATGGTTCCAGCGCACCAAAGCTTCAGCACCAATAATTCTTCCGGTTTTAATTTCTATTTGCGGCTCATAGTAAACTTCAAATTCCGAGCGCTTTAAAGCATTTCGCAGGCAAGTCTCTTGAGTAAATTTATTGATATAATTATTCGCAACTTTTGCAGCATAAAACTGATACTTGTTGCCACCTTGTTGCTGAGAATTGTACATAGCTGTATAAGCATTTTTTAGCAGTTCTTCTCCATCGTTGCCGTCGCCAGGAGACAAAGAAATGCCCATACTTGCCGTGACATAGAGTTCCGAGCCTTTGACAATCATAGCTTGGGCTACAATATCTAAAATGTTTCGAGCAATCTTGGCAGCATCCTGTTTTTCGGCAACTGGTTCGAGAACAATTGCAAATTCGGCAGATTCCAAACGAGCCACAATATTAATATTCTCCGTGCAGTTGCTCAACCGTTCAGCAACTTTGCAAAGTACGCAGTCGCCGATATCATGCCCCAAGGTACTGTTAATCCGGTTAATTCTATCTAAACTAAGAATAACAACGGGAATCATTGCGGGCAATTCTTTTTGCGTGTCTAATACCAAACTTAGCTGCTCTCGTAACAGCGAACGATTTGGCAAGTTTGTCAAGCAGTCGTGCTGATGTCGGTGGAGAGCTATTTGAATAGTTGTGTGCAAGTTTTTTTCTTCAAATGGTTTCACTATATAGCCGAAAGGTTTCGTCGCATTGACGCGCCGCAAAGTGTTTTCGTCCGCATAAGCTGTCAAATAAACTACCGGAATCTGAAAGCGCGATCGAATTTCTTCTGCTGCTGTAATTCCGTCGATTTCTCCTTGGAGGTTAACATCCATCAAAACTAAATCTGGTCTGAATTCGGCTGCGGATTCAATCGCTTCTTCTCCAGAATACACAATACCTGTTATGCTATACCCTCTCGATATTAAACTGTCGGAAATGTCTTCCGCAATGATGCTTTCGTCCTCAACTATCAGAATTTTTTTATTTGACATTAAGTTGTCTCCTTAAAGTGCTGTTTTGCTTGGAAAATGTTATTTTAAAATTTGTCCCTGCTGTTTCTAACAGTTCTATTTTACCCCGAATTTGCTTGACCAAAGAGCCGACAAGCCGCAAACCCAAGGTTCGGGCATTTCGATAATCTAAGTCTTGAGGAAAACCAATTCCACTGTCGCTCACAGCTAGCACGCAAATCCGGTTATTATCTAAAGTAAAATCTATTTTTATTTTACCTTGAGTTTGTCCTGTAAAAGCATACTTGAGCGAGTTTGTCACAAGCTCGTTGATAATTAACCCGCAAGGAACTGCCGTATCAATATTCATAGAACACGGCGCAATATTTGTTTGCAACTTGACGCCTTCTGTATCAATTTCATAAGCTTGGAATAAATTATGGGCAAGATTTTGGATGTATTCAGCAAAGTCAATGTTTGACAAGTCTTTGGATTGATACAATTGTTCGTGAACCAGGGCCATCGATCTGACTCGGTTTTGACTTTCTTTTAACATTTCACTAACGCGGCTGTCTTGGATGTAGCGGGACTGAAGTTTGAGCAAACTGGAAATAACTTGAAGGTTGTTTTTGACGCGGTGGTGAATTTCTTTGAGGAGGACTTCTTTTTCTGCGAGGGATGCTTTGATGCGATCTTCGTCGCGCTTGCGATCTGTAATGTCTCGCACTACTGCTTGAATTATTTTTCTACCATTAATTTCCATTGCGTTTAACAGCACTTCTGCGGGAAATTCTGAACCGTCTAGCCGTTTGTGCACCCAGTCAAAGCGACAGCTACCTGTTTGCATTGCTGCGGATATTTTTTGTGTTACTAGACTGCACGAGTCTTGTCCGTTAGGCTGAAATTGCGGGGAAAATTCGCTAGGTTTCTTGCCATAAAACTGTTCTTGATTGCTGCAACCAAAAATTGCTAGGGTGGCGAGGTTGCAGTCAAAAAAATTTTCTTCTTCGATCAGCATTACTGCGTCGCTGGTGGCTTCGTAAAGGCTGCGAAATTTGCATTCAGACTCTTGTAAAGAAACGATTAATTGGGTTTTTTGAGCTTCGGCGCGCTTGCGCTCGGTAATGTCTATTCCTACGGAAACTGCTGCGGTTCCTTGATGATATTTTTGAGCTACTATTAAATAATTGCAGGCTAAGCCGTTAATTTCTATATCTATTTCTTGCGATGTTTGCTGACATGAACTGTGAAAAAAGTTGCGGATTAGTTGTCCAAAACTTGAGCCTTTGTCGAGAAAGTTGATTTCTTCCCCGACAAAACTTTCAGGAGACCGTTTGAACGAGGTTGCTAAGTGCTGGTTGACTCCAATATACCGCAAATCTGAACTTACCCAAGAAATCAGTCCGGGCACGGCATCCAAGACGGCGCGAAGTTGGTCTGTAGCTTCTTGGAGTGCTTCTTCGGAACGCTTGCGATCGCTAATATCTGTGGCCGTTCCGCACAAACCTAAAATAGCGCCGTTTTCAGCTTGGTTGACGATGCTGTTGACGCGCAGGTGGACGGGGCTACCGTCTTTGCGGATGTGTACTATTTCGTAAGGCAAATTAGGGGTTTGTGGCTGAAGGCTGGTTCTTGCTAAGAGTTGGGCAAATATTTCTATTTGTCTAGCTTTTTCTTCTTTAATTAAAAAATCGGTAAAGCGACGACCGATCATTTCTAGGGGTTCGTAACCGTAGATCCGTTTGGCGGCGGAATTGACAAAAGTCAAGATGCCTTGAATATCGATCGACCAAATCAACTCTTGGGACGTTTCTACGAGGTTGCGGTACTTTTTTTCGCTTTCGGCAAGTGCTGCATTCGAGACTGCCGTTTGCCGAGTAAGTTTGTCTTCTAATTCTTGATTTGAAAGAGAGAGAGTTGCGATCGCTCGCTCGCGCTCGGTAATATCAGTAGAAACACCGACAGCCCCGACAACTTCGCCGTTTGCGTTTCGCAGCGGTGCCGATCGAATTTCGTGAATAAAATGCCCCTGTCGGGCATTCCAAGTGCGATCGTTTCCTGCTAGTACGTGGGCAATATTTTCTAAGATATCTGGCTGGCTGTAAACTGCAAAAATCGACTGCCCGAGGGCCTCACCCGGTTCGAGCCCCAAATTTTCCCATCCTTTGCCTGCTGCAAGGGTTAACCTGCCGTCTTTGTCTGTTGCCCACAGGAACATCGGCGCACAACTGACGGCGGCGTGCAGGGTTTCGTTGGCAAGTTTTAGGCGATCGATTTCTGCGTGCAGCCGATCGCGCGTGTTGTTTAATTCTACCGTTAGTCGATCGGCTTTTTCCTGCCAACTGACAGCATTGTCGCACATTTGTGCCCGATTGCGGGAAGGATAGATGGATTGGTTGCAGTGTGACATGGTTACTCAGGGAAGCACTGTTATATTTAAACCCTGCCTATCTTTTAAGCATAAACTTTTTCACTGAAATATTACAGTTAGTTGCGATACTCATCCGAGGCAGATTCGATAATTTAAAGCTAGTGTAAAGGATTCATAAATAGCGGCTTGCCCGGTTGTGTGGCGACTATTCAGAAATTGACAACAAGCTGAATAATGGTTGCGAATCGATACTTTTACCCTAAGTATGTGTAGTAGTGCAAAAAGAAGTTTGGCAATCCTCGGCTTGCACAAGACATAGAATTATAAAGTTATTATATTTGCTTGCGTATATTTACGCACCCCGTCAGTCGGAAATTGCGAATTTTGAAATATAACCACCGCGCCCGACGGTTAGGAAGTTCTCGCATTGCACTTGCCCCATGCCGTCGATTGCCCCTTCCGTCTTCGTTATTTCCTCTTGCTTTTTCCAAGGGCCGCATCTGTGTTTTGCTTTTACACGCTGCTTTGCTGTGCGGGACACTCGCTATATATATCAGCTTTGCTGTGCGGGGACACTCACTATATGTATATCAGCTTTGCTGTGCGGGGACGCTCTGGGGAGAGTAAAAAACGGTTTTTACTCTCCCCAGAGATGCTCCCCTTCCTTCTTACTTCTGCCTTCTGCCTTCAATTAATTCCCCAAAATTTAATAGTTTTGTCTAAACTGCCGGTGATAACAGTTTCGCCATCGCGGCTAAAAGTAAGACAAGTAACAGCAGCTCGATGTCCGCCGAGAGTGTGAATTTGTTCGCCAGTGCGGGCATTCCAAAATTTGAGATTACCATCGGCGCTAGCACTGACAACAGTGCGCCCGTCGGGACTAAAGACGATCGCATTTATCGAGTTAAAATGCCCTGCTAAGGTAATCGAACTATCTGGATTTGATAGCTGTCGCAGTTGAATGTTTCTGTCCCAGCCGCCAGCAGCCAAAGTCTGCCCGTCTCGACTGAAAGCCAGACAATTGGCATAACCTTTAATTGTTTGGGAGCATTCTCGGCTGCGGAGGTTCCAGAGTTTAATTGTACCGTCAGAACTGCTGAAGCGCGAGAGTTTGTGCGATCGGGCTAAAAGCCAGACTCGCAATTCCTCCTTTGTGAGATCCCCAAGTTAAATGACTCCCAAAAGTACAGATTAACTTTCCCGTCTCTAAATTCCAAATTTTGATAGTAGTATCTGCCGAACCGGTGGCGATAACTTGACTGTCGGGACTGATGACAAGTGCAGTAATTTCCCCTTCGTGTCCGAGGGAAGTATGCCGCAATTCTCCTGCCTGCCAAATTTCGATCGCGCGGTGTTTCGGAAGATTTCTGCTCCTGACAAAAACTTCGGTTTCTTGGCAAAGAACAAAAGTTTCTTGAGCGCGAGGATACTTGTCAACTGTATAGAGTATTTCTCCTGTCTCTAAATCGTAAATTCTAATTATTTTGCCGTGCAAACTCGCCGTGCGATCGCCCGCTGGACTAATTGCCACATTTGTCCCTGTTTTCACAGTGCGGATGCAGTCAAAAAGTTTGTAAGGCACGAATTATGTTAAAGCTTGGCGGACAAAAGGTTCTGTCCTTTGTCGCAAAACTGAATAAGCAACTCGCTGCACTTCTGGTGCGGGGTCAAGCAGCGCTTCAATTGCTAAATTCAAACCGGCGTCTCCGTATTTAGGAGCATCTTTGACGGCGGCGATGGGCGGCTCGATACTAGGACTGTGCAAGCGCTGCTTGACTCCGGCGATGCCTCCCAAAACGGCGGCGGCGATCGGGATTTGACTTTGGCCGCCGAGGACGGCATCATATTCTCGCTCGTTGGTTAGAATTGTCTGCAATCATACCATTTTAGATTGGGAAATTGGGAATTGGGAATTGGGAATTGGGAATTGGGAAAGAATGATTGCCTAAGAGTTTACGTGCAGATGCTAGCCTGCCAAACCCCATATTTTTCGTAAACAGTGCGTTGGAGAACACAAGTTCTAATATAGTTTCCGGTTGCATCAGTATTGTTCAAATGTCCAAACAGTCAACAGTCAACAATTATGAGGAATGCCACCGGAATAGATATAACTTATTGACTGTTGCTGTTTATGCTATTATAATCAAATCAGCGTTTCACACAAAAATCCGAAAGTGATATGTCACACTTCACAACGATCAAGGTTCAGATCAAAAACGGCGAACTGCTGCATCAAGTGTTGGAAGAGTTGGGTTATCAAGTAGAGTGCAATGTGCAGGTGCGGGGTTATCATGGCGAAAAAACTAATGCCGAGTACGTGATTCGGCAGTCCAACGGTTACGATTTGGGTTTTCGGCGCAGCGGAGAGGATTATGAATTAGTGGCGGATTTTTGGGGCGCTCGCATTAACCAGCAGGAATTTGTCAATTCAATAAGTCAGAAATACGCGCGCAAAAGTTTGATGGCGGCGGTGCAGTCTGAGGGTTTTAATGTGGAAGAAGAGGAAATTTTGGCGGATGGAACGGTGAGGGTTGTTGTGGGTAGATGGGTTTAAGAATCGCTCTTTCTGAACTCGTTTTTATATACTCAGGACTTACGCAGAATCGGATTCAAAATCAGATTTCTTCGTAAGTCTTAGTACCAAGAATAGAATTACCATGAAATTCGATCGCCCTGAACAACAAATTCAAAAGAGTTGGGAAGCTAATGCTGACGCATGGACGCGGGCGATCGAGCAAAATTCGATCGAAAGTCGCCGCGCAGCAACGGATGAGGCTATTCTGCAAGCTGTGCTGCGCTACGGGCATCGGCGAGTGCTGGATGTCGGATGCGGTGAAGGTTGGTTGGGGCGCGCCTTAGCAAAGCACGGTGTAGAGGTGGTTGGAGTTGATGCTTCCCGTGGTTTGATCGATCGCGCGATCGAGAAAAGCAGCGGTTGTTTTCGGGCGATCGGCTACGATGACATTATTGCCGATCCGCTGATACTCGGTCAATCCTACGATGGGATTGTCTGCAATTTTTCGCTACTTGGTGAGGAAATTGGAGATTTATTGCGATCGTTACGCCAAGCCACAGTCTCAGACGGACATTTGTTAATCCAGACAGTTCATCCATTCACAGCCTGTCAGCAACAGCCCTATATTGATGGATGGAAAATCGAGACTTTCGACAATTTCGGCGGCGGAGTTTTTATAGAGCCGATGCCCTGGTATTTTCGCACAGTTAGTTCGTGGTTTCAACAAGTGTCAGAATCGGGCTGGAGAATCTGTGAATTAGAAGAGCCGATACACCCGCAGACAAAGTTGCCTCTTTCGCTGCTCTTAATTTGTCAGTAATTAGAAGCGACGCACGGGTGGTCAGAAACCGGGTTTTTTATGAAAATTCTTCCTTTGAACCAACAGATTAGGTAAAAAACCCGGTTTCTTTGGTTTTAGTGTGTCCAGGAACGAGTAATAATTTGTTCGTAGTGCGGACTTCAGTCCGCAGAATAAAAGCGGACTGAAGTCCGCACTACGAACGGAATAAATCTTCTGATTTTTCACAGGGAACCTTTGGGGTGCGTCGCTTTTAAATTGTCAATATTTTTTAGGTATTTTTCGCAGGATCCACACCCTACGACTATTTTCTTTGTGCTAGGCTTAAGGTGGGATAGTGACAAATTTACAAAGCTATAGTCCGGGTTCTGTACGCCCGACTGGTGCGCCTACCTCTGGTAGAAGCGTATACCGCTAAGTAATTGTAACTATATCGTTTGATTAGCTCAATTGGAAGAGCGATCGGCTATTAATCGATGGGTTGCAGGTTCGAGTCCTGTATCAAACCCCAAAAAGTTAGCTCATATGGATAGAGCAATCGACTGTAGATCGATGTGTAACAGGTTCGAGTCCTGTACTTTAAACACCCTAGCCCTGGGTATGGGCTCCTTGTTGAAAGGTTGCAAAATAGCACGGGATAAATCCCAAGACGGCGCGAATCCGTTATCTTAAAGCTCTGTCATGCAAGTGTTTGTTAGCAGTAAAGAAGCCTGCGCGACTGCTTTTCTTCCTGATTCGAGTATGTCCGTTGCTTTGCTACATTTGGTTTTCCTGCGGGAATTCTAGATGCGTTGGGCGATTCCCTACGGGATAGCTTCGCTGCACGGCATATTTGAGCGTTACTATCTGTTTCTAGATTGCCGAAAGGTAGTTTGGGAAAAGTGGCAACAATCTTAATCCAGTCTGGGAGAGGCTTTTGCCCGCATCCGAACTGTAAGCACTTGCACTTGACAGAGCGCAAATATTTTTGTAGTATATATATTACACAGTCGATTAACAGCGCCCAATCGCAATTAAAATTGGGTCAATTCGACGCACGCGCAGTCAGAAACCGGGTTTTTTGCGAAAATTTTTTGCACTCACCCGGAGACTCGGTAAAAACCCGGTTTCTTTGGTCTCAATACGTAAGTTATAACTAACTTTAGTTTATTTGTGCAGACTCAAGAATAGATGTTTGTATTAAATCTTTTTCGCTGGTTCCATTTCCCTCAAATTTATATGTGGCAAACCTTTCATGTCCAACTCAGCCAAATCGGAATCTTATATCATCGCGGCGATTTCAATAAAATCTTAAAGCCCGGTACGCATACCTATTTCGGCAACCATTGGCAATTAAAAAGCTACGATCTCAATCAACCAGAAGCTAAGATTGATAACTTGGAATTGCTGTTGAGAAATTACCCAACCGAACTGCAAGAACATCTTTCGATCGTCCGCACAGGATTCAATCAAACAGCATTAGTTCGTCTCGGTCAAACTTGGATTAGTATTTTTCCGAATCAAGTGCGGGCTTTTTGGCGCGGTTTTATTGAGGTGGAATCTCATCTTTTTAACTTAGACGAAAATTTGGAATTGCCTGCTGAATTTGTCAAAAAAGTGCGATCGGTTGTCTTAAATGGACTGAATAGATTCCAAGTTTCCGAGTATGAAATTGGCTTGCTGTACGTGCAAAGTAACTTTATCCGACCTCTGGAACCGGGGGAATATGCTTTTTGGTCTGTAAATCAAGCCGTTACTGTGAAGAATCTCAGCCGGATTGTACCTAATCCTAGTTTTCCCCTAGAAGATGCCCTAATTGAACAGCATCCTGAGTTTATTGCGGCTTACTGTGAAGTCGTGCAATTAGCTAACAATTCCGTGGCAATTGTGCGGCATCGAGGAAGGGCGATCGCAATTTTGCCACCCACAAGTCGCAATCTCTTTTGGCAGGGTGTAGAAGTTGAAGTTATCGACATCAGCACTGATGCCAAATTACCATCTAATTTAATAGCTGAATTAGTTGCAGGTTCGGCAGAAGTTCAGTTGCTCAATAAAAGCTATTTGCATATCTGCGAAGTTCCCCCACAGCACGTCGGACTGTTGTATATCAACCAAGAGTTTCAATCGCAACTGCAACCGGGAACTCACGCTTGGTGGAAGTTTGGACGCTCTTTTCAAACGGAAGCAATTGATTTGCGCCTGCAAAATATCGAAGTATCCGGTCAAGATATTCTGTCGAAGGATAAAGTGCCTTTGCGCTTGAATTTGACTGCTGGTTATCGCATCCAAGATCCGCTGCGTGCCAAAAACGGTTTGTCGGATATTACGGGATTTCTGTATAAGGAGTTGCAGTTTGCTTTGCGCGGTGCGGTGGGCGAACAGACTTTGGATTCGCTGTTAGAGGCTAAAGGTGCGATCGATCGCACTATTTCTGAATACATCCGCGCCAAAACCGCAGAATATGGCATTGAGGTCGATTCTGTAGGGGTGAAAGATATCATCTTACCGGGCGAGATCAAGACGATTTTGAGCAAGGTTGTGGAGGCGGAAAAATCTGCTCAAGCGAATGTTGTCAGACGCCGGGAAGAAACGGCGGCGACTCGGAGTATGTTGAATACGGCGAAGGTGATGGAGGATAATCCGGTTGCTTTGCGTTTGAAGGAGTTGGAGGTTTTGGAACGGATTGCTGAGAAGATCGATCGGATTCAAGTTAATGGGAGTTTGGATAATATTTTGACTGATTTGATTCGGATTAATCGCGAAAATTGATGAATGGGATAGAATAAGAGCAAACGGGTAAAGAACGAACATGAGTATTACTAGGCATTGAAATGCAATCCAGTTTCTCACAAGCCTCCCAAATCATTACAATTTACAAATCACCTCAAAGAGGCAAAGGTCAGAAATTATTGCAAGAGGGATTTCAACCCCTAGATTTTCCCTATAATCCTCCTTACTTGGATGGAAATTGCTATTTTGCTGGACCCAACGATCGCAGTATTGCCGAAGAGTATAATCTCAGCTACAAAGAAGGGATACTGGAGGTTTCCATAGATAAGTCAAGTTACGAGCAGTATTTCAAGTCGCTGGAATATCGCTATGATGAGAAAGACGGTTACGAGCGAATTGAGATAGTTGTGCCTCAAGGCTTGTTTGCCATACTCAATCAATTTCCACGAGTCCTAAAACGAGAGTGAATATTATGGATAGTCAAAACTGGGAGCAAACCAAGCAAAAGTATAAATTGTGGCAGTTTGTGCTGGGGAAAGTTGAATATCATGCTCCTTTTGGAGTGTTTGTCGATCTTGGTGAAAATGCGGTCAAAGGTTTGATTAAAATTCCCGACTTTTTGGATGAGGGAGAAATGAGTGAAGAGATGTATCCTGAAATCGGTAGTGCGATCGGGGCAATTGTTGTGGGATATAATGAGGGTAACTGTCGTGAAGTGTATCTGAGTGCAAAGCCTAGTATTTTACACGAAATTCTTGTCCCGCTGAGAAGTCGCCCAGTATCGGTTTGAAATAATTTGGTATGCTAATTTTGCCGATCGCCAGTTTCAAATATCGATCGATGCGATATAATTAAAACAAACGGGTAAATCAATACTATGAGCATTACGCTGACGAAAACCCAAGAAATATTCATTCAGACTAAACTGCAAACTGGTAAATATGGCTCTGCCGAAGAAGTTCTCGAAGTTGCTTTGCGATTGTTAGATGAATACGATCGCGCCGATCGCGAATGGCTCGATGCTGTACGAGTTAAGATAGATGCTGCGGTTGCCATGTCCGAACATACTCCACCGATTGATGGCGAAACATTTATTGTAGGGATTTGCGATCGTTTCCGGCAAGCGCGCGAGACTCAACAATGAAACGCTATCTCATCAACGTTCTTGCCACCCAAGACCTCAACGAAATTACTGATTATTATTTCACTACCAACAACATCGAAGCAGGTGAGCGCTTTTTCCAAGATTTTTCGCGTCGCTGCCAACAATTAGTCAACTTTCCTAATTTAGGCAGGAGTTATATAGAAATACGTCCCAACTTGCGAGGTCTGCCTTTGGATGGCTACATCATCTTCTACCGACTTTTAGAGGATGGGATTGAGATTCTTCGTGTAGTTAGCGGTCGCCGAGATCTACTATCCCTATTTGAGGAACAAGAACCATGACATTGAGATATAAAATAGCACAGATTTACTCCTGCAAGTCCACCTGCTTAACCTGCTCTAAAGGTATATCTAGGGCTTCGGCAATTTGCTCGTCGCTCAAGCCAAACTGCCGTAATTTATCTATTGTTTCAATCTTAGTTTGATTTTTATTTTCCTCCTGCGAGTCGGGAGTTTCCGGCTGACTTTGATTTAGGTTAGGAGTGGTTTGTTCGGAACCCATGTTTACACAGCCGATTATATGATTACTATTATTAGTATTAAAACTTCGAGCGCCCAAATAAATATTTAGATCGCCTTGCCGTTCTACGACGGATTTAAGGTTTTTTTTATCAACTTCTTCATCAAAAATATCAGATAACATTTGCAAAAGCTCGTAACCGACATCCTTAGCATGACCCGCTGAACAACCACAATTCTCTGCAATGTCATCATACTTTTGACGTTTCAGCGTGCCTTCGATAATTCCGCGTTGCAAGTCATTTAAGCGTTTGCGTGTCTTGGCGTAGACAGCATCATCTATAAATTGAAGTATTTCTTGGAGGCGCATCATCCGGGATGTGGGAGGACATTGGTTATTATAGCCGACTTAATCCGTCTCGATCCGTCTTTTTCCGTAGTTTACAATAATTTAAGAAAAATCCGTCTTTTTCCGCTTTTAATTTTTGTGCGATCGGTTTATAGTAGGTATACACAGTAAATAACAATTATTCGTTCAATTGCAACCAATTAAAATTGACGATTTTTGTGTGTATTAAACTCTATTCAAATCTCGCAAATTGCACAAATAATATGGATATGATGGCATGAGGGGAAATAAAATGCTATTAGCAATATGTACTATTTCATTATTAGCTACTTCAATTAAATCTTTGGCTCAGCCATATACAAATACACCTGCTTCAGGTAGTATCAAACAAGGTTCTAATGCTTCAAATAAACAAACGCCGACTTCATTATCTACTCCATCACAGAATATTTTAACACTAAACGATACCAGCGCTGTAAAAAAAGAAACTGATTGGTTCGCAACATTAGTTTCTTTATTTAGCTTAGGTGTATCTGGTGTTGTTGCTTATAAATCTCTTCTAAAAAAACAAAATATTAAGTTGTGTTTTGGAAAAGATATTATACTTTTTCCCATTTTTAAAATTGATGCTATAACGAGTTGTACGACTCTTACAGGAGTACAATTTAATCTACCGATCACCTTCTACAATTGGAGTCCACAAGGCGGAACAATTGAGCGTATTCGCTTAGTTGTTGTCAAAGATGGCCATGATAATTTTTACGATATGATATGGACTGCTTTTGTTAAAATTGGAATAAGTGGAAATTTTGAAAATGATAGTTTAGCTCAACCAATTCCTGTAAAAGGACTTTCTTCCGTAAGTAAAGTAATTCAATTTGATTGGATGATTGAACTAGGGGGAAGGCAATTTGAGGTTAAATCTGGCAAGTATAAATTGAGGATTTATGAATGGACGAACGATAGTAAATGCTACAGCACAGAATACGAAAGTTTTTTTACGATTGAAGATGAAGATTTTGTGAAATTCAACGATCATGTCACTCGTAATTCTACAGAATCAATTTGGATACCATTGAATGAAAATCACAAGCCAAATCGGTGGTTGTCAGAAGCTGAAATTAATGATATCTACCCTCCCAAGAAAAAGCCTAAGAAAAAGTAAATTTATTTGCAATAAAGGAGTCGTTTAAACTATGCCTGAGAATTATAAATCAATAAATGTCGGTGGAAGTGTTTATGGTGCCCAGAGTAGTGGAAGCGTTTACAATGCTAATCAGGTCAGTAGATCTGACAACACCACTTTTGACCAACAATCAGAACAAAAACAAACTCTTGCTGCTTCAGCAAAAGAAATTCAACAACTGCTCGAACAGTTAGCAAGAATTAATCCAAATCCTACTGAGGCCGAAAAGATTAAGTACATTCATGATGAAACAACTCCTAGTTTCAAACGTCGCTTGATTGCTGCATTGCAGGCTGGCGGTGAAACTGCGATCGAAGAGTTTTTAGCCAATCCCTATGTCAATGTTACGAAAGCGATCTTCAAAGGTTGGATGAAACCAGAATAGTTACCGGTATGCGAAGATCGATCGCCCTTACGAACAAAACTAAGTGCGATCGCCCTTTCCCTTTGTCGCTCATCCCGATCGCATTACCTTGAGTTATCCAGACTGTTTTTCCTGCCAAATCGCTTCTCTCTCGGCTTCTAAACCACCCAATAAGTCCCTCAAACCTACATTTCCATCTTCCCTAATCGTGACAATCCCCTCGATTAGTTGGGTAACTTGCATCGGCGCATCAAAATCCTCGGCAATTACCAACGGCATCCCGCGCAGAGGATAATGCTTTTGCGCTGTCAATTCAGCACTGGAAATCTCAGCAGAGTCGATCGCCAAAAAACCCTCCAAGTTCGACAAGCGCCTCTGACGCAAAAAACTCAATAGCACCTCAAGTACATCATCTGAGGCTTGCTCAATCTCGCGGATTACTTCTTCCCGGATTGTCATAATCTGGCATTTTCCTTGCTAGACTTCTTTACCCATTGTAATTCGTAAGAGCGATCGTTTTGGGCGATCGCCCTTACGAACAAAATTAAGTGCGATCGCGCGAAACACCAAAACCTGACAACTGGGCAAGCTATAATTAGCGGTATCTCTTATATAAAACGGCGATTATGACTGAATTGCTCGATCGCGCGATCGCCCAATTGAAAACTTTATCAGCAGACGAGCAAGATGCGATCGCCGCTCGCCTGCTCGCCGAATTAGAAGATGAACGAGCATGGAAAGCTCAGTTTGAAGCTACAACAGATGCTCAGTGGGATAGTCTAGCTGAGCTGGTACGTCAAGAAATCGCTTAAATTTTAGCCTTTACAGCACAGGATTTAAAATATGACCTTCATTAACCCCAAAACCGACTACGCCTTCAAAAAAATCTTCGGTTCTTCAGATAACAAAGGCATACTCATCAGCTTCCTCAACGCCATGATTTACGATGGCAATCCTACCATAGAAGACTTAGAAATTATTAATCCCAACTTACCCCCAAAAATCACAGGGTTAAAAGATACTTACTTAGATGTGAAAGCCCGACTCACCGACGGTACTATAGTCATTATTGAAATGCAGGTATTAAATGTAGAGTTTTTCGGAAAGAGAGTTTTGTACAACGCTGCAAAAACCTATGTTTCTCAATTACAGAAAGGACAAGGCTACGGAATGCTGAAACCTGTGATTGCACTGACACTGACTGATTTCGAGATGTTTGCAAATAGCGATCGGCTAATTTCTAGATTTGTTTATAAAGAAGAAACGACTAATCTGAGATATACCGACAATAACATGGAGTTAGTGTTTGTCGAACTTCCGAAATTTACCAAAGAATTGTCACAGTTAGAAACTCTAGTGGATAAATGGATTTATTTCATGAAATATGCTAACACGCTGACACAAATTCCAGAAACAATGGATGTCGTCCCAGAGATTCATCAAGCCTTTGACATAGCAAATCAAGTTAATTTAAATCCTGATGAACTGGAGGCTATCGAACGGCAAGAAATGTTTATTTACGACCAACAAGGAGTTATAATCTATGCTGAGAAACAAGCTCGAAAAGAAGCTCAAAAAGAAGAAAAACTGGCGATCGCACGGCGATTACTCGATCGCCTAGATGACGAAACCATCAGTCAAACAACCGGACTCAGCATCGAAGAAATCAGGAATTTGCGATCGGATAGAATTTAGAGCAAAGTTATCCACCTGCTTTCAACCACCCAAAAACCTGCTCCACAGTCAAATCTAACGTTAAAAAATTTGGCACGGGCAGGCGATTTTGTCCCGTCAACTCAACTGGTTCCTGTCCAGGAATAAATACTAAAATAAACCGCTCCTCTGGATCGATTAACCATCCAAGCTGAGTGCCGTATTTCAGACAGTGTAAAATATTACTAATCACCTTAGTTGCTTTCTGATCTGGGGATAAAATTTCCACTGTCCAGTCAGGATGAGTCTCAAAAGCATTCGGAACTTCACCATCCGCTTCAAAAGTGATTCTTTCCCAAGCAAACACTGTAACATCCGGCACAAGAGAACGCCCGCCAAAAGTACAGCGCAATTCTGGAAAAGCAAGGGCAATTTGTGCCGTTTCCGCAACCTGATTTACAGCGTTACAAAACTTGAGTTGCAAGCGAGAATGTTTGCCTTGGGGCATAAGCTTTTGATGAATGCGTCCGTTAATAAATTCACTCGCAGGTTGAGTTTCCGGCAGTTTGAGGAAAGCTTCGAGGGTGAGAGATGTTGGAAGTGCTGTTGTCATCGCTTTGGATTCGGTGTCATTGCCACTCTGCCACAATTTTATCGTTTTTCTGCCAGTTTTCCCTTTATGACGAGTGGCAATAGTTTAATTTAGCTTTGTCACACCTTAAATTCGATCGCCCTTTCCCAAAACCCCACCCCAAAACCCACCTCAAAACCTACCCCAAAAACAACTTATACGCCGGATTCTGACTCTCATCCCCATACTGATAGCCCAGAGTATCCAAAAAAGCCTGCCATTCCTGCATCTCATCCGGCGGTACTTGAATCCCCACCACAATTCGCCCGTAATCAGCCCCGTTATTCCGATAGTGAAAAACGCTGATATTCCAGTTAGGACTCATCGAACCCACAAACTTCATCAACGCACCAGGACGTTCGGGAAATTCAAACCGATAAAACAGTTCGTGATTTGCCAGCAGAGAACGGCCGCCCACCATGTGCCGCAAGTGCAATTTCGTTAATTCATCATCAGTTAAATCGAGAGTCTTAAAGCCGCAATCTTCAAAACTTGCCGCTATTTTCACCGCATCAGCGCGGTTTTGAATTTGCACGCCAATAAAAATATGTGCCGCTTTTTCATCCGCAATTCGATAGCTGAATTCAGTTAAATTGCGCTTCCCCAGACATTCGCAAAACCTGCGGAGACTTCCCGGCTGTTCGGGAATTGTGACTGCAAAAATCGCTTCCCGACGTTCGCCAAACTCTGCCCTTTCTGCTACAAAACGCAGGCGATCGAAATTCATGTTCGCGCCGCAAGCAACCGCAATTAATGTTTCTCCTGCGACTTGTTCCCGTTCGACGTAAGCTTTCGCACCTGCGATCGCCAATGCGCCGGCAGGTTCTAAGATCGATCGCGTATCCTCAAAAACATCCTTAATCGCCGCACAAACATCATCCGTATCCACCAAAATAATCTCATCCACATACTCTTGACACAGGCGAAAAGTTTCCTCCCCAACTTCCCGCACCGCAACGCCGTCAGCAAATAAACCCACCTGCGACAAACGCACCCGTTTACCCGCTTTCAGCGATTGATTCATCGCATCGGAATCCACAGGTTCAACGCCGATAATCTTAATTTCCGGGCGCAACCGCTTGATATAAGCTGCAATTCCCGAAATCAATCCGCCGCCGCCAATGGCCACAAAAATCGCGTGAATCGGTTTTTGATGTTGCCGCAGAATTTCCATGCCGATCGTACCCTGTCCCGCGATTACGTGGGGATCGTCAAAAGGGTGAATGAAAGTCAACCCTTTTTCTGCCTCTAATTGGCGCGCAAAGGCGCAAGCATCATCGTAGGTATCCCCGTGCAAAACCACCTCTCCACCGCGCGCTATCACCGCATTAACCTTCACCTGCGGCGTAGTTACGGGCATGACAATAATCGCGCGAGTTCCCAGGTGGCCCGCAGCGAGGGCGACTCCTTGGGCGTGGTTGCCGGCGGAAGCTGCGATGACACCTTGTGCTAGCAAATCCGGCGACAGTTGGGCCATTTTGTTGTACGCGCCCCGCAGTTTGAAGGAAAAGACAGACTGCATATCTTCTCGCTTCAGCAGCAGTTTATTGCTGAGCCGCGTTGATAGATTGGGGGCGCATTCTAGGGGGGATTCTTGGGCTACATCGTAGACGCGGGCGGTGAGGATTTGGACTAGGTAATCGCAAAGCATGGCGTTAGCAGGTTGGTAGATGCCGGATGGTGGGATAATTGTATGGTATTTGTGTTAGTATTTTGCGGGAATGGCGATCGGGCTTCGCAGCTACGAAATATTCAGTCAGCGCGATCGGATGTCGTTACATAAATAATCAAACCAACTCTGGCATCGCGATCGAACTTTAAGCCTAATTCTGTTTCCGAAGTTATTTCTACGCGATTTTGAGACAGATCGTTAAGCTGAATGCTCTCAATTTTAGCAGAGTAGCAGTACGACAATTCCTTATTAACTAAAACAAGAAAAACACTTTCTCCTACAGTTAATGTAACTTCCTTAACTTTCGCTACCCCTGCTTGTGGCTTTTTGAACCACTCAGTAATGTTTCCAATCTCCCTTACCAGCCCTCGATCTGGCGTAAAATTATATTGTAGGTAACTAAATCAGCAAGTGACTTACATAAAGCCTCAACAAAATCAGCTAAGTCCAACAGTTCTTGAATTCCCAGTATCTCGTTTACAAAGCCGTGTGCTGCTTTATTTCGATAGTCAACCAATTGTTTGAGTTCTCCTTCTGCCGTGTTTTGACTACTACGAATTTCCTCGACAAAGTATTTAATTTCTTTGTGGTTAATTACCCATTTCCATGCCTCATCAATTCCAGCATTTCTCAAGACTGTTTCTAGGACTTCCTTGCGTAAATTTTGCTCGTGCAATAGAAAAGCATCTGGAAGTAGCTCGTATTTTCCAGTGTTAGTAATGCCGCAGGATAATCCTTGAACTACTTTCTCAACTGAAAGATGTTGAAACCTATTCTTTTTGATGTCAATCAATAAACGCCCTATACCCTCTCGATGGGTATTTTGGATTTTTTCTCCTAAATCTGAATAACGCGGAACCAAATCGGGCATAAGTTGCAGCCAATCCGAAATTAAATCCTCAACAAAGCGCTCGTAAATAGCATACAATCTAGTTACTACGGCACAGCGCTCGTAAATTTGCCATTCTCGTTTGCTACAGATTACTTCTATTAATGCGGCAAATTCAGGATGTTCTTTCAACTGTTTTATATCTGAACTGTCTTGAAATACGATTTTTCTAAGTCTATCGTTAGTCTTTATCATCGAACGGACAGTGGAAATTTTGAGGCTGACTGTCTTGAGAAGCTCGTCAAACATCGCAAGTTACTCTCCGATAACTTGCGAAAGCATTTCGTCAAATATCCCGATTCGCTCCTGAATCTCTGCCTTGGTTTTTCCACCTCCTGTGAGAAGACGAGATTCAGGTTTTTTAAAGATGTTCTTTGTCTCTTCAATAATTCGGTCTTTTAGAGCAATTAATCTTTTTTCATATTGCAAGTACCTACTTAAACACACCATAATTGCATCATAATATGCTTTATAAGTCTTGTTTGACCAAGTTTGAGTTTTCTGGTCAAATGGTTTGAATAAATGCTCTCCGTAAATTAGGTGAGCTATTGTGATAGTTTTGAGAAAAATAGATTCCAAGTAATTGATATCTTCCTCATCAAAATTTAAACTTCTCATCATGTACAAATCTAAAAATCCTTCCATTCCCCCTTGGTAATTATCAACGTTTATGAGAGCAAAAAAACGCAGAACTAACTCAGCATCTTCCATTTTTTTATAAAGGGTATTTTTCTCCAATTCGGGGCTGTCATCCTGTGTCGGAATTCCCCAAGCTTCTGCAAATATGGGATGGCGCGATAATTTTAGCAACAGTTCATTGAACTTTCCATAATACAAACAGTTTCGCACTTCCTGTTGACTTAAATCTACGCCTCCAGTGTTAAGGCGCTCGAAGGTTTTTTGTTTTAAGAATAGAGCCTCTTCAGGATCGGAGGTTGATTCTGCAATAATTACTGTAGATGAGATAGAACGACGGTCGATACCTGCTCTAATTTTTTGAGGAAGTTGATTGTAGGTACGTCCATTTAATTCAGGCCAAAGTTCAAGCCCTGTTAATGAAAGCTTGTTTTCATAAAAATCCTGAATCGCAGTAATTCTTTGTTGACCATCCATAACCTCATATGAATAGTATTCTTTTTCGTATAAAATTATTGATGGAACTGGAATATTAACGAGAAATGATTCGATTAGTTTGGATTGCATTTTGGTGGTCCAACGCGCCCTTCTTTGGTAAAATGGTCGCACTTCCATATAACCAGGCTGCTTTAATGCCTGGACAAAACTAGGAAGCTTTTCACGGTTGATTTCAGTAAGAATTCTATGCTCTCTTAACTCGTATTTATGGTTGATTTCACTATCGGATATTTTAGTGCGAGTTTTTGCTGGCGAACTCTCCCACATTTTTTGTTCAAATGATGCGAGCTGCATTTCCGTAGTCTCCCTAAGCACAACTTGTTAATAATTATAGCATTTACACGATTGGCCGAGCGACTCAAATCTAGCAAAAAGTGCGCTCGCCAATTATCCCCGCAGCAGAGCGCTCGCCCGTACCCATAGCAAATTAGATCCCCGACTTATTCAAAAGATCGGGGATTTAGACCCACAAAACCCGAAGCTTCCAACCCTGCATATATCTAATCAGGACATGCAAAACCCGTTCGAGGGTCACTAATAAACAAACCCAAAACCAGCGAGTCCATCACCGTATCCCAGACAGGAGTCAAACGTTTAGCATCATCAACCCAATAGTCAAAAGTAATCAAACACTGAACATTAGAACCCAATCCGATACAGATTCGCGAATAAGCTTCCCGCTGTTCCGGAGGGTCGATAAACTTAAATTCAGTCCAAACAACCCGAGCAGTTTGCCGCTTCAATTGGATAATATCCCCAGGATCGATCGGATTTCTGGTATCATCTTCAACTATCTTCTGCAATAGCGGCACCAGCGGAAATTCTCCCCAATTACCAGGAGGTAACAAATTAAACGAAACCTCCAAACAACAATCATCATCCGGCGGCTTTTTATCCGTAAACCGGAACGACTTAGTATCCGGTTCAAAATGCCAATCTTGCGGGACATCAAAGCGGACTGCACCTCTTCCTGCGACAAAGATGCGAGTTCCAGGCTGAGATTTCCAATTATGGTCTTCTTTGAGCTCCAGAGTTTCCTTGAGCCATTCTTGCTTTTTGCGCTTAGACATAAACAGAACACCAAATTACTGCTAATGTGTCGTTTGAGACTTGGCAAACACATTTTAACTCTATTTTGCTCGCCCTTTGCTCAAATATAAAAATCCTTACAAAAATTACCCACGGGTATCGAGAAACCGGGTTTTTGCACAAAAATCCTTCGTCGCAGCCCGAGAATTAATAAAAAACCCGGTTTCTTTAGTCGCAGCGAGTAATTCCTGTATAACAATCCTTACAATAATTATCAATTTCTCTCTGCGTTCTCTGCGCCTCTGCGGTAAAAAAAATCCTTTCACAAATTCCTAACTTTTCTTTCTAACTTGAGGAATAACACATCTAATTCCGCCTTTATGCCCAGCCGCATCGCCCTTGTAGCGGGGGATAACATGAATAGCCGCGTGACTGCGACTTTGACCCGCATCTTTATTAATATTGATACCCACATTAAAACCGTCAGGCTGAAACTCTTTATTTAACATCTCTTGCACCTTATTCGCCATAAACCAGCAAGCCGATTGTTCCCTAAACGGCAGTTCAAAATAATTGGCAACGTGACGCTTCGGGATAATTAAAACATGACCTTTGCTGGCGGGATAACCGTCAAACATCGCGTAGGCTGTGGCTGATTCAGTTAGCAAAGTTAGATTTCTGTACGGATTGCAGAATATGCAGTTATTAGTTGAATTTCTTTGATGATTGTAATGCACGTATTCGTAAATTTCGCAAGACTCATTTAAGAGAGACGACTTAAACGGAAGTTTGACAATGCACTGATAGGTAGGTTTTTTGTGTACGTAATGTTCTCGAAAACCTTCTTTTTTGATATCCCTTCTCACGGCAAAATATGCTTTACCTCCCGGTTTCAAGAGGTTCGACACTTCCATCAGCACATTCGCTTGTTCTTCGGGAAATAAAACATTTAAAACATAAAAGCAAATTATAGTATCAAATTTATTTTGGGGGAATTCAGGAAAATAATAAGAGTCGTAACCTGCAATATCAAAGCCTTTTTGCTGCAACAATTTAACATCACTCCCGAAGCCGCACCCAAAATCTAAAACTTTACCTTGCAACAAGTTTTGCTCTAATAAAAATTTTGCCGGAAATGACAAGTAAATTCTTTCGATTGCTGTGAGGTGGCTGAATTTATTTTGTTGCTTCTTCATGGCGGCATAAATTTGATTTAAATCGATATTCTTCAGTCTCTTATAGAGGGACTTTGTTTGACAAGAAGCGATTTCAAGATCCGAATTTTATCTAAAAATTGTATCATTATTGCAGTTTGGCGATCGCCCCTTTCTCCACCAACACCTTACCAGTCACCAAATCCCGCACCGTAGCCAACAAAACCCGCCTCTGATCCACCTCAAAACTCACCGAAACCCGATCGATCCCCAACACCCCAGGCGGATTCAAATGCGCCACACAAACCTCCTGGTGGTGGCTTTCCAGAGAGCGAAAATCGCTGTGTTTGTTGAGCAAACTGCTCGTCATTTGACCTTTTTCGTTAAAACTAACCTCCGCTTGCGACACCTCCGCAACTTCCCCAATATCCAACCGAATTTCCCTTTGTCCTTCAATGGCCACTTGCAGCGTCAACTCATCAGAACTTTCACAAGGATACTTCATTTCCTTGCTAAAAATCGGCGAATAAGCATAAGCTTTAGCATAAGGTTCCCAGAGGCGAATTGCATAGCTGTGGCGCAAATAATCGTCCACACTCGCCAATTGTGTCAGGGCTAAAGCACCGTGCGCCACAGCTTCAAAAGGCTTGTCTGTTTTAACTTTTTGCCGCCCGAAGTACGAAACAACTAAATTAGACACAGCCGGAATTAGAGAAGTTCCTCCTACCAGCAAAACCTGTTCGATATCTGCTTTCCCGATACCTTTTCCCAGCGCAATACTCAGCACTTCATCTAAAGCTTCCCGCAACTGTTCCAACAACTGCCGGGATTCCAGAATTTCCTCAAGCTGATCTCGGTTTAACTGCAAATCGTAAGACATAAAATTTTCATCATCAAACCAACTTTCCTTCGCCTCATTAACTTGAGAAACTTGAATCTTTAACTTTTCTGCTATTTCTAATAAATTTTGCCAGCCAACCCCGCCGACTTCGGCCCGCGACGAACCAATTTGCCGCAAATAATCTTCAACAATCCATATGTCAATATCTTCGCCACCGACATAAGCATCGGATTTTGCTAACACTTCGGCACGCATTAAATTGTGGCTGTGAGATTGGCTATTTTTGACTGAGGAAGGAGGCGCAGTGCGAACCAAGCTTAAATCTAAAGTTCCGCCGCCAAAATCGACTACTAAAACTAGAGAACCGGGGCGTTGTACGGCATATCCCAGGGCGGCTGCGGTGGATTCATCGATTAGCTGAACTTCCTCAACTCCCAGAGATTCCGCCAAGTCGCGAAACCAATCTAGATATCGCTCAAATGCTCCGACTGGAACTGTAAAAATTACTTTGTCTGGTTGTATATTTTGCTGATATAATTGTTTCCAGATTGTTCGGATAAACTGTTCTGCCACTGATTCTGGCGTGTACTTTTCGCCGTCGATATTTCTGGCTGGGGGCTGATAATCGGCTGCTAAGTCGCGTTTAAAAGCTTTGAAGAAACGGTCTGGCTGGGACTGTCCTAAACGCTGCGATCGCACTTTTTCTCCCAATACTAACTCTCCCATATTTTTCACAAACACTAAAGTCGGCACTACAGGTATTTCTCGGGCATTTCCGCTCGATTTTTTGATTTTGAAAATCCGGGACATTTCGCCCAATCTCAAAGTTTCCGGTGTTTGCGTATCCGGGTTGAGAATGCAAACAACCGTGTTGCTGGTACCGAAGTCTATTGCAACTGTAGTCATGTCTATTTTAGATTTTTAATTTAATTTTTTATTCCCGGTGGGAGGCTGCGACTAACTTTAGCAGGAGCCAGAATTTGCTCTCCATCTCGATAGCCCACAAATCTCACGTAAACTAAATCTCCTTCTGTTATATCCTCAACATCCGGCTGGTGCAACTGCGGATTGTAAGCAACTTGTTCCCAAGCTGAACCAATTGTTTCAAAATCCCAACTTGACAAGAGATTTTCTAGGGGCGTAAACAAAGCCGAGAGATTTTTGGCTGGCATATCCGGCTTGGCTTCTGCCATTTTGCGGGCGGCGGGATAGTTGGTTAACAAAGTTTGCAACTGTTCAAAGGTGGCGCGGCGAAAATCGGCAGTTAGTTGAGTTTTTTGCTGCTGCAATTCTTCCCGCAGCCGGAAACACTGCTGTCTCAATTCTTCGATTTCGCTGGGATTAGTTGTGATTGTAGCCGATACGGGCAGCGCGCTTAAAGTGCGATCGAATTCTTGGAAATTCAAATTTAGCACAGTTGCCAGCCGCCGCAGTTGGTCTACTGTGAGTTTTCCCACGTCTCCCTGCCGCACTAAGCGCACCCCGAAGCGACTTAAGCCTGCTTGTTCGCCTAAATCTTGCCAATCGACGATATCTAGCTGATTCATGCGTTCTCGGAGAATTGTATCGTACTTAAACTCGATCGCATCTCCGGCCTCGGATGCAGCATAAAGGTAGACTAAAATTAGAAAAATGCCCCCGACAGCTAGCGCGATACTGAAGGCAGGCAGTGTTGTTGCATCAACTGTTACGCCGAGGAGATAGAACATTGTTAAATTTTCTAAACTTGTTTTAAAGTCTGAGTTTGTTCGGCGGTCAAATTTTCTTCGCCTTCATAGTATTCTGGCAGCAAGTCTTGAGATTCTACTTTACCTAGGGCTTTTTCAATTCCGGCGGTGGTTTCGGTGCAACTCGAACCAGTGGCGTTGAGGACGGTTTCGGTAATTTTGCCGTCTTTGCCGATGCGGTATTCTATTTGGCGGTACTCTGCCATAGTTCCTCTTGGTTTAATGCTTGACAGTTTAGTTTTGACTGTTGAGTTATATTATAGATTCTGTTTACCAATTATTCAAATGAATTTTTGTAGCGACAATGCAACGGGGGTTTCGCCGGAAATTATGGCAGCGATTGCAGCGGCTAATTGCGGTGCAGTTATGTCCTATGGAGATGATGAATACACTGAGCGTTTGCAAGTGAAATTCTCGGATTTGTTCGAGACATCGGTGACGGTTTTTCCTGTAGCAACGGGTTCGGCTGCTAATTCTCTGGCCCTGGCGGTTATGACTCCGACCTACGGCGCTGTTTACTGTCACGCCCAATCTCATATTAATCTGGATGAATGCGGCGCGCCGGAGTTTTTTACTGGCGGTGCAAAGTTGGTGACACTAACAGGAAATCATGGTAAGATAAAGGCAGAGACTTTAGGTGAAATAGTCGATCGCGCTGGTGCAGGAATCGTCCACCACGTACAGCCCGCCGCCGTCAGCATCACACAAGCCACAGAAGCCGGCACAGTCTACAATCCAGCGGAAATAGCGCACATTTCGGAGGTTGCTCGCAGCCACAATTTGCACCTGCACATGGATGGAGCCCGCTTTGCCAATGCTGTTGCTAGTTTGGGCTGTACGCCTGCGGATATCACTTGGCGCGCCGGTGTCGATATCCTCTCATTTGGAGCCACAAAAAACGGCGCGATGGCTGCGGAAGCTGTGGTATTTTTCAATCAAGAATTAGCAAAGACTTTCCCATTTTACCGCAAGCGCAGCGGGCATCTCTTCTCAAAAATGCGATTTTTGTCGGCGCAGTTGGAAGCATATATAACAGATGATTTGTGGCTAATAAATGCGACTCACGCCAATAAGATGGCTGCTAAATTAGCGCAAGGTTTGGCAGGAGTTGAGGGAGTCAATTTTTGCCATCCCGTCGAAGCTAACGAGATTTTTATGCAGCTTCCCGAATCAGTGATTGCAGCAGCTTTTAGTCAGGGTTTTCAGTTTTATCGGTGGGAGAACTCTACCGTCAGACTGGTAACAGCTTTTAATACTAAAGAAGCAGATATTAATGCTTTCGTGGATTTTTGTAAGAGCGAGATTTCCCCTAAGATTGAAAAAGGTTTGTAGTGAGGACTTTAGTCCGCATCCATGAAGGATTTTACTCCTCACTACAATATTGAAAAAAGGTTTGTAGTGAGGACTTTAGTCCGCA